>NZ_JAMYSV010000014.1:0-143186 GCF_040322115.1 Mesorhizobium sp. M0195 | reverse complement strand
AGGGGGCGGAGCTCACAAAGACGAGCGAAATCCCTGCGATCCCGCCCCATCCAAACATCCCCGGTTACTGCGCAACAGGCCCACATAGGGCGAAGGCTCTTCAGTTCCCCCGTGCTGCCGCCAGTGCGCCGGGCAATTCCTCGGCAAAAATGTCGAGCTCGTGGTCGAGGCCGACGCTGACCCGGATGCAGCGATCGAGCACCGGCACCATCGGCTTGCGGATGAAGACGTCGCGCGACAACAGCGCCCGCAGCACCTTCAGCGCGAAGGCGCCGTCGCGGCCGCAATCGATGGTGACGAAATTGGTCGCCGAAGCCAGCGGCTTCAGCCCGTTCGCCTCGGCTGTTCCGGCAATGCGTCGGCGGCCGGAGGCGACCCGCGCCACCACGCTTTCCAGCCAGGCTTGATCGGCAAGCGCCTCGACGCCGGCGATCTGCGCCATGCGGCTGACGCCGTAGTGGTTGCGGATCTTCTCGAAGTCGCGAATCACCTGGGCCTCGGCCACCGCGTAGCCGCAGCGTATGCCGGCCAGCCCATAGGCCTTGGAGAAGGTGCGCATGCGGATGACGTTCGGCCGCGCCACATCGATTGGCGGCAGCGCTGAGGCTGGCCCTAATTCGCCATAGGCCTCGTCGAGCACCAGCATTGTGGTTTCCGGCAAGGCCTCGATGAAGCGGCCGAGTTCGGCGGCTTCCCACCAGCTGCCCATCGGATTGTCCGGGTTGGACAGGTAGACCAGTGGCGCCTTCTCCCTGGCGACCGCAGCCAGCAGGCCGTCGAGGTTTTCCCGATCGTTCTCGTAGGGCACTGCGACCAATCGGCCGCCGACGCCGGCAACATGAAAGTTGAAGGTCGGATAGGCGCCGAGCGAGGTCACCACCGCGTCGCCGGGCGCCACATACATGCGCGCAACCAGGCTGAGCAGCCCGTCTATGCCTTCGCCGACGACGACGTTTTCGGCGCCGACGCCGAGATGCCTGGCTACGGCTACCTTCAAATCGTGATTATCGGGGTCGCAATACATCCACATGTCGCCGGCAATCCCGGCCATGCGGGTAACGACGCGCGGCGAAGGGCCAAAGCTGCTCTCATTGGCCCCGATGCGGGCGCGAAAGGCGCGGCCGCGGTCGCGCTCCTGCGCCTCCGGGCCGACAAACGGCACCGTGGAGGGAAGCGCTGCGATGAGCGGTGTAAGGGGAGGGCGCATGGCAAAGGCTCGTTAAAAAAGGGGCCTTCTTGCTAGCCTGCCGGCTTGGCCTGCGCAAGTTCCGCGGCAGCCTTGAAATGTGGCAGCCGGCGAATGGCTCAAAGAAAAACCCGGCGGTTGCCCGCCGGGTTCAATATTGGTCAGGTCGAACTTATTAGAACGAGCGCTGGAAGCGGAGGAGGCCGCCAATGCTGTCCTTCTTGTCCGCACTGGTCCAGTTGACGTTGGTGAAGCTGGCCGGATCGTTAAACCGCCCGTAGTGGTCCCAATCGACTTCGGCGGTGATCGTCAGGCCAGGAACGATGTCGTAGGCGATGTTCGCCGCGACGGCATAGTTCTTGTCGTCGTCAGCGGAAGCCTGCACGTTGAACGAGGTCTTCTCGTTGAACTTGTAGGTGCCGCCACCCCAAACCGCCCAGTTGCCGCCCCACTGCTTGTAGAAACCACGGCCATTGGCTGGGACAAAGTTGCCCGGGTCATTGAGGTTATCGTCAGTGCCGTAGCCCGCCATGATGAACAGCGACAGCGCGTCGGTTGCATTCACGTCCAAACGAACCTTGCCGGCCACTTCTTCGTAGTTGCTGTCGTAGGCGATGACGCCGGTGATCGCGCCCCAGCCCTGCGTCCACTTCAGGCCGCCGACGACATGCGGAACGTAGCTGTCGATGGTCCCAACGCGGCCCGCGCCCTGCTCGAGCGAAGCCACGGCCGAGAAGCCGTTGCCGAAATCGAAGTAGTACTGGACGACGTTGGTGTCGAAATCACCGTAAGGAACCAGCGTATCCTGGATGACGCTGCCGGCGTAGCCGATGAACGTGTTGAAGGCCGATTCGTCCTTACCGACGCGCAGGCCACCGAGCTGGATCCAGGCGAAGTTCAGCGAAACGCCCTTGTTTTCGGCGTCATTTCTGACGATGGTCGTGACCGGCAGCAGCGGACCCTCGGGGCCGTCCGGATCGGTGGTTGTGGTGCTAACGTGACGGTTGCGGTTGCCGAAATTGAACCGGGTCTCGGTGTAGGTCTTCAAGGTGCCGAGTTCGGTTTCCTGAGCGGTCCAGGTCTTCAGGTTGAAGCGGGCGTTCTTGGAGTAGGTGTCCTGGATATCGCCATCTTCGTGATCGAAATTCTCAGCACCGTCGAACGAACCGACGTCGCCGATGCCGATGTCGTAGCGGACATAGCCGCCGATGCGCAGGCAGGTTTCGGTGCCGGGGATGTAGAAGTAGCCAGCGCCGTAGACGTCGCAGATCTTGACGTATTCAGCGGGTTCCGGCTCGGCGACGACGACGGCGTCGGCGGCGCGCGCACCGGATACTGCGATCAGCGCCGCAGCGGAGCCGAGAAGCAGGCTCTTGATGTTCATTTTCTGACCTCCAGTCAAAAGTTAAAAAACGGGTCTGGGTATTCTTTGCTGAAGGACAGCGTTCCCTGCCCCATCCCCACTACCGAAAAAGATGCGCACCGCGCCGCTCCTTCAAACCCGACATTACCCATGAGGCGGCGTCGTTCAACCACGATCGTACCGGCAAAAGGTTTGTGGTGGCGCTATCGCCGAGCGTTGTTGCACAAATGACACGATTTGGCCTCACTCCGAAAGCTCCCATTAACTATCGGGCCCCGGCAACCCCGCATTCCAGCCAATTCCGGCAATGGCCCGCTCAAACTGTGACCATGCGCCGACTCAACAGCCAGGGAATTGCCGCGGAATCGCCGCAAGCCACAGGTGGCATTTTGGCGGAAGCCCGATTTTTCGACGATAGTGACACCAGCTTGTTGATTGTGGCGGCGCTTTTCTTTATCCACCGGCGCAACGGAGAGGTGGCCGAGTGGTCGAAGGCGCTCCCCTGCTAAGGGAGTAGAGGTCAAAAGCTTCTCGTGGGTTCGAATCCCATCCTCTCCGCCACCGCTCAAAGTCGGTGCAGCACTGCCCAATAAATTCCTCAGTTCTCGAGCTTTACTTCCAACCGCGCAGCCGCTCCGCCCGCTCGAAAAAACCAGCGATCCTGCCCGGCAGGATCCCGGACTCCAAGAACGGTGCATGCCCCTGGCCGTCGACCGTGATCGTTTCGATGTCGGCATGGCGCGTGCGCATCTGCTCGAGTGTTTCCGCGGACAGCAGCTTCGAGTTGGCGCCGCGTATGACGAGCATCGGGACCGCCGCCAGCGCGTCGAACTGCGGCCACAGATCAGGCACCGGCTGAGTGAGGTCTAGGCCCGCCAGCGTGTCGACCAGTTTCGGGTCGAAGTCGGGCAGAAATCCCTCCTTGGTCTCGCGGTAGAGGGCTGACGCCATCCGCTCCCAATCCGCATCGGTCAGCGCCGGAAAATCCGCGCCATGGATGCTGCGCAGGTCGCGGACCACCTCGGCGTACGTCTTCGGCCTTGGCATGGGGTTGAGATAGGAGCGGATATGGGCGAGACCTTGCGGCTCGATCACCGGGCCGATGTCGTTGAAGACGATGGCCTTCAGCACGGCCGGCCGCATCGCCCCGAGCACGTGGACGATCAGTCCGCCGCGCGACGTGCCGATGAAGGCAGCCTCCTCGATGCCGAGTGCTGCCAGCCCGGCGAGAATATCACCCGCTTCGGTGCCGACATTGTAGTGGCCGATATCGGCATCGTAGGCGGACTGCCCGCGCCCGCGATAGTCGAAAGCGACGACCTTGCGCTTCGCCCGCGTCGACAGATAAAGCGCCAGCTCGTGGAAATCACGGCAATTGCGGGTCAGGCCGGGCAGGCAAACGACTGGCCAATGGCCGGAATTCGCTTCGCCGTAGATGCGGGCGTGCAGGGACAGCCCGTCCGGCGCGGCGTAGAAGAAATCGGAAAAACCCTGCTCGATTGCCATATGGACCGCTTCCTCGCAGTTGCCGGATCGTTCCCGACTGCTACAGGCGAGGGCAGGGGTGGTCAAATCGAAGCGTCGGCGCTGAGAATCTTCGAGATGTCGGCGGGACAGCGCCCCCTCTGTCCTGCCGGACATCTCCCCCTCAAAGGACCCTCAAAAGGGGGGAGATCGGCCATCATCTCCGTTTTCGATAACATCCCAAGTTGCAGAAAAGTACCCCTCAGCGAAGCTGCCAATCTCCCCACTAGAGGGGGAGATGTCCGGCAGGACAGAGGGGGGCGCGAAGGATCGCAGCCTGACTTGGCTTGAAGCCCGGTCGTCACCCCCGGCCGTTCACCAGATCCCCGACAATGTCGTATTTGCCGGAAATGCGCATCTTGTAAACCTCGTAATTCTCCATCACGCGCTGGACGTAACTTCTTGTTTCCGTATAGGGAATTCGCTCGATCCAGTCGACGATGGCGTCGACGTCCTTGCCGCGCGGATCGCCGTATTTCGCCACCCACTGGGCGGCGCGGGTGGGGCCGGCATTGTAGCCTGCGAAGGTCAGCACGTAGGAGCCATCGAAACGGCCGAGCTGCTCGCCGAGAAAGGCAGCGCCCAGCGTTGCATTGTAGCCGGCATCGGTGGTCAGCCGGGCCTGAGAAAATGTCATGCCGGCCTTCTTCGCCAATTGCTTGGCGGTGCCCGGCATCAGCTGCAGCAGTCCGCGCGCGCCGGCGCTGGAGACGGCGCCGATGTTGAATTCGCTTTCCTGCCGGGCAATCGCATAGGCCAGCGCCTTGCCCGAGCCGGAGACGTTGGCGGTGTCGGGAATTACGCCGAGCGGATGTGACAGCGCGCCGACGTCGATGCCGCGGGCGCCGGCGATCTTGCCGACCTTCAGCGCCATGAAATGGTTGCCTTGTCTTTCCGCCAGCGCCGCAAGCAGCGCAAGTTCGCCAGGGCTGTTCAACTGCCCGGCAAGGTCGCGGTAGAGCGTTTCGGCGTAGCGGTCATAGCCGGCCTCCTGCAGCCGCTTGATGGCGCTGACCGCCTCGCGGGTGGCAAAATTCCGGCGGTCGGCGGCACTTGGCTGGGGGTAGACGATGTTGAGGGTCTGCCGGCCGACGCGCTCGCCGGCGAGCTGGCCGTAAAAGGTCGTGCCGTAGCTGGCGGCGCGGCTGAAATAATCCTTGGCATTGCCAGGCCCGCCGACTTCGGCGGCGCGGCCGAGCCAGTAGTAAGCGCGCGACAGCGACATCGGCCCCTGGGCGAGCTCCGCGATTCGCGCAAAATGCTTGGCGGCGGTGGCGGGATCGTTGAGGCCGCGCAGCGCGTACCAGCCGGCGTGGAATTCCGCCTCGGCGGCATTGGCGGCACTTTCGGCGGCGTGCGCGGCGACTATTCTGTAGGCGGTCTTCATGTCGCCCTGGTCGACCAGCTCGCGCGACAGCACCCGGCGCTCGACCCACCAGGCGTCCGGATCGACCAGCGCGTCACGGTCGCCCGGCGCTTTCATCACCAGCGCGGCGGCGTCGGAAAATTTCTGCTGCTTGCGCAGATATTCGGCTTCGGCAAAGAGATAGCCGGCCGCCCGCTGCGCTGTCGGCACCGCCTTCAGCAGCTTGGCCGCGTTCTTGTCGCCTTTGGTGACTGCCGCCCAGGCGTCGGCCAATTGCTGGGCGCCGGCGAGACCGGCGACGCGCAGCGCCGAAGCGACCCGGTCGGCATAGAACATGCGCTCCATGCGGAAGCGATGGTCAGCGGCCGGGATCAGCGCGCCGAACTCGCGGATGACCGCCGCCTCGTCCCTGGCTTCGAGCTTTTCGGTGCGCCAGAATGGCGACAGCACCGAGCGCGCCGCCTTCGTATCGCCCAGCGCTACATAGGAGCGGGCCAGGATCACCACGCCTTCGAAGGTCAGCGGCTGGCTGCCGTCGAACGCCCGCACCACGACATGTGGCGCGGGGTTCTCGCGATAGAGCGCGCGCTCGCTGTTCTTGCGCAAGGCGATCGTGCCCGGCCAGTTCGGCAGCATCTTCGCGGCATCGGCGATGTCGCCGCTCGGCACCTGGTCGCCGCCATAGAGCGCTATCGCCCAGGCAAGGATGTGCCGATCGAGCGATTTGGCCGGCAGCGCCTCGCGCACCTGGCGCGCGCGCTGAATGTCGTTTGCCGCCAGCGCGTCGAGACCGCTCTTCAGCATCGCAACGCTGGCGGACGGCGACGGGGACTGCGGCAGCGCATCGTTGTCCGGCGCCGTCATCGGGATCGCCGACGTGACCCGCATATCGACGCTGCCGCCGATCGCCGCGCCGGGTATCAGCGCGACGATCGCGCCGAAAAGCGCGAAAAGATGAGGCCGCCTGGCCGGCATGGATCTGGTCATTTCCTGTTCTTCGACGTTACAACAGGCACAGTTGAACCGAAGCCTATTCGTCGGTGGTGAAGGGCCCGTAAAGAAAATCTTATTGAGGTCGTTCGAATTGCGATTGCCGGCGCAATGCTTGCCGCGCAACAATGTCGAGACTATGGTGCGCCGCTTCGCTTTCGGCTAGAAGGCGCGCACGACAAAACCCGAAAGGCCCCAAGGAGTTGGACGACATGCTGAGAGGCTCGCTGACCGCGCTCGTCACACCGTTCGAAAAGAGCGGCCGTTTCGACGAGAAAGCCTTTCGCGCGTTCATAGCCTGGCAGATCGCGGAAGGCACGACGGGCGTGGTCCCGGTCGGCACCACCGGCGAGTCGCCGACGCTGTCGCATGACGAGCACCGCCAAGTCGTCAAGGTTTGCATCGAGGTCGCCAAGGGCCGGGTTCCGGTCGTCGCCGGCGCCGGCTCCAACAACACCGAAGAGGCGGTCGGCCTGGTCCAGTATGCCGAGAAGGCGGGCGCCGACGCGGCCCTTGTCGTGACGCCCTATTACAACAGGCCGACGCAGCGCGGCCTCTATGCGCATTTCGCCGCCGTCGCCAAGGCGACCAGCCTGCCGATCATCATCTACAACATTCCACCGCGCTCGGTGGTCGACATGAGCCCGGAGACGATGGGGCAATTGGTGCACGACTTCAAGAACATCGTCGGCGTCAAGGATGCCACCGGCAAGGTCGAGCGGGTTTCAGAGCAGCGCGCCACCTGCGGCAAGGATTTCATCCAGCTCTCCGGCGAAGACGCCTCGGCACTCGGCTTCAACGCGCATGGCGGTGTCGGTTGCATCTCGGTGACAGCAAATGTCGCGCCCAGGCTCTGCGCCGAATTCCAGAAGGCAACGCTTTCCGGCGACAGCGCCAAGGCGCTCGACCTGCAGGACCGTCTGTTGCCGCTGCACAAGGCGATTTTCATGGAGCCCGGCGTTTCCGGCGCGAAATATGCGCTGTCGAAGCTGGGCAAGGTCGAAAACGTGCTGCGCTCGCCGCTAATGACGGTCGAGCCGTCGACCGCCGAGAAGATCGACGCAGCGATGAAGCACGCCGGCTTGATAAACTAGGGATGAGGCGCCACCTCTCCGCATCATGAATCAAGTCAGAAAAGCCGATCCCAACAACAAGACCGTTGCGGAAAACCGCAAGGCGCGGTTTTCCTATGAGGTGCTCGACACGATCGAGGCCGGCCTGGTGCTGACCGGTACCGAAGTGAAATCGCTTCGCCAGGGCCAGGCCAACATCCAGGACAGCTACGCCTCGGTCGAGGGCGGCGAGATCTGGCTGATCAACTCCTATCTGCCGGAATACCTGCAGGCCAACCGCTTCAACCACGAGCCACGCCGCCGCCGCAAACTCCTGCTCAACAAGCGCGAGATGGCCAAGCTGTCGCAGAGCGTCGACCGCGAAGGCATGACGCTGGTGCCGCTGAAGATCTACTTCAACGACCAGGGCCGTGCCAAGCTGCTGCTCGCCGTTGGCCGCGGCAAGAAGCTGCACGACAAGCGCGAGACCGAAAAGCAGCGCGACTGGTCGCGCGAGAAGGGCCGGCTGCTGAAAGAGCGAGGGTGAGGGGCGGTCCGAAGCGGACGAAAAGCCATGATTTGGCTTTTCGAGCGACGAACGCCCCGAGCATAGCGGCGGGCAGGGCGGACCAATGGGGATAGGTCTCTGTTGAAAAACCGGATCGTCTTGTGGGGTGCTGCCGGTCTGCTCATGGCGGGCCTTATCCTGGCCGGCGGCTATACCTACTTTCAGACGTTTTCTCCGGATCGCGGCAAATATCCGGTCAGGGGCATCGACGTTTCCCACCATCAGCGGCAGATCGACTGGCGGCGTGTTGCCGCCGACGATGTCGCCTTCGCCGTTATCAAGGCAACTGAAGGCGGCGACCATGTCGATGATACCTTCGCGGGCAATTTGCGTGCGGCCCGCGCCGCCGGCCTTGCCGTCGGCGCCTATCACTTTTTCACCTTCTGCAGGCCGGGTGCCGATCAGGCACGCAACTTCATCTCGGTGGTGCCGCGCGATCAGCCTTTGCTGCCGCCGGTGGTAGACATCGAGTTCGGCGGCAATTGCCCGCAGCGGCCAACTCCCGAACAACTGAGCGCCGAACTCTCAGCCTTCCTCGGCCCGGTCGAAGCAGCGTTCGGCAAGACGGCGATACTCTATGTCACCGACGAGGCCGCGCAAGCCTATGCCGGGCAGGTAGCCGGCCGCCCGCGCTGGCTGCGTTCGCTGGCGCTGCGGCCAGGCCATGACGACTGGATTTACTGGCAGTACCACAACCGGGGCCGCGTCGACGGCATCAGCGGCGACGTCGACCTGAATGTTCTCCAAGGCGGGCCGGCGACACTGGCAGCGATGTTTGCCGCAGCGCCTGAAGCGACGGCGTCGGATTGACACTATTCCTGTCCGCCCGAAAGCACCCTCACCGGCCCGAAGACAGAACGACGAAGCCTTGACAAATACGGCTATTCGATAGCGTCTCAGTTTTGAGTTCAGCTTACGACCGTTTTGCAGACTTCATCGGCGGAGATACGCTAGCTTGGCCGCATACTTTGGATTAGCCAATGACCGCAGAACCAAAAAAATCTTGGATAGTCGCAAGCGACGTAGCCGACCGGGACGGAATCGGCGTCGAGCTTTGGATTGAAGGCGACCAAGTGTTGGAGATCTTCCGTGACGACACAAGGCGAACCCGAGAGGTAACTCTGTATCGGAAGGATATTCCTTTGGAGTTAGTCGAGGAGGCGATTGCGAGGTTCAAAGGTGAGATTTCATGGGATTTTGTAGATTGATCAATCGCGCCCGATTCATTGTTTCCCTAAAAGTTGAACGTCACCGTCCCGCCTTTCATGCTTCCACCAACTATTCGTATCGCAGGTGGCGCTGTGCTAACTACATTTGATGCCGGAGCGCCCTTCATCAACCATGACAGCAACGCCCCACCTGCTGCGGCGGACGGCGGCGACCCCCGCCTGGCATTTGTCTACGCGGAGGCGGTGCGTGGCCAACACCAGCAGGGCGTGGTTGAAAGTCTCAATACGCGCGCTGGAAATCTGATTTTCGCAACTGCGTTCGCGAGTTCTCTCCTTGGAGGCAGGGCGCTCCTGGATGGCGTGGGGCCTTGGAACTGGCTGGCGCTGACATTGCTTTTTCTTATCGGCCTGCTGGTCGCGATTATGGTGTGGCCGTATTATAACTATACGTTCCGTTTCGATCCAGAGAAGCTGCTCCACGACGTCGTCGATCAGCACCCTCCCGCAACCCTGGACGGGATGCACCGAGCGCTTGCGCTGCGCATCAAATCCGACATGGCCAGCAATTGGCGGATCATCCAACGCTTGCGCGTCGCGCTGCAGCTTGCACTGTTTCTGTGGTTGCTGGATCTCCTAGCCTGGTTGTTCGCGATTGCCCGAATCTAGGGCTCGTGCCCTGGCGGGCGTCGTCCGACTCTATGTCTTCAGAAAAACTTCAACCTGACTGAAGACGTCGACGAACATCGCTTCCGTCAACACGCCGGTATTGGTGTTGTAGCGCGAGCAATGATAGCTGGAAAACAGCGTGATGCCATTGGCCTGCTGCTGCCCACCATGCCGGAACGGATAGGCGGCAACGCGTTGGCCGAGCGCCCGCACGGTCGACTGGTGCGCGATCGAGCCCAGTGCCAGCACAGCGCGCAGATTTGGAAACCGCGCGATCGTCGGCACCAGGAAGGTCCGGCAGGTCGCTATCTCGGCGCCAACCGGCTTGTTATCCGGCGGCACGCAGCGCACCGCATTGGTAATCGCCGTACCGACAAGCTCCAGCCCGTCATCTGGTCGCGCTTTGAATTCGCCGCGCGCAAAGCCGTGCGCGATCAGCGTGTTGTAGAGCAGGTCGCCGGCAAAATCGCCGGTGAAGGGGCGCCCCGTCCGGTTCGCCCCGCGCAGGCCAGGCGCCAGGCCGACGATCAGCAAGCGCACCGCGTCCTCGCCTTCCGGCGGCAAAAAGGTCGGCACCGGCGCGTTGAACCAGGACGGCTCGCGCCGCCGCCACTCGGCGATAAAGTCGTGCAGCCGCGGGCAGAGCGGGCAATCGCGATCGGGTTCGGGCGAGACGACTAGGGGCGCGGTCAAGGCAACGACCGTCAATAGTCTTCCTCGTCGACTTCGGCCGGTTCGGGCCGACGCACCGGCCGCTCCGACGGATCGCGGCCGACTTCGTTCTTGAGTGTCATCAGGTCAATGAAATGGTCGGCCTGGCGGCGCAGATCGTCGGAGATCATCGGCGGCTGCGAAGCCATCGTCGAGACGATCGACACCTTGCGCCCGCGCCGCTGCAGCGCCTCGACCAGCGTACGGAAATCGCCGTCGCCTGAGAAGATGACATAATGGTCGACGACATCGGCAAGCTCCAGCGCATCGACGGTCAGCTCGATATCCATATTGCCCTTGATCTTGCGCCGGCCGGTCGAGTCGGTGAAT
Organism: Mesorhizobium sp. M0195; assembly: GCF_040322115.1. Taxonomy (NCBI): domain Bacteria; kingdom Pseudomonadati; phylum Pseudomonadota; class Alphaproteobacteria; order Hyphomicrobiales; family Phyllobacteriaceae; genus Mesorhizobium; species Mesorhizobium sp. M0195. The sequence continues at coordinate 132,261 of NZ_JAMYSV010000014.1, read as the reverse complement.
TCCTTGGCCGGCTTGGTCACCACCTTGAAGCCGTTATAATCGAGCCAGTCGATCAGCGGACGTATCGAGGAGTATTCCTGATCCTCGACCAGCGCGGTGTAGTAATAGGCGCGCAGCAGATAGCCGCGTTTCTGGAAGCTCGACAAAAGTTTGCGGTAGTCGATGTCAAAGCCCAGCGCGCGCGAGGTGGCGTAGAGATTTGCACCGTCGATAAAGAGAGCGATTTTTTCACGAGGATCGAACATGGAAAATGTCCTTTTTCGAAATAAGCGGTCGTCTAAATGCGTCGCGACTACCGGCCAGTCTGATACCGGTCTGATAATAGACCTGTTGGCCTTCATTGTTCGAGATAACGCCAGTTTTACGGCAATCCAAGGCGCCATGCCGCACTGCAAGCAATTGTGATCGGCGCTGTGTCGTCGTAGGCGGCCCGCGTCAGAGCTGCGCACCGCCATAAAAGCTTGTATTTTGGCGGCGTTCGGGTTATGGACCGCGCCTGTTTTCCATTAAATCCAGGCATGAAAGGGGCAACTCATGGCCCGCGTAACCGTTGAAGATTGCATCGACAAGGTCGACAACCGCTTCGAGCTGGTGCTCCTGGCCGGCCACCGCGCCCGTCAGATCAGCCAGGGCGCGCAGATCACCGTACCGCGCGACAACGACAAGAACCCGGTCGTTGCGCTCCGCGAAATCGCCGAAGAGACGCTGTCGCCGGACGACCTCAAGGAAGATCTCATCCATTCGCTGCAGAAGCATGTCGAGGTCGATGAGCCGGAAGCCGATGGCGAGGCGATTGCCGACCAGACCGGCAGCGCCGTTGCGGCCACCGATGCCGACGACGCCGAGGACAACGTCACCTTCGATCGCATGACCGAAGAAGACCTGTTGGCCGGCATCGAAGGTCTGGTGCCGCCGGAAAAAAGCGACGATTATTGATCTTAGCGACAACTGCCGACACTTTCGCGTCGGCGGTTTCGTGGCTATCTATGACATGCGCCGTACGCCAGTGCGGCGCATGATTCATTTCAGCATTGCGAGATCCTGCCCATGATGCGTCAGTACGAGCTTGTCGAGCGCGTCCAGCGCTACAAGCCTGACGTCAACGAGGCGCTGCTCAACAAGGCCTATGTCTACGCCATGCAGAAGCATGGCCACCAGAAGCGCGCTTCCGGCGATCCCTATTTCTCGCATCCGCTCGAAGTCGCCGCCATCCTCACCGAAATGCACATGGACGAGGCGACAATCGCCGTTGCCTTGCTGCATGACACGATCGAGGACACCACGGCGACTAGGGCCGAGATCGACGAATTGTTCGGCCCGGAAATGGGCAAGCTGGTCGAAGGCTTGACCAAGCTGAAGAAGCTCGACCTCGTCTCCAAAAAGGCCGAGCAGGCGGAGAACCTGCGCAAGCTGTTGCTGGCGATCTCGGAAGACGTTCGCGTGCTGCTGGTCAAGCTCGCCGACCGCTTGCACAACATGCGCACGCTCGACCATGTGCCGGAAGCCAAGCGCCTGCGCATCGCCGAGGAAACGATGGACATCTATGCGCCGCTGGCCGGGCGCATGGGCATGCAAGGCATGCGCGAGGAGCTCGAGGAGATCGCCTTCCGCTTCATCAATCCGGAAGCCTACCGCGCCGTCACCGCACGGCTCGCCGAAATCTTCGAGCGCAACAAGGGTGTGCTGTCCGAGATCGAGAAGGCGCTCTCCACGCTGTTCGACAAATATTCGATCAAGGCCGAGGTCAAGAGCCGGCAGAAGAAGCCGTGGTCGGTGTTCCGCAAGATGGAAGCCAAGGCGTTGTCGTTCGAGCAGCTGTCCGACATCTTCGGCTTTCGCGTCGTCGTCGATACCGTCGAGGACTGCTACCGGGCGCTCGGCGCCATCCACACCACCTGGTCGATGGTGCCCGGCCGCTTCAAGGACTACATCTCCACGCCGAAGCAGAACGACTACCGCTCGATCCACACCACCATCGTCGGCCCGTCGCGCCAGCGCGTCGAATTGCAGATCCGCACCTACCAGATGAACAAGATCGCCGAATACGGCGTCGCCGCTCATTCGATCTATAAGGATACCGGCGGCAAGATGAATGGTGCCGCCCATGCGATCTCGAAGGAAACCAATGCCTATGCCTGGCTGCGGCGCACCATCGAGCAGCTTGCCGAAGGCGACAACCCCGAGGACTTCCTCGAAAACACCAAGCTGGAACTGTTCCAGGACCAGGTGTTCTGCTTTACGCCGAAGGGCATGCTGATCGCGCTGCCGCGCGGCGCCACGCCGATCGACTTTGCCTATGCCGTCCACACCGATGTCGGCGACACTTGCGTCGGCGCCAAGGTCAATGGCCGCATCATGCCGCTGATGACGGAGCTGAAGAACGGCGACGAGGTTGAGATCATCCGCTCGAAGGCGCAGGTGCCGCCTGCGGCATGGGAATCGGTGGTGGTTACCGGCAAGGCGCGGTCGGCCATCCGCCGCGCCACCAAGAACGCTATTCGGAAGCAATATTCAGGTCTCGGTATCCGCATTCTGGAGCGCGCCTTCGAACGGTCCGGCAAGACCTTCACCAAGGAAAGCCTGAAGCCGGTGCTGCACCGCCTCGCGCGCAAGGACATCGAGGATGTGCTGGCCGCGGTCGGCCGAGGCGAAGTTGCCTCCACCGATGTCATGAAGGCGGTGTTTCCCGACTACAAGGACGAGCGCGTCACGCTGGTCGCGCCCAAGCAGCGCGAGGAGGGCTGGTCGAAGATCCGCAATGCCGCCGGCATGCTGTTCCAGATTCCGGGCCGCGCCGCGCGCAAGGATAAAAACCAGCCGCGCGACGATGCGGTGCCGATCCGCGGTGTGCGCGGCGATTTGCCGGTGCGCTTCGCGCCGGAAGGGGCAGTGCCAGGCGATCGCATCGTCGGCATCGTGCAGCCGGGAACCGGTATCACCATCTATCCGATCCAGTCGCCGGCGTTGCAGGCCTTTGACGACCAGCCCGAGCGCTGGATCGACGTGCGCTGGGATATTGACGAGCGCACCAAGGAGCGGTTCCCGGCGCGCGTCTCGGTCACCGCCATCAACGCGCCGGGTTCGCTAGCCGACATTGCGCAAGTCGTCGCATCCAACGATGCCAACATCCACACTTTGTCGATGGTGCGCACCGCGCCCGATTTCACCGAAATGCTGATCGATCTCGAAGTGTGGGACCTCAAGCACTTGAACAGGCTGCTGTCGCAGCTAAAGGACAATTCGAGCGTCAGCGACGCGCGACGCGTGAATGGGTGAATAGTGAATAGTGAATAGTGAATAGTGAATAGTGAATAGTGAATAGTGAATAGTGAATAGTGAAAGAGAGTGCACTCACTACTCACTACAATTCACCATTCACATTCACCATGGGCATGGAGTGAAAGATGAACACCGACGAAGTGCTGGGCATTTTCCGCGAGGCCGGCGCCGTTCTTGAAGGGCATTTCATCCTGACGTCCGGCCTGCGCAGCCCGGTCTTCCTGCAGAAGGCGCGCGTTTTCATGCATGCCGACAAGACCGAGCGCTTGTGCAAGGCGCTCGCCGAAAAGATCCGCACTGGCGTGCCCGGCAGGATCGACTACGTCGTCGGCCCGGCGATCGGCGGGCTGATCCCGGCCTATGAGACCTCGCGCCATCTTGGTGTGCCGGCGATCTGGGTCGAGCGGGAAGGGGGCGAATTCAGGCTGCGCCGCTTCGAGATCGCCAAGGGATCGCGCGTCGTCATTGTCGAGGACATCGTCACCACCGGCCTGTCGATCCGCGAGACCATCGACTGTCTGCGCGCACTTGGCGCCGATGTCGTTGCCGCTGCGTGCATCATTGACCGCTCGGCCGGCAAGACCGATGTCGGCGTGCCGCTGATCGCGCTCGCCGAATACGAGGTTCCGGCCTATCCGGCCGACAGGCTGCCGCCCGAGCTTGCCGCCCTACCGGCGATCAAGCCGGGCAGCCGCAATATCTAATGCATGTCGCCCAAAGCTTATCCTCGGGCTTGAACCGAGCATGTGCAGCGGTTTTGGGACAAAGAAATGCATAAAACAAGTCAAGAGGCGCTGCCGTGATTGCTGGTATCGACCATTTCGTGCTGACGGTTCGCTCCGTTGAAGACACCTGCGCCTTCTATCAGCGCGTGCTTGGCTTCAAGCGCCTCGACGAGCCGGACCGGCCGACGGCGCTGCTGTTTGGAACGCAAAAGATCAATGTGCATGAGGTCGGGCACACCTTCGAGCCGAAGGCCAAGGCGCCGACCCCGGGCTCCGGAGATTTCTGCTTGATTGCCGCCCGTCCGCTCGCCGAGATATGTGCCAACCTCGCCGCCAATGGCGTGGTGATAGAGGTCGGCCCGGTCGAGCGTGCCGGCGCTCGTGGCGCGATGATGTCCGTCTATTTTCGTGACCCGGACGGCAATCTCGTCGAGGTCAGCGAATATCGACCCTAAGTGGCCCTCCTTAAATTCGCCGCGATCATGCCCTGTTCAGAACGGCGATACCCAAGGCTGGCGCGACCGGCCACCGAGCGGATGCCCTCGGCCTCGTTGTTCTTCGGCCAGCGCATCGCTATATCAAAGTCGTAGTTGCTTTTCGGCGACCGCAGAGCGCAGCATGGGGCTGTCGCGCCCGGCTGGAGAAGCCGGCGTGAAGCTATTGACGGAACTAGGAACAGGAACAGAGTGCTTTTTCGACGGCGCAAGCCTGATGGTTTCTTAGAGCGGGTGCGTACTTATTTGTGGCCGCGCCGCTCGTTCTCGCGCTCGCTGCGGTATTTTTCCAAGCGCATCCTGCGGCTTAGAGCCACGCCGCATGCCGTGGCCGCCGGTGTTGCGGCGGGCGTATTCGCGTCGTTTTTCCCGCTTGGCTTCCACTTCATCATTGCCGCCATCCTGTGCTGGCTGATCGCCGGCAATCTGGTTGCCGCAGCACTCGGCACGGTCTTCGGCAACCCCCTTACCTTTCCGCTGCTATGGGCCGCCTCCTGGGAGGTCGGCAAGCTGATCCTGCATGAACACCTGCCGGCACACGGACCGCCTGCCCATCTCGGCGACATGCTGCACAATCTTTCCTTTGCGCAATTGTGGGGACCGGTGCTGAAGCCGATGACGGTTGGCGCAATACCGCTCGGCCTGGTTTTCGGGCTGCTGTTTTACGGCATCACCCGCTGGGGCATGGTCACTTTCCAGGAGCAGCGCCGCAAGCGTCTGGCCGAAAGAGCGGCAAAGGCTGGAAAAACCGGGCCGGAAGTTCCCGCCGAATGATTATCGGTATCGGCAGCGATCTCATCGACATCAGACGCATCGAGAAGTCGTTGGAACGTCACGGTCAGCGCTTCATCCAACGCATCTACACCGAGATCGAACAGGCGCGCTCCGAAAACCGCGCGGCGCGTGCGGCCTCCTACGCCAAGCGTTTCGCCGCCAAGGAGGCCTGCGCCAAGGCGTTGGGCACCGGTCTTGCACAGGGTGTGTTCTGGCGTGACATGGGGGTCGTCAACCTGGCCAGCGGCAAGCCGACCATGGCGCTCACCAACGGGGCGGCAGCGCGGCTGGACGAAATCCTGCCTGAAAGGCACCGAGCCGTGATCCACCTCACCATAACCGATGATTTTCCGCTCGCTCAAGCCTTTGTGATCATTGAAGCGTTGCCGGTCGAAGAAGCGCCACATTGATTGCATCTGACCACCGGCATGACGTTGCCCAGCGCGCGCCGAGACTCTATACCATCCAACGCACAATCGAGGACGACATGAGCGTGGCTGAAAAAACCCAGAAGAAATCCGGTGGACTTGGCGAAACCGTCAGCGTCATCGTCCAGGCCCTGCTGCTTGCGTTGGTCATCCGCACGCTCCTGTTCCAGCCGTTCTCGATCCCGTCCGGGTCGATGCGGCCGACTTTGCTCGAAGGCGACTATCTCTTCGTCACCAAGTGGTCCTACGGCTTCTCCCGCTATTCGCTGCCGTTCGGGCCGAACATCTTTTCGGGCCGCATCTGGGGCTCCGAGCCGAAGCGCGGCGACGTGGTGGTGTTCAAGTTTCCGCCGGATCCTTCTGTCGATTATATCAAGCGCGTCGTCGGCCTGCCGGGCGACAAGATCCAGGTCAAGGATGGCCAGCTCTTCATCAACGACGTGGGCGTGCCGCGCGTCAAAGTCGGGCAGATCGACAACCGCGACATCACCGAGGAGAACGGGCCGGTCGATGTCTATCGCGAGACGCTGCCGAACGGCGTCAGCTACGACACGCTCGACCTGACGCAGGCTTCGATCGGCGACAATACCAAAGAGTTCAAGGTGCCGCCCGGTCACTATTTCATGATGGGCGACAATCGCGACAACTCGTCGGACAGCCGCTTCACCGTCGGCTTCGTGCCGGACGAGAATTTGGTCGGCCGCGCCAACCTCATTTTCTTCTCGATCGGCGGCAGCGCCAGCCCGCTCGAAATCTGGAAATGGCCGTCGCAGATGCGCGCCTCGCGCCTGTTTCATTTCGTCAATTAGGACCATGGCGGCGACGAAACGGCTGACCGCCGATGCGCTCGCCGAGGCGCTCAAGGAGCGCACCGGCCACAGTTTTGGCGACCACCAGCGCCTGCAGCGGGCGCTGACCCATGCCAGCGCTCGCGGCAGTCATGCCGGCGTCGACTACGAACGTTTCGAATTCCTGGGCGACCGCGTTCTCGGCCTTGTCGTTGCCGATATGCTGCTGGCGGCATTTCCCGACGCTGCCGAGGGTGAGCTGTCGCTCAGACTGAACGCCCTGGTCAACGCCGAGGCCCTGGCGGAAATCGCCGATGAGATCGGCCTGCCGGAACTCATTCGCGCCGGTTCGGACGTACGCGGCCTCGATGGGCGCAAGCGCGTCAATCTGCGCGCCGATGCACTGGAATCGCTGATCGCCGTGCTCTATCTCGACGGCGGGTTGGAAGCGGCCCGTGCCTTTATCCACAGATACTGGCAGCCGCGCTCGCAAGCCATTGACGCCGCCCGTCGCGATGCGAAAACCGAACTCCAGGAATGGGCGCATCAGGCGGCAAGCGCAGTGCCGGTTTACATAATCGACAGCCGCGAGGGACCGGACCACGATCCGCTGTTCACCGTCAGTGTGAAGGTCGGCGCCTATCCGCCGGCGACCGGTAGCGGGCGCTCCAAGCGCGAAGCGGAGCAGGCTGCGGCCGCGGCACTTCTGCAGCGGGAAGGCGTCTGGCTCGATCAAGGGAGTGCCGCATGACCGCCACCGAAGCTCCCGCAACAGAAGCGCCCGCTACCCGCTCCGGCTTCGTCGCGCTGATTGGCGCGCCCAATGCGGGGAAATCGACGCTGGTCAACCAATTGGTCGGCGCCAAGGTGTCGATCGTGACACACAAGGTGCAGACCACGCGCGCCATCGTGCGCGGCATTGCCACCCACAACAACGCGCAAATCGTTTTCGTCGACACGCCGGGCATATTCAAGCCGAAGCGCCGGCTGGACACCGCGATGGTGACCACAGCCTGGGGCGGTGCCAAGGACGCCGATATCGTGCTGCTCTTGATCGATGCCGAGCGCGGCATCCGGGGCGATGCAGATGCCATCCTCGAGCGGCTGAAGGATGTCCGGCAGCCGATGGTGTTGATCCTCAACAAGGTCGATCGGGTCAAGCACGAGACGTTGCTTGCATTGTCGGCGGCAGCCAACGAAAGGGTGCCGTTCAAGCGCACCTTCATGGTTTCGGCGCTGACGGGGTCCGGCTGCAAGGACCTGCTCGACTATCTCGCCGAGACCCTGCCGGCCGGACCCTGGTACTACCCTGAAGACCAGATCTCCGACCTTCCGATGCGCCAGCTCGCAGCCGAGATCACCCGCGAAAAGCTCTATCTCAGGCTGCATCAGGAACTGCCTTATTCCTCCCACATCGAGACAGAGAAATGGGAAGAGAAGAAGGACGGGTCGGTGCGCATCGACCAGACAATCTATGTCGAGCGCGACAGCCAGAAGAAGATCGTGCTCGGCCATAAGGGCGAGACGATCCGCGCCATCGGCCAGGCCGCGCGCATGGAAATCGCAGGCATCCTCGAGCAGAAGGTGCATCTCTTCCTGTTCGTCAAGGTGCGCGAGAACTGGGGCGACGATCCCGAGCGCTACCGCGAGATGGGGCTCGAATTTCCGCACTGAGCTATCCAAAGATTTGGCCGATCGGTCGAGCTGTCTCTTGGTCGTCTCAAGATTCTGAGCGGTCCCCAAGTGCCAACGACACGCCGTTGGCAAGATGCTCGGCGTCGGACGCGTTTTCGAACGGGATGCCCGTTCTTGTATAGTCGAGCGGTGAGAAATCGGAGCCGTCGGCGTTGATCAGCGCAGCCTGGCGCCTTGCCGCTTGCATGTCGCCGAACTGAGCGTAACAGGCGGCAAGCCGGGTGCGGATCCACGGCGTCGGTCGCGTCGCCAGCTCCAGCGCCTCGGCAGCCGTGCGGTATTCGCCCAGCATGTATAGCGCGAGCGCGCGATCGTACTGATACCAATGAGGATGCAGCGGGTTGATGCGGATGGCGCGCGCCAGCCAGGCGAGCGCGTCGAGCGGCCGGCCACGCATCGTCAACAGATGCCCCATCTGCTCGATACAGTCTGCGTCGCCCGGATTGAGCTCGAGCGCGATGCGCAAATGATGCTCGGCCGCCTCGTGGTCGCGCATATTGAGCCGCACCAGCGACTGGATGCGGTGTGCCGTTGCCTGGTCCGGCGACAATGCGATGCCCCGGTCGGCCAGGTCGCGGGCCTTCGTCAGCACGGCGTCGCTGCTCGGTCCGAATTCGCTGTTAAGCACATGCGACAGCGCCAGATAGGTGTAGGCGAGGCCATAGGCCGGGTCCCTGACGATAGCAGCCTCGAAAAACGCTGCTGCTTGTTTCAGTTCGCTTTGCGCCGGATCGCGCAGCAAGGCGACGCCGCGCAGCACCAGTTCATGGGCGGCGAGGCTGGCTACCGGCTGCCGCGAGGCACGTTGCAGGCCGGCATTGTTCACCCGAACCACCAGCCGGCCGACGATCTTTTCGACGATCTCCTGCTGGATGGCGGACAGCCCGGCGTAATCGGCCTGGTAGCGATCGCCCCAGAGCTGGGAAGCGCTGGCTGCGTCAACGAGATTGACCGCACAGACGATGCTGTCTGCCTGCCGCCGCACCGAGCCCTCGACGACATAGTCGGCGCCGATGCACGAACGCACGACAGGCCATTCGCCAGGCGAATAGGACGCAAACGAGAAGCTCGAGTTGCGCGCCAGCACCGTCAACGTGCCGAAGCGGGCGAGGCCATTGATAATGTCTTCGGCAATACCATCGACGATCGGTTCGTCGGCCGGATCGGCGCCGTCATTGCGGAATCTGAGCACCGCCACGATCGGCTGGGCGCCGGGTTCGGGCACCGGCTCGATTTCAGGGATCAGCATGTAGCCGCGCTTCGATACGGTCCGTATCGTTTCCTCGCCGAGCACCTTGCGGATCTCGCGAATCGACTGCGTCAGCGAATCCTCGGTGACGAAAACACCCGGCCAGACCGCATCCATCAATTCCGACTTCGGCACCACGCGGCCGATGTGGCGGGCGAGATGCGTCAGCAATGCGTAGGCTTTCGGCCGCAGGAAGGCCGGCTGTTCGGCCCGTCTGAGCGTACCTTTGCCCAGATCGAGCGTGAAACCGCCAAACTGAAAAACCTGGTCAGTGGCCGAACCCGCCATCGAAACGGCCCGCTCCCTGAAGCCGTGCCTGTATTGGCCTACGGCTGGAGGGCTGGGTCAAGGTCTGTCGCCGCCGAAAGCGGCGCTTTGGATTTGGACGCCGCAAATTAGACGGCGCCAGCAAGGGCGGGCTGCGTTGCCGGCCTGCGGACGAAGCTCTCGGTGCCGTAGACGGCAACGATCGCGATCGCAGCCACCGCCCAGATCGCAACACCGATCCATTGCTGCTGCACATGGTCGGCGTCGATGAACGCCTTGCCCAGGAAGCGCACGCTGTTCTGATGGGTGACATGCATCAGAATGGCGAGAAGCACACTGCCGGTGTTCTGGTAGAGCCAGGTGAACACCACTGCCGCCAGCACGACGTTGATCGTGCCGTAGAGGCTGAGATCGCCGACCAGGCCGAGCGGAAAATGCCAGATCGCCCAGATCGCGCCGAGGATCAGGCTTCCGGCCAGCGCCGAATGCTTGGTCAACAGACGCGGTGTCGCAAAGCCGCGCCATCCCGGCTCTTCGCCAAGCGGGCCGCTGAAGACCGCATAGAGCGCGATGATCGGCAGTATCTCAGTGACGGCTGGAATGTTGCCCCAGGCCGGCGTCGCCGAGCCGAACAGCGGATTGACCAGGATCGAGGCAAGCTGCGTGCCCAATGGCAGGCTGAATGCCACCAGATACCATAGCGGAGATACCCGCCACTTCACCATGGAAGCGAGAATGGCCTTGACCGAAGCCCAGCCTCCGGAAAGGGCGGCGATGACGAATCCGGACACCATCGGGCCGAAGGTAAACCAGGGAATGCTATCGCCATTCGACAGGTAGAATGGGATGAAGGCAAACCAGGTCAGGGCAAGCGCCAACGAAAAGAAGGCAGCCAACTGATGCTGCCGCACCAGGCGCAGGAAAGAAGTCATGTCGGGCCTCTCACGGGCAGATGACAATGGGAGGTCGCCGGGCTGCCCAATCGGTCGATTTGCCTCTTGAACAGCCGGCCGAATCATTCCGGGAGGCTATGCGCCGACCACCTCGGTCGACCCGTTTCTTATTGGCACCGGCGCTACGCGAAATCCTGAGCGGGTTCTGAGAAATTTCCGATATTTCATGCAGAACCGGCCGGTCAGACCGGTTGGAACGCCTGCCGACACTGCGGTCGTCCAGCGTTCCCGTTCGTCGTCTCTCCGTCATACACCCTGCCTATAGGCTGTGCGAAGACCCCCGCTTCCGAGCAAACCGGAACCGGCAGGCAAACAGCCAGATCAGGACATGACCGGGACTTGGAATAGCATCGACCCCATCCGTCAGATCGAGTTTGCAAACGCCGTCGCTGTTGAGATCGAGCGCGTGCTGGCGCGGCAAGGCAAGGTGACGAACAGCGATGCGGTCGTTGCAGCGGGCAGGGTCGCCGGCGCCGTTGCCGCCGCCGTCGCTTTGCTTGCGCCGGCCGACATCAGTGCGATCGACACCATGCAGGAAAGATTACCCGGCATGGCGTCGCGTTTCGTGCGGATATTGGCGGCCGAAGCTGCGGAGCGCAGTGCCCGAACGCGTCTGTCGAGCGCGCATAGAGGCCAAAGGACGGACGTCCAGCCGGCTGGAAGCGGCGACCTCGACGCGATGCGGGTCGAGGACTGGGCCGGTCGGGTCGCCGGGTCGACGTTCCTGCAGCAAAATCTCGGCATATCGCGTTCGACCCTGCATCGCTGGCAGCGGAGCGGCACGGTCGTTGCGTTGCGCACCGGTGGCCGCAAACATGTATTTCCTTTGGCGCAGTTCGTCGACGGCAGGCCCGCGCCGGGTATCAAGGAGGTGTCGTCCGCGATGCCCGATCTGCGGCGTGCCTGGGCGTGGCTGATCGGCCCCGCGCCTGGCCTCGCCGGACGTACTCCCATTGAAATGCTCAAGCATGATCTGGTGGCGGAAGTCGTTCTTGCCGCACAGAACGCAGCGATGGCGAAGTTGGCTTGATCTCGCTGCCAAACGTTAGAAGTCTACTCCGAAAAAGAACACGTAAAAGGAATGTATGTCGGATTCCGATCGGTTTGCCGGCTAACGGCATAAGTATATTTTTCGTACAATTGTGACAATGTCTCGTTTGTGCCGAGGGAAAACGTGAAGAAAATATGAAGTGATATTTGTGCAACATTGATTTATTCTGTTATGCAAATATCGATTATTTTTGGAATCGTCATTGAGACTGGAATTCGGATGAGTATGTTCGCCGCCTGAAGAGGGGGTGCGGTGCGCGCCTTTTTCGACGTGGGTGAGGCGTTCAGCCGTTCAACCCATGAATCCAAGCCATTTTAACTTTGACTGGAGAGGTCAGAAAATGAATATCAAGAGCCTTCTTCTCGGCTCAGCCGCGGCATTCGTCGCGGTCTCCGGCGCGCGCGCCGCCGACGCTGTTGTGGTCGCCGAGCCGGAACCGGCAGAATACGTCAAGATTTGCGACGTCTACGGCGCCGGCTACTTCTATATCCCGGGCACCGAGACCTGCCTGCGCATCGGCGGCTATGTCCGCTATGATATCGGCGTCGGCGATGCCGGCTCGCTCGATGGCGTCAACCATGTCCCTGACCATCAAGGCGACGACACTCATTCGACCTACTACAAGAACGCCCGCTTTACGCTGAAGACCTGGACCGGTCAGGAGACTGAGCTCGGTACGCTTAAGACCTACACCGAGACCCGCTTCAACTTCGGCAACAGCAGCGGCGACTACCTTAATCAAAAAGCCTCCAATGCCAACGACTGGCAGGGCCGCAACAAGTCTCTTTCGCTGCGTTACGCCTGGATTCAGCTCGGCGGCCTGCGTGTCGGCAAGGACGATACGGCTTTCGATACGTTCATCGGTTATGCCGGCGCCGTCATCCAGGATACGCTGATTCCGTATGGCGGCCAGGAGAGCAACGTCGTTCAGTATTACTTCGACGCGGGCAACGGCTTCTCGGGGTTGGTCTCGCTCGAAGAAGGCGCCGGCAGCGTCGGCACCATCGACAGCTATATTCCGCATGTCGTCGGCGGCTTGAAGTACAAGGGCGACTGGGGTGCGATCACCGGCGTCGTCGCTTATGACAGCAATTACGAGGAAGTGGCCGGCAAAGTTCGTTTGGACGTAAAGGCCACCGACGAACTGTCGCTGTTCATCATGGGTGGTTACGGCACGGACGACAACCTCAACGACAATGCAGGCAACGCCATTGATGCGAGCGGTCGTGGCTTCTACAAGCAGTGGGGCGGCAATTGGGCAGTCTGGGGCGGCGGCACCTACAAGTTCAACGAAAAGACTTCGTTCAACGCCCAGGTCTCTTACGACGACTGGAAGAACCTCGGCATCGCCGCTAACGTTGCTCATACCGTTGTGCCCGGCTTTACGGTCACGGCTGAAGTCGATTACCTCAATGCTGGAAAGTTCGAAGACGCAGACTTCAACAACTGGACCAAGGCCAACAAGAAGAGCAGCGTCGGCGGCATTCTCCGCTTCCAGCGCTCGTTCTGATCAGCTGAAGATTTGACAGGCGGCCCGCGGTGCAAATGCTGCGGGCCGTTCTGTTTTCTGGCAGGACGATTCGGGCATCTGACGACCTAATCTTGATTTCGCCATCCAACCGGTGACAAGCTCTCGTCATGGAATGGCGCGACGAAGGAATCATTCTGGGCACCCGCAAGCATGGCGAAACCAGCGCCATTCTCGAGGTGATGACGCGCGTGCATGGCCGCCATCTCGGCCTCGTGCGCGGCGGCCGTTCGCGCAAACAGCAGCCGGTCTTGCAGCCCGGCAATCGCGTCGACCTGTTGTGGCGGGCGCGGCTCGACGAGCATCTCGGTACCTTCCAGGTCGAGGCGATCGAGATGAACGCCGCCCGGCTGATGGACAGCGCCGTTGCCGTCTACGGCCTGCAGACGATGGCCGCGCATTTGCGTCTTCTGCCCGAGCGTGACGCCCATGGCGGCCTTTACGAGACGCTTGCAGTGATGATCGCTCATCTCGCCGATGCCGATGCCGCAGGCGAGCTGGTGGCCCGCTTCGAGCTGCTGGTCCTCGACGAACTCGGTTTCGGCCTCGATCTCAGCCAGTGTGCGGCGACCGGCACCAGGCAGGATCTTGCCTATGTCTCGCCGAAATCCGGCCGCGCCGTGTCGCGCGCGGCGGGCGCGCCGTGGCGCGACAAGATGCTGGCGCTGCCGGCCTTCCTGCAGCGCGGCTCTGGGCTGCGCGCCGATCCGGCGGCGATCGAGGACGCCTTCCGGCTGACCGGCTTCTTTTTGACCCGCCATGTCTACGAACCGCGCGGCATCGAGCCTCCCGGCGCCCGCGCCGGGTTTCTCGCCGCCTTGCGCAGGCATCACTCACCCGGCCATGAATCCGGCAAGGCGAGCGCCGCAGAAACCGCCGGGGAGACCACCAGATGAGCGACGTTGAAACCTTATCCCGGCAACGTTTCGCCGCTCGGCCTTGGCACAAAGGGCGGCACGCTGGCGGTTTCGGAAGCGGCGCTGAAGGATGTCAACGGCAAGCTGCTGGCTTTCGGCACTGAAACATGCTCGATCTGTCCGGCGGCCAATCTGGTGGCACGTTGAATGGACCGGCCGTTTGGCCGCCGCATTTGAATGTCACTGAACATTGAATGTCAGTGACAACTGGCCTGGTTTGGGGGAACCGCCATGTTTGAAAGCCTGATTGGCCTCGTCGCCATCATCGCGCTGTTCGTCATCATTTCACGCCAGCAGAGCCGTATCGGCCTGATCGAGCGCGAGCTTGGCGCCTTGCGCAGCCTTGTGCTTTCGGGCATGCCTGCGCTGCCGCTGCAAGCCAAAGAACCGGCAGCAAACGACAGCAAACCGGCGGATGCCGCAATACCGCTTGCGGCCGCAGCCGACCTGGCATCGCCAGGGACCGCAGCGGTCGCATCAGCCACAGAGGCCGAGGCCGATACCGCGGCGCCATCCGCGCCGGAGTCGGCGCTACCGGCGGCCGCGGCGAAGCCAGCTCGCCAGTCCGACGTCGAAACGGCTCTCGGTACTCGCTGGGCGGTCTGGGTCGGCGGCATCGCGCTGGCGCTGGGCGGCCTGTTCCTGATCCGCTACACCATCGAGGCCGGCATTTTCGGGCCGCGCGTGCGGCTCGCCATGGCGGCGGCACTCGGGCTGGTGCTGGTCGCCGGCGGCGAGTTCATCCGGCGCACCGGCTTCAGGGTGCCGGTGCAAGGTGCCGCCGGTGCCTATATCCCGGCAATCCTGACGGCCGCCGGCGCTTTCATCCTGTTCGGTACCGTCTACGCCGCGTACAGCATTTACGGCTTCATCGGCCCGACGCTCGCTTTCACGCTGCTCGGCGCCATCGGGGTGGCGACGATCGCGGCAAGCCTGGTCCACGGTCAGGCGCTGGCCGGCGTCGGCCTGCTCGGTGCCATGGTGACGCCGCTGCTGGTCGCCTCGCAGGCGCCCAATCCGTGGGCGCTGTTCGGCTATCTGGCGATCGTGCTCGTCGCCACCGGCGTCATCGCCCGTATCCGCGACTGGAGGCCTTTGATGGCCGCTGCCTTCGTCGCCACCGGCATCTGGACCATCTTCTACATGACCGAAGCGCCGGGGACGAACCTTTCCGTCATCCTTTTTATCGACGGGGTGACACTGGCCGTGCTCGCCTTCGTCTGGCTTGGCCGCCGCGACGAAGCGGTCGCCGGCAGCGGCTTCGATTGGCCGTCGATCGCGCCGGGCTTCTTCGTCGGGCTTTCGGCGCTGGCCCTGTTCGTCGATCCGGCCTTCGCCGCCATCCGCGGTGCATTGCCGGGTGCCGCCCTTGTCGCAGCCCTGGTGGCGGTGGCGCTCTATCGGCCGCGGGCGTTGGCACTGCTGCACGCCGCCGGGCTGGCGACTGTACTGGTCTATCTCGGCATCATTCCGCCGACCACGATCGCTTCCGATTTTTCGGGCGGCGCTCTTGGCGTCGACGGCATGCCGGTTGTGGCGTCCGATGCCTTGATGCTCAGGGTCGGCATCGTTCTCGGCCTGGTCTTCATCGGCCTCGGCTTTTGGGCAGCGCGCCGTTTTGCGGCCCATGGCTGGCTGCGCGCCGCCACGTGGGCGGCCTGGAGCGCTGTCGCGCCACTGGTCATCCTGCTGGCGCTCTGGTCTACCTTCGGCAATCTGGACCGTGACCTTGCTTATGCGCCGGTCGCAGCCGTATTGGTCGGGGTCTTCGCCGCCGGCGGCGAATGGATAGCACGCGGCGAAGCGCCGCCGCTGACCGGCGGCGCTGCCGTCTCGTTCGCGCTCGGCGGCGCGGCGATTGCCGGCCTGCTGATGCTGCACATGGCCTTTGGTTCCGGCTGGACAACCATCCTGCTCGGAGCAGCCGCCGCCGTGCCGGCGCTGGCGACGCGCTGGCGTAGCTATCCGGTGCTTGGCTGGATTTCCGTTGGTGCGGTGATTGCAGTGCTTGGTCGCGCTGCCTTCGACCCGACCATCGTCGGTGCCGAGTTCCTGTCGAAGACGCCGGTGTTCAATTGGCTGCTGCTTGGATATGGCGTGCCGGCGCTCGCTTTCGGCTTTGCCGCCTGGCAGCTTGCCCGAACTACCAATGACCGACCGCGCCTTGCCATGGAGGCCGGCGCCGCGCTGTTTTGCCTGCTCACCGTCGCCATGCTGGTGCGCCATGCCATGCATGGCGGCGTCATCGATACGGCTGCTGCGACGCTGGCCGAACAGGCGATCTACACGCTGATCGCCATCGGTGCCGGCGCCATCCTGGTCGCTATCGACATGCGCTCGCCAAGTCCGGTGCTGCGTTACGGCTCGATTGCAGCGGGCGTGGTCTCGGTCGCCTTCATCGTCCTCCAGCATTTTCTGGCGCTGAACCCGTTGCTGACGGATGAATCGACGGGCAGCATTCCGGTGTTCAACCTTCTGTTCCTCGCCTACCTCTTGCCGGCGGTCGCGGCAGGCGCACTGGCACTCTATTCCCGTCACAAGCGGCCGCAATGGTATGCGGCGATGCTGGCGGTGGTGGCGGCGGTGCTCGCTTTTGCCTATGCCACGCTGTCGGTCAGGCGCCTGTTCAAGGGTGAGTTCATCGGACTGTGGAGCGGTCTCGGCCAGCTTGAGACCTATACTTATTCGGCACTGTGGCTGGTCATCGGCGTGGTGCTGCTCACCGCCGGTGTCTGGCTGAAGTCCCAGGTGCTGCGTATAGCGTCGGCGGCGCTGATCTCGATCGCCGTGCTCAAAGTCTTCGTCTTCGACATGTCGGAGCTGGAAGGGGTGTTACGGGCGCTGTCCTTCATCGGCCTCGGCGCGGTGCTCATCGGCATCGGCCTGTTCTATCAGCGTTTGCTGACAAGGGCGGCGAGAGAGGTAAATTAGGTCGTCCACTGCAAGAAGGTCCAGCCTGGAGGACAGCGCGTTGCTCATAAACGACATAGCTACGATCGGCATCATCACGGCAGGCCCTGGGGGACCAATCGAAGGCTTCAAGGAGGGGCTGAGAGAACTGGGATTTGCCGAAGGCCGGAGCATTCGGTTTGAGCAGCGATCGGCCAATGGTGATTTGGGCAGGCTTCCCACCCTGGCGACGGAACTGGTTAGGCTGAACGTCGACCTTATCGCCGTGATCGGGGCGGTAACCGCGCGTGCGGTCCAAAAGGCGACAACGGAGCTCCCCGTCGTTTATTCTGTCGTCTTCGATCCGGTCAGTGATGGCCTAGCCGCAAGCCTGGAGAAGCCCGGCGGCAACATGACAGGAGTAACCAGCTTCGATCCAAACCAGGCGCGGACGCATGTCGAGTTGTTGCGAGCCGTCTTACCAGCGCTCTCCCGCATCGCGATCTTGAGCGATCAGGGGGTGTCCGATTGCCTGTCAGCCTCCAATGCTGGGGCAATACAAGAATTTGGGCTGAACCCGCAGGTTCTCCGCATTATAGGGCCTCAGCCCGATCTTGACGGCGCTTTTGCAGCGATGGATCGCGAGCTGGTCGAAGCGCTCATCGTCCTCGAGGAGCCGATCATTGCAGCACTCCGCGCAAGAATCGCGGAGCTTGCCCTTGCGCGTCGCTTGCCAACCATCTTCGCGCGGGAGCAGATCGATGCGGGAGGTCTGTTCTGCTACGGCACCAGCTTGCGAAGCGCAACATATCACATGGCCCTGTGCGCGAAGAAGATTCTTGATGGCAAGAGCCCCCGCGACATACCAATTCAGACTTTGTCCCAGCACGAATTGGTGGTGAACTTGCAGACCGCGAGAAAGCTCGGTCTAACGGTGCCTTCAAATATAGTAAATAGAGCGGTGCGTGTGATTGAATAGTACTGCGGCCGCTGACCCGCAGCAAGGGAGACATAGGATCAAATGGCACTCTATATGCGAGGCCCCGAAGTGGATGCTTTAGCGACTATGTTGCAGCGCCAGACGGACGCTCCAAGCAAAACGGAGGCGGTGCGGACCGCGCTTGTGCACGAACTCGAACGCAGTCGCACCAATGTGTCGCTTCGCGGCCGGATTGCCAGCTGCAAGCCGAGGCGGTGAGGATCGGCCTGCCCAATCCTGACTTCGATATGAAGAAATTCACAGACGAGATGTGGGAAGACTGACGTTTGTCGACGCGCCGCTATTCGTCACCACGCATTTCTTTCAACTTTCGGATGCAACCCGGGAATAAACCTGCCACTGGCAGCGTTATTCAGTTGCTTGGGTGACCGGGGCGGCGGACCGCTTCGCGCTGGCCGCTTGCGCCGCGCTGCAAAGGCGCGTTCAATCACCACGGACAGGGGCTCCAGAACCAGCGGTCATGGACGAAAAGAAGGCAGCAATCCTGGGTGAAATACCGCGTCTGCGCCGCTATGCACGCTCGCTGTTGCGCGACCGCGATTCCGCCGACGATCTCGTCCAGGATTGTCTCGAGCGGGCGCTTGTGCGGCTCGACAATTGGCAGACAGGAGAAAGCCCCAGGAGGTGGCTGTTTACGATCATGCACCATTTGTTCATCGACCAGATGCGCAAGGTGAACCGGCGCGGCGAGGCGGCGATGCTGCCGCTCGAGACAAGCGAGGCGCAGGCAGCACCCGCCGAGCAGGTCGAGAGCATCGCCTCGCGCGAGATCGTCGACGCGCTGCAGGCGATCAGCCCTGACCGGCGCGCGGCACTTGTGATGGTCGCCATCGAAGGGTTTTCCTACGCCGAAGCCGCCAACATCCTTGGAGTGCCCGCCGGCACTTTGATGTCGCGCATCGCGCGCGGGCGTGACGAACTGCGAGCGCTGCTGGATGATACCGCGCGCCGCCGCTCGATAAGGATCGTTGAGAAATGAGCCGGCGCGATTTCTCCGAACGCGACATCCACATGGCTCTCGATGGCGAGTTGCCGGGCGACGAGCGGACGGCCTATGAGGCATGGCTCGAGGCCAATGCCGAGATGAAGGCCAAGAGCGCACGCTACGCCGCCGACCGGGAAGCGTTGCGCGCAGCCTTTAATGGCGTGCTGGACGAACCCGTGCCGGTGCGGTTGAGCAAGGTGGTGCTTGGCGAGGCGCCGGTGGCCAGAGTATCGCCGTCGCGCTCGCGTTGGTGGCTTGCGGCCGCCGCTGCCGCCATCCTGGCGATTGGCGGTGCTGGCGGCTACCTTGCCGGCATCGGCGGCCTCGGCCTGGAAAATACCGCCGAGGACCAGCTTGCCGAAGAGGCGATCGCCGCCCACGTCATCTATGCCGCCGAAACGCGGCATGCGGTGGAAGTGCCGGCAAGCGACAAGGATCATTTGCAGAGTTGGTTGTCGAACCAGGTGGGTCTGAAGCTCGTCGCGCCGGATCTGGCGGCGCAAGGATTCCAACTGGTCGGTGGCCGGCTGCTGCCCGCCGGCCAGGGCAAGGCCGCGA
The DNA here is from genome assembly GCF_040322115.1 of Mesorhizobium sp. M0195. Taxonomy (NCBI): domain Bacteria; kingdom Pseudomonadati; phylum Pseudomonadota; class Alphaproteobacteria; order Hyphomicrobiales; family Phyllobacteriaceae; genus Mesorhizobium; species Mesorhizobium sp. M0195. Next base: position 112,681 of record NZ_JAMYSV010000014.1, on the reverse strand, counting down.
TGCTGCTTTACGAGGACGTCAAGGGCGAGCGCATATCGCTCTTCGTCACCGCAGAATCGGCAGCCAAGGCCAAGGGCACCTATGGGGAGGACGATGGTCCTGAGGCCGTCTATTGGCTGGACAAGGGTTATGGCTGCGCCGTCGTCGGCTCGCTGCCGCGCGAGCAACTGGCCGCAGTGGCCAAGAGTGCCTATGGCCAGCTTTTGGCGGGCTTGCAAAGCTGAGCAGGCTCTCGCTCTTCCGAAGCCGCGCCGATGCCTAAACACGGAGGTCGTTCAAAGCCTTTGCGCGACCTGCCTGCAGTCAAAACTGTCACAATTCGGCCCTAATCGAGGTGCGATAGCGCTTGCTTAATGCTGGCACTTCGGCTGGTGTGACCGATGTTTAGACTAGGGCCGTTTCCACAACCCAATCGAGGTTTTCTGAGCCCGCATGCCTGCCGAGATTCGCAAGGCCCGCGCGTCCGACGTCGATGACCTCGCCGCCATCGAAAAAGCCGTTTTCTCGAGTGATCGCATTTCTCGCCGCTCCTTTCGCCAACTGATCGAACGCGACACCGCCGAGCTGCTGGTTGGCGAAAGCGATGGCCGCGTCGCCGGCTATGCAGTCGTGCTGTTTCGCAAGGGCAGCGGCGTCGCCAGGCTTTATTCGATCGCCGTTGGTCCATTTTTCGGCGGCCGTGGCGTTGGCCGGCTGCTGCTGGAAGAGGCCGAGGCCGCCGCTTTCGAGCACGGCCGCATGATGCTTCGTTTGGAAGTCCGCGAGGACAACCCGCGCGCGATCCAGATCTACGAGCAGAGCGGCTACCGCAAGATCGGCCGCGAACCGGACTATTACGAGGATGGCGCCACGGCGCTGCGCTATGAAAAGACCTTGCGCGGCGACATTCCGGTCGCCACCGAAGTGCCGTTTTATCAGCAGACGTGCGAATTCACTTGCGGACCATGCTGCCTGATGATGGCGATGGCTTACTTCGGCCCCGGATTCGTGCCGGATCCGGTGATGGAAATCAGGCTGTGGCGTGAGGCGACGACCGTTTTCATGATGTCGGGGCCGGGCGGCTGCGAACCGTTCGGGCTTGCCGTCGCCGGCTATGAGAGCGGGCTTGCTGCTGAGATCTATGTCTCCTTCTACGGCGCGCTGTTCCTGCAGTCGGTGCGCAGCGAGGACAAGCGCCGCGTCATGGAGCTGGCGCAGGTCGACTTTCGCCGCCGCGCGGAACTTTACAGCATCCCGGTGAATTACCGTTCATTCGGGCTTGACGACATTCGCACCGCGATCGCAGAGGGAAAACTGGTGCTGGTCCTGATCAGCGGCTTCCTGATGTTCGGCAAGAAGGTTCCGCACTGGGTGTTGGCCATCGGTGACGACGGCGATCATATCCTGATCCACGACCCCTGGGTCGAGGACGAGCGGCAGGAGACGATCCTCGATGCTGCCAACATTCCCGTGCCTTACGGCATCTTCATGAACATGGCGCAATTCGGCCGCGACGGATTGCGCGCCGCCATCACTCTCGGAAAGCGCGATAGCCAATGACCTGGGTCATCCTTACCGGCCGGCAGAACGATCTTGACCAAGTGGCGACGCCGCACAAGATCATCACCAATCGCGACTACCTTGCCCATCCGGCACTGTTTCGCGGTCAGCGCCCGAAGGTCATCAACCTGTCGAACAATTACGGCTACCAGAGCCGCGGCTATTACGCGTCGCTGCTTGCTGGTTCGCGCGGCCATAAGGTCATCCCGACGGTCGAAACGATGATCGACCTGTCGGAGCGCAAGCTCTATGAGCACGCGTTGCCGGAACTCGAACTCGCACTCAACAAGTGCCGCAAGGACCTGGGTGGCGCTTTTCCGCAGAAGGTCTGCATCTTCTTCGGCATCGGACCATCCAGGATCTGGGACCGCTTCGCAAAACTTCTGTTCGACTGGTTCCGTGCCCCGGCGCTCGAGGTCCACATCAGGGACAGCGCCGAATGGGCCTCGATCCGCAAGATCGGCTTCCATCCACTGGCCAGGATGACCGAGGACGAGGAAACGCACTTTCTCCAGTGCCTGGAGACCTACACCAACCGCGAGTGGCGCGACACCAAGGGCCGCACGCCGGCGCGCTACACTTTCGCCACGCTGGTCGATCCGCATGAGGAACTGCCACCGTCGGAGATTTCGTCGCTGCGCCACTGGGCCAAGATCGCTGAAAAGATGGGCGTCGAAATCGAGCCGATCACCAAGCGGGATCTGGCCAAGCTCGCCAACTACGACGCGCTGTTCATCCGCGAGACCACTTCGATCTCCAACCACACCTACCGCTTTGCCCGCCGCGCCCAGCAGGAAGGCATGCCGGTCATCGACGATCCGCTGTCGATGATCCGCTGCACCAACAAAGTCTATCTCAACGAGCTGATGACCTACAACAAGGTACCGGTGCCGCCGACGGTGATGATAGCCGGTACCTCGGACCTGGAACTTGCGGCGCAGACGCTGGGCTTCCCCCTGGTGCTGAAGATCCCGGACTCCTCGTTTTCGCGCGGCGTCAAGAAATGCGGCACCTTCGCCGAGCTGAAGACGCTCGCAACCGAATGGCTGGAGGATTCCGACCTCCTGATCGCGCAAAAATTCATTCCGACGGAATATGACTGGCGCGTCGGCGTCCTCGGCGGCCAGCCCTTGTTTGCCGTCCATTATCTGATGGCCAAGAAACATTGGCAGATCGTCAATCACAAGGCCAACGGCAAGCCCGACCAGGGCGGCATCAAGACCTTCACCCTGAAGGAAGCGCCGGCCCATGTCGTCGAGACGGCGGTGAGCGCGGCGCGTTGCATCGGCGACGGCCTCTACGGCGTCGACCTCAAGGAAACCAGGGACGGCGTCTTCGTCATCGAGGTCAACGACAACCCCAACCTCGACCACGGCTGGGAAGACTCCGGCGAAAAAGACGAGGTCTGGGTGCGGCTGACGCAGTGGTTCCTGGAGCGGCTGGACCGGCCGGGCCGATAATATCCGAACTGAGGGGAAAAAGATGCTGTTCTTCGTAACCGAGGATTTTCGCGGCTGCGACCGCAAGGAGATCTACCGCCGTTTCCGCGACCAGGGCCGCCTGAAGCCGGACGCGCTTCTCGTGCACCACAGCTGGATCGCAGCGGATATGAGCCGCTGCTTCCTGCTGGTGGAGGCCGATGACATCACGCTCCTGCAGCGGTGGGTTATCGAATGGGCCGATCTGGTCGAATTCGAGATTGTTCCTGTGGCGACGAACAAGGATATGGTTGAGGCTTTGAGCGGGCACCTCTGACCCGGCAAGGAACCTCCTGGTTCGCCACACCTGAATGCCGCCTTCTCTATCAAGGAATTAACACGCGAATCGAGCGTCATCTCAAGGAGATCTAAGCCGGTTGCCCGCGCTTCCGCGAGACTGTCGCACTTAGCCGGACTGCCGGATCGTCGCGCTCGACTTCAGCAGCCGATTGATGTCCGACGCCTTTGACGGCACGCCGATCAAATAGCCCTGGGCCTCGACACAACCCTCCTTTTGCAGGAATTCAAGCTGCGCTTCGGTCTCGACACCTTCGGCGGTGACGGTGATGCCCAGCTGTGCGCCAAGCCCGATGATGGTGCGCACGATCGCCGCGGTATCGCGACTGTCGATGTCACGGGTGAAAGAGCGATCGATCTTGATCTTGTCGACGGGAAAGCGCCTGAGGTAGCCCAACGACGAATAGCCGGTGCCGAAATCGTCCAGCGCGATGCGGACGCCCAGATCGCGTAGCTGCCTGAGTGTCTTGAGCACCAGATCGCTCTCGTCCATCAGCACCGTTTCGGTGATTTCCAGTTCAAGTCGGTTGGCCGGCACGCCCGAGAATGCCAGTGCCGAAATGACGCTGCGGGCAAAGATACCGCTTTTGATCTGCACGGCGGAGACATTGACTGCGATGCGCCAAGCCGCCCAGCCGGCCGCGGCCGTGCAGGCTTTTCGCAGCGCCCATTCTCCAAGCGGCACGATCAGCCCGGTCTCCTCGGCGGCCGGAATGAAGTCGTCCGGCCGCACAAGGCCGCGCACCGGCGATCGCCAGCGCATCAAGGCTTCGGCGCCGACGATTTCGCTGGAGGCGATGTTCATGATCGGCTGGAAATCCAGCTCGAATTCGCGGCGCGACAGCGCTGCCCTGAGATCGATTTCGAGCGCCCGGCGTGCCCGCACCATCGCGTCCATGGCCGGTTCGAAGAAGCGGTAGAGGTTGCGCCCTTCGCTCTTTGCCCGATAGAGCGCCATATCGGCATTTTTCAGCAAAGTCTCGGCGTCCTTGCCGTCATTCGGAAACAGCGCGATGCCGAGACTGATGCCGACACGCATGTCGTGTCTCTTGTCGCGAAACGGCTTTCCGATGATCTCGACTATGCGTTTGGCCAGCTTTTCCGCGTCGCCCGGGCTTTTGAGATTGAACAGGATGATGACGAATTCGTCGCCGCCGAAGCGGGAGACAACGTCCGTTTCATTGCGCAGGCACCGTTGCAGCCGTTCGGCCACGCATTTCAGCAGCCAGTCGCCGGCGGGGTGACCCCAAGTATCATTGACTGCCTTGAAGTGATCGAGGTCGAGCGAGAATATCGCCAGCGATCCGTCTCTCGTCTCGCTCAGGGCTTGGTCGAGCCGTTCGCGAAGCATCGAGCGATTGGGCAGGTTGGTCAGTGTGTCGTGGTGCGCAAGATGGGTCATGCGCTCTTCCACACGCCTGCGCTCGGTGACGTCGTCGAACGTCGCGACCCAGCCGCCGCCGCTCATCGGCCGGCGCGCAACCAGCAGCGTCCTGCCGTCGGCGAGATGACGATGCGTTACGTGTGTTTTCCCCGCCCGCAGGCAGGCTTCGATTTGCGAGATTTCGCGGTCGGGGTCGAGCTTTGTATAAATGCCCAGTTCCAGCAGCCGCTTGAACGCATCACGGTGGCTCATACCAAGCGGGAAGTCGGCGGGCCTGACATGATAAAGTTCCAGGAAACGTTCGTTGCGGACGATCAGCTTGCCGTCCGCATCGTACATCAAAAGGCCTTGCGACATGTTGGCAAGTGCTGCGTCGAAACGGCGGTGCTGCTCCTTCAACTCCTGCTCGGCGCGCCGTTGCTCGGTGATGTCCTCGTAGATCGAGACCCAGCCACCTGACGCCAGCGGCCGATGCGAAATGTTGACGATGCGCCCGTCTGCAAGCGTTTCCTCATAGGTGGAAGGTTTTGCCTGGTCGATATAGGGCTTGCGGATGGCATAGAGTTGCTCAGCGCTTTGCGAGGCGATGCCGATGTCCACGCTGTGCTGGAGGATGTCGAAAAACCGGATGCCAGGCCGCACCACTTCGGCGTCGAGGCGAAAGATGCTGATGTAGTTCCTGTTGCAGATGATCATCCGTTCATCGGCATCGAACATGCACAGGCCATGCGACATGTTCTCGATCGCTGCCGAAAAACGCTCGTTCTGTTCGCGCAGCTCGTCTTCGATCCGTAGCGGCAGACCAACGCCTTTGGCCCTCCGTCGGCGGACGGATGAACCAGCCTTGATACCGGCAACGGGCATGAGGCAAGCCTATGGACCATGGTTAACCACGGCACTGTTGTCCCTGCCGGTTAATTTACCGTTTTCAGCCGGCTGGAACGGCAGTCTGGCGTCGCGACTTTTCGATTGCCGCAAACCGTTTAAGAAAGGCATTCTGCGCCCAGGTCACCGAGCGCGGCGTGACATCGAAGCGCTCGGCGTTGAAACCGCGCGGCCTGCCGAAGAACTCGGTCGCCTCTGCCGTCGAAAAACCCGCAAGCAGCGTTGCTTCGAAATAAGCGGCGATCTGATCCGCTCGCTTGATTTCCTTGCGCAGCCCCGCGTCGAGTTCGGCCGGCAGTGAAAAGCGCAGATGGATGGCGCGCTGCAGCCTGATCTCGCAATCCCTGTAGCTGCCGCCCATCACGGATTTGAACGGCGAAATCATATCGCCGATGACGTATTCCGGCGCGTCATGCAGCAGCGCCGCCAACCGCGCGTCAGCGTCGGCATCCGGCATCAGTTCGCCGACAAGCGTTTCGACCAGCAGCGAATGCTGGGCGACCGAAAAGGCGTGATCGCCTCTGGTCTGGCCGTTCCAGCGTGCGACGCGGGCAAGGCCATGGGCAATATCGGAGATCTCGATGTCGAGCGGCGAGGGATCGAGCAGGTCGAGCCGGCGGCCGGACAGCATACGTTGCCAGGCACGCGGCGGCGCCCCGGCGCGGTCGGCCGCCATCAGGCGTCCTCCGCGCCGATGGCTTCCTGCGGAAAGCTGAACTTCGCCCAGGACGGGATGGCGAGCGACACGGCGACGTCGTCAGCCAGGATCGGCAGGCCGGCGTCGAGCGCTGCCTTGACCCGGTCGATGCGGGCAATGGCAAGGCCTGTCGTGCCGGCGGTAGAGCCAAGCGTGCCGACTGGTCGCCCCGCCACGGCCAACTCTGCGCGCGAAGTGGGCAGGGGGCGTTCGGCCGAGACGATCAACACTCGGCGCCTGGCAGTGCCGCGATGCTGCATGCGCGAGACGACCTCCTGGCCGACGTAGCAGCCTTTCTTGAAGCCGACGCCACCGATCTCGTCGAGCAGCACATCATGCGGAAACGCGTCGCCGAGCTGATAGTCGCTGCCGCTTTCGGCAATGCCATTGGCGATGCGAAAGGCTTGCCATGCGGCAAGGTCGCCGCCGTCTGCGGCGCCACCATAGAAGCGCGTGACGATAGCATCGACAAACCGCGCATCGGCAACCGGTGCGGATTCAAATTGCGAGGCAGTTGAATCGCTTTCCCATACGACGGTCACAACCGACTGATCTGCCTTGGCAATTTCGACTTTGGCGCGCAACTTGTAGAGCGTCAGCCGTCGCATGAAGTCATCGGTGGTCTCAGCACGGCATTCGAGCAGGAAAATATTTTCGCCAGCGCGCGAGATCAGGAAGTCGAAAAGGATCTTGCCTTGCGGCGTCAGTAAGGCGCCGGGCTTTGCTTCGCCGCGGCCTAGCGCGTCTAGGTCGGTGGTCAGGATGTTCTGCAAAAAGTGTTCGGCATCCGGTCCGGACACGGAAACGAGTGCGCGATCTCTGAGCGAGGCAAAGGGCATGGTGGGAAAACGAGCCTGATCTTGCAAAACTATCGGTCATTACGTAAGCCGCTGGCACTTCCCCCGCAAGAGACCGGATCCGCATGGCCCCCCTCTACGATCTCATCCTGACAGGCGGCACCGTGGTCAATCACGACGGCGAGGGTTTTCGCGACGTCGGTATCAATGGTGGGCGCATCGCTGCCATCGGCGACCTCCGCCAGGCATCGGCGGGCGAGACGATCGACTGCCACGGGCTGCATATCCTGCCGGGCGTCGTCGACAGTCAGGTGCATTTCCGCGAGCCGGGACTGGAGCACAAGGAAGATTTGGAGACGGGCTCCCGGGCAGCGGTGCTTGGCGGCGTCACCGCCGTCTTCGAGATGCCGAACACCAATCCGCTGACCACCAGCGAGGCAACCCTTGTCGACAAGGTGCGGCGTGCCACCGGCCGCATGCATTGCGACTTTGCCTTCTGGGTCGGCGGGACCCGCGACAATGCAAAAGACGTTGGCAATCTCGAGCGGCTGCCGGGTGCGGCCGGCATAAAAGTGTTCATGGGCTCGTCCACCGGCGACCTGCTGGTCGAGGACGACGAAGGCGTTGCCTCGATCCTGAGGAACACACGCCGCCGCGCCGCCTTTCACTCCGAGGACGAGTTCCGGCTGCGCGAGCGGCTTGGCGAGCGCATCGCGGGCGATCCGTCCTCACATCCGGTGTGGCGCGACGAGATCGCTGCATTGCGCTGCACAGAGCGCCTTGTGCGCATCGCGCGCCAGGTTCGCGCCCGGATCCACGTGCTGCACATCTCGACCGCCGAGGAGATAGGCTTCCTCGAACAGCACAAGGATGTCGCGACCTGCGAGGCGACGCCGCATCATTTGACGCTGAGCGCCGATGACTATGCGCAGCTCGGTACGTTGATCCAGATGAACCCGCCGGTGCGCGCCACGCGTCATCGCGAGGGGATCTGGCAGGGCATTGCGCAAGGCGTTGTCGATGTCCTCGGCTCAGACCATGCGCCGCACACGCTGGCCGAGAAGGCAAAACCTTATCCGGCGTCGCCGTCCGGCATGACCGGGGTGCAGACTTTGGTGCCGATCATGCTGGACCATGTCAACGCCGGCCGGCTGACGCTGCAGCGCTTTGTCGACCTGACCAGCCACGGCCCGCAGCGTATTTTCGGCATCGCCAGGAAAGGCCGTATTGCCGCCGGCTACGATGCCGATCTGACCATCGTCGATCTGAAGCGCCGAGAGACCATCGCCAACGCCCAGCAAGGCTCCAAGGCCGGCTGGACGCCTTATGACGGCAGGCAGGTGACCGGCTGGCCGGTCGGCACCATCGTTCGGGGCCGGCGCGTGATGTGGGAAGGCGAGATCGTCGCGCCGAGCCAGGGCAGGGCGGTGGAGTTTTGCGAGGCGTTGGCGGGCTAAGCTCCCTGCCTCATAAGGGCCAGGCTAAACCACTCAATCCCCAGCAACGAAGAACGTCCATTGTCCGGTCGGCGTGATGCCGACTCGGTAGAAGATGTACGCACCGAACTGCTTCATATCGTCATAGTCGCTGGCGGTGACGATCTTGAACAGCTCGACCCGCTGCCTGGTATCGAGTTTGTCCAGCGGCAGGGCGAAGAAATAGGGCCAGACATAGAGATCCTGCGGCGTGCCGGCGTCGACATGGACATAACCGGCACTGAGCACCTCTTCCAGGATGGCGAGGATCTCCTGGCCTTCCGTATCGCCCGAAAGGCCCTTCAGGAAGGCGATCGGGTCGCCCTCGATGTCACCCAGCGACAATTGGGTCATCATGTCTCCCGTGCCGATCAGCGGCCGAAGCTTTTCGATGTCGCCGCTTTTGCACGCCTCGACGATCAGATCGTGCATGCGCCTGACCGGTTCCGGCAACTTGGCCAGGTCGTAGACGACTTCGGGCACAGGCGCGTCCGGATCGACATGCGGATTGGCCATCCCGCCATCGTCCGTTGGCCCTTTCGGTTCGGTTTGCTCTGGCTCCTCGGACGGAGTCGGCTGGCGGGCTGGAGGTGGTACCGTGCCGAGTGGGCCGGGCATCGGGACGGTACTTCCAGACGGCGACATGTCGCCGTCCGGCGGCGGCGTGACCGGCGAGGGCAGGTCTTCGCGTTTGATCTCGCTGAGGGCGTGAGCGGGACTGCTCGCAAGAAACAGTGCAAGGGGAATTGTGGCGCAGGAAGCAGTAAGCCAAATGCCGAGGACCAGGCCGCGTGGCTTGCCTGATATCGAAAAATTCACCGCCTGCTACTCCCTGGTTCCAGCCCATCCATGTGCCCGGACATGATGTCCGGCGGCGCGCCGTCGTCAAAGAACCGGGATCAGTGCCGCAGTCTTTCGGGCTCGAAGGCCCCGGCAATCACCTTTTCACGCATGCGATCGAGCAGGGCAAGCGCCGAGGTCTCGCCATTGGCGCGCAGCATTTCGCCGAATGCCGTTTCGAGGGCTGCCTCGGCGATGATTTCCGGCTCGATCCCCGCCGACAATCCTTCTGCCCAGGCTTCGCTGTGGCTTTCCACGGCAGTCAGGCGCTTTTCTTCCCTGACCAGCGCGTCGATGTCGTTGACGCCATGTTCCATTGCGATGTCCACCCTTTCAAGCGGTGATCCGTTGGACAGGGATCAAGCTTGAGTTGTCCCTTTTACACGCAGGCGCAAGTAAGTATCTGTAAATGCGACATTTTTTTGGTCGTTGTCTACAAATTCCGTCGCGTCCAGCAAACTTGCATCCGATCCGTTTCAAACTTAGCCGATTAGGTCGGCCAAGGGGACGGAAACCTTCAGTTTGAGTTAATTTCACATCTGCGCGCTAACGTTTCGTTAACATAGTTGCAAAAGTGCAACATTAGGTTTGCACCAAGACCTCAGTCGAGGCAAGCGGAGAAGTGTCGAACGCGTCCGCCGCGACGGCGCCGACCATTGATGCGGCTTTTCCGGAAAGCGGCTGCCGTCGTCAGTTTCCGTAGCGCGAAGCGATGTCGCGAGACAACGTCTCGCCTTCCTTCATGTAGCGGCTGATGGCTTCCGTCGCCGAGGCCGTGCATTGCGTATAAGTGCCGCCGAACGACCGGTAGCCGCGGTTGAAGCTGGCGATGAAGCGGGCGCGCCGCTCCGGGTTCGGATTTTCCGATGCGATCAGTTTTTCCATCTCGGCTCGCCACCGATCGCCCTTCTCGCCACACAGATTACGCAGGAAATGCAGCGAGCCGAGCACTTCCGCCAGCCGCATCAGCCCGGGCTCGAACGGTGCTTCGGCGGCAATCGCCGGGCGCGCACCGACAACCACACTGACGGCGAGGCATGCGGCGAGAAACGAAGACGTGCGGCTCATGAGGCTTTGTGCTGGAACAATTTGTCGCCTGCAAGGCGATTCTCTGGCTCACGTCTCGCCGTCTTTTTTGGGACCGAGTAGATCGTCGGCAATTTCAAGCACTGCATCGGCGAGCGGCATCGCCATCATTTCGGCCAGCGTATAGAAAGCCGCGGTTTCGGCGTCGTCGCTGGCAACCGCCTCGCCGCCGGCATAATCGGCCCCAAACACCGTCAGCCAGTAGTCGACCGGATGTCCGTCTCCGCTGCCGTCGATGTGGATTTCCCGTAGCGGCCGGTAGCTGCGCGCCTGCAATCCGGTCTCTTCCAGCAATTCGCGCCGTGCTGCCTGTTCCAGCGTCTCGCCGGCTTCGACCTTGCCGCCGGGAAAGGCATAGAGGCCTTGCGAGGGCGGCCTGGCCCGCTTGACCAGCAGCACCGTGTTCTCGCGCACGACGCAGGCCGAGACTGCCGGAATGATCTTGCGTGCTTCCATGACTCCGGATCGCTCGATTGGCACAGCCCGTTGTGGACCGACCGTCGGCGAACAGCTTTAGCGGTTGCGAAAGGCAGGTTCCATGGCCACTTTCATACGCCACCAATCGAAAGCTGAATTCATGTGCGGACGCTTTGCTTTGACAGCCACTCCGGACCAGACCGCCGCCTTTCTCGGCCTGGCGGAACTTGAGGAGTTTCCGGCCCGCTACAATATCGCGCCGACGCAGCCGGTGCTGATGGCGCTCGCCGGATTGACGCAGGCGCCGGGCTCGAACCTGCCCGACCGCCGCTCGATTCTGGTGCGCTGGGGCCTGATCCCTGCTTGGGTGAAGGATACGCGTAACTTCCCGCTGCTGTTCAACGCGCGTTCCGAGGGGGCTTCGGAAAAGGCGTCGTTTCGCGCTGCCATGCGCCATCGCCGCGCCCTGGTGCCGGCTTCGGGATTCTACGAATGGCACCAAACCGGTGGCAGAAGAGGGCAGCCCTATTGGGTGCGGCCAAGACAGGGCGGGCTTGTCGCCTTCGCCGGGCTGATTGAGACCTATGCCGAGCCGGGCGGTTCGGAAATGGACACCGGCGCCATTCTGACCGCCCACGCCAATGCCGATACTGCCCATATCCACGACCGCATGCCGGTAGTGATCCATCCCGAGGATTTCGCACGCTGGCTGGATTGCCGCACGCTCGAGCCGCGCGACGTGGCCGATCTGCTGAGACCTGCCCAGCCCGATTTCTTCGAAGCGATCCCGGTTTCCGACCTCGTCAATAAGGTCGCCAATACCGGGTCGGAGATTCAGGAGAAGGGCGTCATCGAGCCTGAGCCCGAGAAGGTCAAGCGCCAGAAGTCCGGCGCGAACGACAGTCAGATGAGTTTATTTTAGCAAAAGCTACTGTTACTGGTTCGCCGTGAGCGCCTCAATCTTCACCCGACCGCATTCTCAGGCAGCGCGCGGCGAGACGATCTTCTGTGCCGGCTTCTTCTTCTTCGCGGTGTGCAGAAGAGCGGCGACGATTGCTGCCGGGCCGATCGCTCGGTAATAGCTGGCGAGCGCCGGTTGCTTGGCACGGCTGGGTTCCTGCTTGGGCATTCTTCTCTTCCCTAGTAACGTCTTCGTGTCTGCGTTTGCTGGCCGAATCCGACCAAATCGTGACGCTTGCTGATCTAGCCGGCGAATGTTTCATGACAGTGCCGACATGTTTAATAAAATGTTTCAGTGCCGCATTTCCTGTGATCCAACGATATTTTTGGCGAAGGTAGCGACTTGACGGCAACACCGGGCAAGGCGATAAAGCCGGCCATGAAAACGCCTTTCGCCATTTGTGGCATTTGCATTATCGGCTAGCCTCGCGCTGGTCCTGGACGTTTTCGCCTCATCTCCTCCAAGATTGGACAAACGCCCCGGCCAGCAGGCTGGAGCCCGATTTGCGCCTCGGCGTAACTGGCTTCATCCAGAGCACGATCCCAAAGATCATGCTCAACCAAAGTAACGCACCGGGAACGCACGTATGTCTGACGCATCGAAGAGCCTGCGCCTCTACAACACGCTAACGCGGAGCAAGGAGGATTTCTTCCCGATCGATCCGCGCAACGTGCGCATGTATGTCTGCGGCCCGACGGTCTATGACTTCGCCCATATCGGCAATGCGCGGCCGGTGATCGTCTTCGACGTGCTGTTCCGTTTGCTACGCCATCTCTACGGGCAAGCGCACGTCACTTACGTCCGCAACATTACGGACGTCGACGACAAGATCAACGCTCGCGCGCTGCGCGATTTCGGCGGCGAAATTGCATCGGGCAAGCTGTCGCTGAACGAAGCGATCAGGCGGGTCACCGAAAAGACCGCCGGTCAGTTCCACAAGGACGTTGCGGCGCTCGGTTGCCTGGAACCGACGGTCGAGCCGCGCGCCACCGAGTTCGTCGAGCCCAGGCCCGACGGCAAAGTCGACATGATCTTCTTGATTCAACGCTTGATCGAACGCGGCCATGCCTATGTCGCGGCTGGAGAAGTCTTGTTCGACACCGCTTCCATGCCGGATTATGGGCAGTTGTCGAAGCGCAATCTCGATGAGCAGCAGGCCGGCGCCCGCGTCGCCGTCGATGCGCACAAGAAGAACCCACAGGATTTCGTGCTGTGGAAATTGTCGTCGCCCGAGGAGCCGGGCTGGGACAGCCCGTGGGGCAGGGGTCGGCCGGGCTGGCACATCGAGTGCTCGGCGATGTCGGCCGCCTATCTCGGCGAGGTGTTCGACATCCATGGCGGTGGTCTCGACCTGATCTTTCCGCACCACGAGAACGAGATCGCGCAATCGCGTTGCGCCCACGGCACCGAAACGATGGCCAAGATTTGGATGCACAACGGTTTCCTGCAGGTCGAAGGTCAGAAGATGTCCAAGAGCCTGGGCAATTTCTATTCGATCACAGAATTGCTGGAGACGGATACCTTTGGCGGCCGCAAATGGCCGGGCGAGGTGCTCAGGCTGGCGATGCTGATGACGCATTATCGCGAGCCGATCGACTTTTCCGTGCGCAAGCTGGAAGAGGCGGAAAGGCTGCTTACGAAACTCTACCGTCGATTTGATGAAATCTGGCCCGTGAACCCAATCACACCGGAACCTCGAATATTGGAGCATCTGCTCGACGATTTGCAGACATACGATGCGTTCCGCACCGCTTCTTCATCTGCGTACGGGGCTGGGGATGATGCGGGCCGAGTCTTGGCTGGTCTAAAACTTCTGGGTCTTATGCAGCACACCCCAGATGAATTCTTACGTGGCGTCCCAGCTGTGACTGAGACGAAGGCCGTCGCCCACGCAAGCATTCAGGAGGAGGACGACACCCTCGACGCATACGGCTCTGTTGGTCCCACCAAGGATCGTATCAGAGCGCGTATAGACGAAAGACTCGGTCTTATTCGCGAAAAGAACTGGGCCGAGGCCGACCGCATCCGCGAGGAGCTTCTGGCGCAAGGCGTGCAATTGAAGGACGGAAAGGACCCGGTCACCGGCGCCCGCATCACCACCTGGGAGGTAAAGCGGTGAGGGTGGAGGTCGAAATGTGTGCAAGGCTGGCGAAGGCTTTTGTGATGGCCGATCTCCCCACTTGCGGGGGAGATGTCCGGCAGGACAGAGGGGGGTGGGAAGGACCGCCGACTTTCGACGTAACCCATTCGCACCCCGGAACCTGCTTGAGGGCGTGGCTCCGATCGGTTGACAGGCCGGAGGGACAGTACCCCCCTCTGTCCTGCCGGACATCTCCCCCGCAAGGGAGGAGATTGGCTGTCGTCGATGATTTCGCCAATCGCGAAGGCGAGGGTGCTTGATGGGTCACGACCTCGTTCCATCGCGTCAGCGAAAGAATGCAAAATCTATGCGCCGTGGCATGACCGATGCCGAGTTGAAGCTTTGGAACGAATTGCGCGCCCATCGGCTGATGGGGATGAGCTTTCGCCGGCAGGTGCCGATCGGACCTTACATCATCGACTTTGCTTGCTCGACACACAGCTTGATCATTGAGGTTGACGGCAGCCAACACGCGGATCCCGAAAGCGTCCAGCGTGACGAGGCACGAAGCGCGTACTTGAATGCCAGCGGCTGGACCATCCTGCGCTTTTGGAACGACGACGTCGTTCGCGATATTGACAATGTCTGCCAGCACATCGTGATCGTGGCCGGCCTGACTGGCGCCGACGTGTTGGCAGGCCAGCCAGCAACGGAGGTAGTTCCATGATCGATCATCTCGGCATCACCGTTTCGGATTTCGACGCGTCGAAGGGTTTTTACGACAGGGCGATGGCGCCGCTCGGCGCCTCGCTGCTTTACATGGTGCCGCAGGAATATACCGGCGGCGCCAAGGTCGGCGGCTACGGCCGCGACCGGCCGGTGTTTTGGCTGCACGCCGGCAAGGACAAGTCGAAGCATCATCAGCATGTCGCTTTCACCGCGCGCAGCCGCGCCGAGGTCGATGCCTTTCACGCCGCGGCAATTGCCGCCGGCGGCAAAGACAATGGCGGGCCTGGCCTGCGCCCGCACTACCATCCGAACTATTATGGCGCCTTCGTCCTCGATCCCGACGGCAACAATGTCGAGGCGGTCTGCCATGCTCCGGAGTAGTGCGCGATGAGCCTCGACAACAGACCGGTGTATACAGGCGGCTGCCAGTGCGGCGCCGTGCGCTTCCGCGTCGAAGGCACGCTCGGCGATGCTTCCGTCTGCCATTGCCGCATGTGCCAGAAGGCAAGCGGCAATTTCTACCTGCCGCTGGTCTCGGTGCGCGGCGCCAGGCTGGACTGGACGCGCGGTGAGCCCAAACGCTTCCGCTCGTCCAACGCGGCTTTGCGCGGTTTCTGCGCCGAATGCGGCACGCCGCTGACCTTCGAAGCGCCCGATGGCGTGGCGCTCGCCATCGCCGCATTCGACCACCCCGAGGAGATTGCGCCGACGATCCAATGGGGTGTCGAAGCCAAGCTCCCCTATGTGGATCATGTTCACGAATTGCCCGGTGAGGAAACGATGGCCGACGTCTCGTCTGCCTCCTATCTCGCCGACCTCGTCTCCTACCAACATCCCGACCACGACACCGAACAATGGCCGCCGGAGGAAAAATCATGACCGAAACCGTTCGTACCGGCGGCTGCCAGTGCGGCGCCGTGCGCTTCCGCATCCACGGGGCGCTCGGCCGCCCGTCCATTTGTCATTGCCGCATGTGCCAGAAACAGTTCGGGTCGTTTTTCGGCGCGCTGGTGAAAGTGCCGAGCGACGGCGTCGAATGGGTGCGCGAGGAGCCGAGTTACTTTCAGTCGTCGGTCAACATCGATCGCGGCTTCTGCGCCCGCTGCGGCACACCGCTGACCTACCGCCAGCCCGGCGCGCTGGAGATCGCCATCGGCGCCTTCGACGACCGTTCCGATCTGGCGCCGCAGATCCAGGTCAACTACGCCGCCAGGCTGCCTTGGGTCGAGACGATCTTCGACGCGCCGATCCATGACGACCCGGATTTCTACGCGCGACAGGAATCCATCATCTCCTTCCAGCATCCCGATCACGAGACGGCCAACTGGCCGCAGCAGGGCCTGAAATTATGAGCAGCGAATTCCGTACCCTCTATCCCGAGATCGAGGCTTTCGAGTCCGGCATGCTCGACGTTGGCGATGGCCATCAGGTCTATTGGGAGCGCTCCGGCACCAAGGGGGCCAAGCCGGCTGTATTCCTGCATGGCGGGCCGGGCGGCACCATTTCGCCAAAGCACCGGCGGCTGTTCGACCCGAAGCTCTACGACCTCGTTCTGTTCGACCAGCGCGGCTGCGGAAAATCGACGCCCAATGCCTCGCTCGAAGCCAACACCACCTGGCACCTGGTCGCCGACATCGAGCGCCTGCGAAGAATGTGCGGCTTCGACAAATGGCTGGTGTTTGGCGGCTCGTGGGGTTCGACGCTGGCGCTGGCCTATGCCGAGACACATCCCGAGCGGGTCAGCGAACTGGTCGTGCGCGGCATTTACACGCTGACCCGCGCCGAACTCGAATGGTACTACCAGTTCGGCGTCTCGGAGATGTTCCCCGACAAGTGGGAGCGGTTTTTGGCGCCCATTCCGGAGGCTGAGCGCGGCGACATGATGGCCGCCTACCGCAAACGGCTGGTCGGCAGCGATCCTGTGGCGCGGGTCGAGGCCGCCCGCGCCTGGAGCCTGTGGGAGGGCGAGACGATCACGCTGCTGCCGGAACCGGAAACCAGCGGTCCCTTCGGCCAGGATGATTATGCCCTGGCTTTCGCCCGCATCGAGAACCACTATTTCGTCCATGCCGGCTGGCTGGAAGAGGGACAGCTGCTGCGCGATGCATGGAAGCTTAAGGATATCCCGGGTACCATCGTTCACGGCCGCTACGACATGCCGTGCCCGGCGCGCTATGCCTGGGCGCTGCACAAGGCGTGGCCGAAAGCGGACTTCCATCTGATCGAAGGCGCCGGCCATGCCTATTCGGAGCCGGGCATCCTCGACAGGCTGATCCGCGCAACGGACATGTTTGCCGGGAAATGACCATGGCTCGCGAGCGCCTTTATCTGTTCGACACCACGCTGCGCGATGGTCAGCAGACGCCGGGTATCGACTTTTCCGTCGAGGACAAGATCGCCATCGCCAAGCTGCTGGACGAGTTCGGCATCGACTACGTCGAGGGCGGCTACCCCGGCGCCAATCCAACCGACACTGCCTTCTTTGCCGAGCGTCGCACGGCCGATGCCAAATTCGTTGCCTTCGGCATGACCAAGCGGGCAGGCGTGTCGGCTTCGAACGACCCCGGCCTCGCGACGCTGATCCAATCCAAATCTGATGCCATCTGCTTCGTCGCCAAGAGCTGGGACTACCACGTCCGCGTCGCGCTCGGCTGCACCAATGAGGAGAACCTCGAGGCGATCAAGACCTCGGTCGAGGCGGCGCTCACTGCCGGCAAGGAGGCGATGGTCGACTGCGAGCATTTCTTCGATGGCTTTAAGGCCAACCCCGATTATGCGCTGGCCTGCGCCAGAACGGCTTATGAAGCCGGCGCGCGCTGGGTGGTTCTGTGCGACACCAATGGCGGCACCCAGCCCTCTGAGGTGCGCGCCATCGTCGAAAAGGTGATCGCCGCCGGCATACCGGGCGACCATCTCGGCATCCACGCCCATGACGACACCGGCCAGGCGGTGGCGAATTCGCTTGCCGCCGTGGAGGCCGGCGTGCGCCAGATCCAGGGCACGCTGAATGGCATCGGCGAGCGCTGCGGCAACGCCAATCTGATCTCGATCGTGCCGACATTGGCGCTGAAGCCGGCCTTTTCGGGCCGCTTTGCTACAGGCATTTCGGCAGAGGCGTTGACCGGTATATCGCGTCTGTCCCGCGCCTTCGACGAGTTGCTGAACCGCGCGCCCGAAGCGCAGGCGCCCTATGTCGGTGCCTCCGCTTTCGCCACCAAGGCCGGCATCCATGCCTCGGCGCTGGCCAAGGAGCCGGCGACCTACGAGCATGTGCCGCCAGAGACTGTCGGCAACCGCCGCCGCGTCATGGTTTCGGACCAAGGTGGGAAGGCCAATTTCCTCGCCGAGCTGAAGCGGCGCGGCATCGACGTGCCCCGGGATGACCATCGCCTCGACGCTCTGATCGCCGTGGTCAAGGAACGTGAGGCGGAGGGTTACGCTTACGAAGGCGCCGACGCCAGCTTCGAGCTTCTGGCGCGCAAGATGCTGCATGGCCTGCCGGAATTCTTCCGCGTCACCTCGTTCCGCTGCATGGTCGAGCGCCGCTTCGACGCCAACGGCCAGCTGAAGACGGTCTCGGAGGCGATTGTGAAAGTCCTGGTCGAGGGCGAGGAGAAGATGTCGGTCGCCGAAGGCCATGGCCCGGTCAACGCGCTCGACATTGCACTGCGCAAGGATCTCGGCAAATTCCAGAGCGAGATCGCCGATCTCGAGCTGGCCGACTTCAAGGTGCGTATCCTCAATGGCGGCACCGAGGCGATCACCCGCGTGCTGATCGAATCCCATGACGGCACCGGCGCGCGCTGGTGGACGGTCGGCGTCTCCGAAAACATCATCGATGCTTCGTTCCAGGCGCTGATGGATTCGATCGTCTACAAGCTGATGAAGAACCGCGACATGGCGGGATTGGCGGCGGCGGCGTAGGGAGATGGGCTTCTCGATAAGCTGGCTTGGTTTTCGTGGTTATGAAATAAAGGAAGCTGCGGCCTTGTTCGGGCGCGAAATTGGCGATTCATCGGAGATTTTCGAAGCGCCAGTGAATGCCTATGCCAGCGAAAAGAACTGGGCGATTATCATTCTCGATCCCTGCAGCTTCCCAAACCCACCTCAACAATATCTGGTTGCGATCTCGCAAGGGCGGGAAGTGGTTATCGCGCACATAGAAGAGCATGTCATGTTCGCCCGCGCCGAGCTCTGGCGCGACGGAAGGAACATTTGGAAAGTCTGGCACAGCGGTGACAAGACTGTGAGGGACTTGCATGTCACGGGTGATCTCCCCGCTTCTTTTGAAGCGCTGAAGCAGCAGTGTTTTTCCAAACAGGATGAAGAAGATACCAAGGGTTCCGAGGTCGATTTTGTTTTTGACCTTCCCCTCGATCTTGCGGCAGAGCTGACGGGCTTCAGGCACGATGAGGGTTCGCCCGACAGCGTCTTTTTCGAACTTAACGAGAAACCAGCTCAGCGTTGAGACCGCATGTCGTGTTGGTTGGGCCTTTTACCCTCTCGTACACGGCGCGATTGTTCAATGTTTGGTGGTCGGGTTGAACCATCAGCGAGACTCCATTGATCCATCAGCAATTTGCGATGGTTTTGGGCAAGCCGCTGGCGCATAGCCTTCGCCCATGACTACCCAAGCACTTCACATCGAGGCCGACACCAAAGCTCGTCGCGGCTTCCTGCTGGCACTCGGCGCCTACCTGCTTTGGGGGCTGCTGCCCTTCTACATGAAGGCTGTCGCACATCTGCCGCTGGCCGAAGTCATCGCCCACCGCATCGTCTGGTCGGTGCCGATCGCGGCCGCTGTCCTGGTCTGGGCCGGTCGCACTGCCGATTTCAAAGCGGCAGTTCGTTCGCCGCGCATCATTTCGATGGCGGTGCTGACGGCGGCGCTGATCTCGGTCAACTGGGGCATCTATGTCTGGGCGATCGCGGTCGACCGCACCATCGAGACCGCGCTTGGCTACTACATCAACCCGCTGGTCAGCGTCGTTGTCGGCGCGCTGCTGCTCGGCGAACGGCTCGACCGCCTGCAGGTCGTGGCGGTGGTGCTCGCGGCAATCGCCGTCGCGGTACTGACCATCGACGCCGGCAAGCTGCCTTGGGTGTCGCTGGTGCTGGCCTTTTCCTTTGCCGCCTATGCCTTCTTCCGCAAGACGCTGCCAATCGGCCCGAGCCAGGGCTTCCTACTTGAAGTGCTGCTGCTGTCGGTGCCGGCGCTCGGCTACATCATCTTCCTGATCGCCACAGGACAGGATCATTTCGTCTCCAGCTCGTTGAACGACACCGCCTTGCTGATCGGCTGCGGGCCGGTCACCGCCGTGCCGCTGCTGTTGTTTGCGTTCGGCGCCAGGCTGCTGCGCCTCTCCACCATCGGCATCATGCAATATATCGCGCCGACCATCGTCTTTTTGATCGCGGTGCTGATTTTCGGCGAACCCTTCGGCAGTGTTCAGGCCATAGCCTTCGGGCTGATCTGGGCAGCACTGGCGATGTACTCCTGGTCGATGTTTTCTTCGGTGCGCAAGACCGTTTCCGCATCAGCTCGAGCCGCGTAACGAAGAAAGGCGGTTGGCCGGTCATTGCGGATTTAAGGAAGGCAGTAGGGAAAGGAGTGAATAGTGAATAATCAGTAGTGGATAGACAGGCGCGGTCTGGAACGTCTTGTGTTTCACTATTCACTGTTCACTCTACATCTTATCAATCACCGACTGTACGCCCTCCGTCGGAGCGTCGACGGACGATCCCGCCACCATGATGGCGGCGACGATTGCTTCCGGATCCTCGACCACCAGCGGCTTTACCCGTTGCGCCGTGTGGATGAAGCCTTCCGTTGCCATGTGGTCGAGCAGCGCTAGCATCGGATCCCAGAACCCTCCGACGTTACCGAAGACGATCGGCTTGCGGTGGTGGCCGAGTTGGGCCCAAGTCATGATCTCGACGATCTCCTCGACCGTGCCGATGCCGCCGGGCAACGCCACAAAGGCGTCGGATTTCTCGAACATCCTATGTTTGCGCTCATGCATATTGTCGGTGATGACGAGCTCGTCGAGCCGGTTAAGCGCGGTTTCGGTCGCCTCCCGGTTGATCAGAAAACGTGGAATGATGCCCGTTACCTTGCCGCCGGCCTTTAATGTCCCTTCAGCGACGGCACCCATGATACCTTTAGTGCCGCCGCCATAAATCAGACGCAGGCCGGACTTGGCGATCGAGCGGCCAAGCAGGTGTCCGGCCTTGATATAGGTTTCATCTCGGCCCGGGGACGAGCCGCAATAGACGCAGACAGATCGAATCGTGTTCATGTTATAATTGGTGATAGGGACTATTGGCATGGTCAAGCCCTGGGGCGGGCTTTTTCTTGTCGGATTTGGTAAAACAGGCTAGACCAAATTAGGTGGCTAAGGGGCAGGGAAACATGGCAATTAATCCGTTGAAGGCGTTTTTGTTCGCGGCTGGCGGCTCTGTCGCCGCGGCGGGAACCGCCTATCTATCGGGCGCGCTCGACCCGTATCTCAATTCTACCCGGCCTGCGGAGGTCGCGGCGCTGACGCCGCCGGCTTCGAAACCGGTCGCTCCGGCGACCGAGGGGCGGCTGCCGCCTGCGCCCGCGGCCTCCACCGATGCGGCAGCGCCCGCTGCGCCGACCGCAGCAGGTGCAATCGTGCCGACCTTCGACATCGTGCGCGTCGAAAGCAACGGCTCGATCGTCGTCGCCGGCAATGCGGCGCCCAACGCCAAGGTCGAGATTCTCAACGGTTCGACTGTGCTCGGCTCGACGGTCGCCGGTCCCGACGGCGCCTTTGCCATTATTCTCGACGATCCGCTGAAGCCCGGCGACTACACGATCACGCTGCGCTCGACGGCTGGCAATGTCGTGACCGCCTCGGCGCAGACCGCCGTCGTTTCGATCCCCCAGAATTCCACCGGCCAAGTGCTGGCAATGGTCGAGGAGCCGGGCAAGCCGTCCGAACTGCTCACTGTTCCGGCCCCTGAGGCAAAATCTGATGCCGCGCTGCCTGCCCCCGGCACCGAACTGCCGGCCGCCGCCGCGCCGGCGCCAGCCGCGCCGGCCGCCATTGAAGCCGCACCGGCTCCGGTGGCGCCCGCCACACCGGTAGCGCCTGCTGCTCCCGCGGCGGAGCCCAAGATCGTCGTCGAAGCCGTCGAAATCGACGGCAACAAGATTTTCATTGCCGGCGTCACCGATCCCGGCCGCAAGGTGCGCGCCTATGCCAACGATATCCTGCTCGGCGACGCGAAGACCTCGCCCGACCGCCACTTCCTGGTCGAAGCGACACGTGACATCCCGGTCGGCACCTACACCATCCATGTCGACGCGCTCGATGCCGACGGCGTGAGCGTGGTGGCCCGTGCCGCCGTGCCGTTCGAACGCGAGCCAGGCGAGGCGGTTGCCGCCGTGGCGCCGGCCGGGCCGAAGCCTGCCGAGATAAAACCGGCCGAGCCGAATGCGCCAGCGACCGAAGCCGCGCCGACTACACCGGCAACAGCCGCCGAAACGCCCGCAACCACCCCCACTCCCGCCACCGAGGCCCCGGCCGAAATGGCCGCGACAACGCCTTCGGGCGAAACTCCCGAGACCGTCGCTCCTAAGCTCGAACATGCCGATGGCGCAGTCATTATCCGCCGCCATGACACGCTGTGGCGGATTTCGCGGCGAGTCTATGGCCAAGGCATGCGCTACTCGACCATCTATCTCGCCAACCAGGACCAGATCAGCAATCCGAACCGCATCTGGCCGGGACAGGTGTTCAAGGTGCCGGAGAAATCGAAGGAAGGCGAACCCGCCGATCTCAAGGCAATGGGCGACCAGATGACGACGGCGCCAGCCAAGACCGAGTAGCCGTTCTGCCCATCAGGATAGCTTGCGGCAGGGCCAGTCATCGTTTATCGCCGATGCACGATGATCGAATCTCCCCCCGTAATGGACCGACGCCGGGCGGCAGATGAACGCGCGCCGGCCAATTGCACGCCGGCCAACTGCACGCCGGCCAACTGCACGCCGGATAGCCGCGCTGTCGCTGTCCGGCTCGCGGCCCTTTCGCATCCGGCGCGGATCGAAATTCTCAAACACCTTTCCGCCAGCCGTTCCTGCTGCTGTCGCGAGGTCGTCGAGCATCTCGATCTGGCGCAGTCCACCGTTTCCCAGCATTTGAAGATCCTGGTCGAGGCCGGGCTGATCCGCTTCGAGCCTGACCGCCAGCGCTCGCGCTATGAGCTCGACCGCGCCGCGCTCGCCGATGTTTCGGCATCGCTGGCCGCGCTGGTCGATTCCTACTGCTCCGGCCGCTAAGACATAAAAGGTAAACAAGAATGGCCGAGAAAACCGTTTCCGCCGATTCCGGCTCGACCTTCAGAACGTTGCGCAATCTCTGGCCCTATATGTGGCCGGCCGACCGCGCCGACCTGAGGGCCCGGGTGGTGTGGGCCACCGTGCTGCTGGTCGTCGCCAAGCTGACCCTGGTGGCCGGACCCTATTTCTTCAAATGGGCGACCGACGCACTGGCCGGCGATAGCAAATCGCCGCCGCCGCTGCCGGCCTTTCTGCTGGCGCCGGTCATGCTGGTCGTCGCCTACAATGCCGTGCGGCTGGTGCAGCTCGGCTTCAACCAGCTGCGCGACGCCCTGTTTGCACGGGTCGGCCAGCATGCCGTGCGTCGGCTCGCCTTCCGTACCTTCGTGCACATGCACGAATTGTCGCTGCGCTTCCACCTCGAACGGCGCACCGGCGGACTGTCGCGCGTCATCGAGCGCGGCACTAAAGGCATCGAGACGATCGTCCGGTTCACCATGCTGGCGACTGCGCCGACGATCGTCGAATTCGCGCTCACCGCCGGCATCTTCGCCGTCACCTATGGCTGGCTGTACGTCTTGGTGATCGCGGTCACGGTCTGGCTCTATGTCTGGTTCACCGTCAGGGCGAGCGATTGGCGTATTTCGATCCGCCGCGAGATGAACGACAGCGACAATGAAGCCAGCACTAAGGCGATCGATTCGCTGCTCAACTACGAAACAGTCAAATATTTCAACAACGAAGTCATGGAGGCCGAACGCTTCGACCGTTCCACGGCGCGCTATGAGGTGGCTGCGACCAGGACCTGGACCTCGCTTGGTTGGCTGAACTTCGGCCAAGGCGTGATCTTCGGCATCGGCATGACCGTCGTCATGGTGCTGTCGGCACTCGAGGTGAAGGCAGGCACACAGAGCGTCGGCGACTTCGTCTTCGTCAACGCCATGCTCATGCAGCTTTCGGTGCCGCTGAATTTCATCGGCATGATCTACCGCGAAATCCGCCAAGGCCTGACCGACATCGAAAACATGTTCGATCTGCTCGACGTCAAGCGCGAGATCGTCGATCGGCCAGGCGCCAAGCCACTGGTCGTCAGCGCCGGCAATGTCGAGTTCCGTGACGTGCATTTTTCCTACGACGCCAACCGCAAGATCCTGAAGGGTATCAGCTTCGAGGTGCCAGCAGGCAAGACGGTGGCCATTGTCGGTCCCTCCGGAGCCGGAAAGTCGACCATTTCGCGGCTTTTGTTTCGTTTCTACGATATCCAGCGCGGCAAGGTTCTGATCGACGGCCAGGACATTCGCGACGTGACGCAGGAGAGCTTACGCGCCGCCATCGGCATGGTGCCGCAGGACACGGTGCTGTTCAACGATACCATCGCCTACAACATCCGCTACGGCCGCATCGGCGCCAGCGAAGAGGATGTGCGCAAGGCGGCAGAACTGGCCCAGATTGGACCGTTCATCGAGCGGCTGCCCGACGGCTATCGCTCAATGGTGGGCGAGCGCGGGCTGAAACTCTCCGGCGGCGAGAAGCAGCGGGTGGCGATTGCCCGCACCATCTTGAAGGCCCCGCCGATCCTGATGCTCGACGAGGCGACTTCGGCGCTGGACAGCCACACCGAGCAGGAGATCCAGGCGGCACTCGACCTGGTCAGCCAGGGCCGCACCACCCTCGTCATCGCCCATCGGCTGTCTACAGTGATTTCCGCCGACGAAATCATCGTCCTGCAGGACGGCCGGATCGCCGAGCGCGGCACCCATGCCGCCTTGATGGCCAAGCGCGGCCTTTATGCATCGATGTGGGACCGCCAGCGCGAGGCAAGCGAGGCCGAGGAGCGGCTACGCATTGCCCGCGAAAGCGACGAGTTCGGCGTCGTCGTCCGCCGCCGCACCTCGGAGGTGAGCTGAAAATTTGTGCTTGACCTCAACTTAAGTTGAGATCGTAGGCCGTTTTGGATCGCAGCAAGATGCGTCGTTCAAAAACGGAGACAATCGACATGAATGGGATAAATCAGGCAGGTAGCGGCGGCAGCGTATTCCGGGTGGACAAGTTTGTCGTTCCAGCCAACGCCCGCGAGGAGATTCTTGCCAAGGTCCGAATGACGCATGAATTGCTGCGCCAGCAGCAAGGGTTCGTCCAAGATTTCCTGCTTGAGCAATTCTCGGGGCCGGGCGAGTTCAACCTCGTGACCATTGTCGAATGGGAAGGGCAGGCCGCTGTCGACAAGGTCGTGCCGATCATCAAGGCTGCGCATGAGCGCAGCGGCTTCAATCCTCAGGAGACCATTGCGCGACTTGGCGTCAAGGCCGATATTGCCAACTATCAGCGGATTCCCGGGATGTAAGCTCTCTACGGCCAGCCGGCGCCCGGCGCAGTAGCGTCGACGCTGAGCACTTGGCCGGTACGGGCATCGCTGATCATATGTTCGAAGCCGCGCCATTCGGCGGCGACGATGAACAGCGTTTTTCCCTCGCTGCCGCCGAGCATGCAGGCAAAGCAGCCGCGGTCGACATCGACGCTTTCGAGCATCGCGCCGCCCTCGCGCACCCGCACGCAATGCCGGTTCGGAACATCGGCATACCACGCCGCACCTTCGGCATCGAGGCAGATGCCGTCGGGAAAACCGTTGCCGAGATTGGCCCAGACCCTGCGGTTGGAAAGGCCACCATCGGCAGCGATGTCGAAGGCGGTCAGCCGGTTGGCGTGGGATTCGGCAACGATAAGCGTCTTGTTGTCAGGCGTCACCGCCATGCCATTGGCGAAGGCGAGGTTCTCAGCCACCTGCTGAACCGAGCCGTCAGGCGCGACCAGCACGATGGCGCCGGGGCCGAAATGCTGGCCGGGACCCGGAGCAGGCCCACCACCATTGACATAAATGTTGCCGCGTCCATCGACGACGATCTCGTTCCACGGGCTCTTTGATAGTTGTCTCAGATCGGCATGGGTGACCAATGTCCCGTCTGCCTCCTGCCTGAGGATCAGCCCTTCGCGGCCGGAGACGACAAGCAGGCGCCCGTCCGGCAGCCAGTCAATGGAATAGGGCAGGGTGGCCGGCACGGTGAGCACGATCTCACTGTTGCCTAGGGCTTCAACGGCGATGATCTGGCCCGTACCCCAGTTGCAGAACCACAGCCGGCCATCATGCCAGCGCGGCGACTCGCCGAAGGCCAAGCCGTTCATCACCACTTGCACTTGCCTAGCTGCTGATTCCTGCATGGGCCGAGAACCTCCGGGTTTGCGCAAATCGTCATGGCCGAAAAGGCCGATGAGAGGCGCTGTCTTGCCAAGGACGGGCGAGAGTGCTGCGTTCCGACAATGAGGATGGCGACGGCGTCGTTTATATTTGACCTGAGTAGCCGCACGGAACCGCGCGATGCGCCGTGCGCCTTCAGTCATTCTTCTTCAAGAAGTATAACCGGCCGGTGCTTGCGGACGGGAAAGTCAAATGCAAGAATCACGTTGGCCCGCAGAAATCCTGTTGTGGCAAGCAGGAAGGGCGTTTGGCGTGTTTGAAAGATTTTCCAGCTGGGCTAAGAAGAAATTTCAGCGATCAGCGACCATTTCACCGACTCGGTCCAAGCAGTCATTCCCAGGCAAGCCATCATCTTCGGTGATCGTGCCGCGCTCAGTCGTGGAAGACGCGGCCGACAATCCTTTCGGTCTCATTGTAGCCGTCAGAGAATTCGTCGAAGCCATGGTCTCGCAAGGCCTTTACCGTTCCACGGAAATCAGCCACAAGGCAATGCAGGCCTGTCATGCCGATGACTATTTGGCTGAGGTCAACAATGGCGGCCATAGCCAGTTCATCTATAATTCTGGCGAAGAACTCGACACCGTCATTGCCGACGCACGCACCGCCCTCGCTGAGATGGGCGCGCACGGACAACTGGCGACTTTGGACCAAATGGCTGCCTGGGTCGCGGAGCACCCCGAGGAGACTGAGGAACAGACAGGCTTCGAAGGAGGTACTGACGATAAGCTCAGTACTCTCGACCGTCTATTCTACCAAGCCGATCAGGCCGCATCGATGCTCGCTCTATCGGCGCGCTGGATAAACTCGTGGCCTGAACTCGCAATCGTTGAGGATGCCGACTACCGAGAAGCCATTCATCAGCTGGCCGTGACCAATCCCCGGCGCCAGCCGAGGCTACTCCATCGTTCTGTTGGCAAGCTGGTCAATCAAATGACGGGCTGGCGTGATGTCGGCGTCGGCCTTGCATGCGCCGAGGCGCCTAGGCCCGAGGTCAAGCTGGCGCTCGGCATGGCAAGGGTGCTGGACGTCGAGGGCGAAAAACTGTTGGCTTTTCAGCTGCGCACCAATGCCAAGGAGCCGCGTCTAGCCGTCGCCACGCCCACGCATGCGGCCGTCTATGAATATATCGCCCCGAAGGATCCGTCCGTCGCGCGTCCAGGCGAGAATCCATTCGCTGCCGGCGCCCCGCGCGTCGGCAAGAGACTTGCCCGTGTTGAAGCGCAGGCAATAGAAACGGTGCTCGAATTGGCCGCAGCCTATCATGCGCCGGTCGCTGTCGACCTCTTGCTACGCAGGGCCGGGTTCGATCCGACCGAAGCAATTGTCTCGGCGAACTCGGTCGTGGCCAGGGAAGGCGACACGGTTGTGAACTGGGTGGTTATGGCCGACGGGCACGTATTCTTCCTCCAGTCGACCCCGAACGGCGCCGAGCTGCGCGGCAGCCACGAAGAGAGCCTGGCGGAGGCCGATCGGCGCGAGCTCGACGAGTATTTCGACCAAGCGGCGGCAGCGGGTGCCTGAGTGGATTTCGCTTGGTCGTTCTGAGAGACGGCGGCGCGACCGCCAAACCCTCAACCGCCCCCATTGTCGCGTTGCGACCGCGGGGTGTTTCCGCTATTGAGGCCGGACTTGGAACCAAGGTTGTCCTGATCCCATGAGCCTCGTTGACACGATCAAGAATGCGTTCGTTCCGATCCATCGCGAGGGTTATCCCTTTATCGCTGCGTTCGGCGCGGCGACGCTCTTTCTTGGCTATTTCTCCTCGACCCTGTTCTGGATCGGTCTCATCCTGACAGCCTGGTGCGCCTATTTCTTCCGCGATCCCGAGCGTGTCACGCCGATCGACGACCGGCTGGTTGTCAGCCCGGCCGACGGCATCGTCTCGGCGGTTGGCCCGGCCGTGCCGCCGCGCGAGCTTGGCCTCGGCGGCGGCGAAATGACCCGCATCTCGGTATTCATGAACGTCTTTTCCTGCCACGTTAACCGCTCTCCGGTGCGTGGCCGCATTTCCAGGATCGAGCATCGGCCAGGAAAATTCCTCAACGCCGAACTCGACAAGGCAAGCACCGAGAACGAGCGCAACGGGTTGGTCATCGAAAGCCCCAATGGAACGGTCGCCGCAGTGCAGATTGCCGGCCTGGTGGCGCGGCGCATCGTCTGCTGGGCCGAGGCCGGCGGCGCCATCGGCACCGGCGAGCGCTTCGGGCTGATCCGCTTTGGCTCGCGCGTCGATGTATTCCTGCCCTCCACCGCGACGCCGCGTGTCGCCGTCGGCCAGACCGCGGTTGGCGGTGAGACGGTGCTGGCGGAATTCGGCGGCGTTGCTGCAACGCCGCTCGTGCGGGTGTCCTGACCGGTGGCGCCGCCGTTCAAGAAATTCGAGGCGCATGGCGGCGGTGGCCCGCGCATTCGCGAAATCCCGATGCGCATGGTGCTGCCCAATCTGGTCACGGTGCTTGCCATCTGCGCTGGCCTGTCCGGTATTCGCTTCGGCTTCGAGGGCCGCTTCGAGCCAGCGGTGGTGATGGTGCTGCTCGCCGCCTTCCTCGATGGTATCGACGGCCGTCTGGCGCGAATGCTGAAGGCGACTTCCAAATTCGGCGCCCAAATGGATTCGCTGGCCGATATCGTCAATTTCGGCGTGGCACCGGCGCTGGTGCTCTATGCCTTTCTACTCGACAGGGCAGGTTCACCGGGCTGGATCGCCGCACTGCTGTTCACCATCGCCTGTGGGATGAGGCTTGCCCGTTTCAACGTGCTCGACGAAGAGCTCGACCGTCCGCAGTGGCAGACCGAATATTTCGTCGGCGTGCCGGCGCCGGCGGGTGCGGTGTTGGTGATGCTGCCGCTCTATCTGTTCTTCCTCAGGCTTGGGCTTGAACCCAGCCGCCTGGCGGCCTTCATTGCCACCGGCTTTACAATATTGGTGGCGTTCCTGCTGGTCAGCAGATTGCCCGTCTATTCCGGCAAGAGCGTCAGGATACCGGGCGACAGGGTGCTGCCGATCATTCTCGCAGTCGTTCTCTACGTCCTGCTTTTGATGACTTATCCCTGGTATACGCTGACGGCCTCGGTTGCCGGCTATCTGGTCTTCTTGCCGTTCAGCGTGCGCGCCTATTCGAGACGCGCCAAGCGCGAAGGCGAGAAGGTGCTGTCGTCGGACATTGGCTGACGGATTTTGACTTGGGAGCGGCTCGCAGAGCACGCGGCGCTGTGGAACGCACCTCAAAAACCCGTTTTCGGAACTTGCTGGGCGGCCAGACCGTTTGTGTTGGTAGGTCCGTTTGAGCGGCTGGTCGTGATACGTCGTCAACGTCGCGCAAGCTGCCGCATCGGGCGCAAAACCATCGGAAACGAGGAGAAATGGCTGTCATCCTCATCGGCGCGTTACTGACTGTCGCCGGCCTCGTCTATATGGCGGTTGCGGCCATCATGCGCGGGCGGCTTAGTGAGCCGGCCGCTGTCTCCACCGCGCCGGATAGTCCGACGCCCAATCTCGCAACACCAGGTCCGACGCTGGAGCCGCGGCAGCGCGGGCTCCGTTTTCTCGGCCTGTCGCAGAACTGGCCGGGCCTGCTGATGATGGCCGTCGGCGTCATTCTGCTGTTGTCGGTGGTGGTCCTCTAGAGTTTTCGACAGCAAACCTCAGGCGGCTGCGCTCAGTCCCAGCCTCTCGAGCGCCAGCTTTCTAGTCGAGACATAGTCGGTCTTGCCGGAGCCCAGCACCGGGATCTCTTCGACCTTGACGATGTCGTTCGGCACCATCAGTTCGGCCGCCCCGGCTTTTTTGCCGAATTCGCGCAATTCGTCGGGATCCGCATTGTCGGCGGTGGTGACCAGAACGAGGCGCTCGCCGCGCCGCTTGTCCGGCACTGCCACCACGGCGTGATGCTCTTCCGGCCACAGCGACTGCACCAGCATCTCGACCGCACCAAGTGATACCATCTCGCCGGCTATCTTGGCGAAGCGCTTGGCGCGGCCGCGAATGGTGATGAAGCCTTCGCGATCCACCGAAACGATATCGCCGGTGTCGTGCCAGCCTTCGAGCGGCTGCAACTCGCCCGGCCTATCGGCGGTCATGTAGCCCATCATCAGGTTTGGCCCGTCGAGCCACAGCCGGCCGGCGTCGCTAATGCCTTCGACCGGTTCGAGTTTCATGCGCATGGCCGGCAGCAGCCGCCCGACCGTTCCGTCGCGGCCGTGGATGGCGGTGTTGACGGCAACCACCGGTGCGGCCTCGGTCAAGCCAAAACCTTCGATGATCTCGGCCTGGAAGCGCTCGCGGTACACCCGGCGCGTCTCCGGCTTCACCGCCTCGGCACCGGCGACGACGAAGCGCAGGCTGGAAAAATCGTCGTCCTTGGCGGTGCGGGCATAGTTGGCGAGGAACGTGTCGGTGCCGAACATTACCGTTGGCCGGACCTTGCGCGCCACCTCCGGAATAAGTTTGTAGTGGAGCGGTGACGGGTAGAGGAACAGCTTTACTCCGGTGACCAGCGGCAGGATGGTGCCGCCGGTCAACCCGAACGAGTGGAACACCGGCAGCACGTTTAGCAGGATGTCGGCAGGCGAGATGGTGATGCGGGCTTCCGCCTGCATCGCATTGGCAAGAAGGTTCCGGTGCGACAGCACCACGGCCTTGGGCGTGCCTTCCGAGCCGGAGGTGAACAGGATCACCGCCGGCTTGGCCGCATCCTGGCGCTGCAGCGGCCAGCGCCACAGCAAGGCGGCTGCGGCCTTGTCCAGCACGGTCACGCTTGCGCGAACATCCTCCAGCCACAACAGTTTCGCCCCGCCTTTTTCCACCGCCTCGACGATGTCGGCGAGATTGGCCTTTTCGACAAAGGCGCGTGAGGAGACCACGGTGCGGATCATCGCCGTGCGGACGGCGGCGGTGACGCTGGCCGGGCCGGCGGTATAGTTGATCATTGCTGGCACCCGCGCAGCCGACAAAAGTCCGACGAACGACAGCACGACGCCATTAGCGTTGGGCAGGAGCAGCCCAACCGCTTCGCCCGGCGCCGTTATTGCCTCGAAGCGGTGGCCCAAAACCCTGGCGCCGATGAACATTTTCCGGTAGCTCAGCGCGCCACCAATGACGTCCTCGACAATTGGATGGGAAGCGCCAACCCGGTCGGCGGCATCGCGCATGGCAAGAAACAGGCCGCGATCGAGATCGTTGCCGAAAAGCCTGGCCTCAGCGAAGCGATCGAACAACGCATTTGTGTTGGAGGCCTGATCGGGATTCCGCGCCACCAACTCGGCAATGGTCATCGGCTCCAGCACGCTGATCGACAGCTGCGGAAACCAGTGGCGGGGCGCCTTGTCCGCTGGCGTCAGTGAAGCCGGCAGGCTGCGTGCGCCGGCAACGAAGATCGGTACGATGCGCGCGTCGGCCTGCATGGCGATACGGGTGATGGCGCGAAACAACCGAAACGACTTGACGTCGGGCTCGACCGCATCCGGCAGGTAAACGGCGAGCCGGCCCTTGCCCTTCAGCACCCGCACCAATCTGCGGCTGACGAAGACATGCTCGGCGTTGAAGGCGATGGTGCGGCCGAGCTCACGCCACGGCTCCAGCCACGGCGACCTGGCCGAAGCCTGGTCGAGGATGTGCAGCGTGTCCTCCGGCAGCAGCGACAGCATCAGCGCCGGCTCGATGCGTGACTGATGCCAAACGACGTAGATGACCGGGGCCGCCGACTTGCGGGCAATCTTGATGCGCTCGTCGCTGATCCGGTAGGCGAGCTTGAACGGCACGTAGAGCAGCGCCTGGCTCAAACGCAGGCCGAGGCGGAACGTCTCCACCACGCCGATCAGCAGCCAGGCCGCGACAAGACCCGCAAGCAGCGCCAGTGTCAGGATCATCGCCGCATCTCCCAACAATCTCACGTCACGGCTCTTCAGTGGCCGCTTCGGGTGAGAACCTAGCCGAAGTTGGATCAACGTCAATGCGGCTCCATTTTCCTTTTCTCCTGTCATCACTGGATTCGGCTGCCTATCGCAGCTACGCCGCTTTCATCCTTCCGCTGATGAAGCGGAATTCCTGCGTTTTGCCGCCAAAGCCATAGGCCGCCGCAGGTACTTCATGCACGAGGGCGTAGCTTTCCTCATGCACCTTGCCCAGAAGCCGGCCGAATGCGGCAAAAATTGCCTGCAGATACGCCTCCAGCTCGAGCTTGGTGTTGGTGCCGTCGACAACCTTGATGTCGAGCCAAGCCGTGTTGGCGCCATGCTCGGCCAGCGACTTGCCGCCGGCGAACCAGTGCTCGGGGTCGTGATAGGAAATGGCAACAGCTGTAATCGTTGCGTCTTTGCGCAGATGCATGGCCGACAGTTCAGTTACCTCCTTGGCAATGGCGGCTGACAAACCGGTGTCGGGTTTGCCGGTGACGCTGACATTGATGATCGGCATGTTTCTTCTCCTCGGCTTCAAGCGGCGTCTCTTCGCCGTCGAGAAAATCATGCCATCGTCCTTTGATCAGAAAAATCGAATTGTTTTTGATAAACACTTTGATATTATCGAATTATGCAAGTGTTCGATCCCGACCTCCTCAAGACTTTCCTCGCTTTCGTCGATGGCGGTTCCCTGGCGCGGGCCGCGTGGATCGTCGGTCGCTCGCCGTCCGCAGTAACCGCGCAGATGCAGCGGCTGGAGGATGTTGTCGGCGAAGCGCTGCTGGTGCCGCAGGGACGAGGACGCGGCCTGACGCCGGCAGGCGAGGATCTGGTCGGCCACGCGCGTCGCATCCTTGCCGCGCACCGCGAGGCGTGGCTGGCCCTCAAAGGGGCGCGTGCCGACGGGCGCGTCGCCATCGGCACCACGCAGGACTTCGCCGACAGCGGCTTGCCGCAGCTTCTCAGGGCTTTCGCTGTCAGCCATCCGCGCGTCAGG
The DNA here is from genome assembly GCF_040322115.1 of Mesorhizobium sp. M0195. Classification (NCBI taxonomy): domain Bacteria; kingdom Pseudomonadati; phylum Pseudomonadota; class Alphaproteobacteria; order Hyphomicrobiales; family Phyllobacteriaceae; genus Mesorhizobium; species Mesorhizobium sp. M0195. The sequence goes on along the minus strand of NZ_JAMYSV010000014.1, from coordinate 79,560 downwards.
ATCGAATTGCGCGTCGGCCGTTCCGCTGAACTGGCGCAGGCTTTGCAGGCCGGGACCCTTGATCTGGCCATTGCCATGCGGCAGGTGGCGACACGCGACGAAGTCGGCGTGCTCAAGGGACCGATGATCTGGCTTTGCTCACAGAATGGGCTGGCCACCCGCCACGACGAACTGCCCCTGGCACTGCTCGATCCTCATTGCGGGTTTCGCGAAGCGGCGACCAGGACACTCGATGCGGCCGGCCGTCGCTACCGTATTGCTGCCGGCAGTGCCAGCCTTGCCGGCCTGCGCACGGCAGTGCACGCCGGCATCGCCTTGACGTTGAGGACGGCGCGCTTCGCTCATTCCGGCATCGTCGAGGCGCCGCGCGATCTTGATCTGCCGCCAGTGCCGGTCGCCGAATTCGCCATCCGCTTGCGTGAGGATGCCGATCGGCCAGCGCAGGATCTGGCCGCGTTGTTCAGCGGCAACCTGGCCTTAGCCAACTGAGCCAGCAAAGAAAAAGCCGACCTTGCGGTCGGCTCTGAGTAGGACGGGCCGAGGGGTTTGGGGGGACTTGGGGTGGCCCGTCGCAGCCATAATGACTGAGCCCTATGATGGTTCCATGACTTTTCAAATTTATTTTGAGGAACGGACTTCTCGTGATCGGACCGCCAACTCGCCCTCGGACGCGGCGAGGATCGGTCATGCATCCGCTGCGCGCTGCCTGGCCATCAGCCAGTCTCGGCCGGCGTGAGCGAACACCGCGCAAAGCACGATGGCCCCGCCGAGCATGCTGGCTGCCGGCGGGATCTCCGCGAGGAACAGGAAGGCAAACAGGATCGCGAATGGCACTTCGGCCGAGCCCAGCAATCCTGACTCGGCCGCCGGAATAAGCCGGGTGCCCTCCGTCCACAGGATCGAGGCCAGCGCGAACGAGGCGCCGAAGGTGGCTAGAAGCACAGCGTCCCTGGCCGAGACGGCCAGCGGATCGGTGATGAGCCAGCCGAGCACGAACAGGAGGAACGCCGACACGGCACCCGCCCACACCACCGGCGTGTCGCGGAAGGCCCGCACCATGATCATGTAGAGCGCGCTGCCGATCGTCATCAGCAGCGCCAACCCGTCGCCGAACAGATGGCCGGTGCCGAAGCCGGACCAGACCATGATCGCCACACCGCACAGTGACACGGCGGCGGCGGCAAGCGTCTGCAGCCGGAACGGCTCGCGGACCAGCATGAAGGCAAGCAGCGCGGTGACGAAAGGGGCCGTGGCATAGATGATCGCGACATTGGCGACAAAGGTGAACTTGAACGCCGAGATGAAGGCGATGCTGGCGAGCGCGCCCTCGATCGCCAGCAGCCAGCCGCGCCAGCCGAGCCGCAGGCTGTCGCGACCGCCGGAGCGCTGGCGACGCCATAGCACATAAAGGCTGATCAGGATCGAGCCGACGAAGCCGCGCCAGCAGGTGATGGTCAGCGGGTCGGCATGGATCGATTTGGTCAGCACGCCGGTGAGGCCGAAGACGGCCGCCGATGCCGAGACCAGGATGATGCCGAGGGTACGTTCGCGGGCGCTTTCCACTGTGCCTGACATGTCCAGCGATTCCGTCATTTTACCAGCTTACGCTGCCCCGTCCTGACACCATAGTGTCAGCTCGATCGAGGCGTCGTGCATCGAAACAGTAGACGGCAGCGCCGTTGAACAGGATGCCCGCAAGAACCCTTTCGCGGGTTTCCAGGGTGGCGATATCGGCCATATGTCCGGCGGCCTTACGAATGTGTTGCGAGAGAGGGTGTGAAGGCGTTGGATGTCGGGCACCCGTACCGTCAGGCTATACGGGCGAAAGCCTGCCAAGCGCTACGCCAGCGGGGACTTGCGTTTGGGGCAGGCGACACCGCCGTTAAGCGGCGAAGCCAGACAACTATGGGAGAGAAATGAAATGGACGCGATCGCATTGAAGGCCATGCAGGGGCCGCTGAAGGAGGCCTATCGCGACGACGCCTCGCGCGCGCTGATTACCCTCAGGGCCAAGGGCTCGATCGACGACCAATCGATCGCCTGCAAGGTCGAGACGGGCAGGGCGATTGCCATTGCCGGGCTGCATCCGGCGACCGGCGGCACCGGGCTCGAACTCTGCTCCGGCGACATGCTGCTGGAAGCGCTGGTGGCTTGCGCCGGTGTCACGCTGAAGGCAGTGGCCACGGCGCTGGAATTCAAGCTTGGGGCCGCCACGGTGGAAGCCGAAGGCGATCTCGACTTTCGCGGCACGCTTGGCGTGGCGAGGGATGCGCCGGTTGGCTTCCGCGCCATCCGGCTGACATTTGGGCTCGACACCGACGAACCGCAGGAGCGCATCGATGCGCTGCTCAAGCTGACCGAGCGCTACTGCGTGGTGTTTCAGACCATCAGCCAGAAGCCGGAGCTGACGGTCAGCGCCCGACGCTGACGATCTCCCCTTGAGGGTCCTCAGGGGGAGATGTCGCCGAAGGCGACAGAGGGGTTGTCTCGCGTGAAGCGCCAACCGCTGCAGCAGGCCGAGCCCGATCGGACCAACCCCCCTCTGGCCTGTCGGCCATCTCCCCCTCAAGGGGGGAGATCACGCTGTCCTACTGCGCCGACGGCTCCTCGGCGTCGCCCTCGTCGGCGAAGGGCGAGGCGCTCGGCACGCACTGCACCGACCAGCCGGCCGGCGTCGGTTGCTTCTGGTATTCGGTTATGGCGAAGGCGCACTGTTCGCGGGTGTCGAATGTGCTGGGCAGCACGACCATGCCGCCTTGCGGGCCGGCGATCACCAGATACCAGACTAACGCTACGCTCGGTGCCGCCATGAGTATTTCCTCGCTCTGCTTGTTTGGGAGTCGCACGATCCTAGCAACTCCGGCCCAGCGGCGAAAGCTGGGCCAAAGCGCGGCGTTAAGCCACGGCATCACAGCCGCGTGATGTCGGTCGTTTTCCGGCTTTGGTTCAGTTCACCGCAAAACAATAGAACAGGCCGTCGCCGCCGGTGCCCTTCAGCGCCTCCTGGCTGCAGCCACCGCGTGACGCATGCGAGGAATTCCACGATTTGGCGGCTGCCGAATCATCGAGGCCGGTACGATCGTGATGACCCATCATCGCCACACCTTCTGCTCCGCTCAGCGTCCAGTCGCCGCAGGTCTGGTCGGCTATTTTCGTGCCGTCCGGCTTGGAGCCGGTCAAAACGTCGTGCCGGTTGGGCGTGTCGCCGCGGCCGTTGACCATTTGGCCCTTTTCGTCGAGTGCCGTCTGTTTGGTGATGGCGTTGGCATCGCTATGCAGGGAAGCGACATCATCGGCGATCTTGACGCCCTTGGCGTTGAACCACGGGCCTTTGCCGATACGGTCGCGTGCATCGGTATCGCTGGTCGAGAGATAAGCGCGCCATGTCTTGCCGGTAACGCCCGCGGCTTCGGCCAGTGAACTACAATGGGCGTCGGCGCCGGCCACACCGCCGAGATCGGCGCCTTTGCCGGAGCCGACGCTGGTGACGAAAAAGCTCATCGTTGCCTCCTGCGACGACGTGGCGCCGATAACTGCAAGCAGCGCGGTGGCAGTCAAGAGAAGCAGTCTCCGCATATGGTCCTCCGTTCCTCGAATTGTGGCACCCGAACAACGTTGGTGCCGGCGCAATTCTTCCGGCAAAATGCGATGTGTGGCTACTCCGGCTGCCGGTAGGCGACAAAGCGATTGTGCTTGGCCTGGAAGATCAGCCCGGTCTCCTTGAGCATAGGGCTGGCCAGCGGCACGATACGCTTGGCGATCTCCGAAGGGTGCGGCAGTGTTTCAGGATCCTCGCCGGGTACGGCCTGCGCCCGCATCGCGGTGCGCGTTGCCCCGGGATCGGCGGCATTGACCCTGAGCGGCAGGTTTTCGGTCTCATGCGCCCATGAACGCGTCATGGCCTCGACCGCCGCCTTCGACGCCGCATAAGGCGCCCAGAAGGCGCGTGCGGAGTGGGCAAGGCTGGAGCTCAGCACGATAGCACGGCCGGCATCTGAAAGCCTGAGCAGCGGGTCGACCGAGCGGATCAGCCGCCATGTTGCGGTGACGTTGATGGTCATCACCTTCTCGAAGGTCTTGGCCTCGACATGGCCGATCGGGGCGATGACGCCGAGCACAGCGGCGTTGGCGACCAGTATATCGAGCTTGCCCCAGCGCTCGTGGATGGCGCCGCCCAGCCGGTCGATCCCCGCCATGTCGGCAAGATCGAGCGGGACCAGCGTCGCCTGCCCGCCATCTGCCTTGATCTGGTCGTCGAGTTCTTCCAAGCCGCCGACGGTGCGAGCAACTGCAATCACATGCGCACCGGCCGCGGCAAGCTCCCTGGCGATGAAATAGCCGATACCGCGCGACGCGCCGGTGACGACCGCAACGCGGCCGGAGAGGTCAAGGCTCATACGATGGATTCCGACAGGCAAGGTGAAACCGCCGTAAGGGGCCAAGGGGACGGAGACAAACGGACGGGCAAGGCCTACGACCCGCCGGCCGCCAACAGCGACAGCGTGCGCACATTGTCGGAGCCTTCGAAATCGGCAAGCCGGGTCGGATACTGGCCGGTGAAGCAGGCGTCGCAGAATTGCGGCTGCTCGTTGTCGCGGCCAGCTTCGCCGACGGCACGATAGAGCCCGTCGATCGACAGGAAGCCGAGCGAATCGACGCGGATGAACTCGGCCATCTCCTCCACCGACATGCGCGATGCCAGCAGCTTCGATTTCTCCGGGGTGTCGACGCCGTAAAAGCAGGAGGCGCGCGTCGGCGGCGAGGCAATGCGCATATGCACTTCCTTGGCGCCGGCATCGCGCACCATCTGCACGATCTTCTGGCTGGTGGTGCCGCGCACGATCGAATCGTCCACCAGAACCACGCGCTTGCCTTCGATCATGCGCCGATTGGCGTTGTGCTTGAGCTTGACGCCCATGTGGCGGATCGAATCGCCGGGCTGAATGAAGGTACGACCGACATAGTGGTTGCGGATGATGCCGAGCTCGAACGGAATGCCCGCGGCCTGTGAAAAGCCGATCGCCGCCGGCGTGCCCGAATCCGGCACCGGCACGACGATGTCGGCCTCGACCGGACTTTCCTGCGCCAGCTCGGCGCCGATGCGCTTGCGCACTTCGTAGACATTGCGGCCTTCGACAGACGAATCCGGCCGCGCGAAATAGACATATTCGAAAATGCAGAAGCGGGTCTTCTGCGGCTCGAACGGGAACAGGCTTTCGATGCCCTTGCTGGTGACGACGACCATTTCGCCGGGCTTCAGGTCACGCACGAAACGCGCCCCGATGATATCGAGCGCACAGGTTTCCGAGGCGAGGATCCAGGCACCGTCGAGATCGCCGAGTACCAGCGGGCGGATGCCGAGCGGGTCGCGGCAGCCGATCATCTTCTTGGACGTCATCGCCACCAGCGAGAAGGCGCCTTCGACCTGGCGCACCGCATCGATAAAGCGCGAATTCAGGTCGCGCTCCTTGCTGGTGGCAACCAGATGCAAGAGCGTCTCGGTATCGGAGGTGGAAGAGAAGATGGCGCCTTGCTTCTGCAGCGCGCGCTGCACGGTCATGGCGTTGGTGAGATTGCCGTTGTGGGCGACGGCAAAGCCGCCATCGGCAAGTTCGGCGAAGAAAGGCTGGATGTTGCGCAGGCCGGAGCCGCCGGTGGTGGCGTAGCGCGTGTGGCCGATGGCACGGTTGCCTTGCAGGCTGTCGATGACACGCTGCTTGGTGAAGGTGTCGCCGATCAGGCCGACATGGCGTTCGACATGGAATTGGGTGCCGTCGTAGGAAACGATGCCGGCCGCTTCCTGGCCTCGATGCTGCAACGCATGCAGGCCGAGGGTTACGATGGCTGCGGCGTCCTGCCGGCCGAAAATGCCGAACACGCCGCATTCGTCGTGGAAATGGTCGTCGGCTTCGGCGGAAAGCACGTCGTCTGCGTCTGCCATTGGGGGCTCAAGCTCCGCTAAAGTCGCCATATAAGGTCATAGCGCATCGAAAGCAACGCACGTCGTGCGGCGTTCACATGATCGTCAGTCTTGATGCCTCGCCAAGTCTGCAGATTGGCAAGTCTGTCGAAATCAGTTTGCCGGCGCCGGGTTTGCAGGTGCCGGCGTCGCGGGCGCATTGTCGGCCGGTGGCGCGTCGCTGTCATCGGGTGCCGGAGCGGTGGCGTCGTCGCCGGCGGCAGGTGCTTCCGCTGCAGGGGCGTCTGGGGCCAGAGGCGTCTCGGTGGCTGGCTGATTCGGATTGAGCTTGTTGAGGATAGCGTTTTCCGGATCCTCGGGCAGCAGGCTTTCGAGCTTGGCGCCGATCGATTCGAGCAGCGGCTTTGACTTGGCGTTGGCAATCCAGCCTGGGGCCTTGGCGCCGGCCAGCCAATTGAAGAAAAGCAGCGCAACCGCGACCACCAGGATGCCGCGCGCCGCGCCATAGAGGAAGCCAAGTGTGCGATCGAGCGCGCCGATCCTGGAATCGATGATCCAGTCGGCGAGCTTCATGGTGATGACCGAAACGACGATCAGCGCGACAATGAATACGATACCGGCGGCCGCCGCCATGGCGGCCTTTTCGTTGTCGATATAGGGCTGAATGTAAGGCAGCACCGGCTTGTAGAAGAAGAAGGCGGCCGCCGCAGCGGCTGCCCAGGAGATGATCGACAGGATCTCGCGCGAAAAGCCGCGAACCATGGCGAGCATCGCCGAGACCAGGGTGAAGCCGACGAGAATTCCGTCAAGCAGCGTAATCGGCATGTTTTCGCCCCACTCCGATCTCTTTTTCGCGGCTCGACGAGCCGCATCACTCTCGCTCGTCGACGCGGCTACGCCGTGAGCCGGCTATGCGCGCCACGAGATCGGCAAGCTCGGTGGGCTGGAAAGCGCCGGCTCCGATCCCCCCGACCCCATTACCACCAACAAGTTCCTCGCTGCCCAAGGGCAGAACCGCGCTTCCGAAACCCAGCTTTTCGGCTTCCTTGAGACGCTGCTGCGCATGCGCAACCGGCCTCACCGCACCCGAAAGGCTGATTTCGCCGAAATAGACGCAATCGGCGGGAAGGGCAAGACCGGTGAGCGAGGAAACCAGTGCCGCCGCCACGGCCAGGTCGGCCGCCGGCTCCGAAATGCGGTAGCCGCCGGCAACGTTGAGATAGACGTCGTGGGTGCCGAAGCGGACGCCGCAATGAGCTTCCAGAACCGCCAGGATCATCGACAGCCGGGCACCGTCCCAGCCGACGACGGCGCGGCGCGGCGTGCCGAGCGACGACGGTGCTACCAGCGCCTGGATCTCGACCAGCACCGGCCGTGTGCCTTCCATGCCCGCGAAAACCGCGGCGCCCGGCGACTTCGCGTGGCGTTCACCGAGGAAAAGCTCGGACGGGTTGGCGACTTCCCGCAAGCCCTTGTCCGACATTTCGAAGACGCCGATCTCGTCGGTTGGCCCGAATCGATTCTTGACCGTGCGCAGGATACGGAAGTGGTGGCCGCCTTCGCCCTCGAAATAGAGCACCGCGTCGACCATGTGCTCGACGACGCGTGGGCCGGCGATCTGGCCCTCCTTGGTGACATGGCCGACCAGAACGATCGCCGCCCCTGTGGATTTTGCGTAGCGGATCATCGCCTGGGCCGCGGCACGCACCTGGGTCACCGTGCCGGGCGCCGAATCAGCCATGTCGGTCCACAGCGTCTGGATCGAATCGAGAATGACCAGATCCGGCCGCTTGCCATCGGCGATGGTGGCGAGGATGTCCTCGACATTGGTTTCGGCGGCGAGCTCGACCGGGGTGTCGGCGACGCCGAGCCGCTGGGCGCGCAGCCTGATCTGGGCGACCGCCTCTTCACCCGAGACGTAGACGATGCGGTGGCCCTTTGCCGCCAGCGCGGCCGCGGCCTGGGTGAGCAGCGTCGACTTGCCGATGCCGGGATCGCCGCCGACCAGCAGCGCCGAGCCGCGCACGAAGCCGCCGCCCGTGGCGCGGTCGAGCTCGCCGATGCCGGAGACGATGCGCGGCGCGTCCTCGATGTCGCCGGACAAGGTGGTGAGCACTACGGCGCGACCCTTGCGCGCGTTACGGCTATTGGCCGGACCCGAGCCGATGCCGCCGGACGTACCTTCCTCGACCAGCGTGTTCCACTCGCCGCACGCATCGCATTTGCCGGCCCAGCGCTGATGCACCGAACCACAATTCTGGCAGATGAACTGGACGCGCGATTTGGCCATCAGGCGTGGCCCGGTTCGGGTGTGGCAGGTGCCAGCGCAGGATAGGGAGGCGGGACAGCGCCCCCCTCTGTCCTGCCGGACATCTCCCCCACGAGGGGGGAGATCGGACTGAACGTAGGATTTCGCCAATTTTCCGCGTCGCAAAAAAGAGTGGCGTCGCGAGTGACGGCCAATCTCCCCCCATGTGGGGGAGATGTCCGGCAGGACAGAGGGGGGCGCCGTAGAGCGCCGACCGCATTTTCGGGGCGTGGTTTAGCGAGCTGGTTCAAATTCAGTGCTTCTTGGCGAGAGCGCGAACTTCGGCAAGCGCCTCGTCGAGCAATTCCGGGTTGGGTGGCAGCATCTGCGAGTTGTAGATGGAAATCATCCCCTGTGTCTGGGTGGCAAACTCCGGCTCCGCTTTCCGCGCTTCCTCAGTGATCGCATCCACGTAAAACAGGAAATTCTGCCCGGCCAGAACAGGCACACCGCATCCACCCATGATCAGAGTGGTCGTGGAGACCACGCCATTCGGTTCCGGTTTGCCCTTGAACACCTCGGCAATCTCGTATCGTACGTTAACCAGTATTCGGCCATCACCCTCATCAGGCGGAACAGTTCCAAGTTTGATTGGGCTAAGCTCAGTTTCAGTAACCATGCCTCGGAATACCAGGGAGGCCTCCGCAAACGCTCGCTGCGGCGTCCAATCTGGAGGCATGGAACAAGCAGAGGCGGTTGCGAGGGCGGCAACCGCGCCAATGAGCGCAAAAGCAAGAACGGCGGCGCATCTGAAGTGGTTACCCATGCTACTCAAACCGATCCGGCAAATGATGTTCCTCGGCAAGGTCGGAGAAGCGGGTGAACTCGCCCTGGAAGGCGAGGCTGACCGACCCCGTTGGGCCGTGGCGCTGCTTGGCGACGATGACTTCGGCCTTGCCGCGCATTTCGTTCATCTCGTGTTCCCATTTGATGTATTCGTCGGTGCCCGGCTTCGGCTCGCGGTTCTTCAGGTAGTATTCCTCGCGGTAGACGAACAGCACCACGTCGGCGTCCTGCTCGATCGAACCGGATTCGCGCAGATCCGAAAGCTGCGGGCGCTTGTCGTCGCGGCTCTCGACCTGGCGCGACAGCTGCGACAGCGCAATGATCGGCACCGCCAGCTCCTTGGCTAGCGCCTTGAGCCCGGTGGTGATCTCGGTGATCTCCTGGACGCGGTTTTGCGATGATTTCGCGCTCGACCCCTGCATCAGCTGGATATAGTCGATGACGATGACGTCGAGGCCGCGCTGGCGCTTCAGGCGACGTGCCCGGGCGGACAGCTGAGCAATGGAAATGCCGCCGGTCTGATCGATGAACAGCGGGATTTTCTGCATCGTCTGCGAGCACGCGACGAGCTTTTCGAAATCCATCTCGCTGATCTCGCCGCGCCGGATTTTCGACGACGGGATTTCGGTCTGTTCGGAGATGATGCGGGTGGCCAGCTGTTCGGACGACATTTCGAGCGAAAAGAAGCCGACGACGCCGCCATTGGCCGCTTTGAACGACCCGTCGGCCTGCTGCGCCGGGACGTAGGCCTCGGCGATATTGAAGGCGATATTGGTGGCGAGCGAGGTCTTGCCCATGCCGGGGCGCCCCGCAATGATGATCAGGTCGGACGACTGCAGGCCGCCCATGCGGCGGTCGAGGTCGCGCAAGCCGGTGGCGACGCCCGACAGATGCCCGTCGCGCATATAGGCGGCATTGGCCATGTCGACGGCGGTCTTGACGGCGTCGGTGAAGCTCTCGAAGCCGCCATCATAGCGGCCGGTCTCGGCCAACTCGAACAGGCGCCGCTCGGCATCCTCGATTTGGTCGGAGGGCGACATGTCGACCGGCGCGTCATAGGCGATATTGACCATGTCCTCGCCGACGGTGATCAGCGCGCGCCGCGTGGCCAGATCGTAGATGGCGCGGCCATAGTCGGTGGCGTTGACGACCGTGACGGCCTCGACCGCCAACCGCACGACATATTGCGCCACCGTCATGTCGCCGACCTTCTCGTCGGCCGGCAGGAAGGTCTTCAGCGTGATTGGCGTCGCGATCTTGCCCATGCGGATGAGCTCGGCCGCGACCTCGAAGATCTTTCTATGCAGCGGCTCGTAGAAATGGCCGGGCTTCAGGAAGTCGGAGACGCGGTAGAAGGCATCGTTGTTGACCAGTATGGCGCCGAGCAGCGCCTGCTCGGCCTCGATGTTGTTCGGCGCCTCGCGATAGAGCGGTGTTTCCGCCACGCCGAATTTTCGTGCTGCCTCTGCCATGATGTCCCCGGTCCTGATCCCCGGTCTCTCGATATCAGAACGAGACAAGTCGGTGATGACTTATCTGCATCAGTCCCCAACCAACCAACTTTGATGCCCGCGATTCACAGCCAGGTTCTTTCGGTGGAAAGAATCTCAATTGACTCGAATCAAGATGGCGAGCCTAGCCGTTCTTGGGCGAGAACAAAACAGGAAAATAGCTGCCGGTCATTCCGGCAAGGCATCACCCCACTCCAGTCGCCGTGCGGCCTTGAACGTCTCGCCATCGCGCTTGGTGAACAGTCGCTCGGCAGCACTTCCATCCTGTTGGCAAAGCTTCAGCAAGACCTTGCCGGAGCCAGACTTCGGCGGTGCGATCACTCGCGCTCGAGGCGGAGTGGCCGGATGGCGGGAAGCCGCGACAAAGATGAATTTCTCGTCCTCCCACGGCACCTCGGCATCCTTGGCCAGACGGTGCAGGCGCGAGCGGGCGACCCGGCGGGCGAAATGGCACCAGTCGGGAGCGACGAGAGGGCAGGGCGCCTCATGCGGGCAGGGCGCAAGCACGTGCGCCCCCGTATCGATCAGCTGCCGCCGCACGGCAAGAATACGCTGCCAGCCGGCCGGCGTGCCCGGCTCGACGACCAGCAGCGTGTCGGCGGTCAGCTGCCAGAGCCGGTCGACGAGTTTTGCCAGCGATGCCGGCGCGATCTCATCCAGCACATAGGCTGAAGTCACCAACTCGGCCGGCTCCAGATCGACCAGGTCGACGGTGACGTCGCCGGTCCGCCAGGCGGTCCTGGCCGTGATCGCATGCGCGGCAAGTGCTTCGCCGACCCTTCGTACCGCGGCGCCGGCCTCGAGCAGCACCGCCTGCTGGAGATCAGGCCAGAGATTGATTGTGGCCCAAAGCACCGTGCCAGGGCCGGCGCCGACATCGAGCAGCGTTCTCGGAGCATAATCGGGCCGCGCCTCGCTTACCGCGTCGAGGCTGGCGCGGACGGCAGCATAAGTCGCCGGCAGCCGCGTTGCCAGATAGGCCTTCACCGCCATGTCTTCGGCCATGTGCAGGCGACCGTCGCGCAACTCTGCGCGGTAGCGGTCCGACAGCGTCTTTGCCGCTTGCTTAAGCATCGGCAACGGCACCTGTTCGAGAAGGCGATCGACGCCTTGTCTAAGCGGGACGGGCAGTTCCATCGCTTAGACAGTCCGAGGTGAGAGCAGAATGACCGAGGCGCCAACGATGCAGATCGCGGCACCGGCAAGATCCCAGCGGTCGGGGTGCACGCCTTCCGCCAGCCACAGCCAGGCCAGCGAGGCGGCAATGTAGATGCCGCCATAGGCGGCGTAGGCCCGGCCCGCGGCGCTGGTGTCGACCAGCGCCAGCAGCCACGCGAATAGCACCAGCGAGACGAGACCGGGCGCCAACCACAGCGGCGATTTTTCCAGCCGCCACCATGTCCAGAACGAAAAGCAGCCGGCGATCTCGGCAAGTGCGGCAGCGACGTAGAGGAGGTAGGTCATAAAAAGGTCCCGCGTTGACGGGAGCCTTTTCAGCGTGCCAGTCGGCAAATGGCAAGCGGCAATGGCGCGATCGCCGGCCGTCTACTCCGGATCCACCATTTTGCGGCGGCGAGCGGGCTTGGCCGCCGGAGCCTTTTCACGACGTCCAAGATCGCGCATCTCCAGCGCCTTCTCACAATTGGCCATGTAGTCGCGCGTCATCGGCAGCGTGTCGTTCTTCTTGGCAATCTGGATCTGGAAGATCACCAGATCTTGCCAGCGGAACGCAGCTTCCGAGGCGGCAAGATAGAACTCCCACATACGGCAGAAGCGCTCGTCATAAATCGCCTTGGCCTTGTCGCGGTTGGCCGCGAAGCGTTCGCCCCAATGCTTCAGCGTCTCGGCATAATGCAGCCGCAGAACCTCGATGTCGGTGACGACGAGCCCCGATTTTTCGATGGCCGGCATCACTTCGGAGAGCGACGGAATATAGCCGCCCGGGAAGATGTATTTGCGGATGAAGGCGCTGGTCGCCCACGGCACGCCGGAGCGGCCGATCGTATGCAGCAGCATGACGCCGTCCGGTTTCAGCAGCGTCGCCGACTTGTCGAAGAAGGTGCGGAAATGATTGACGCCGACATGCTCGAACATGCCGACCGAGACGATGCGATCGAAACGTTCATTGAGTTCGCGATAGTCCTTAATGTCGAAATGAACCCGGTTTTGCAGGCCCTGCGCATGGGCGCGGTCGGTGGCAACGCCGTGCTGCTCGGTCGACAGCGTCACGCCCTGTACGTCGACGTCGAACGCCTTGGCGAGATAAAGGCCAAGCCCACCCCAGCCGGAGCCGATATCGAGCACCGTCTGGCCGGCCTTCAGCCTGAGCTTGGCGGCAATATGGCGCTTCTTGGCCGCTTGTGCCTCGTCGAGGGTCATATCCGGCTGCTCGAAATAAGCGCAGGAATATTGCATGTCCTCATCGAGGAAGAGGCGGTAGAGGTCGCCCGACAGATCGTAATGGCGCTGCACGTTGCGGCGCGCCCGCGACGCCGTGTTGATCTGCTGCAGGCGCCGGAAGGCGTGGCGCAGACCTTCGATTGCTTTCGACCAGGTGGCATCGATACCGCCGCTGCCCATGTTCTGGAAGGCAATCCGCATCACCCCCAGCACGCCGCCCTCGAGAATGTCGAGTTCACCGTCCATGTAGGCTTCCGGCACCGCCAGCATCGGATCGAAAGTGATGGCGCGCTCGGCATGCCTGGTCTTGATGTGCATGTGCACCGGTTCGCCGCTGCCGTCACCGAAAGTCACCATCGAGCCTTGCGGCCCTGTCACCTTGAGATTGCCTGTGCGGACCAGGCGGTCGAGAATGCGTTTCAGCAGAATATTCATGACCAAATGTCCCCTCTCGGTCAGACAGGCTGTCTTATTCTGCATCAAGATATAGGGGTTCGAAAAGTTCCATTTGGCATAAAAATGCCCGGGTACGAGGCCCGGGCATTGGTCCAGAATAGCGATTAGCCGGCGAATGCCGACGAATGACGATCAGCCGTTGTCTTCGCCGCCCTCGAACTCCGCATTCGGATCGAAGAAGTTTTCCGGCCGCGCATTATCGTTGATGTCCTCGCCGTAGATGGCTTCCGCGGTTGTCAGCGTTTCGCCCTTGGCCTGGCGCTCGGCTTCGTCGGCCGTGCGGGCAATGTTGAGCGTGATGGTAACCTCGACCTCCGGATGCAGCGCGATCGCCACATTGGTGACGCCAATGGTCTTGATCGGCTGGTTGAGCAGGATCTGGTTGCGGTTGACCGAAAAACCTTCCGCCGTCACCAGCTCGGCGATGTCGCGTGTCGAGACCGAACCATAAAGCTGACCGGTCTCGCCGGCTGAGCGCACGGCGATGAAGCTCTTGCCGTCGAGCTTTTCTGCAATCTGCGCGGCCTCGGACTTGCGCTCCAGGTTGCGGGCTTCCAGTTGCGCCCGCTGTCCCTCGAACTTCTTCTTGTTAGCTTCGTTGGCGCGCAGCGCCTTGCCCTGCGGCAACAGGAAATTGCGGGCGAATCCGTCCTTGACCTTGACGGTGTCGCCCATCTGGCCGAGGCGGGAAACGCGTTCGAGAAGAATGACTTCCATGGTTTTGTTCCTTCGCTTGGGCGCTATCCTCAGGATCGGCGCCGAGTTGTCTGGAACAGGTCAGAAAGCTGGGGCGTCACCGCCTGTGTCGCTGTCCTGCCTGTCGCGGCAGTTAGGATCTCGTGTCGAAATCCAACCCGGGATTTGGTGTTCGATCCGGCTACGCCCGTCGTGGCCGGTGACAAAAAGCGGGCGGCGAACCGCCCGCGTAGATTTAGCGGACCACGTAGGGCAGCAGGCCGAGGAAGCGGGCACGCTTGATCGCCTTGGCGAGTTCGCGCTGCTTCTTCTGGCTGACGGCGGTGATGCGCGATGGCACGATCTTGCCGCGCTCGGAGATGTAGCGCTGCAGAAGCCGCACGTCCTTGTAGTCGATCTTCGGCGCGTTGGCGCCAGAGAACGGGCAAGTCTTGCGGCGGCGGTGGAAGGGGCGCCGGGTTGGGATCTGATTGATGTCGACCATTATTCTGCGGCTCCTTCAAAGCCTTCGCGCGGACGGCGCGGGCCACGATCGGCACCGCCATCGCCGAAGCTGCGCGGCGGACGATCACCACGGTCACCGCGATCGCGGTCGCCGAATGAGCGCGGGCCACGGTCGCGGTCGCCGAAGCCGCCGCGTTCCGAGCGCTCTTCGCGCTTCTGCATCATTGCCGACGGACCTTCCTCATGCGCATCGACCTTGATGGTCAGGAAACGCAGTACGTCCTCGGACAGACCCATCTGGCGCTCCATTTCGTTGAGCGCGGCCGGGGGGCAGGTGATGTCCATGAGTGTATAATATGCCTTCCGGTTCTTGTTGACCCGGTAGGTGAGGGACTTCAGTCCCCAGTTCTCGACCCGGCCGACGGACCCGCCATTCGCGGTGATGACGCCCTTGTACTGTTCGACAAGCGCATCGACCTGCTGCTGCGAGAGGTCCTGCCGAGCAAGAAACACATGTTCGTATAGAGCCATAGTGTTCGTGCCTTTCTTCGTTTCTCTCCCGGTTCCCGGCGGCAAAAGCCTCTGCAACTTCTCTGACCCGCAATCCTTGCGAAGGCGGGGAAGAAAGGAGCATGACGAGACGGTCGAGAGCGGAGACACGGGAGGCGGAAGCGCTTCTGGCTTCACGCGAAGGTTTCGAAAAACCTCCGGCCCTCCGTTCAGCCCCCAGCAAGGACCGGCAGATTGCGGGCGTCTATACAGGAATTTGGCCGCAAGGCAAGGGCAAACGGCCGACGTGTCGTAAGCAGATGAGTTGTCCGGATTAGGTAGCACATGAGTTGTCCGGTCTTATTGGGCTGCTGGCCTCATTCGCAAGGTCTTACGGATTCCCTGCCCGGACCCAAGAATGTTTTCCTCGCCTGACAAAACAAACCGGATGCCCTGTTCGTATAATCGCGGGAGACGGTCGAGGTAACGCCAACAAATCGAACAGCTCTACGCAGTCGGCAATCAGCTGCAACAATTCCCGTCTCTCGACGACACGATCGGAGTTCGCGCATCACGCTGCAACTTCAGCTGCCTCAGCTCGTGTGTGCAGCCACTTTGCCTGTGGTTTCGGGGAAGAAATCGGGCGCCGCATGGCGCTTGCCGAACATCATGTCGTATTGCAGCAGACGGAAGTCGCGGATTGCCGGGTCGATCTCTTTCTGACGCGACCAATCGGGGGTGGCCTCGCCCCCCGGTGCCAACAGCAAATTACGGTCGATGACGCGGTAGCGCTCTCGCAACTGGCCGAGGAAGCCGGTGTAATAGGGATGGCTGATGCCGGCCGTTTTCAGGATATGGTAGGGCAGGAAGGCCGGGCTGACGGCGCCCAGATCCTCGGAGGGGCCGCTGCGGTTCGACCAGACGATCAATGGCGTCTGGTGGTGCTGCAGCATCTGGTCGGCCGGCTCCTTGCGCGGCGCGACATTGTCCTTCAGGAAACCGGTCTCGACGTAGACCGGCCCAAGCGGCGGCAGGTGATCGCCGAAGAATGCGATGACGGTCGGCCGCTCGCGTTTCTTCGCCCATTCGATCAGCCGCTCGAGGCCGCGGTCCGCGTCGGAAGAGCCTTCGGCGTAGCTCAACAGCGATTCACGTGCCCATTGGCTGATCGGCGCCTGCACCTTGTGGGTCGGATTGGTATAGCGATACGGCTCATACGGCCCGTGGTTCTGCAGGCTGACGGCGAAAAAGAAGACCGGCTCGGCGCTGGTATCGGCTTCGCGGATGATCTCGTCGGTCATCGCTGCGTCCGACGCGAGCGGTCCGCGCTTCTGCATGGGCGGCAACGTCTCCTCGGACTTGAAGTCGTTGAAGCCGAAATCGGCATAGACGGCCCCCCGGTTCCAGAACCAGTTGGTGCCGGGATGGATGGCGCGCGCTCGGTAGCCCTGACTTTTCAGGAAGGTCGCCAGCGAGGGAGTCGGTGTCCGCACATATTGCTGGTAGGGAATGCTGCCCGCCGGCAGGAAGGCGTTGGAAAAGCCGGTCAGGGCCTCGAACTCGATGTTGGCCGTCATGCCGCCGAACTCGGGCGAGAACATGTAGCCCGTGCGCAGTGCCCGCACATTGGGGATAGGGTCGGGTGTGATGGTGACGCCGGGCAGCTTGGTCGGATCCCAGAAGGATTCGCTCATCACGACGATGATGTCGGGCTTCTCGGCAGGTACCGAGGCGATCACCTGCGGTTTGCCGATCGCTTCGATCGCCTTGTCGGAATAGCCGGGCGGCGCCGAGACATGCGCCATCGGGACGTTCAGCGCGAAGGCGAGCGCAAAACCGTTCGAGGCATAGTTTTCCTTCTGGTCCCACATAATCGGGATGATCTGCAGCCGGTCGCGCGTCCACGAGAAAGTGGCATAGTCCATGATGGAGACGAAGAAAGCGATCAGCGGCACCGTCAGCGTCAGCCGGGCAAGGCGGCCCTTGTGGCTGAGCGCCGGAACGCGGCGGCGCCATAACCGCCAGCCATAGACGAGCAGCGACAGCCCGCCGACGATGCCGATCGCCAGGGCAATGGCGGTTCCCGGGCGATCGCGGACCAGGAGTGGCATCAGTGCCACGATCTGCCGGGAATAGAGGAAATCGGTCGGATAGAGCGGATCGCCGAGATAGAGCGACTTCTGGTGGCCGACGAACGCCAGCGACAATGTCAGCGGCGCGACGATCATCAGGCTCTGATGGCTGCGGCCGAGCACGGCGTCGAGGCCGATGAGGATCAGCGCAAAAATGATGATCGTGGTCCAGCCGGGTTTGAAAGGCTGCAGAAAGAAATCAATGGTGCCGGCAAAGTTGCCGCGCACGATCAGTTCGATGGCAAACACCAGGATAGCCGCAGCCAGCAAGCTGATAAGGCCATAGCGGATGACAGGCCATCTGCGCGCCGGCAGATAGCCAGTCGACGGATCGCCTTCAAGAAACTGTGGCGCCGCCTCGGCTGCGCTCTGCTTGGTCTTTGCCACTTCAATAGTTCCCCGGCCCGCAACAAAGGCGTCACTCGATTGTCATCGAACTGTCACGCAAAGCCTAGCGCCTGCGGCGGAAATAAGAAGAGCCAGCAAACAAATCGTGAGCGGTTTTCATCATGAGTGATCGCCAAAAAGCCTGCCGAAACAGGCACTCGGCCGACGCCGAGCGGTCAAGGTTGGACTTGACTTGGGCGCACGCCTTGCGTCACAGGCAGCGAGAACCAGCAGCTGGGAGCCGACGATGGCCATCGCATTCACCTTTCCGGGGCAGGGCAGCCAGGCTGTCGGCATGGGCAAGGACCTCGCCGATACTTTTGTGGAATCGCGGCAGATCTTCGAGGAAGTCGACGACGCGCTCGGTGAAAAACTATCGCAGCTGATCTGGGAAGGCCCGGAAGAGACGCTGACGCTGACCGCCAATGCTCAGCCGGCGCTGATGGCGGTGTCACTTGCCGCAGTCCGGGCGCTGGAGGCGCGCGGCTTCTCCCTGAACGGCAAGGTCACCTATGTCGCCGGCCATTCGCTCGGTGAATATTCGGCACTTGCGGCCGCTGGTTTCGTTTCGGTCGCCGACGCCGCCCGGCTGTTGCGTATCCGCGGCAATGCCATGCAGGCGGCTGTACCGGCCGGCGAGGGCGCGATGGCGGCGATCATCGGGCTGGAACAGGCCGACGTCGAGGCCGCTTGCGCAGAGGCCGCCCAAGGCACCGCCAAAGATCCCGCGCAAGCCTTGGTGTGCCAGATCGCCAACGACAATGGCGGCGGCCAGCTGGTGATCTCCGGCGCCAGGCCGGCGGTCGAACTGGCGGCGAAGCTATGCACGGAAAAGGGCGCCAAGCGGGCGCTGATGCTGCAGGTCTCGGCGCCCTTCCATTCGGCATTGATGAAGCCTGCGGCCGAGATCATGCGGGAGGCGTTGGCCGCCGTGACGAAGCGTGCGCCGGTCGTGCCGCTGGTCTCGAATGTTACTGTGACCCCGACGAGCGATCCTGACGAGATTGCCCGCCGCCTCGTCGAACAGGTGATCGGGCGCGTGCGCTGGCGCGAAACGGTGGAGTGGTTCGGCAGCAACGGCGTTGCGACGCTTTACGAAGTGGGCGCCGGCAAGGTGCTGTCGGGGCTGGCCCGCCGCATCAACCGCGATATTGCCACCACTGCCATCGGATCCGCGGCGGATGTCGAGGCGGCGCTGGCGGCGCTTGCATAATCAACTGGCGATTTGACCCCGCTCCATGCAAAGGGTGTTCGCTCAGATCAGGAGGCAAGAATGTTCGAATTGACCGGCCGCAAGGCGCTCGTCACCGGCGCATCGGGAGGTATCGGCGAGGCGATCGCCCGCGTGCTGCACGGCCAGGGCGCCATCGTCGGCCTGCATGGCACACGTATCGAGAAATTGGAGGCGCTGGCCGCCGAATTGGGCGACCGGGTCAAGCTTTTCCCGGCCAATCTTTCCAACCGCGACGACGTCAAGGCGCTCGGCCAGAAGGCGGAGGCCGACCTCGAAGGCGTCGACATCCTCGTCAACAATGCCGGCATCACCAAGGACGGGTTGTTCGTGCGCATGGCTGACGCCGACTGGGATAGCGTGCTCGAGGTCAACCTGACCGCCGTGTTCCGGCTGACCCGCGAGCTTACCCATCCGATGATGCGGCGCCGCCATGGCCGCATCATCAACATCACTTCAGTGGTTGGCGTCACCGGCAATCCCGGCCAGACCAATTACTGCGCCTCCAAAGCCGGTATGATCGGCTTTTCCAAATCGCTGGCGCAGGAGATCGCCACCCGCAATATCACCGTCAACTGCGTCGCCCCGGGCTTCATCGAATCGGCGATGACCGCCAAGCTCAACGACAAGCAGAAAGAGGCGATCATGGCGGCGATCCCGACCCGGCGCATGGGCACGGGCGCCGAAGTCGCCTCTGCCGTCGCCTACCTCGCTTCCAACGAGGCAGCCTACGTCACCGGCCAGACCATTCATGTCAATGGCGGCATGGCAATGATCTAACATTTGGGAAAACGCTTCATTCCGTCTTGGATGCATGGGATTTTTCGTGTAATGCCGCCCGCAACCCGGCGGTTCGGGCAAAAACCGGTCCTGTTCCGCTGCGTTTCCGGCAGGACCATCTTTCAGCTTGATTAGCGGCATTCTGCCCGCTAACGAAGACAGACAACCAAAAGACGAGGATGCCCAAATGAGTGACACCGCAGAGCGCGTCAAGAAGATCGTCATCGAGCACCTTGGCGTCGATGCCGACAAGGTGACGGAGCAGGCGAGCTTCATCGATGATCTGGGCGCGGACAGCCTCGACACGGTCGAACTTGTTATGGCGTTCGAAGAAGAGTTCGGTGTCGAGATCCCGGACGACGCCGCCGAGACCATCCTGACTGTTGGCGATGCGGTGAAATACATCGACAAGGCCTCGGCCTGACGCTATTTGCAGTCATCACCGAGGAGGACCTGCGATGAGGCGTGTCGTCGTCACGGGCCTTGGGCTGCTTTCGCCGTTCGGCATGGGCTTCGAGCACAGCTGGAAGGAGCTTCTAACCGGCCGCAGCGCAGCCAAACGCATCACCGAATTCGAGGTGGAAGACCTTGCCTGCAAGGTCGCCCACGTCATTCCGCGCGGTGACGGCTCCAACGCCACTTTCAATCCTGAAGCCGTTCTCGAGCCGAAGGAACTGCGCAAGATCGGCGACTTCATCCTGTACGGAATCGCGGCCGCCGACGAGGCACTCAAGGATTCCGGCTGGCAGCCGAAGACGCACGAGGATCAGTGCGCCACCGGCGTGCTGATCGGTTCTGGCATCGGCGGCATCGAAGGCATCGCCGAGAATGCGATGATCCTCAAGGAACGCGGCCCGCGCCGCATCAGCCCGTTCTTCATCCCCGGCCAGATCATCAACCTCGTCTCCGGCCAGGTCTCGATCCGGCATGGGCTGAAAGGCCCAAACCACGCCGTTGTCACCGCTTGCTCGACCGGTGCGCACGCCATCGGCGACGCCGCCCGCCTGATCATCTGGGGCGATGCCGACGTTATGGTCGCAGGCGGCGCTGAAGCGCCGGTGACGAGACTGTCCGTCGCCGGGTTCGCCGCTTGCCGCGCCCTCTCCACC
This sequence comes from Mesorhizobium sp. M0195, assembly GCF_040322115.1. NCBI lineage: Bacteria > Pseudomonadati > Pseudomonadota > Alphaproteobacteria > Hyphomicrobiales > Phyllobacteriaceae > Mesorhizobium > Mesorhizobium sp. M0195. The sequence goes on along the minus strand of NZ_JAMYSV010000014.1, from coordinate 58,911 downwards.
GAGCGCAACGATGCCCCGCAGACGGCCTCGCGCCCCTATGATCGCGATCGCGACGGCTTCGTCATGGGTGAGGGCGCCGGTGTTGTCGTGCTCGAGGAACTCGAACACGCCAAGGCCCGCGGCGCCAAGATCTATGCCGAGGTCACCGGCTACGGTCTGACCGGTGACGCCTATCACATCACCGCGCCTGCCGAGGATGGCGACGGCGCTTTCCGTTGCATGACAGCGGCGCTAGACCGGGCGAAGCTGACGCCCGCAGATGTCGACTACATCAACGCGCACGGCACATCGACCATGGCCGACACGATCGAACTCGGCGCCGTCGAGCGGCTGGTCGGCAACGCCGCCTCTAAGATATCGATGTCGTCGACCAAATCGTCGATTGGCCACCTGCTGGGCGCGGCTGGTGCTGCCGAGGCGATCTTTTCGATCCTCGCCATTCGCGACAACATCGCGCCGCCGACCATCAATCTCGACAATCCGGAGCGCGAAACGGCGATCGACCTGGTGCCGCACAAGCCGCGAGCCCGGCAGATCGACGTGGCGCTGTCCAACTCCTTCGGCTTCGGTGGCACCAACGCCTCGCTCGTCTTCCAGCGCTACAATGGCTGACCGCTCTGCCGGTTTCCGTCTGCCGTCAATTTTGCCATATTCGCCCCTACTCTGCCCGAGGGGATTCGTCGCAAGATCAGATGGTAGGGCGCTATGAACACAAATCTGGCCGATAACGGGGAATTTGGGCAACGGCCAGCAACGTCCGGCCCGATCGTGCCGAAAACGGCCAGCGAGGCGTTGCGGCCCGAGGCCGGCACGCCGCCGCCGAAGCGCTCGCGTGCCTCGCGCAGCCAGTTCGTCGTGTTCATGAACTTCGTCATCTCTTCGGTGATGCTGATGGTTCTGGCGGCGGGCGTTGCGCTGTATTTCGGCAAGCAGGAGTTCAACGAGCCCGGCCCGTCGGCCAATGGGGACACCTTCCTGGTCAAGCCGAATAGCGGCGTCCAGGAGATCGCCGACCAGCTTGAGCGGCGAGGACTGATCAGCGACGCCCGCATTTTCCGCCTTGGGGTGCGCGCCTTCGGCAATGATTCCGCCCTGAAGGCCGGCGAATACGAGATCAAGCCGCAGGCGTCGATGCACGACATCATGGAACTCCTGAAGAGCGGCAAGTCGGTGATGTATTCGCTGACTATCCCCGAGGGGCTGACGGTCGAGCAGGCGCTGCAACGGATCGCCGAGCAGGACGCGCTGACCGGCGATATGCCGTCGACCACCCCACCTGAGGGCAGCCTCGCCACCGACACGCTGCGCTTCACCCGCGGCGCAACACGCCAGCAGATGGTTGACAAGCTTCTGGCCGACCAGAAGAAGCTGGTCGACGAGGTCTGGCAGCGCCGAGCGCCGGATCTGCCGATCGCCAATGTTGAGGATTTTGTCACCCTGGCCTCGATCGTCGAGAAGGAGACCGGCAAGGGCGATGAACGCTCGCGCGTAGCCGCCGTCTTCCTCAATCGGCTGGCCAAGGGTATGCGGCTGCAGTCGGACCCGACCATCATCTACGGCCTGTTCGGCGGCAAGGGCAAACCCATCGACCGCCCGATCTATCAGTCGGACATCCAGAAGCCGACACCCTACAACACCTATCTGATCAACGGTTTGCCGCCGACGCCGATCGCCAATCCCGGCCGTGCGGCGCTGGAGGCCGTCGCCAATCCGTCGAAGACCAGCGATCTCTACTTCGTCGCCGACGGCAGCGGCGGCCACGTCTTTGCCTCGACGCTCGATGAGCATAACGAGAATGTCGCTCGCTACCGGGCACTGCTGAAAAAGCAGGCGCAGGACGCCGGCAAGGCCGGGGCAACCAATACCGGAGCCGACACGCCGGCGGGAGCCATCGTTGACGATGCGGGCGCCACCGCCGCCCAGTAGGGCCGGACGCCATCAGGTTGGCCCTGTGCATGTCCGGGTGGATGTGCAAGGGCTGCTATGGCATTGAAATTCACATGATCCTGCCCGGAGAAAATCGCTCCGGCTTGAGGGCATTCGGCAAAGGGACGCACCGCTACATGAACTTGCAGAGCATGACCGGTTTTGCGCGCAGTGTCGCCGAACACGACGGCACTTCGATTGCCTGGGAAGCCAAGTCCGTCAACGGCAAAAGCGTCGAGGTCAGGTTGCGGCTGCCGCAAGGTTTCGACCGGCTGGAGCCGGCCGTCCGGCAGACGGTGCAAAAGCGTTTTGCGCGCGGCAATTTCCAGATGACGCTGACCATTGGCCGCGCCGCCGGCGCGCAAGCGCAACCCGTGGTCAACGAGGCTTTCCTGAAGGATCTGGCGGGCTTGGCCAAGCGGCTGCAGGAGCAGTTCGGAGTAGCCCCTGCGGCGGCCGACGGCCTGCTTGCGCTGCGCGGCGTCCTCGACATTCCCGAAACCATCGAAACCGAAGAGGCGCGCAGTGCGCTCGATACCGCAATACTGTCGGCGCTGGAAGCAGCACTGAACGGGCTGCAGCAGGCGCGCCAGGGCGAAGGTGCCGCACTTCGTTCCCTGCTGTCCGGCCATATCGATGCCATCGAGGCGCTGACGCTGCGGGCCGAGGCCGATCCATCACGCGAGCCGGCCACGATCCGCGAAAGGCTCGCCGAGCAGATCCGGCTGTTGATGGACGCGTCCGCCAATCTGGACGCCAGCCGGCTGCATATGGAAGCGGCGTTTCTGGCCACCAAGGCCGACATACGCGAGGAAATCGACCGGCTGAAGACGCACGTGGCGTCGGGGCGGGCGCTGCTCGCCGGCGGTGGCGCCATCGGCCGCAAGCTCGATTTCCTGGCACAGGAATTCAACCGCGAATCGAATACGCTGTGTTCCAAGTCGAATGCTGCCGCAGTCACCGCCATCGGGCTGGAGCTGAAGGCGGTCGTCGACCAGTTTCGCGAACAGGTCCAGAATCTGGAATGATCCCGATGCCAAGCCACATGACTGCCAAGCCCCATGACCGCTAGGGATTTGGGTTCCCGCATTCGGCGCCGCGGGCTGATGCTGGTCTTGTCGTCGCCGTCAGGCGCCGGCAAGTCGACGATTGCGCGCAATCTGCTGGAGAGCGATTCCAGCCTCGAATTGTCGGTCTCGGTCACCACGCGGCCACGCCGCGGCAGCGAGATCGAGGGCGTCCATTACCACTTCCGCACCATGCGCGAGTTCGAGCGGCTACGCGATTCCGATGCGCTGCTCGAATGGGCGGAGGTGCACGGCAATTGCTACGCGACGCCGCGCGAGCCGGCCGAACAGGCGCTGGCCGAAGGCCGCGACATGCTGTTCGACATCGACTGGCAAGGCGCTCAGCAGCTCAAGGAGAAGATGCGCGCCGACATCGTCTCGATCTTCATCCTGCCGCCATCGATGAAGGAATTGAAGGCGCGGCTGAAGCGTCGCGCCGAGGACCAGGAAGCGGTGATCGAGACGCGGCTCAAGAACGCCCGCAACGAGATCGAGCACTGGAAGGAGTATGATTTCGTCATCGTCAACGACGATCTCGACCGCGCTTTCGCCGAGGTGCGCGGCATCGTCACGGCCGAACGGCTCAGACGCGATCGCCGGCCGGGCCTGTTCGATTTCGTCTCGGGGCTGCTCGATGAGAAGACGGATTGATCAAGGCGTTGTCCCCGCGACCAGGATCAGATTGCGGCTGAGCGCGGCGTCGCGCAGTTCCAATGCCGCGGCATATTCGGCGGAGCGGTACCAACGCCGCGCCGTGTCCATGTCGGGGAATTCCACGATGATCCGGGAGACCAGTCGCCTTCCAACATTTCCACCTCGCCGCCGCGTACCAGATAGCGCCCGCCATGCTGGGCGATGGAGGCAGCCGCACGGGCGCGATAGGCTTCGATAGCCTCTGTGTCACGGATCGTGACGTCGGAAATGACATAGGCGGCCACTGTTTGTCTCCGGGCAGGGTTTGTCCGGCTATCTATGCCATGAGAGCGGAAATTCCACGCGGACGCTTCCCGGCATCACACCGCGTTGGTCAGGCGAACGAATTCCTCGACGCTGAGCGTCTCCGCACGCCTGGTCGGATCGATGCCGGCGCGGATGAGCAGTGCCTCGCCGCCGAGGCTTTTCACGCTCTGCCGCAGCATTTTCCGGCGCTGGCCGAACGCCGCTTCGGTGACGCGGCTAAGCCGTTTGACCTCTGCCAGCAAGGGGCTGGCGCGCGGCACTAGATGCACCACCGAGGACGTCACCTTGGGTGGCGGCGTGAACGCCTGGGGCGGCACGTCGAAGACGATCCTCGCCTCCGTCCGCCAGCCTGCAAGCACGCCGAGCCGGCCATAGGCCTCGCTGCCGGGGCTGGCTGCAATGCGTTCGGCGACCTCGCGCTGGAACATCAGCGTCATCGACGCGTAGAAAGGCGGCCACTCGGTCACGGTCAGCCAGCGGATCAGCAATTCGGTGCCGATATTATAAGGCAGGTTGGCAACGATTTTCATCGACCCGCCGCTTCCTTTGGCAAGCGCTGCAAAATCAGTTTTCAGCGCATCGCCGGCCACGATCTCGAGCCGACCCGGATAGTGGTTCGCGATCTCGGCCAGGGCCGCCAGGCAGCGCTCATCGCGCTCGATCGCGACGACCCGCCGGGCGCCGTTGAGGAGCAGGGCCCGAGTCAGCCCGCCCGGACCGGGACCGACCTCGATAACCGTAACGTCGCTCAGGTCGCCGGCGGTCCGCGCAATCTTGCTTGTCAGGTTAAGGTCGAGCAGAAAATTCTGGCCGAGTGCCTTTTTCGCCTGCAGCCCATAGCGCTCGATCACCTCGCGCAGTGCCGGCAGGCCGTCTATGCTCATCGGGTTGGGCTCATCGGGCTGGGCTCATCGGGCTGGGCTCGTCGGGTTAAGGCCATCGAATTGGGCTCATTGGGCCCAGTGGCCTACGGCCTTTTCCCGGTATCGGCAAGCAGGCGAGCGAGTTTCAGCGCCGCAATCAGGCTGTCGGCACGGGCAATGCCCTTGCCGGCGATGTCGAAGGCGGTGCCGTGGTCGGGCGAGGTGCGGATGAAGGGCAGGCCGAGCGTGACGTTGACTGCCTCGTCAAACGCCAGCGCCTTGGCGGGGATCAGCGCCTGGTCATGATACATGCAGAGCACCACGTCATAGCCGGCGCGGGCGCGAGCGTGAAACAGGGTGTCGGCCGGCAATGGCCCGAAGGCTTCTATTCCTTCCTGCCTCAGCCTGTCGATCGCCGGGCGCACGATCCGCTCGTCTTCGGTGCCTATCGCGCCGCCTTCGCCGGCATGAGGGTTGAGGCCGGCGATGGCGAGCCGCGGCTTGGCAATTCCGAAGCGGTTTGCAAGGTCGGCGGCGGTAATGCGGCCGGTGGCGACGATCAGGTCGGTCGTCAGCGCCTTCGGCACCTCGGCCAGTGCGATGTGAATGGTGACCGGCACGGTGCGCAGGTCCGGACCGGCAAGCAGCATCACCGGCGTCACTTCGGTGCCGGTGTGAAGTGATGCCAGATGCGCCAGATATTCGGTGTGGCCGGGAAAGCGAAAGCCGGCATCGTAGAGCGGCTTCTTGGCAATCGGGCAGGTGACGACCGCGGCAGCGCGGCCGGCCAGGCAGTCGGCAACGGCGCGGTCGATCGCCTCGATGATTCCGGCGGCGTTGGCTGGATCCGGGCGGCCGGGACTGTCGACGAAACGGGCGGAAAGCGCCACCACCGGCAGCGCGCGCGAAAACACACTAGGCGCTAGCGCCGGCGTCGTCTCGGCAATCGCGATATCGGTGCCGAGCCCGTGCGCCCGCGCGGCAATCAGCGCCGGATCGGCAAGGAGATAAAAAAACGGAACGCCGGCGCTGTCGCGGGCCTGCCAAGCGGCGATGGCGATGTCCGGCCCCACACCGGACGGATCGCCGACGCTCAACGCCAGCGGAAGCTCTGTGTCAGGCACGGCGATGCCGACTTCAGCGCTCGATGATGCGGGCTTTCTTCCGCAACTCCTCGACGTATTTCTTTGAGAGCTCGTCGGCGTTCTTGTCGCTCGAGCCCTCGCTCTGGAACACCATCTGCGCGACTTTGTCGTCCGACACTTCGCGCGACGAGCAGATGCCGACGAATTCGACGCCGCGGTCGGTCTCGCGCGTCGCGGTGGCGCCGCCGACCTTGGTGGCCTTGATCTGCTCGGCCCAGTCCGGCGGCAGTTGCGGCGCCAGCACCCGGCCGAGGTCGCGAACGGTGACGTCGATCAGGCCCTTGGCAAATTCGCGCGTGGTGTTGCAGCCGTTGAAGCGGGCGCGCATGGCGTCGGCTTCGCGCTTGCGCTTGGCCAGCGTCGCGCTGCGCTCGGCTGCCGGCACGACGAAGATGACCTGCTGCAGCATGTATTCGGTGGCGCTCGGCTTGCTGCCGCCTTTTTCGAGCATGCGCTTGACGACGTCCTGCTCGCTTATGGCGCCGCCCCCGTCGGCGGAGCGGTAGCGCGCGGACAGCGCCTGGTTCCAGGCCATCTGCGCTCGGATGAATTCCTTGAAGTGCTCCTTGGTGACGCCTGATTGCGCCATCACACCGTCAAGCTGCTTGAGCTGCATCTTGTTGTTCGTGGCGAAACGCTGATAGGCGGCATCGACCTGCGCATCGCTGATGCGGATGCCTAGGCGCCGGGCCTCGGCCGAGCGCAGCGTCTGATCTATCATTTCCTGGCCGGCATCGCCCTTTCTGCGCTGCAGGCGCAGGAAAGCGGCCCGATGCTGGATGTCGCCTGTGGTGATCGGTACGTTGTTGACGACGTATTTGATCTCGGTGGCGAAAGCCGGCGGCGTCACTGCGGCGGTCGAGAACGCCACCAGCAGCGCGAACCCTGCCGAAAAGAGGTATTTCCTCATCGAAAGCATCCCAGTTCCATCCCGATTCGACCCCATCCCAGTTCAGGTCGCCGAAATCCGTGCCTGCTCTATGCGGCGAAACAATGTCGTCCGCCAGCCACCCCGTTGCCGACTGCCGTTATTGGATGGTGTCGATGGAGCGTTGCGACGAGCCGAAATCGCCGAGCGTGCGGAACGACAGGTTGAAGCCGACGTTCTGCGACACTTCCCTGGTGTTAAGGTCACGTCTTTCCGAAAACGTCATCAAATAGGTAAAGCACGAATCACTATAGGCAAAGCCGACGCCGTCCTTGACCAGCACGCTCTGCTCAAGATCATATGTGCCGGTGCCAAAGACGCGCCAGTTCTCGGCAAGATGCGTCGAGGCGCCGAGCGTGACCTCATGGCGATCCGTGGAGAAGCCATAGAGCGGCTGCGCCTGGATGAAGGCGTATTTGGCGCTCAGCGATACCGGCAGGCCTGAAAAGGCGGCCTTTACCTCAGCGCGGCGGATCTCGAAGCTTTGCTCGTCGAAACGGCCGCTGACCGAGCCGGAAAATCCGCTGGGGCTGTTGAAGCCGACAAGGCCGACATAGTCGGAGGTTGCCGTTTCAAGACCCGAATAGGCACCGACGTTGACCAGATCCGGCGTGCCGAACGAGTTCTGGCCGCCGAGCTGGTAGGATTGGCCGAACACTGCATTGGTGCCCCAGCCATTGTCATATGCACCGGAATAGCGGAGCCCGACATTGGCGCGTGTGCCGCCTTCCATGCGGTCATAGCCCGAGAATTTGTCGCGTTCAAACAGCGTCGTGGCGTCGAAGACGAAGCTCTGGGCGTCCTCGTTGGGAACCGCCAGCCCGCCGACATATTGCTCGTTCGGACGCACGAATACTTGCGCCATCGGCTCGAAGACATGGCTGGAACTGGTCATCGAGAACAGCACCGGCCAGCGCATCTCAAGGCCGGCGGTCGCCATGAAGCGGGCAAGCGATGAACGCATATCGTCCTCAACGCCGAGATTGGTCGCCATCTGGTTGATGGCGTCGAGCGAGGCGGAGGAGGCATTGACATAGCCGGCGTCGCCGCGCAGCGCCAGGAGCGGCGTCAGCAGCAGCCCGCCATCGGTGGTGATGGTGCGCTTCCATTCGGCTTCCGCGGTAAGACGGCCAGATTGACCGTCGATGCCACGAACGTTGTTGACGGACGAAGGGACGCCCGAATCTGCAAGAGCCGTATCGAGCCTGTCGCGGTCTATGACCCGCGCGTTGACGTCGAACGAGAGCTGCCCGCCGGCCACCGGCATGTCGGGGATATAGGCGTAGTCGAGCGAGGGCAGCACCCAGGGCTGCTTGGCGGCGCGTGCGGTCGGATCGCTGGCGAGAGTGTCTTCCTGAACGTCGAAGTGCATGGCGCGCACATCGAAGTAATTGCGATCGTTGAGTCCCGTCAGATACACCTCGGAGCGGTGCACGCTGTCGTTGAAGCCATCGATGTCGTAAGTGCGCGCGAAATTCTTGTCGCTCTGCAGCAGGATGTCCCAACCGAAGTCCCAGCGCGGGTTGATAGCGAACTGGCCCTGGGTGCCCATCATGCCGCGGAACCTGTTCGGGTCGCCTTCGGTACCCGAATTGACGTTGTGGCCATTGTCGTCGATGAAGGCGTCGGGATTCTCCTGCCGGATGCCTGCAATCTTCAGGCTGTACTGACCATTGTTGAAGCGCTGCCTCCACTCGGCCTCACCGAGGAAACCTTGCTTGGTATAGCCGCTGCCGGTGACAGTGAGATCGTAGGTCGGCGAGAGCGCGAAATAATAGGGGACTTTAACACCCACGCCGAGGTCGCTCTTGTAGGCGACGCCGGGAATCAGGAAGCCGCTCTTGCGCTTGACCGTTGGGTCGGCGATCTCGAAAGCCGGCAGATAGGCCAGCGGAAAGCCGAAGAACTCGAAGTTCGAGTTTTCGAAGCGAACCGTCTTCTTTTCGCCGTTCCAGATGATCTTCCTAGCCTTGATACGCCAGGTCGGCGCTTTGTCGGGCTTGTCCTCGCACGGCTCGCACGCGGTATAGACGCCATTGTGGAACGTCGTCAGCACGCCGCCCAGGCGTTCCGCGCTTTCGGCGGCGAAGTAGGCCTTGTCTATGGTCTCGACCCGCAGCGCGTTGACGAACCCGTCGGCGAAATCGTCGGTGATGTCGGCATGCTGCGAATAGATTTTGGTGCCGTCGCTATTGACGAGTTCGACATTGCCGCTGGCGACGAGGCGTTTGGTGTTGCGGTTGTATTCGACCCGCTGGGCGACGAGACGGTTGCCGCCATAGTCGATCTGGACGCCGCCGACGGCCGTCACCGTCTGCTTGTCGTTGTCGTAGACCAGCGTATCGGCCGCCAGCAGCATCTGCGTGCCGCTCGGAACCTTCGTTGCCAGCTCACTGACGTCTTGGGCAAAAGCCGAAGCAATCGGGGCGACGCTGGCAAGCAGGCATGCCAAGGCGCTCGCCGCAGAGAGGCGTGCCAAACCGGCGTGCCTATGGCTGCGCAAAACCGCCTCCCTCACTAGCCGTCTTCCTTGTATAGCAGGAATGTCACCCCGAAGAACATAGCCACGACAACCGGGACCCAAGCCGCTACGGCAGTGGGTACGAATCCCGCTACGCCGAATGCCTTGACCAGCACCGAAACGACATAAAGCAGAAAGCCGGCCACGATGCCACCCAGAATCATCGTTGCCGACTGCCCCATCCTCGCAAATCGCATTGATACCGTTGCCGCAATCAGCGTCATCGCGACAAGCAGGAAAGGCAGCGCCACGAGGGAATCGAACTGCATGGCGAAGGCATTTGCCTTGAGGCCGAAGGAGCGGGCCACTTCGATCTTGCCGGGCAGATCGTAGAAGGGAATGGTCTCGGGGCGCGCCAACCGCTCTTGCACGAATTCCGGCTTGAGATTGGTCGGCAGCCGATCGCTGGGCAACGACTGGATGGTGCCGTCCCGGAACACCTTGACGTCCTGCAATTCCCAGTAGCCGTCCCGCAAAAAGGCGCGCGCCGCATCCTTGCGCTCGATGATATCGCCTTGCGGACTGAAGCTGAAGAAGACCGCGTCGGCCATCTCCAGGCCTTGATTGAGAATGGCGCGCGCTCCGATGATGGTATCGCCGGAACTGGTTTTCTGCCTGATCCAGGGTGCGGCATCGGCCGAGACCGTATTCGACTTGCCCGAACGGAGCTGGGTCTCGATCTGCTCGGACCAGGAATAGGCGTGCGCGGCTATCGGATTGATGACGCCAACCGACAAGGCACCAAACAGCAGCGCCCCGATGCAGCATGGCAGCAGGAACTGCCATGCCGAAACCCCGGCGGAACGGGCGATGACCAATTCATATTTGCGATTCAGCGACACCAGGGTTGCCATCGCCGAGAACAGGCCGACGAACGGCACCGTCTGCAGCATGATCATCGGCATCCTGAGCCCGGAAATGGCGAATGCAGTTCCGTAAGTGAAGCCTGGCACGCCGGTCGTGCGGCCGGAAAGCTCGGTGAAATCGATCAGAAACACCAGCGCCAGAAGGCCGATGAAGAACCAAATGGTGATCGTCACATAGCGAAAGAAGAAGTATCGACCCAGAGTCCAGCCCATCAGCCGGCTCCCTGTCCGGAAGCGCCGCGCCCGGCAAAACGGAGCTTGATGGCGCTCCAGCCCTCACTGAAGCGGCCGGCAAGATTGGTCACCCAATCGGCCCAGGCAACCGGCAGTTCCATGGTCCGGTTGGAAACAATGAACCAGATGGCGATCGCCGATGCCACGATCGGGACGCCGTAGACCATATAGGCATATTGCGGCACCTTGTCGGCCTTGCCGGCGGCAAAGAACCCGAGCCAGCGCACGAACAGCGCGATCGCGATTGCCGTAATCAACGGGTGCACACGCGCCTCACGATGCGAGCGTGCATCTCCGGCGACGGCGAGCGCGATCAGCGCGAAGACGAGCGAATAGGACCACTCTGAAAAACGCTGGTCGAGCTCGGCCAGGTACCTGTTCGGCTTTTGCTGGTACATCTTGTCGTTCGGACTGGGATTGAGCAGATACTGGGTCGTCCGGTCCTTCGGCAAAAGCAGGATGTCGGATGATGCCGACATGAAAGCGGACAAATCGAAGGCATAGGAGGTGAACCGGATCACCGAGAGGTCGCCGGTCATGGTTTTGCGATGGATCACCCCGTCATTCATCATCAACACCTTCTCGTCGCCGCGTTCGATGATGCTGCCGGACTTGGCATAATAGACGAGATTGACGCCTTCTTCGCGCGAATCGGCGACGAAGATGCCGCCGAGGCGATTGTCGGGAAGCCGTTCGCCAACCTGCAGGAACAGGCCGTCATCGATCTTGCGGAAGGTGCCTTCCTGGATGATCAACGACAACAGATCGGCACGCGAAGATGCTATCAGCTCGCGGTTCTTCTGGCGCGCGTAGGGGTCGACGCCATTGTCGACCGCGAACGAAAAAACGCTGGCTGCGAGTGCCAGAAGCATGATCGGCCTGACGATTGTCCAGCGTGAAGCGCCGGCGGCATTGATGACGGCGAGCTCCGAATCCGAATTCATCACGCTGAGGATCTGGGCGACCGCGACCACCAGGGCGAACGGTACGACGATCGGAACGATCGTCGGGATGATCAGCGCTGCGACTTCGAAGAAGGTGAGGGCCGACTGACCGCTATCGGTGACAAGGTCGATGCGGGCGAGGACCTGAGTCGTCCAGACGATCGCCAGCGTCCAGACGAGCGCCAGCGCGAATACCGCGAAGGCACGGCGCATGATGTAACGTTCAACGACCTTCATGAAGGCTTTTCTCGGCGATTTCGAACGGCATCATGCCTTGGAACAAGGTAGTCGTCCGGCGCCGGCTGCACAACTGGCTCAGTTTGGCGGTTCGATCCGGGTTCTGTCCCGTATCGTACGTTCCGCTGGGCCGGAGTGTCGGCGGCAATGGATAAGAAAGGGCGAACATTGTTGGTTAACAACAGGTTGCGGCGGGAAGCGGGGCCGTGCCGCGACGAATCGTGGGTGGTTCGATATCGCATATGGGAGCGATTTCGGCCAAAGTCTTGTCAAATGCGGCAAAACGACCAAATGTCGCGCCGGTCGCCACCGCCGCGGCGTGATAAGACGGGTCAGGATCTGTTGAGCCCCAGCATGGAAGCGGAAAAATTGCGCAGTCAAACCGGTCGAGAAACCGTCTTTGACGGCGCGATCGTGGTCGGCGCCGGCGCGGCCGGCCTTGCCGCCGCCCACGCCTTGATGAAGGCCGGCGTACCGACGCTCGTCCTGGAAAAGGAGAGCCGGCTTGCCGAACCCTGGCATCGGCGCCACCAGCGGCTGCACCTCAATACCCATCGCGATCTCTCGACGCTCCCCGGTGTCGGCTATCCCGCAGGCACCCCGGCTTTTCCGCATAAATCGGCCGTCATTCGCCATCTGAATGATTTCAGCCAGACGCATGGTCTGCCGGTCGCGTTCGGCGTTGCCGTTGAAGAGGTCACGTTCGACGGCGATCACTGGACCGTGCGGACGAACGCCGGACGTCGTCTGGCGCGCCATGTCGTCGTCGCCACCGGGCGCGACCGGCAGCCGTTTATTCCCGCGTGGAAAGGCATGAAGGATTTTGCAGGCCGGATTATCCATTCGGCCGATTTTGGCGATGCGAAGGACTACGCCGGCAAAAGGGTGCTGGTGGTCGGTGCCGGCAATTCGGGTTTCGACGCACTCAATCATCTGGCGAATGCAGACGCCCAAAGCATCTGGCTGTCGGCCCGCAACGGCCCCTCTCTGCTGCCGAAACGCATCGGCAAGGTCGCCGTCCACAGGCTTTCACCGTTAATGGCGAGCTTGCCGGTGCGGCTGGCCGATGCGGTGATGGCGACAACCCAGCGCCTGGTTTTCGGCGACCTGACGAAATTTGGGCTTCCGCCGGCGCCCACAGGCGGTGCGAGCCGTCTGAGCGCCGACTACACCGCGATCGCAGCCGACGACGGCGCGGTTCGCGCCATCAAGGCAGGCACGATCGTGGTGGTGCCATCATTGCGGGAATTTACCCAGGACGGCGTCGTGTTGAATGACGGCAGGTTGATCACGCCCGATATCGTCATTGCAGCGACCGGCTATCGCACCGGTCTGGGGCAGATGGTTGGCAAGCTCGGCGTTCTCGACGGCAAGGGCGTTCCGCTTTTCAACGGCGGCGATGCCGATCCGAAATTGCCCGGCCTGTGGTTTACCGGCATGCGGCCGAGCATTCGCGGTTGTTTCGCCAATGCCCGCATTCAGGCCAGGGCGATAGCCGCGCGGATTGTCAAGCAGCGATAGTGAGCAGGACTATGCCGATTGTTCCGCCCGCAATAGACACGCCTTGTTGGAGCGTGCCCGAACCGAAAGGTCAATGATCATGACGCCAGTCAGCATTCGCTACATGGTCGATGATGTCGCCACCTCGATCGATTTCTACTGTGGACAACTGGGCTTTACCGTCGAACAGGACGCGCGACCGGCTTTTGCTTCCGTCACGCGCGGCGCGTTACGGCTCCTTCTGAGCGGACCTGGCAGTTCGGGCGCACGATCTATGCCGGATGGCCGGCAGCCGGTGCCGGGAGGCTGGAACCGCATCCTGTTGGTGGTGCCGGACCTGAAAGAAGAGGTTGCGCGCCTCAAGAGTGCTGGACTTGTCTTTCGCAACGATATCATAACGGGCGTCGGCGGTTCCCAGACCCTGCTCGAAGACCCATCGGGCAATGTCATCGAGCTGTTTCAACCCGCCGCTCACTGACGCAACAACACGGCACCTTTCGGTCCGACCATCGAACGCCTCTCGCGATAATCCAACGCACTTCCCGAAAGCAGGACATCATGAATTCGAGACCCTCGATCGCCTTCGCCAAATTCGCCGCGCCCAAAAAGGGCAGCGTTTTCGTTCTGGCGGCCGACGAGGGCGACCTCAGCGATGCCGCCAGGGCTTGTGATCCGGCAAAGACCCTCGAGCGGGCTTTTCCGGTCGCCGACTTCACCGGCAAATTCGCCAGTCTGGTCGAAGTGCTCGCACCGGAAGGGACATCGCTCGATCGGCTGGTAGCGATCGGTGCCGGCAAGGGCTCCAATCTCGATGATTATGGTTGGCTGAAGCTCGGTGGCACGATTGCCGCGTCCTTTCGCAAGGCAACCGAAGTGGCCGTCGTGCTCGATCTTCCCGGTGCCGCCATCAGCGGCAGGCAAGCCGTTCAGCTTGCAGCAGGCATCCTGCTGCGCAGCTATTCCTTCGACAAGTACAAGACCAAAAAGAACAATGGTGACGACAAGCGCGAGCCAAAAAAGCCGGTCAAGGTGACTATTCACACCGCCGATCCGGCAGCTGCAAAGAAGGCCTTCGCCGATGAAGCGGCGGTGATCGACGGTGTCTTGCTGGCGCGCGATTTGGTCAATGAACCGGCCAATGTTCTGGGACCGGTGGAATTCGCCACCCGCATCGCCGAACTGGAGGCGCTCGGCGTCACGGTCGAGATCCTGGCCGAGAAGGAGATGAAGAAGCTCGGCATGGGTTCGCTGCTGGGCGTAGCACAGGGCTCGCCGCGTGGCGCCCGCATCGCGGTCATGCGGTGGGACGGCGGCAAGGCCAAGGAAAGCCCGGTCGCCTTCGTCGGCAAGGGCGTCACCTTCGACACCGGCGGCAATTCGATCAAGCCGGCCTCGGGCATGGAGGACATGAAGGGGGATATGGGCGGCGCTGCTGCCGTCACCGGGCTGATGCACGCGCTAGCCGCGCGCAAGGCGAAGGTCAATGTCGTCGGCATTGTCGGGCTGGTCGAAAACGCCGTCGACGGCCACGCTCAGCGACCGGGCGACATCGTCACCTCGATGTCGGGCCAGACCATCGAAGTGCTCAATACCGACGCCGAGGGCCGCCTGGTGCTGGCCGATGCGCTGTGGTATTGCAACGACCGCTTCCAGCCGAAATTCATGATCAATCTGGCGACGCTGACCGGCGCCATCATGGTCGCGCTCGGCCAGCATTATGCCGGCCTGTTTTCCAACAATGACGAGTTGGCGGACCGGCTGACGGCGGCCGGACAGGCGACGCAGGAGCGGGTGTGGCGCATGCCGCTCGGTGCCGAATACGACAAGCTGATCGATTCCAAGAATGCCGACATGAAGAACATCGGCGGCCGCCACGGCGGCGCCATCATCGCCGCGCAGTTCCTGCAGCGTTTCGTCAAGGACACGCCCTGGGCGCATCTCGACATTGCCGGCACCGCTATGGGCGCGCCCTCCAACGAGATCAACCAGTCATGGGCTTCCGGCTTCGGCGTCAGGCTGCTCGACCGGCTGCTGCGCGATCATTACGAGCAATGAGCGGCTGGGGCGGGATTCCGAAAATGTAGACTGAACGCATGGCCGAGATTCTATTTTATCACCTGACCGAATCGACGCTGGAGGATGCGCTGCCCGGCCTCCTGGAGCGCAGTATCGATCGCGGCTGGCGCGCCGTGGTGCAGACCGGCACCGAGGAACGGCGCGACGCGCTGGACCAGCATCTGTGGACTTTCCGGGACGATTCATTCCTGGCCCACGCAACGGACCGCGAAGCCCGTCCCGCCGAGCAGCCGGTGCTTCTGACCGTCAGCCCTGACAATCCGAACCAGGCGCAGATACGCTTCCTGGTCGATGGGGCGGTGCCGCCGGAGCTTGGCGGCTACCAGCGCGCCGTGTTCCTGTTCGACGGTCACGATGCAGCCCAGCTAGAGGCGGCACGCACGCACTGGAAGACAATGAAGGAGGCGGGCCACACCGTGACCTACTGGCAGCAAACGCCCGACCGGCGCTGGGAACGCAAGGCTTAGGGAATTTGCCGCCTAGTGGAATCACTGGCGCCGCAAGAATGCGACGCCAAAAAGATGGACTGCCGGCTATTCAAAAGACCTGAGCAAGCCCGATGCCGCCCGATGAACGAACACCAGGCATGCCGATAGATGCCGCACTTGTTCGCCGGCTGATTGCCGCGCAGTTCCCCAAATGGGCGGACCTGCCGGTAGAGCCGGTCGAGCCTGGCGGCTGGGACAACCGCACGTTCCGACTGGGCGATCACATGTCGGTGCGGCTGCCGAGCGCCGCCGCCTACGTCGCCCAGGTCGAGAAGGAGCATCGCTGGCTGCCCCGCCTGGCGCCTCACCTGCCTCTGCCCATACCCGTGCCGCTGGCCAAAGGCGCGCCCGGGGAAGGCTATCCATGGCCTTGGTCCGTCTATCGCTGGCTTGGCGGCAGACCGGCGGCTGGTGGACTGATTGCCGATCTTACTGAGCTCGCCCGTTCGCTGGCCGGCTTTTTGGTGGCGCTCTACCGGATCGACGCTGCCGATGGGCCACCGGCAGGGCAGCATAATTTCCACCGCGGCGGCCGGCTTTCGGTCTACGACGCCGAGACCCGAGCCGCGCTCTCGGCGCTCGGTGGCCGCATCGACAAGGCCGCAGCCGAGGCCGTGTGGGCGACGGCCCTTGCCTCGGGATGGAAAGGGCCGCCGGTCTGGGTCCATGGCGACGTCGCCTCGGGCAATCTGCTCGTCGAAGATGGCAAGCTGTGCGCGGTGGTCGATTTCGGTAGTTCGGCTATCGGCGATCCTGCCTGTGATCTGGTGATCGCGTGGACGGAATTTTACGGCGAGAGCCGCCAAGCGTTCCGCGACGCCATTGCGCTTGACGAGCACAGCTGGGCGCGCGCTCGGGGCTGGGCGTTGTGGAAGGCGCTGATCGTCGCTTCGGGACATGACGGCAACCAGCGCGAGGCGGAAAAATCGTGGCGGGTCATCAATGAGGTGCTGGCGGATCACACAAACAGTCGGAGCGGGATGGCTAATTCAGTCTGAATGCATCCCGCTCTAACAACGAAAGGCATTACTGCCCGCCCATCTCCTTCTTGAATGTATCGAAATCGACCTGCATGCCGTTGAAGATGGTGCTCCAGTGGCGGGTCAGCGCTGAAACGGCGACCGCCTCCTGGATCTCCTCGTCGGTAGCGCCGGCCCGCTTGGCGTCCTGCGTGTCCGACCAGATGCAGTAGTTGCACGGGATTTGCGCCGCCACCGCCAGCGAGATCAGTGACTTGACCTTCGGCGGCAGCGCCGTCTTGTCGCTGAGCTGGATAGCCTTGACCTCGGCCCATGCACCGGGCAGACCGGCTTTCGGGAACTGCTTTACGAAACCGGGCACCCCGCCCATGGTCGACTGGATGTCCTTGACGGTTGCGTCATACTCATCGGCATAAGAAGGAGTTGCAGCCAGCGTCAGCACACAGGCGGCGGCGAGCAGGCAGGCACGGCGGATGGAAGAATGCGTTGATGAAAGAGTACGATAGACAGACATGACGTTCTCCTCTGGCGTTTGTAGACCTTACGGTGTAAGGTAATGTCGAAAATGAACCTTACAGTGTAAGTTGTCAAGCGGCACCATGGACACATCGATCAAAAAAAAGCGACCGCGCGGCAGACTGTCTCGCGAGATGATCGAGGCTGCCGCTTTGAAGGTGATCGAGAGCGAGGGCCTCGCCGGTTTTTCGATGCGCAAGCTGGCGACTGCACTCGGCTGCGAGGCGATGAGCATCTATCACCACTTTCCTTCGGTGGCGCATCTCTTCGAAGCCTTGGTGGACCGGCTGATCGGCTCCCTCGAAATGCCCGACACGGACCTACCTTGGCGACAAAGGTTGCGCATCGCCGTGCAGGATTTCCGCCGCGTCGCGCGTGAGCACCCGGCTTTCGCCAGCTTCTTCGTTACCTACCGGATGAACTCGCCGACCTGCCTTGCGTGGCTGAACGGCATCCTCGGCCTGTTCGAGGCCGGCGGCTTCGGACCGGAACTTGGTGCGCGGCTGTTCCGTACCACCGGCTATTATCTGATGGGTGCCATCCTCGACGAGACTGCCGGCTATGCGAAGGGGCCTTCGGCCGTGACCACGGTCAGCGATGAGCAACTGGCGCAGGATTTTCCAAAAGTAGCTGCGGCCGGGCGTTATTTCGGCACCGCCGAATTTGACCGGACGTTTGATCTCGGCCTTGATATGCTCCTGGACGAAATGGAACGCGCCCGCGACGACACCAGCGCGCCGAATACCGGGTCTTGACCTCATGCGCTCTCTGTTCGCCCTGATACTGCTCATCGGTACCGGCATCGGCGTCGTCTATCCCTGGGCGATGACCAATTTCTCCGGCCGTGAGATCGGCACCTGGAGGGTTTACGACCAGGGCCGGTTCAAGCCAGTGACGGTGGCCCTTAGCGCACGCGACGGGCCGCTACGCGTGCTGGTCGACCTTACGGCAAGAGCCGAGCGTATCGTCTCGCAGCAGCGCACCGTGTTGACCCTCACTGCCGCCACCGCCGGCAGGACGGTGCTCGCCTCGACGCTGCAGTTCAACCATTCCGACAATCCTCGGCAGGTCAGTCCGCAACTGCCGGACAGGATCTTTCGCGACGAGGCCGGCCTGATCCCGACCGTTACCGCCGGCCCCTATATTTTTACCGTTGGTCCGGGCGACGCCGAGGGCATTCCGATGCGGGCCGTCGACCTCGTCCTGCGCTCGGCTGCCGGCGAGGTCGACCGCCGGGCGCGCCCGGTCGGTTTTTCCCTGATGGCGGCCGGCCTGGCCGGGCTGGTGCTGGCATTCCGTTTCGGCGGCCGTCGGCCGGAAAATCCGAATTCGCAGCCGCCAGCGCCTCGCTGGGGCAGGGGCTCCAATTGAACTATCGCCACGCCTACCATGCCGGAAACTTCGCCGACGTCGTCAAGCATGTCGTGCTCAGTCGGCTGATCGAATATCTGAAGCAGAAGGACAAGGCGTTTCGGGTCATCGACACCCATGCCGGGATCGGCCGTTACGATCTGTCCTCGACCGAAGCGCAAAAGACCGGCGAATGGCAAGGCGGCATCGGCCGGCTGGTCGATGCGGCCCTCGATGCGCCGGCGGCAGCACTGCTGGCGCCGTATCTTGAAGCCGTCCGCTCGCTTAATCCGGACGGCGACGTGAAAAAATACCCGGGTTCGCCGCTGATCGCTCGGCACCTGATGCGCAAGCAGGACCGGCTGTCGGCGGTCGAGCTGCATGCCAAGGATGCCGCCAGGCTGAAGTCGCTGTTCGACGGCGACTTCCAGACCCGGGTGATCGAGCTCGACGGCTGGCTGGCGCTCGGCGCGCATCTGCCGCCAAAGGAGAAGCGCGGCCTCGTCCTCATCGATCCGCCTTTCGAGGAAGAGGGCGAGTTCGGTCGCTTGGTCGACGGGCTGCAAAGAGCCCATCGGCGCTGGCCAGGAGGGATTTACGCGCTCTGGTATCCGCTCAAGGACCGCAAGGCGGTCGCCGCCTTCCGCAGGGCGCTGAAGCAGACGGGCGTTCCCAGGCTGCTCGACATCGGTTTTGAGATCAGGCCGGCCTCCGTCGAGCCGAGCCTCGATGGCTGCGGCATGGTGGTGGTCAATCCGCCCTTCACCCTGGAGGGCGAGTTGCGGACGCTGCTGCCGGCGCTGCACCGGCTGGTTGCTGTCGAGCAGCCATCGCATTGGACGCTGGACTGGCTGGCGGGAGAGTAGTTTGAGATGCGGTCCTTGCCGTTCCCTCAGTGCAACCGCGTCACCACAACCATAGTCGCTACAACCGCTTGACCGCGCGTCAGCGAATCCGCACAGTGCGCGCAGTCGACCTTGAGAGGCTGCCATGACTCGCTTCGCCCAATCCGCCCTTGCCGTACTGCTCGCCGTTTGCACGCCGCTGGCTGCGCCTCTTGGCGTTACTCCGGCGGTGCAGGCCGCCGACCTTGCAATCTATACTGACGAGGACAGCGGCGTGTGCGGCGAGGCCTGGGTGCTGAACAAAATCACCGACCGCTTCTCCTATCAGGTGCATCACGTGCCGCATCTGCCGGATGTGCAGATCGTCGACTTCCAGCGCATCCACCAGCATCGCTATCTGCCGGCCGACGACATCTGGCCGATCGGTCGCCGTTATTGCGGCGCGACCGTCAGCCTCTCCGACGGTCGCGCCCGCACCATCTGGTACTTGATCGAGGAAGGCCAGGGTTTTGCCTCGATCGGCGACAATGTTGAATTCTGCGTGTCGGGCTTCGACCGCTGGATGGTCTACAACGGCCGCTGCCGCGTCCTGCGCTGATCGCGCACTCGCTGATTCCGACTTTTTAGCACCGGCCACCTGATCGACCGTCACCGTTTCCATGCGGCGCAGCATTCGCGGGAAGCGCGATCTGCTGTCACGAGTTTGCGGGGAAACAGCACCACATGGATTTGCTTGTTTATACTGTTGCTCTCGGCGCGGTCGTTGCTGGCTTCGTCCAGGGGCTTTCCGGGTTCGCTTTCAGCCTGGTTGCCATGTCGATTTGGGTTTGGACCGTGGAACCCCAACTGGCTGCTGCCATGGCGGTCTTTGGGGCGCTCACCGGTCAGATCATCGCTGCCGTCACCGTCCGCCGGGGTTTCGACCTCAGGCTTCTGCTGCCCTTCCTGATCGGCGGGACCATAGGGATTCCGGTCGGTGTCGCCATCCTGCCCTTGCTGGATGTGCAGTTGTTCAAGCTGGTCTTCGGCGCGCTGCTGGTCGTTTGGTGTCCCTTGATGCTCTTTGCGCGTCGCCTCCCTCCCATCACGGTCGGGGGTCTTGTTGCAGACGGTGCAATAGGTCTGGTCGGTGGCATCATGGGTGGACTTGGCGGCTTCACCGGCCCGGTTCCAACGCTGTGGTGCGTGCTGCGCCAATGGGAAAAGGACAGGCAGCGTATTGTCATCCAGAATTTCAACCTTGTGACCCTCTCCATGACGATGGCCGCCTATCTTGCGGCCGGAAAGATCAAGCTCGAAATGCTGCCGATGTTTGCCGTCGTCGCGCCGGCGATGTTGATACCGACACTCCTTGGCGCGAGACTCTACATCGGCGTTAGCGAGGCGACTTTTCGAAAGATCGTCCTCACACTCTTGGCCGCATCAGGTGCGGCATTGTTGGCATCGTCCTTGCCGCACCTCACAAGCCGGGTTTGAACGACACACAGAAATCCCGACTTCCGCCGTGCCATGCGCTATCGACCGGTACGGCCCGCTCCCGACAGGTAGGCGCAGATCAGTTCGACGAGTTGCTTTTGCAGCTCCGGCGCGGCGAGCATGTTCCGGCGTGCCGCGTTGTGGATCACACCTTCGATCGCTGACGACAGCACCCGCGCCACGGTCTCCATGTCGGCGCCTTTCCTTGGCTTGCGATAACTGGCGACAGCAGTCGCATAGTGATTGAGGTATTGTGCCTGGAACGAAGCATGGGCGGCCCTGGAGCCACGATCGCCAGGCGCCTCGTCGAGCAGCACCTGGTGTAGTGTCGGGTGAATGCTGTGTGCCGCGATCATGCCGCGCACCAGCTCCTGCGCGAATGTCCTGAGCGGCTTTTGGTCTTCCGCCGAATCGCGAATGACCGACAGCACATGATCGAAGTGACGGCGCCGGACGGCTGCGAGCAGGGAGAGCTTGTCGGGAAAATACTGGTAGAGCGTGCCGATGCTTACACCTGCTGTCTCGGCCACTTTGTTGGTGGTGAAGCCGGCCCAGCCCAGCCCGCTCAGAACATGAGCCGCTGCCTCGATGATCGCCTCGACGGTTGCCCTGGAACGCGCCTGGCGCGGCTGCTTGCGCATGCGCGTATGCGGTTTTGCAATGCGAGTAGACACGCCCTCTCATTCTCCTGAAAATATAAACAACATACTCGCATTTCCGGAAAAGGACACCGACCATGAGTGCGCTCGCTCTGGTTCGCGGCCTGTTTGCCTATCAGGCCTGGGCCATGACGAACTGCTGGAAAAGCTCGCGAGTCTCGACCCGCATGTTCACGGCAAGGAACGGCAGGCCGTGATACGGCTCGTCGATCACAGCCATGTGGTGTCGCGGATATTCTCGGCGCACCTGGTTGACGCAAGCCATGGCTACTCCGCCGCCACCACTGAGGACACGCCGGCGTTCGACGAACTTCGCGCCGCGGTCGCAGCGACCGATCGCTGGTATCCCGATTATCTCGAAACCGTTTCGTCGCGGCAGCTGTCCGAGCCCCTCGCCTTCGTGTTCACCGACGGGGATAAGGTATTGATGTCGCGACAGGAAATGCTGACCCACGTCGTACTGCACGGCGGCTATCATCGCGGTGAAGCGGGGCGCATCCTGGCACAGATTTCCGTCATGCCGCCATGGGATACCTTCGCCGTCCATCTCCACAGGGCCGAGCCTTCGCGCCGGCTGCAGATGAGCCGTGAGCCGCCCGGCGCCTGAACGGCCAAGCGCTTTCGATCACGCGGTCGGCTCGACCGGATCTATCGAACGATATCCTGTCCTTCAGAAATGTGAGCTGTCTGCTTACTTTCATCGCGCCGTGCAAGATAGTGCAGCGGCGTGCTCGTCGCGTTGCTTCCTACTTACCTGTAGTTTATCTTTTCAAACAAGACGAGGCGGGCGACCGCCTTCGTTCTGGACAATGTTCGCGCTGCGCGCCGGACGTTGAAGCGCAAAGCTGGTCGAAAAGGTCCTGAGCTTGACGAGAAGACCGGTCGAGATAGAGCGGCCAGAATTTCTGTCGCAGAACTTCACTGCGGGAGACAAAGATTCGCAGCCGGTTTTTGCGAGGGTAAAATGGTCGTGCGCTCGCCGTAACCGAAACTTAAGCTGCAAAAATCATTCTAATGCTTCGCTGGCTAGCAAGCCGCGAGTCAGATATGCAATACGCGCCGGGTCAATAACGGCCGTCGGCACAACGGAAGGGGCATGATATGGCTAAGCAGTCATCCAAGGCGCCGGCATCCAAGGCACCGGCAAAGAAAGCACCAGCAAAAGCAGCCGCGGCAAAGGCCGCAACTGCTGTGAAGAAAGCGGTACCCGCTGCCAAAGCGAAGGCCGCCGCGCCTAAGGCAAAAGCAGCGCCGGCCAAAAAGCCGGCCGCCAAGGCCGCGGCAAAACCGGCCGTGAAGAAAGCAGCACCTGCTAAGGCAAAGGCAGCACCGGCCAAGGCTGCACCCGCAAAGAAGGCGGCACCGGCCAAGAAGCCGGCTGCAAAGGCCGCCGCGAAGCCAGCTGCGAAGAAGGCAGCACCGGCAAAGGCCGCCGCTGCGAAATCTTCTGCGGCAGTGAAGAAAGCAGCGCCCGCGGCCAAGCCGAAAGCAGCGCCCGCAAAGGCGAAGGCCAAGAAGTAGTCGCCGCCCTGCTACCGTCGGGGACAATACTCAAGACAGTCAGGGCGGGATGCCGGACAGGCGCCTCGCTTCTTGGTTGACGGTCGGGCAGAACGAGAAAGAGGCGGGAGGAAGACGTCTTTTCGCAGCTCCCAGGGCTTCGCCATGCGGCGAAGTCCGGTGGGATTTTCGTGGCTGCCAAAGGCTAACCTTCGGTGCAAGGCCGAGTTGGTAGCCAATCGGATTTGGATTGTCCGACCCGCTCGCGTCTGCCGCCGCACTGCGGCTTATCGCATCGCGATTGACGTCGAGACAATGGTTGTACGCTGGCGGCGCGGTTTTCCGCCTCTGGCCGTTGATGAACCCTGCATGACCGGTCAACAGTGCCCACGCACGAGCCCCTGTCGGAATCGATTTTCGGTGAGGGTCATGCGCGAAGTCACAATGCTACCGCGTCCTTTTGCGCGTCCAACGGGGCATATGGAGCTGTAGCCGGCAAACAGGAATCGACAATGCCCAGACTGCTCTACGCGTCTACTTCCCCCTACAGTTCCAAGGTGCGCATGGCAGCACTTTATGCTGGCATCGCGGTCGATCTCGTGCCGATAAAGACCGAGGAAAGGCCGGCCGAACTGATCGGCGCCAATCCGCTCGGCAAGATCCCGGTGCTGGTGCTCGATGACGGCCGCTCGGTCCACGACAGCCGCGCCATCACGCAGCATCTCAACCGGATGTCGAAGAACGCATTGTTTCCGCGCAATCCCGACAGGCGCCTTGAGGCGGAGGTGCTGGAGGCATTGGCCGACGGTATCTGCGACTGTGCGCTGTCGATGGTCTATGAGCGGCGCACGCGGCCGGAAGAGATGGTCTACCAGCCTTGGCTCGAGCGCCAGTGGACGAAGATTTCGGCCGCGCTCGATCTGCTCAACGCCAACCCGCCGAAGCTGCCGAAGAAAATCACCTTAGGCCAAATCGCATTGCGCGCCTGCCTTGGCTATCTCTCGCTGCGCTTCGCCGGAAAATGGGAAAAGGGCCGCGGCCGGCTGACGCGCTGGGCGGCGCGCTTCGACGAGAAATTCCCGGAACTGAAGCCGGCCATCCCGGCCTGAGGGCGGGCGGCCCAACCGGTGCCACAAAAAAAGCCGGGCGCGAGGCCCGGCTTTTTCGTGTCGTGGCTTGGACGACTTAGAACTTCATACCGACGCCGAAAGTGACGCGATTGTCGGTCGACTTAACTTTGCCGATACCGTCGAAGTCCTTCCTGCCGAAGTCCGTGTAACGATACTCGACACGGCCGAACACATTGTCGGTGATCTTGATGTCGGTACCGACGCCGGCTGTCCAGCCGAACTGCGTGTTGGTGTCGCTTACGCCGGCAGCTTCAATCTTCTGGTTCTTCAGCGCGCCACCGGCGGTGCCGTAGAGCAGGATGTCCGGGCTGACGGCATAGCCGAGGCGGGCACGCAGCGAGCCCTCGAAGCCACCCTTGGCCTCGATGCCGGCATCGTCGCCCTTGACGCCGTTGTAGCCGATATCGGCTTCGGCACCGTAGACGAAGTTCTCCTGCTGCCAATTATAGCCGCCGAAGACGCCGCCGACAAAACCCTTGGTGTCGACGTCGACGCCAATGTCTTTGGCTTTGGCATGGCCGGCGAAGCCGTAGCCGACGCTCACACCGGCATAGGGACCGGCCCAGGATGCGACCGGAAGTTCTGCAATCGGGGCAGGTGCCGGCGGCTCTTCCTGAACCACGTCCGCGGCATAGGCAGTTCCGCCGAGGGCGAACAGCCCAAACGCCACCGCCAGCGGTCGCGCAAATTTAAGATTGGCTTGCATTGTTCTTTACTCCTTAAGCCACAGGACACAGGCTTGTTTTTCATGAGCGCCCTCAACCCGTCCGGGGGATGAAACGGATCCGGCGTTCAACGGTTGCAAATGTCGTGTCGAAATGCGGCTGAAGCGAACCTGAACTTGGGTCATTCCCTGGCACGAATGAGGCAGAACCTTGACGTTGCATCTTCGCAACAGCGAATGTCAGCAGGTTCGCCGTGCTGCACTGCACACGGCTTGGTATAAGGGCTCCAGCGCCCTATATTGCGGACGGGCTGGCCCGAATTCCGGTCGAACCAGAACGCCCACCGGCCACTTTGCCACAATCTTGCCCCAGGTGGAAATGGGATTTAACGCTTGGCGGGCCATAATTTGCCGGCGCTATCCCGGCAGGTCGGAATCGGCATCGGATTAAGGATTGACAGATGAGCAAGGTCGCCGCGACGGCACTGGTGACGGGCGGGGCGAGGCGGATCGGCAGGGCGATCGTCGAAGATCTTGCCGGGCATGGTTTTGCCGTCGCCATTCACTGCAATCGCTCGCTGGCCGAGGCGGAGGCGCTCGCGGCCGAAATCAACGGTGGTCATTTTGGTCGACATGGCCGGGCCGCCGTGGTTGCTGCCGACCTGACCGACATGGATGCCGTCGGCAACCTTGTCGGCCGCGCGGCGGCGGCGCTCGGGCCGGTGTCGCTGCTGGTCAACAACGCCTCGCTGTTCGAGCACGACAGTGTTGAGGATTTCGACTGGCCGGCCTGGGATCGCCATTTCGCCGTGCATGTCAAGGCGCCGGCGCTGTTGGCGCAGACTTTCGCCCGGGCCTTGCCGCAGAACAGTGAGGGGCTGATCGTCAACATGATCGACCAGCGCGTCTGGCGCCCGACGCCGCGTTATTTTTCCTATGCGCTGTCGAAGTCGACATTGTGGGCGTCGACCGAGATGATGGCGCAGGCGCTGGGTCCCCGCATCCGCGTCAACGCTATTGGTCCTGGCCCGACCTTGAAGAACACGCGCCAGCACGACAGCGATTTCGATGCCCAGATTGCCGGGCTGATCCTGAAACGCGGCCCGGAATTGCCGGAATTCGGTGCCACCATCCGTTATCTGTGGGCGGCACGCTCGGTCACCGGCCAGATGATTGCGCTCGACGGCGGCCAGCACCTTGCATGGCAGACGCCCGATGTGACAGGCATGGCGGAATGAGCCCCATGGACCAGAAACAAAAAACGCGCGGTGGCGCCGACGACCTGCCGCCCGAAATCGACCTCGAGGACGAGGCGGCCGAAGAGGTCGTCGAGCCTGCGGCCGGCGGTCCGGACGTCACCTTCACCGCCATCGACTGGACCCCGCATGCCGGCGACGCCGACGGCATGGTCGGCGCCGAGGTGATCCAGACGCTGGTCAAGCGGCTGCCCAATGCGCCCGGCGTCTACCGGATGATGAATGCCGCCGGCGACGTGCTCTATGTCGGCAAGGCACGCAGCCTCAAGAAGCGGGTCACCAGCTACGCGCAAGGCCGGTTCCACACCAGCCGCATCGGCCGCATGGTGCGCGAGACGTCGACGATGGAGTTCGTCGTCACCCGCACCGAGATCGAAGCGCTGCTGCTTGAAGCCAACCTCATCAAGCGCTTGCGGCCACGCTTCAACGTGCTGATGCGCGACGACAAGTCGTTCCCCTATATCCTGTTGACCGGCGATCATGTCTCGCCCGGTATCTACAAGCATCGCGGCGCGCGCTCACGCAAGGGAGACTATTTCGGCCCCTTCGCCTCGGCCGGCGCCGTCGGCCGTACCATCAACTCGCTGCAGCGCGCCTTCCTGCTCAGGAGCTGCACCGACTCCTTCTATGAGAACCGCACCCGGCCTTGCCTTTTGTTCCAGATCAAGCGCTGCGCCGGCCCATGCACCGGCGAAATCTCGCATGGCGATTATGCAAGGCTTGTCGCCGAGGCGAAGGATTTCCTTTCCGGCCGCAGCCAGAAGGTGAAGACGGAGATCTCCGCCGCCATGCAGCAGGCTTCGGAGAACCTCGATTTCGAACGCGCCGCCATCTATCGCGACCGGCTGGCGGCGCTGTCGCATGTGCAGAGCCATCAAGGCATCAATCCGCAGACCGTCGACGAGGCCGATGTCTTCGCCATCCATCAGGAGGGCGGCCAGGTCTGCATCCAGGTGTTCTTCTTCCGCACCGGCCAGAACTGGGGCAACCGCGCCTATTTTCCCAAGGCCGATCCGGCGCTCGAAGCCGGCGAGGTGCTGGGATCGTTCCTGGCGCAGTTCTACGACGACAAGCCGACGCCGCGCACCATCCTGTTGTCGCATGGCGTCGAGGACCAGGAATTGCTGGCGGAGGCGCTCTCCACCCGGGCCGGCCGCAAGGTGTCGATCTCGGTGCCGCAGCGCGGCGAGAAAAAGGACCTGACCGACAATGCGCTGCAGAATTCGCGCGAAGCGCTCGGCCGGCGGCTGGCCGAAACCTCAACTCAGGCGCGGCTGCTCACTGGCTTTGCCGAGACCTTCGGCCTGGAAAAGCCGCCGGTGCGCATCGAGGTCTATGACAACTCGCACATCATGGGAACCAACGCCGTCGGCGCCATGGTCGTCGCCGGGCCGGAAGGGTTTGTGAAGAACCATTATCGAAAGTTCAACATCCGCTCGACCGAGATCACGCCGGGCGACGATTTCGGCATGATGCGCGAGGTGATGCAGCGGCGCTTCTCGCGGCTGTTGAAGGAACATGGCGATGCCCCGCAAACCGAGGGCACGGGCGAGGCGAACCCTACCGAACCGGGCGACGATATCGAGGACGCGGGCGGCTTCCCCGCCTGGCCCGACGTCATCCTCATCGACGGCGGCCAGGGCCAGATGACGGCGGTGCGCAAGATCCTCGCCGATCTCGGCATCGAGGATCGCGTTGTCGCCATCGGCATCGCCAAGGGTCAGGACCGCGATGCCGGCCGCGAACGCTTCTTCGTAAAGGGCAGGGCCCCATTCTCGCTGCCCGTTCGCGATCCGGTGCTCTATTTCGTCCAGCGACTGCGCGACGACGTCCATCGCTTCGCCATCGGTTCGCACCGCGCCCGCCGCAAGAAGGAGATGGTCAAGAGCCCGCTCGACGAGATCAGCGGCATCGGCCCGGGCCGCAAGCGCGCGCTGCTGATGCATTTCGGTACGGCCAAGGCGGTCAGCCGTGCCGCCGTCGAAGACTTGGTCAAGGTCGACGGCATTTCCGAACAGGTGGCGAAATTGGTCTACAATCATTTTCACGAGAGCTAAGACTTATTGCCGATATTTCGGCTGGCTAATCGATTCTGGCCTGTTGACCCCCCACATTCGCTTCTGATTTGACTAAGCAGGCAGAAAGAGTTCCCAAAACATGTCCCAGCGCGCGTTCAACCTGCCCAACATGCTCACTTACGCCCGCATCCTGGCGGTGCCGCTGGTCGTGCTGTGCTTTTTCCTGGAGGGTCATCTGAAATCGAGCGACTTCGCCCGCTGGTCGGCGCTCATCATTTTCCTGCTCGCCTCGATCACCGATTACTTCGACGGCTATCTGGCGCGCGCCTGGCAGCAGACCTCCAACATCGGCAAGATGCTCGACCCGATCGCCGACAAGCTGCTGGTCGCCACTTGCCTGCTGCTGCTTGCCGCCGACACCGACCGCCATGCCGGCATCGCCGGCTGGTCGCTATGGGCGGCGATCATCATCCTGTGCCGCGAGATCCTGGTCTCGGGCCTGCGCGAATATCTGGCGGCTTTGAAGGTCTCGGTGCCGGTGACGCAGCTCGCCAAATGGAAGACCACCATCCAGATGATCGCCATCGCCTTCCTGCTTGCGGGCCCGGCCGGCGACAAGCTCTTTCCGCTGACCACCCAGACCGGGCTGGTGCTGCTGTGGATCGCCGCCCTGGTGACGCTCTACACTGGCTACGACTATTTCCGCGCCGGCCTCAAGCACATCATGGACGAGTAGCATGTCGACGAAGCTCATTTATTTCGCCTGGGTGCGCGAGCGGATCGGCAGACCGGAAGAAGACGTCGAGTTGCCGGCCGGCATCGAAACGGTCGCCGACCTGTTGCGCTGGCTGAAATCGCGCGGCGAGGAATACGAGCACGCGCTGCAATATCCTGACGTGATCCGCGTCGCCATCAACCAGGAACATGTCGAGCACCGCGAAAAGATCGCCGGCGCGCGCGAGATCGCGCTGTTCCCGCCGATGACCGGTGGCTGAACCATGTCCGCGGTGGTGCCTGTCGTGCGCATCCAGGCGGAGGATTTCGACGTCGCCGCCGAGATCGCCAGGCTGAACAGGGGTCGCAACGACATCGGCGCTGTGGTGACCTTCTCCGGCCTCTGCCGCGATGAGCAACGCAGGCTCTCCGCGCTCGAGCTCGAACATTATCCCGGAATGGCGGAAGCCGAGATATCCCGCATCGCCGGCGAGGCAATCGCGCGCTGGCCGCTGCAGGGGCTCACCGTCATCCATCGCCACGGCAAGATCGCGCCGGGCGAAAACATCGTGCTGGTGGTGTCCGCTTCGGCCCACCGGCAGGCGGCGTTCGAGGCCGCGAATTTCCTGATGGATTATTTGAAATCACGGGCGCCGTTCTGGAAAAAGGAACACCATAGCGACGGTTCCGAAGGCGGCTGGGTCGACGCCAAGGAGGCCGACGACAAGGCGGCGAGCCGCTGGAAGCGAGACTGACCAGGCTTCCGCGAGCCCTCAACCTTTGTCAGTGCCGATCAGATGATCGAGCGAAATCCGGCCGGGTCCCCAGGCCATGATGCCAAGCGCCATCGCCGCCCAGGTAATGTGCAGCGGCGAGCCGTCCGGCACGGTGAGCTCGATGACCAGCGTCATCAGCAGCAACCCGAACGCCGCCAGTCGCGTCGCCAGGCCGAAAACAAGGAGAACTGGCAACACGATCTCCGCTGACCCTGAAGCGAACGCCACCAGCGCGGGTGCCGGAAAATCATAAGGACCGCCCGGCAGATGCAATTTGAGTTCCGAGCTGAAAAGCAGCACTGCGACATCGTTCAACTGTAGAAAACCGTCCCATGTTGACGCCGGACCGCCAGAACGGGACAGCGAGCGCGCAGCGCAGGACAAGCTGCGTCAGCGATGGCGTCGCGATCGTGCGCAGGGCGGCATTCAGCCTTTCGACGAGAGCGGCGAACCCTCGCGGTTCGGTGCTCGCGTTCTGCCTATGGCTCATCGTGCTCACCTTTCCTGATGTGCCGTCGTGAAGGCTCCCGCTTCCAGCACACCGGCAATGTTGGCGGAAAGCTCGAATTCGGCACTCTCCGCAAACGCTGCCGCGGCCGCTGCACCGAGCGACTCGCCCGCGACCAGATGCGAGATAAATACTGCGCCGCCGGGCGGTAGGTGGCGGACGAAGACCTCGAGGCCGGGCCGCGTGACCAGCGCATCTTCAGCGCCCGTTGCCCGGATCGGCCCAACAGGAGCGTCGTTCCGGTTTGCCGCGAAGACTGTGACTGCCGGGAACCGGGAGCGCGCGATCCGCGTCGCCGGATGCGGCCGCAGCACGGTGTCGGCAAGCCTCTCGCGAGGGATCGACGCCAGTGCCTCAGCCGACAGCGCCTCCGCGTCGGCGGCATGATAGGCATCGAGCCAGGCCCGCTCGATGCGCGCCACGTCGGCCAGCCACGGCATCGACTGCGCGTGTTCGTAGCGCTCGATGAAATCGGGAAAGTCGCGGCCATATTCGAATAGAAGCGGCGAGGTGGGTGGCGTTTCGCGGATGTGAAAGCGCGCCATCGCGCGAAAGAAATCCGGGCCGGTGATGCGCAGCGTCGCTGGAAAGCTGGCGGCCAGCGCATCGATCAGGCTGACCGTGACGTTGTTGCGGTAGACGGCATATCGCTTGATCGCAGCCTTCCCGTTCGGCCCCGAGACAGAGTCAGGCGGGGCACGGTCAGGATCGAGCAAACCGGCGGTGAATGCCGCCGCATAGTCAAACCGGCGGCCGAGATCGCCCGACTGGAGCTCATCCTGCGGCATGGGCTTTTCCGAGACAGTCGCCGAGCGTGGACTGAACAGAGTTTGCGGAGCGGCCAAGAAGCCCGACGACAAGGCGGCGGGCCGCTGGAAGCGCCCCGCCGTCCAAACAAATTCCTGGGACAGCCATGCCAATACGCCGCCGGCCATTCATTGACCGCAATCCTGCGAAACCCTTTGCCGAAGGGGAGCAGGATCATGCTGGACAGGATCGCCGAGTTCTTCATCTTCGGACTGGTGCCGCTGGCCGTTGGCATACTTGCCGTTCCGGATCGTTCCGTGGCTGCCGAAAAGACCCTCAAGGGCGAGGTGATGTATCGCGAGCGCATCGCGCTGCCGCCCAATGCCGTGCTTTCCGTGCAGCTTGCCGACGTGTCGCTGGCCGACGCGCCGGCAGCAATCATCGGCGAGCGCAAGGTGGTGCCGGCCGGCCAGGTGCCGATCAAGTTCGAGATCAGCTTCGACCCGCGGGTGATCCGGCCTGATATGACCTACGCGCTGCAGGCGCGCATCACCGTCGATGACCGGCTGCTATTCGTCACCGATACGCGCCATCAGGTCGACCCGCTCAGCGACGCGCCACAGACCATCATGCTGAAAATGGCGGCGCCGGGCGACGAGCCGGCGGCACCTTCCGTGTTCGGCCAAAGCTGGCTGGTCGAATATATCGACGGCGTCGGCGTGATTGCCGAGCCGCGGGCGACATTCCGCATCAGCGAAGCCGGCAAGGCCGGCGGCAGCGGCCCTTGCAACGTCTATTTCGCCACCGCCAGGATAAACGGCTCGACGATCGCTATCAGCGACATCGGCTCGACCTTTAAGGCCTGCGCGCCTCAGGTCATGGCCGAGGAAAAGGCGCTGTTCGAGGCGCTGGCCAAAGCAGCATCCTACCACGTCGACGCCGGCAAGCTTGTCATCGCCGACAGAGATGGCCGCGACATCCTGCGCTTCAATGCCGCGAGCTAGCGCTTAGTCCGCGCCGATTGGCCCGCGCGGCAGCCGCATGTCGATCACGATGTGTTTCAGCGGGAAGAGGCCGGGCAGAGGGCGCGTTAGTTCCACATAAAATGGCGGGTAAGGCAAAAGGGACATTTGTCCCTTCGTTGAAGCCGCCAGAATGGCTGCGGCTCGTTCTGGCCTTAACTCAAAGGAGTCCAGACATGAAAACGCACACGCTTATCCTTGCCGCCACCGGTGCATCGCTCCTTGCCTTTACCGGCCTTGCCAAGGCGGACGACCATCTTGTCAATGCTCTTGACCACGGTCTCAAAGCGGACAGCCAACCGTTCCAGACCAACAAGGCCGGCCATAGCGGCGATCTCGCACCGGGGCAGGGCAGCCCGTTTTCAGGTGAAGAGACCAAGACCCCGTCCACCGACACGGAGGCGGCGAATGAACATGCGAACGTGAAGGAACGCCAGGCGAAATAGACTGACAGAACCCGCCGCTAGGGGGCGGCGGGCGACACACATCCTAGCGACAAAGTCGCATACGCCCGGCATTCTCAATTTGTCGCTTGTTTGAATACCGCGCCATAGTGATAGGGCGGCACATCAACCAATTCGGCAAGCTTGAACCCGCTCGCTTCCACCGCCGCGATGGTCTGTTTGGGTGACAGCCTCAGCTCGGTCTTTGGCCCGCGCGGCTCGCCCAAGAGCGTGGTTTGCTCGCGCGGATACTGGTGCCAGTTGACGATGGCAAAACGACCGGCAGGGTCAAGCGTCGTCCGCACGGCGCGGGCAAGGCGCGGCCGGTCCGGAACGCCATGGAAAGCGTTGGCCATGAAAACGAAGTCGACGGTCTGAGGCACCAGCCCGGCAAGCTCATAGGCGTCGCCCGCCACAAACTCGCAATTGCCCGCGCCGCCTTCGGCCAACCGCCGCCTTGCGACTTCGAGCAGATCGGCATCGATGTCGATAGCGATTACATGACGGGCGACCCTGGCGATTGGCAGCGTGAACCAGCCGTCGCCGCAGCAGAGATCGACCACGTCCGTGCCGGGCTTCATGCCTACTGCCGCCAGGACGCTGGCGGGCTCGGGCCACAGCGCTTCCCACCAGCCGCTGGTTGGCATTTCGGTGCCCTGGAAGAAGCCGGGAATGGCGCTGGTCATGGCCTTGTCGGCTCCCCAAAATCCTCATTGTCGGGACGGCGTTTGATCCGCCCTCCGAGCTTAACGCACCGGTGACCCGTCGAGGAGCCTGAAGCTGAAAATGTCCGCTACTGCATATCGCGCAGCAGCGTGCAGCGGTTTTGCGATACCGGCATGCATCAAAACAAGAACCTGAAGTGCATCGCATGAGACCGATCGAACGCGACGCGCTTTAGCGAAAAAGGCCGGCGTTGCGCCGGCCTTTTGATGGGGTTCGGAATGCCGGCTTAGCCGACGATCTCGGTATCCGAGAACCAGTATTTGATCTCTTGCGCGGCGGTTTCCGGCGCATCGGAACCGTGCACGGAGTTCTCGCCGATCGACAGTGCGTGCAGCTTGCGGATAGTGCCTTCGGCGGCGCTTGCCGGATTGGTGGCGCCCATCACTTCGCGGTTCTTGGCAATGGCGTTCTCGCCTTCCAGTACCTGCACGACTGTCGGGCCCGACGACATGGATTCGACCAGCTCGCCGAAGAACGGACGTTCCTTGTGCACGGCATAGAAACCTTCCGCCTCGCGGCGGCTCATCCACACCCGGCGCGAAGCCACGACGCGCAGGCCGGCATCTTCCAGTATCTTGGTGATAGCGCCGGTGAGATTGCGACGGGTCGCGTCCGGCTTGATCATGGAAAAGGTGCGTTCGAGCGCCATGGGGTCGTCCTTGTGATGGAGAGTGGAATTGAGGGTGGCGGGCTCTATACAAGCCGCCCGCCGCCTTGCCAAGGGGAGGCCGGCGCAGCGCGCATTTCTGCGGTGGGGCGGCGGACTTTCAAGTCGAACCATGCCGCCGCTCATCTTTTTGTTGAGATCGGATTTTCCGACAACCGGTACCCACTTGGGTCCGATCGACTGGCCGCCCTATAGCGCGTCGTCGTCAGCCTGACCCGACGTCGTCATAACTGCATCTCGATCGTCAGGTTGGCCGTGTCGCCAGCCCCGAGGCCTTCGCGGACCCGCACCGCGGTCTTGATCGGCAAGAGCAGGCTGCCGGATTTCTTGTCGGGAAACAGCGATGTCCGCCATCTGGTCTGGCCGATGACGGCCTCCACGCCAAGGGAGCCCCAGGGGCCTTGCCATCCCAACCATCGCCGCCTTGATCCGGGCTCCAAGCTCCGGCGGCAGGGTCACGAAATGCCAGCCGCCCTTGCCCGGATAGACCCAGATCTCGGCCTGCATGTCGTAGCGAAACATTCTATGCACTTCCTCAGGTCAAGGCCTTCACGACCGGCTTTGCCATGGTGTCTTGCTGGCATGCTGACGATCGGCGAACCATCCATGATATCCACAGCCCTGCTGGGGAGGAGTCATTCTTCCCCGCAAGGAGGATGGCAGCGCTGCCATTCCACTACCGCCTTGTCACGATAGACGGCCGCCGCGTTTCCCAGCCTTCCCGTTCCAGTTCCGGCACGCTGTGGTTCTCGCTGGGGTAGCCGATGCAGAAGTAACCGATCAGTGTCCACTCCGGCGGCACGTCCAGGATCGTCGCCATCTCGGCCGGATCTAGGATCGAGACCCAGCCCATGCCTATTCCCTCGGCGCGCGCCGCCAGCCACATCGTGTGGACCGCCATGACAGCGGAATAGTCTATGGTGGCTGGCATGGTCTGGCGGCCAAGCCCATGCCCTTGCTCGGTTGCGCGGTCGGCGAAAACCGCAAGCTGGCAGGGCGCCTCGTTCAGGCCGGCAAGTTTCAGGCGCCCATAGAGCGCGGCGCGTTCACCGCAAAAATTTGCGAGTGCCTCCGCGTTGCAGCGCTCGAAGCATGCCCTGACGGCGGCGCGGCATGTTTCGCTCTCGACGATGACGAAGCGCCAAGGTTGGCTCAGCCCGACGGACGGCGCGGCGCTGGCAAGCTCGAGCAGCCGCTCCAGCGCCCCTTCCGGGAGCGGCGTCGGCTTGAACCGCCTGACGTCGCGCCGCCACAGGAAGAGCTTGGCGAGCCCGGCGCGAAAGTCGGCCGGGAACTCTGGGTTTGCGGTCATGGCGCGCTGCCTTTGTTGTGGTTGCCCGGTTCGCCGGATTTTCGTCTTGTTTGCTTCGATCCGGGCAGTGATGCGGCGCCTCAAGCGACACGTCGTCTACCCGCGTTGTCGCATTTCGCCGGGCGGGAATTCTAATCCATGTCGCGCAAAAGTGTGCAGCGGTTTTGCGGCAACGACATGCGTCAAAACAAGTGCATGTCGCGCAAAGGTGTGCAGCGGTTTTGCGGTAACGACATGCATCAAAACAAGAACCTAAAGCGCGTCACATGAGGCAGGCCAAACGCGACGCGCTTTAGAGGCCGGGCGACGTTGCCGTCATTTACGCCGTTGAACCTTGATCGGCAAACAAAACCCGCCTCGGCAAGCCGGGCGGGTCGTCGGTACGAATCAGCACCATACCCAAATTAGTAGCATAGCTGCCGGCACAAAGCAAGAACAAAATGTGGCGTTGCCGATGAAGCTGCCGAGCTCAACTTGCGAGAGGTGCGATCGCTGCCGGCGCGACCGTGCGGCCGAGGCCGCCATGCAGATCGAGGCATCGTTCGAACCATTGAGCCACGACATCGC
The DNA here is from genome assembly GCF_040322115.1 of Mesorhizobium sp. M0195. Lineage (NCBI taxonomy): Bacteria > Pseudomonadati > Pseudomonadota > Alphaproteobacteria > Hyphomicrobiales > Phyllobacteriaceae > Mesorhizobium > Mesorhizobium sp. M0195. The sequence continues at coordinate 23,280 of NZ_JAMYSV010000014.1, read as the reverse complement.
TGTCGTCGAGCAGCCGGTAGGGCGTGGCGATACGCGCCCATTGCAGCGCGCCGAAAACGATGTAATCGGCAAATAGCGGCGACGGGCCGCCAATGAAGGGCTGATAGCCGAGCATCGAGCGGAGCGGCTCCAGCGAGGCGCGGAAGCCGGCGAGCCCGGCGTCGCGGGTGGCGTAAACCGCCTCCAAGCGCTTGCCGAAGCGCTGTTCGCGGTTCTGCCGGAAATAGGCGGCATTCGCCTCGTCCTGCATGGCATGCAGGTCCAGTAGCGCCGCGGTGGTGACGTAGGGATGGATGGTCAGCTGCGACCAGCGTTCGATGAAGCGCGCCGTCGCCTTACCGCCGTCGCCGGAAAACAATGTCGGCCGCTCGGGATAGGCCTCCTCGAGATAGAGCGCGATGGCGAAGGAATCGGCGACCACCGTCTCGCCGTCGCGGATCACCGGAACGAGCTTCGAGACACCGCCTTCCACCTTCGGCACTTCGAGGAAACGGGTCGGCACGCTGGTGATGTCGAGCCCTTTGTGGGCCAGCGCCATCACCGCCTTCCAGCAATGTGGGCTGAATGGGCGGGCGGCGTCGCGTCCAACAAGGTCGTAGAGCAGAATGGTCATTGGCGGCAGCGTCCTTGCAGTCTAACTATGGCCGAAACAGACCCGCGCGAAACAGGGTCCCGCAGGTCGAGAGAAGAATGAAACAGCATTTCAGGATGTTTGCGGCCTACAATCAATGGGCCAACGGCCGCATCTACGATGCCGCCGCCGATCTCGACGAGGAAGAGTTCGACCGCAATGTCGGCGTCTTCTTCGGCTCGATGATGGGAACGCTCAACCACCTCCTGGCAGCCGACCGTATCTGGATGAAACGCTTCACCGGCGAGGGCGACGCGCCGGCAAGGCTCGACACGATCCTGCACCGCGCCTTGCCAGGCTTGCGGCTGGCGCGCGAGGCCGAGGACAAACGGATCATCGACTGGGTTGCCGGCTTGAGCGACAAGGCGCTGTCGGGCCGCTTCTCCTACGTGACCGTCTCGGATATGCGCACCGTCTCGCAGCGGTTGGCGCCGGCGCTCGACCACTTCTTCAACCACCAGACCCACCACCGCGGCCAGGCGCATGCGATCCTGACCGTTCTGGGCAAGCCAAGCCTCGGACTGGACCTGACGATGTTCCAGCGCAGCGAGGAGGGCAGGGCATTCGCCTGAACCTGGGGCGGCTGGTGAAGCGGATGGTCGATAGCGGACGATCTGCCGAGATTGCAAAAAGCGCCAAAACATTTTATGGAGCGCATGGTCGTGAGGGCGGCCGCTTCAGCAGCATTCAGCAGCAACAGCGAGAATTGGCACGCATGCCCAATGAACCCTTGCGCCTTGTGGCGTTCTTCGCCGTGGTCCTGGCGCTTCTCAACTCCGGTTATTATTTCCACCAGGGCGACATTGTCGCGACCATCTATTTCATGATCGGCGCCATTCTTGTGACTGCGGTGACCCGGATGAGCATCAGAAGGCAGCTGATTTAGGACCGATCTTCTTATCTGGCCGCCATCTCGACGGCTGGTTCGCTTCGACTGCGATCGAATTGAAAGCAAAGTCTTAGGACTTCGTTTGTGCTGTTGCTTCAAGGTAGCCGGCTGAAGCAGGAGCAAAAGCATGCAGATCGATGTGTCCCCGACGAGCTGGGGCAGGGTCGTGGCGGTTACCGTTGCGGGCACGGCGGTCTGCATTGCAGCCGCATTCCTCGTCGATTCCTTCAATTTCCCATATTTGTCGCCGGAAGCGCTGTGGCGGGCGCAGCTGACCGACCTGCTGCTGCCGCTTATCCTGGCCAGCTCGTTCTTCTTTTTCCTGATGTGGAAAATGCGCCAGCTGGCGATCGCGCAAAAGGCACTGGCCGTCGTCGCGGCGACCGACAGCCTGACGGCGGTGTTCAACCGGGGTGCGTTTTCCATGCTCGTCGAGGCCTATCTCGAACAGGCCCGCAGCCATTCTGTCGTTAATGCCGGCGCCTTGCTTATCGTCGATGCCGACCATTTCAAATCCGTCAACGACCGCCTCGGCCACGACTGCGGAGACCAGGCGCTCAAGCTGATCGCCAAGACAATCCAGGGCCAGCTACGCGGCGCCGATATCGTCGGCCGGATCGGCGGCGAGGAATTTGCGGTTTTCCTTCCCGGCGCAGATCCTTCGCAGTCCTGGCTGGTGGCGGAGACAATTCGCCGACGCGTCCGTGAGGCGGAGTTCTCGCCTGACGGCCGGCCCTGTCCTCTCTCGGTCAGCATCGGCGGCGTCGCCTTCAGCGGGCCGACCACCTATGCCGAGATGTTCGTGGTGGCGGACAAGCACCTTTACGAGGCCAAATCGAACGGCCGCGATCAGGTCAGTTTCGAACCCGCAGCAGCGGGCGACCCGCCGGGCGGCGGCCCGATGACGGTCCATTGATGGTCGTTTCGGTCAGGCGGCGTAGCCGCCGAGGCCCCGGGCGACCGGCTTGACCGAGACCGCCGGCTGGGCGGCCGGCCAGAGGATGCCTGCCGTTACGGCAAAGGTGATCAGGGCGTCGCGTGCCGCTTCGGCCGAGATCTCGCCGGCACGTGCCGCCTCGCAGGCCTTTACCGCGGCGCCATAGCTCAGCCGGCGGCGCGAAGGCGGGAACTCGGTCAGGAATTCGTGCATCTCGGAGAACGAAGCGATCGTACGCTTGTAGCCGGCGCCAACAGTTAGGGCGACCGGGGTCGAAAACGTCCTGTCGTGCATTCTGGCCTCTCGAATGGGCGGAGGTCACGGCGGACGCCGTTCTCCGGTCTGGGGGTCGGGCAGAAACGCGGATCACGGCGCGAGGTTCCATGTTGCCGGGATTGTTTTTTCGCCGGCTCTGGGAGCGGTCGCCGGGCGAGCAGCGCCGGCGTCGAGGCGGGTGCCTATTTCCACATGCCGCGCATGCGGGCGCCGAGGTCGACACGCACCTGCGGCTGGCGGCGCGGATCGTCTCTGGCCTGGACGCTGGCCCATGCCACCTGCTCGAAGGCGCCGAGGATCGAGCGCGGGATGAAGCGCGTGCGCGAGGCATAGACGTGGCGGTCGCCGCGCGCCGCCTGGCCGTGGACGAAAAAGCGATGCGGCATGACCAGGTGCAGGCTGTCCTTGGCCCGCGTCATCGCCACGTAGAGCAGCCGCCGCTCCTCGTCGACGTCCTCCTTGCTGCCGACGCCGAGATCGATCGGGATGCAGCCGTCGACGGTGTTGAGCACGAAGACGTTCTTCCACTCCTGGCCCTTGGCCGAATGGATCGTCGACAGGATCAGATAATCCTCGTCGCGGTGCGGCGGGCCGGCCTCGTCGCTGGTCGCGTCCGGCGGATCGAGTGTCAGCTCGGTGAGGAAGCGCTCGCGCGACGCATAGCCGGAAGCGATCTGCTCGAGCTGCAGGAGATCGGCCCGGCGCATCGTTGCATCCTCGTGGATACGTTCCAGATGCGGCTCGTACCAGAGCCTGACCTGTTCGATGTCGGCCGGCCATTTTTGCGCGCCGGCACGCAGGCCGCTATAGAGCGCGACAAAGCCCGGCCAGTCGTCGGCGGCACGCTGCGGCGGCCGATAGCGGGCAAGCCCCATCGTCTCGTCGAGCGAATTTGCCATGGTCTCGACGATCGCATTGGCGGCCGAAGGGCCGATGCCCGGCAGAAGTTGCAGCACGCGAAAGCCGGCGACGCGGTCGCGCGGGTTTTCGGCAAAGCGCAGCACGGCCAGCATATCCTTGACGTGGGCGGCATCGAGGAATTTCAGCCCGCCGAACTTGACGAAGGGGATGTTGCGGCGCGTCAGCTCGATCTCCAGCGGGCCGCTATGGTGCGAGGCGCGAAACAGCACCGCCTGTGCTTTGAGAACGGTGCCGGCCTCGCGTTCGGTGAGTATCGCCTGGCAGACATAGCTCGCCTGCTCGGTCTCGTCGCGCACACTCACCAGCTTCGGCTTTTCCGCAGATTTGCGCTCGGTCCAGAGATTTTTGGTGAAACGCTCCGACGCTTCGCCGATCACCGCATTGGCCGCCGCCAGGATCGTCTCGGTCGAGCGGTAGTTGCGCTCCAGCATGACGACCTCGGCCGGCTGCGCGAACTGCTTCGGAAAATCCAGGATATTGCGCACTTCCGCGGCGCGGAACGAATAGATCGACTGCGCGTCGTCGCCGACCACCGTCAGCCCCGATCCGTCGGGCTTGAGGGCCGTCAGGATCGAGGCCTGCAGCCGGTTGGTGTCCTGGTATTCATCGACCAGCACATGGTCGAAACGTGCACCCAGATGCGCGGCGATTTCCGGCTCGCCGGCCATCTGCGCCCAGTAGAGCAGCAGGTCATCGTAATCGAGCACGTTCTGCGCCTGCTTGGCCTCGACATATCGGGCGAACAATTGCTTCAGCTGTTCGGCCCAGCCGGCGCACCACGGGAACACCGAACCCAGCACCTCGCCGAGCGGCGCCTGTGCGTTGACGGCGCGCGAATAGATCGCCAGGCAGGTGCCCTTGGTCGGGAAGCGGGCTTCGGTCTTCGAAAACCCAAGCTCGTGGCGGACGAGGTTCATCAGGTCGGCGGAATCCTCGCGATCGTGGATGGTGAAGGCCGGATCGAGACCGATCTCCAGCGCATAATCGCGCAGCAGCCTGGCGCCGATGCCGTGGAACGTGCCAGCCCAGCTCAGCGCATCGGTGATCACCGAGGCATCGCGCCCCAGCACCTCGCCGGCGATGCGCTCGACCCGCTTGGCCATTTCCGCCGCAGCACGGCGCGAAAATGTCATCAAAAGAATGCGGCGCGGGTCGGCACCCCTGACGATCAGATGCGCGACCCGGTGCGCCAGCGTGTTGGTCTTGCCGGAGCCGGCGCCGGCAATCACCAGCAACGGTCCGGCGATCTTGCCGTCGCCATGTTCGACGGCAAGCCGCTGCTCGGCGTTGAGCTTCGCCAGATAGGCCGGCTGGAAGGACGAATCACGGGCGGCGAGGTTCATCGCCCATCAAGCATCGTTTCTGCTTTGTTCGCAACGGTTTGCGGAGCCGGAATAGGGCCCGTGAGCGAAGAAGCCTTGCGGGCAGGCCTGTCGACTAACGCTCGGGCTCGACGCCCATCCTTGCCGATTGCCGCCGCAGCGCCTCGCGATCGTCCTGCGGCGGCGGCAGCAGCAGCGGATCGAAATCGTCGGGCACCTCATCGATCACTTTCCTGGCGACGCGATAGGCGACATAGACGATTGCCCCGGCGATGAGCAGACGGATCATGCCTTCCTCCATTGATTGTGCAGCAACCGGAGACGCGGCATTTTGTTCCCAGGCCCCTTGGCGAATGCGGGAACGACACCGGCCGCGCAACCAAATCGCCGACGCCTCGTTGTCGGGCGAGAGGAGACTGCGATGAAAAAGCGCTCAATCCTGCTGCTTATGGCAGCTCTGACTGTTGCGGGTTGCGACAACAATATCCAGCCGACCAAGGCCCCTGGCGACACGGTCGATCAGAACCCGCAGGTCGACAAGAATCCGGTGCCGAAATCGACGACCGGCGGCGATCAGCCCGGCACGCCGCCGAAACAATGACCGCCTCAGATGGCGTCGGCGCCGGTCAAGGAAGGTGGCCGGCGCCGCTTGGGAGGAAGCTGATGGCGCCGGCCAGGCGGAGATCAGGCCCGCCGCACATCCAAGGATAGCCGAGTCTTTCCGCAGCGTCATGGTCGATAGCGTACAGACGGCACGCCCCTGTGGACAAACCTGCGGGCCACAGCAGCGTTTGTTCATCACATAGTTCGTTCTTCCCATGGAACAAACCAAGCTGCTGCGTGTTTGGATGTCGATCGGACGCTCCCAAGGCCGCCGTTCACGAAAGAGCCCGCTCTCCTTGTCCCCCCTCAGGATAGCGGGTTCTTTTTGCGTTTTGCGGGACGTTGTGGTGCGCGGGGTCGACGTCACCTGCTTGCCGGTTTTCGCACCTTTGCGGGGAACCGGGGCTCAAGGCCTTGCGAAGCATGGTTGTCCCGTGCAAAAGCCCGGCCATGCTGATCATCAACGACCTTTCGCTCCGCATGGCCGGACGCCTGCTTCTCGACCATGCCTCACTGACCTTGCCGGCCGGCAGCAAGGCTGGCCTTGTCGGCCGCAACGGCACCGGCAAGACGACCCTGTTCAAGGCGATCACCGGCGACCTCGCCTCCGAGACCGGCTCGGTCAGCCTGCCCAAAAACACGCGCATCGGCCAGGTCGCGCAGGAAGCGCCGGGCACCGAGGAGCCGCTGATCGAGATCGTGCTCAAGGCCGACCTCGAACGGAGTGCCCTGCTCGAAGAGGAAAAGACGGCGACCGACCCGCACCGCATCGCCGACATCCACATGCGGCTGGCCGATATCGATGCGCACTCGGCCGAGTCACGCGCGGCCACTATTCTCGCCGGCCTCGGCTTCGACGATGCCGCGCAGCGGCGCCCGGCCTCGTCCTTCTCCGGCGGCTGGCGCATGCGCGTAGCGCTGGCCGCGGTGCTGTTTGCCGAGCCCGATCTGCTGCTGCTCGACGAGCCCACCAATTATCTCGACCTCGAAGGCACGCTCTGGCTGGAAAATTACGTGTCGAAATACCCGCATACCGTGCTGCTGATTTCGCACGATCGCGACCTGCTCAACCGCGCCGTCAATTCGATCGTCCATCTCGACCAGAAGAAGCTGAGCTTCTGGCGCGGCGGCTACGACCAGTTCGAGCGCCAATACACCGAGCAGCGCGAATTGCAGGAGAAGGGCCGCGTCAAGCAGGAAGCCGCGCGCAAGCACATGGAATCCTTCGTCGAGCGCTTCCGCGCCAAGGCATCGAAGGCGAGGCAGGCGCAGTCGCGCATCAAGGCGCTGGAGAAGATGAAGCCAATCGCCGCGATCGTGAACGACACGGTGCGGCCGTTCTCTTTTCCGGAGCCGGTGAAGACGGTGGCTTCGCCGATCATTGCGCTCAACAACGTCAACGTCGGCTACACCGAGGGCGAGCCGATCCTGAAGAAGATGACGCTGCGCATCGATGCCGACGATCGCATCGCGCTGCTCGGCGCCAACGGCAACGGCAAGTCGACCTTCGCCAAGCTTTTGGCTGGCCGGCTGAAGCCGGAGACCGGCAGCATGACGGTGGCGCCCGGGCTGAAGGTGGCAATCTTCGCCCAGCACCAGCTCGACGATCTCAGGCCCGACGAAAACGCCTATGAGCATGTCCGCCGGCTGATGCCGGATGCGCCGGAATCCAAGGTGCGCGGCCGCGTCGCCCAGTTCGGCCTGACCACCGAAAAGATGAACACCGCCGCCAAGGATCTGTCCGGCGGCGAAAAGGCGCGGCTCCTGATGGGCCTGTCGGCCTTCGAGGGGCCGAACCTTTTCATCCTCGACGAACCGACCAACCATCTCGACATCGACAGCCGTGAATCGCTGATCCATGCGCTGAACGATTTTCCCGGCGCCGTCATACTGATCTCGCACGACCGCCATCTGCTCGAAGCGACCGCCGACCGGCTGTGGCTGGTCAAGGACGGCGCGGTCAATCCGTATGACGGCGATCTCGAGGATTACAAGACGCTGGTCACCGGCGTCTCCGGCGACCGCCGCGGCAAGCGCGAGGCGGACAAAGCGTCGAAGGCCGACCGCCGCCGCGATGCAGCCGCGCGCCGCGCCGCCTTCGAGCCGCTGGCCAAGGAAATCCGCGCCACCGAAGCGCTGATGGACCGCCTCCGCAAGCGCATCGACCTGATCGAGGATGAACTCGCCAACCCGGCCGTCTACGAAAAGGACCCCTCGACCGCGACAAGGCTGGCCAAGGAGCGCTCACAACTCGCGCAACAGCTGGCCGGCCATGAGGAAAAATGGCTGTCGATGTCGGCGGAGTATGAGGAAGGCACGGCGGAGTAGGAGAATGTCGGCATGGATCGAAGCTGCCAAGGTTTTGGCCGTCAATTCCGAAGTTGTCGTAAAATGCCCTGAGTGTGGAGACGGCAATCTGCTGGTCATCGACGCCGGAGCCGGATCATCGCATGTCGAGCGCCACATACATTGCCCGAAATGCGGCGCCTACAACGCCTTGCTCAAGCGCATTGATGGCGTGTAACTGGCCCTACACGCCACTATCACAACCGGCTAGTTTGCGCCCATGAATCAGCACGCCAAGCTCAAAATCGGCCACTCGGCCTGTCCCCATGATTGCCCGTCGACCTGCGCGCTCGAGGTCGAGCTGCTCGACGCCAGGCGCATCGGCCGCGTCCATGGCGCCAAGGCCAACAGCTATACGGCCGGCGTCATCTGCGCCAAGGTCGCCCGTTACGCCGATCGCGTCCATCATCCCGACCGCCTGCTGAAGCCGCTGGTGCGGGCCGGCGCCAAGGGCGACGGCGCCTGGAAGGACGCGAGCTGGGAGGCAGCGCTCGACCTTGTCGCCGAGAAGTTCATTGCCGCCGAGGCGAAGTACGGGTCGGAGACGGTCTGGCCGTACTACTATGCCGGCACGATGGGGCTGGTGCAGCGCGACGGCATCGAACGGCTGCGCCATGCGAAAAAATATTCCGGCTTCTTCGGTTCGATCTGCACCAATCTGGCCTGGACCGGCTGGATGATGGGCGCCGGCGCGCTGCGCGGTCCCGACCCGCGCGAGATGGGCAAATCCGACTGCGTGGTGATCTGGGGCACCAACGCCGTGGTCACGCAGGTCAACGTCATGACCCACGCCATCAAGGCGCGCAAGGAACGCGCAGCCAAGATCGTCGTCATCGACGTCTACGAAAATGCAACGATGAAGCAGGCCGATCTCGGCCTGGTGCTGAAGCCCGGCACCGACGGCGCGCTGGCCTGCGCGGTGATGCACGTGCTGTTTCGTGACGGCATGGCCGACCGCGCCTATCTGGAAAAATACACCGACGATCCGCACGGTCTGGAAGCGCATCTTCAGACAAGGACGCCGCAATGGGCCGCTGACATCACCGGGCTTTCGGTCGCCGAGATCGAAGCCTTCGCCCGTCTCGTCGGCACGACGAAGAAGACCTATTTCCGCCTCGGCTACGGTTTTTCGCGGCAGCGCAACGGTTCGGTCAACATGCATGCCGCGGCCTCGATCGCGGCGGTCACCGGCTGCTGGCAGTATGAGGGCGGCGGCGCCTTCCATTCCAATTCCGGTATCTTCAAGCTCAACCAGGAGCTGCTGGAAGGCACCAAGATGCGCGATCCCTCGATCCGCCATCTCGACCATTCGCGCATCGGCCCGGTGCTGACCGGCGCCAGGGATGCGCTCTATGGCGGTCCGCCGGTGACGGCGCTGCTGATCCAGAACACCAATCCGGTGAATGTCGCGCCCGAGCAGCGGCTGGTGAAGCAGGGTTTTTTGCGCGACGATCTGTTTTCCTGCGTGCACGAGCAGTTCATGACCGACACGGCAAAGCTCGCCGATGTCGTGCTGCCGGCGACGATGTTTCTCGAGCATGACGACGTCTACAAGGGTGGCGGCAACCAGCACATCACGCTCGGGCCGAAGCTGATCGACCCGCCGGAAGGCCCGCGCACCAACCATTTCGTCATCGAGGAGCTTGGCAAAAGGCTCGGTGTCGCCGATCGCCCAGGCTTCGGCATGACCGAGCAGCAGCATATCGATATCATTCTGGGCAAGCGCGGGCTGGGCAGCTTTTCGAGCCTCAAGGACGAAAAATGGCTCGACCTGCAGCCGGATTTCGCGGCCGCGCATTTCCTGGACGGCTTCGGCCATGCCGACAAGAAATTCCATTTTCGCGCCGACTGGACGGGGCAGGCGGCGCCCAACCGGCCGCCGAAAAGCATGGGCCTGTTCGGGCCTGTGGAGCAGTTGCCGGAATTTCCCGATCATGTCGACCTGATCGAGGTCGCCGACGAGGCGCATCCGTTCCGGCTGACGACCTCGCCGGCGCGCAATTTCCTCAATTCGACCTTTGCCGAAACGCCGGTGTCGCAGGCGAAAGAGCGCCGGCCGGAGTTGCTCCTGCATCCCGATGATGCGGCGGCACACGGCGTCGCCGACGGCGGCCGTGTCGAAGTCGGCAACCAGCGTGGCGAAGTGGTGCTGCACGCAAAACTGTTCGACGGCATCAAGCGTGGCGTGGTCGTCGCCGAAGGCATCTGGCCGAACAGCGCCCATGAGCGCGGCGAGGGCATCAACGTGCTCACCGGCGCCGATGCGCCGGCGCCCTATGGCGGCGCCGCCTTCCACGACAACAAGGTCTGGCTGCGCCCGGCGGGTTGAGCGTCGGAACGATATCTCCATCCGGCCGTTTTCGCGTGGCGGGTGGAGGCATTGTCATGGCGGAAGTGTTGCCGGCGCCGGATCCCATCGGAAGGACACTGTCGTCCGGCGAACTCGTAACCACGATGTCCCACTTTCATCGCGCCGAGATTGCGCGCATGGCTGGGTGGCGCGACCGCCTGGACCGGACGAGCAACTGGGCGATAACCGTCGTCGCGGCGATGCTCTCCGTTTCGCTTTCGACAGCCAGCGCTCACCATGGCGTGCTGCTGTTTGCCATGCTGCTTGTCCTGCTGCTGCTGTGGATAGAGGCCCGCCGATATCGCTTCTTCGACTTCTATCGGGCTCGCGTGCGCCAGTTCGAACGGCACTATTTCGCGCAGATATTCTCGCCGCAGCCGGACTTCGCGTCCGATTGGCTGTTGATCGTCGGCGAGAGCCTGCGCGCCCCGAAATTCTTGATTTCGCAACGCGTGGCTTTGGCGCGCCGCCTGCGTCGCAATTACATCTACATGCTGCTGATTCTGCTGCTGGCCTGGATCCTCAAACTGTCGACCCCCAGTCTTCTGACCGAAGGCGTCCGCATCGGCTTCGTCGGGTCGATGCGTGAGGCCGTCGCCAGTGCTGCGCTGGGTCCAGTTCCTGGTGGCGCCATCGTCGTGCTGGTCGCCCTCCTCTATGCGGGCCTGCTGGTGACAGCCTTTCTGACGGAGAGCGACGACGGCGAACTCTCGTTCGGTGACGTTCACGTCTAGCAACGCAACGCCCTGTCGCGCGTTGTTGGACACGTGCATTTGGGCGATGGGGGTTTCATGGGTTGGCAGGCTCCGACACGTTCCAGCCTGGCGCTGCTGGTTTGCGCTTTCGTCCCCGCAGGCGCGGCCGGGGCAGCGGAGACGCTTGTTGCCGGGACCAAGGCCTCCGGCATGGGTGGTTCGGGCGAAGGCGCTTTCGTCGCCGAGATCGTGCTTCTGCTGCTTGTCGGGCGCGGCCTGGGCGAAGTGTTGCAGCGCTATGGCCAGCCGGCAATCATGGGCCAACTGATCGGCGGCATCCTGCTCGGTCCTTCGCTGTTCGGCTGGCTATGGCCGTCGGCCCAGCACCTGATCTTTCCCACCGATCCCGCGCAAAAGGGCATGATCGACGCCGTCTCGCAGCTCGGCATCCTGATGCTGCTTTTGCTGACCGGCATGGAGACGGACCTGCGGCTGGTACGCCGGGTTGGCGCGGCCTGTTTTTCCATTTCGGCTACCGGCGTCGTGGTGCCCTTCATCTGCGGTTTCGCGCTGGCGCAGTTCCTGCCGGACGCATTGCTGCCCAACCCGACGCAACGCACCGTTGCCGGGCTGTTCCTGGGCACCGCGCTGTCGATCTCGTCGGTCAAGATCGTCGCCATGGTGGTGCGCGAGATGAACTTCATGCGTCGCAACCTCGGACAGGTGATTATTTCCTCGGCGATCATCGAGGACACGATCGGCTGGCTGGTCATCGCCGTAACCTTCGGCATCGCCACCAATGGCAGGCTGCAGCTCGTACCGCTGGTGACCACCATCGCCGCCGTGGCACTGTTCATGGTGTTCTCCTTCACCATTGGCCGCCGTCTTGTCTTCACCTTGATCCGCTGGACCAACGATCAATTCCGCAGCGAGTTTGCGGTGATCACCATGATCCTTATCATCATGGGCGTCATGGCGCTGATCACCAACATGATAGGCGTCCATACGGTGCTGGGGGCGTTCGTCGCCGGCATCCTTGTCGGGGAATCGCCTATCCTCTCCAGCCATATCGAAGGCCAGCTGCGCGGCGTCATCACCGCGCTGTTCATGCCGATCTTCTTCGGCATGGCGGGGCTTTCCGCCGATCTCACAGTGCTCGCCGACCCGACGCTTGCCATGCTGACGGGCGCACTTGTGGTCATCGCCAGCATCGGCAAGTTTGGCGGCGCATTCATCGGCGCCAAGCTCGCCACCATGTCGTTCAAGGAAGCAATCGCCGTCGGCAGTGCAATGAACGCGCGCGGCTCGACCGAGGTGATCGTCGCCAGCATCGGCCTGTCGATGAACATCCTGTCGCACAACCTCTTCACCATGATCGTCACCATGGCCGTGATCACCACCTTGGCCATGCCGCCGATGCTGCGCTGGGCGCTCGGCCGGCTGCCGGTTGGGCATGACGAGCAGCAGCGTGTCGAGCGCGAGGCGTTGGACGAATACGGCTTCATTTCCAGGCTGGAGCGGCTGCTGGTGCTGGTCGATGACAGCAGGATCGGCAAGTTCACTGCCTATCTCGCCGGACTGATCGGTGGAGGCAGCGGCATGCCCACCACCTTGCTTCGCCTGCCCACCACCTTGCTTCAGCCGAAAGACGGCCGAGTTGACAGGCCGACCGACAGCAAGGGACAGGAGCGCGCCCTGCAGGAAATCAAGAAGGGCGCAAAAAAAAGCGCTCAGGCGGTGAAACGGATCGAAGATACGCTTGTCGACAAAGTCCACCTGACGGCCCGCACCGAATTGGAGGCCACAGGTGAGACGATCGCCGAAGAGGCCCGCAAGGGATACGGTCTGTTGCTGGTCGGCCTTGACAATGTGCTGACCGCCGATGGCGCCTTCGCGCCGGCCCTCAACGACATTGCCGCAGGATTTGACGGCCCGCTTTGCCTGGTCCTGAACGGCGGCAATGCTGGCGAAAAGATGCCGACGCTGAAGGCCGGAACCAGCATTCTCGTCCCCGTCAACGGTACCCAGGTGGCGCGTCGCGCCGCCGACTTGGCGTTGGCGCTGGCCCGTCCAAACCGGGCACGGATCAAGGTTCTCTATGTTTCGCAAAAGGCGGCCAAGGGCCGCACGTCGACATCGGTGTCGCATAGCCGCGAAGAGGCCGTGCTGAAAGACATCGCCGATTTGGCGGGCCGCTACGGCCTACATATCGACACAGCGTTCCATACCCGCGTCACACCCGACAAGGCGATTACCCGGGAGGCGGCCAAAGGCGCGGCCATCGTCGTGATGGGCGTCACCCAACGTCCGGGTGGGGACCTGTTCTTCGGCGAAACCGCAGGCGCTGTTTTGGCCGCCTGCAATTGCCCCGTCGTGCTTCTGGCCAGCGCGCGGCCCAAGCATGACGCCGCTGGCGCTGAGCTGGCGGCGTGATTTTCATGGCGCGCACTGACCCGTCGGTAGACATGTCGATTGAGGCTCTGAAGCGCTGATCAGTCAAACGTAAAGAACTCGAACCGAACGGTTCGGTTCTGTTGACGGAGCGTACAGGAAAGGGTGAACGCCGGCTCCCAGAATGTTCGCCAAGAAAATCACCAATGACCGCGTAACCAATTGACAATAAAGAAGAACCGTGTGGCGAAAGGAGCCGCATGTCGAATTTCAAGCGGCCAATTTGGCGCACCCGTACAAAATTTTCGTGATTGGAAACGACAGGCCTGCCGACCCATCTCGGGGTGGTCCGAGCGACGCGAATTCCTCCCAAGGCACGCCACTTGACGGACAGAACAAAGACTACCGGAGTACCCGAAATGACCAAGATCGCTCTTACCGTCGCCGCCATCCTTGTTGCCACCGGCACTGCTTTTGCCGGCAGCGACCACTATGGCTCGGACAACGTCAACCAGCCGGCCGCTCCTGCTGCCAACGTCGACAACACGTTTACCGGCTCGATCCGCAAGCCGGTTACTTCCGAGCATGCTGGTGCCAAGACGACTTCCGAGTCGGTGGCGCCTAAATCCGGCCAAGGCATCTGGGGCCGCTGATTATCACGGCCCCGGAGCACAAAGAGCGGCGGGCTTGGCCCGCCGCTCTTGTTTGGTGCGAAGCGGGTTTGGCCGAAGGTCGGCGATCCCCCGGCCTGCCAGGCAATCCCTAGCGAAGATCCTTCGGCCAGATGCAGTGCGTCAGCCGGGCGCCGCCGAAGGTGAGACCGGCCCAATCGCCATCGACGTCAAACCGAGCCAGGGCCGCGGTCGGGAATTTATCCGCCAGTTTTTTCAGCGCCGCTTCATCCGATCCAGCCCCGGCAAGACCGCGCGCGAACTCATCCAACCCGGGATTGTGGCCGAGCAGCAGCAGCGTTCCGGTTCCCGCCTTTACTTGCCGCACCTTGGCGAGGATGTCCGCCGCCGCTGCCTCGTAGAGCGCCTGGGCAAATTTGACCTGCACCTTCGCCGGCAATTCCGCCGAGAGCAGCCGCCACGTGTCGCGGGTGCGCAGCGCCGGCGATACCAGCGCCAGCTCCGGCAGCCAGCCGCGCCGGGCCAGTTCGCGTCCGACCAGCGGCGCTGCCTTCAGCCCGCGCGCGGACAGCGGCCGGTCGAAGTCGATGAGGTCGGGATCGTCCCAACTCGACTTGGCGTGGCGGAGGAGTAGCAGTTGCTTCATTGATTCAAAATAAGGCCGAAACGTCGCGTGCGCCATGCACGACGCGGACGCTCTTGACCATCTCCCCCAAGTTACGGGGAAAGCGTCACGCTGACTCTTACGGGGTGATCCGCGCCAGGTGCTCGAGGTCGGTCTCCTCGCGCAGCGGGTCGGGCGCGATCACCACCGACGCGGCGTTGTCGGCATCGTCGGCGAAGCGCGAAAACACCGTGCGGCCGCCTTCCATCCGCGCCTTGCCTTCGGCGACCAGCCCTAGCGCCAGCGGATAGAGTTGGTGCTCGGCCTTGAGCACGCGCGCGGCCAGCGTATCCTCATTGTCGCCGACCATCACCGGCACCGCGGCCTGGGCGATGATCGGCCCATCATCCATGTCGAGCGTGACGAAATGCACTGTGCAGCCATGGATGCGCATGCCTGCGCGGAGCGCCCGCGCATGTGTATCCAGCCCCTTGAAGGCAGGCAGCAGGGCAGGGTGGATATTGACCATGCGGCCCTGCCACTTCTCGACGAAACGCGCGCCGAGAATGCGCATATAGCCGGCCAGCGCGACGATCTCGGCGCCAAAAGAGACAAGGGCCGCGTCGATCGCCCCGTCATGCGCTTCCTTGCCGGCATGGTCCGAGCGCGAAATCACCCTGGTGGCGATGCCGCGCGCCGCGGCGATGCCGAGGCCGGCGGCATTGGCGCGATCGGAGATGACGCCGACGATTTCGGCCGGATAGGCCGGGTTGCTCGCCGCCGCGATCAGCGCCGTCATGTTGGAGCCGCGCCCCGAAATAAGCACTACGGTGCGTTTTCTGGTCATAGGCCGATCGAGCCCCGATAGATGACGCCGGCATCGCGGCGCGGCACGATCTGGCCGATCGGCGTCACCGTCTCGCCGGCCTCCTGCAGAACGGCGGCGACCTGCGCCGCCTGGCCGGAGGCGACGACCAGGATCATGCCGATGCCGCAATTGAAGGTGCGCATCATCTCTTCCGGCGCGACCCCGCCGGTCTTGGCCAGCCACGAAAACACCGGCGGCACCTCGATGGCGCCGAGATCGAGCTCGGCCGAAAAATCCTTGGGCAGAACGCGCGGGATGTTTTCGGGAAAGCCGCCGCCGGTGATATGGGCCAGCGCCTTGATGCCATGCGTGTTGCGGATCGCCTTGAGGATCGACTTGACGTAGATGCGCGTCGGCTCGAGCAGCGCCTCGGCCAGCGTCGCCTCGTCATTGAACGGCGCCGGATCGCCCCAGCCAAGGCCGCTTACGGCGACGATGCGGCGGACCAGCGAGAAGCCGTTCGAATGCAGGCCCGACGAGGCAAGGCCGAGCAGCACGTCGCCCTCGACGATGTCGTCGGTCGGCAGCAACTGGCCGCGTTCGCCGGCACCGACTGCAAAGCCGGCAAGGTCGTAGTCCTTGTCGTGATACATGCCGGGCATTTCCGCCGTCTCGCCACCGATCAGCGCGCAACCGGCCTGCCGGCAGCCGGCGGCAATGCCGCCGACGATCGCAGCGCCCTGGTCGGGATCGAGCTTGCCGGTGGCAAAATAGTCGAGGAAGAACAGCGGTTCGGCGCCCTGCACGACGATGTCGTTGACGCACATGGCGACGAGGTCGATACCGATCGTGTCATGCTTGCCGGCATCGATGGCAATCTTCAGCTTGGTGCCGACGCCGTCATTGGCGGCGACCAGCACCGGATCGGTAAAGCCGGCTGCCTTGAGATCGAACAGGCCGCCGAAGCCGCCGATCTCGCTATCGGCGCCCGGCCGGCGGGTGGCGCGCACCAGCGGCTTGATCTTCTCGACCATGAGATTGCCGGCGTCGATGTCGACGCCCGCTTCGGCATAGGTGAGCCCGTTCTTGCGCTTGCTCATACTCTTTCCCTGCTTTCTCGGGCTCTTCGCATGAACGGTTTCGGTCCGCAAGGATAACGGCGCTGAAACTGCCGATCTCCCC
The DNA here is from genome assembly GCF_040322115.1 of Mesorhizobium sp. M0195. Classification (NCBI taxonomy): domain Bacteria; kingdom Pseudomonadati; phylum Pseudomonadota; class Alphaproteobacteria; order Hyphomicrobiales; family Phyllobacteriaceae; genus Mesorhizobium; species Mesorhizobium sp. M0195. Next base: position 6,693 of record NZ_JAMYSV010000014.1, on the reverse strand, counting down.
ACTTGAGGGGGAGATGGCCGGCAGGCCAGAGGGGGCGCTGTCCCGCCGACCTGCCGATCGGCACCATTGCGCATCCAGGTCAAACCCCCAACCGGGTTCCAGATCAATGAGAAAGCCCTGCTGTCGGCTCAGCTTTATGAGGTAATGCTGGTTGATGGGGCGTTGATCGCAAATTGCGCGGTGAAAGCCCGGATATAAGCCGGCCGTGCTTCCCCGCGCGCTACATAGGCAGCCAAGTTTTGATATTCGTCCAAAATGCCGGACATTCTTAGTCGCAGCAGCACTGACACCATCAATAAATCGCCCGCGCTGAACGTATCATCGAGCCAGTCGGCGACGCCTAAGTGGGCCGAGAGTTTGTCCAGCCGAGCCCGAACACGGTCCTTTACCAACGGCAAGCGCTCCTCGCTCCAAGGCTTGTCACGTTCGAATATTCTTGCCGTCGTTAATTCGAGGATCGGCGGCTCGACGGTGTTAAGTGCGGCAAACATCCACGTGATCGCACGCGCGCGGGCATTGCGATCCTTCGGCAGCAATCCCGTATGCTGCTCAGCAAGGTGAAAGACGATCGAGCCGGTTTCGAACAGCGAGAGAGAACCTTCCTCATAGGTGGGGATCTGGCCGAAGGGATGGATGGCCAGATGGCCAGGCGCCTTCATTTCTGCAAAGGAAACAAGACGAACCTCATACGGCTGCCCCACTTCTTCGAGCGCCCAGCGAACGCGCGTATCGCGCGCCAGTCCCTTGCCGCCATCGGGCGATCGTTCAAAAGCTGTGATAGTGATTGTCATCGCGTCCGTTTCCTTGCTCGCGGTCCAGGAAGGTCTGGGCGAATTCTTCGGCTTCCCATCGTGAGACGAATGAGCCTCCCCGAAATCGACATCTGTCTTGACCTATTTCATTGCTGGCGCCCTCGAGGGGTGATTGGCAGCTTCTGTGTCGCTTCTCACTTGCCGTAACCCTCCATCTCCATCATGTATCGACAAACAAGAGCGACGGGATATGCGTTTGACCATCCCCAACATGATCACGATCATGCGCTTCGTGCTGGTGCCGGCAGTGGTGCTGGCCATGCTGCAGGAACGCTGGGACTGGGCGTTTGCCGGCTTCCTCATTGCCGGCATTTCCGACGGCGTCGACGGCTTCATCGCCCGCCACTTCAATCAGTTTTCCAGGCTCGGCGCCTATCTCGATCCGATGGCCGACAAGCTGCTGCTGGTTTCGGTTTTCGTGGTCCTGGGCTTCAGTGGCGAACTGCCGCTGTGGCTGGTCGTTACCATGGTATCGCGCGACGCACTGATCGTCTGCGCCGTGCTTTTATCCACCGTCATGGCGCATCCGGTTGAGATGAAGCCGCTCCTGGTGTCGAAGGCCAACACCGCGATCCAGATCGTGCTGGCGGCAGTGGTGTTGGGCGAACTCGCCTTTGACATCCGTCTCGATCCGCTGAGGCCGGCCCTCATATTGCTGTCCGGGGTCTTGACCGTGGCTTCGGCCGCGGCCTATCTCGTGGCTTGGCTGAGGCATATGAGCGGCTATGGCGAAGGCTCCACACCCGGCACCTGAACATCGGGCACCTGACGAACGGTCCATCGACGCCGAGGCCGAAGCCGCGGCAGCGGAGGCTGCGGCATCGGCGTCGTTTCGCCGGCAGATCCGCTTCTGGCTGGTCAGCGCCATCATCCTCGCCGTCTTCCTTTACGTCTTCAGCGGCATCCTTCTGCCCTTCGTTGCCGGCATGGTGCTCGCCTATTTCCTCGACCCTGTCGCCGACCGGCTGGAGCGTCTCGGCCTGTCCAGGCTGATGGCGACGGTGGTCATCCTCGTCGCTTTTATCGTCGTCCTGGTGCTGGCCGTCGTCATCCTGGTTCCGGTGCTCGCCTCGCAGATGGCTGATTTCGCCAGCAAGCTGCCGGACTACCTGACCCGGCTGCAGAGCCTGATCACCAGCTTCGACCCGAAATGGCTGGAAGAGAAATTCGGCGTCGACGCCAATGGCCTGCGTGAAGGCTTGAACTCGCTGCTGACCTCCGGCTTCGGCCTCCTGACCACCGTCTTCACCTCGATCTGGAGCTCCGGCGTTGCGCTGGTCTCGGTCGTCAGCCTGTTCGTGGTGACGCCGGTCGTCGCCTTCTACATGCTGCTCGACTGGGACCGCATGGTGGCAATCGTCGACAGCTGGGTGCCGCGCGACTATGTCAAGACCGTCAGGGCGATCGCCAGGGATATCAACACGGCAACCGCCGGCTTCGTGCGCGGACAGGGCACGCTGTGCCTGGTGCTGGGCGCCATGTATGCCACCGGCCTGACGTTGACGGGCCTGAATTTCGGCATCCTCATCGGCCTGTTTGCCGGGCTGATCTCGTTCATCCCCTATGTCGGCTCGCTGACCGGCCTGGTGCTGGCCGTCGGCGTCGCCTTCGTCCAGTTCTGGCCGGACTGGACCATGATCGCGGCGGTGGCCGGCGTGTTCTTCGTCGGCCAGTTCATCGAGGGCAATATCCTGCAGCCGCGGTTGGTCGGCAAAAGCGTCGGTCTGCATCCGGTGTGGCTGATGTTCGCGCTGTTTGCCTTCGGCGCGCTGTTCGGCTTCGTCGGCCTGCTGATCGCCGTTCCGGCTTCCGCCGCCGTTGCCGTTCTGGTGCGCTTCGCCATCGCGCGCTATCTCGAATCGCCGCTCTACAAGGGCCATGCCGACGAGCCGGTGCCGCCGCTGCAGGTGCGCCGCCGCGGGGGCGCGCGCGGTTGAGCCAGATGCCGGACAAGATCGATCCGCCGCGCCAATTGCCGCTCGATCTAGGCCACGGCACCGGCTATTCGCGCGACGAGCTCGTCGTTTCCAGCACCAACAGCCAGGCGGCGGCGCTTGTCGACCGCTGGCCGGACTGGCCGTCGCCGGTTGTCGTGCTGGCCGGGCCGGCCGGCTCCGGAAAAACCCATCTGGCCTCGATCTGGCAGACCCGCGCCGACGCGGTCAAAGTGGAGGCCGGCCGCATCGGCGAGCGCATCGAAAATCTTGGTGCGCATCCGGCCCTGATCGACGATGTCGATGCCGGCCCGGTCGACGAGCACGGTCTGTTCCACCTGATCAATGCGGTGCGCGGCGCCGGCTCGACCTTACTGTTGACGGCGCGCCGCTTTCCCTCTGCCTGGGGCGTCCGGCTGCCCGACCTGGCATCGCGGCTGAAGGCGGCGGCTACCGTCGAGATCCACGAGCCCGACGACCTCTTGCTGGCCGGCGTCATCACAAAGCTGTTCGCCGATCGCCAGGTCGAGGTCGAGCCGCATGTCGTGCAATATTTGGTGCGCCGCATCGAACGCTCGCTGGCCACCGCAATGCGGGTGGTCGAACGGCTCGACCGCACCGCGCTCGAGCGCAAGACGCCGATCACCCGCGCCCTAGCAGCCGAGACCGTCAGCGCCATGGATGAAGGGCAGGGCGAGTTCGAGATTTAGAGGATTCCAGTTCAGCCGCCGTCCCATTTTGGGAAAAAAGGCTGGCATCTGTCTTGCAAGAAAGAGCTTGCCGGCTAATCCCGGTCCTGATTGCGTATCAAATCAGGTAGTAGGCTCGTCGGGATGGAGTGGTTGGGGTTCTCGCCCGGCGAGCTTGCCGTCAGATGCATCTGGTAGCGCCATTGCGGCGGCCAGGTCTCAACTTTCACCTCCTGCAATCGCGGCTCGTTCCACGCCAAAGCGCCGGCGATAATCGCCGGGCACCAGCCCGGTTATCCTGGCGAATACCTTGCGGAAGGAGCCGGGATCGTCATAGCCGACCTCCCAGGCGATCTGGTCGATCGATCGCATCGTGGTTTCCAGCATCTCGCGCGCCTTGCCGACCCGCAGGTGCTGACAATATTCGGTCGGCCTCAGGCCAGTGGCGTTGCGGAAGCGTCGCAGAAAGGTCCGCTCCTCCAGCCCCGCATGCTCGGCCATGGCGCCAAGCGTCACGTCGCGCGCGCCGTTCGCCTGCAGCCAGTGCTGCACCTTGAGGATCGCTTCGTCGTCATGGGTCAATCGCGGCGCAAACGGGCTGTAAAAACGTTGCTGGCGGCCCGGTGGATCGACCAGCATGAAACGCGCCGTGTCCATCATGACGGCTGACCCGAGCACCCTGTCCACCAGCTTCAGGCCGAGATCGGTCCAGGCCATGTAGCCGCCGGCGGTAATGATATCGCCATCGTCGATGACCAGTCTGTCGGCGTCGAGCAGGATGTCTGGGAAGCGTAGCGCCAGCGCGTCGCGATAAGCCCAGTGCGTCGTCGCGGCGCGACCGGACAACAAGCCGGTCTCGGCAAGCACGAAGGCGCCGGCGCAGACCGAACCGAGCGTCGCGCCTGCCGTGTGGCGATCCCTGAGCCAGCCGGCATAGGGCGCGGCTGCTTCCCGAGCGATCGGATCCCCCAACGTCGGCGGGAGGATAACCATGGCTGGTTCATTGTCGGCGCCGGGCTCGCTGTCGAAGCTGCGGACTACGGTGTGGCCCGCGTCCTCCAATTGCCAATGACTGACGCGAAGCCTCGCCGCGTCCGGCGACCGCTCGACAGCCAGCCGGTTTGCCAGCATGAAAAGATCGGTCAGGCCGAGCACGGCTGCTTCCTGCACGCCGGGATACAAGACGAGGCCGATTTCGATCAGATCACGCGCAGCCGTCATTTGTCAGTTTTGCCACGTTGAATGTCCGTTTTGCCAATGCTCACCCTGACCGCACTGTTATAATTTTTCCAGCTGAGGGGGCTAAAAGCTTCCCTGTTACCCCCAACTTTTCCATCAAGGAGTAGGACGATGAGCACATTCACCACCCATGACGGCACCGAGATTTTCTACAAGGATTGGGGCAAGGGCCAGCCGATCGTGTTCCATCACGGCTGGCCGCTGAGCTCAGACGACTGGGACAACCAGATGCTGTTCTTCCTCGAAAAGGGCTACCGCGTCATCGCACATGACCGCCGCGGCCACGGCCGCTCGTCGCAGACCGCGACCGGCAATGAGATGGACACCTACGCCGCCGATGTGGCGGCGCTGGCGGCGCATCTCGATCTCAGGGATGCGATCCACATCGGCCACTCGACCGGTGGCGGCGAGGTGGCGCGTTACGTCGCGCTTTATGGCGGCGGCGGCCGTGTTGCCAAGGCGGTGCTGATCGGCGCCGTGCCGCCGATTATGGTCAAGACCGACAGCAACCCCGGCGGCTTGCCGATCGAAGTCTTCGACGGCTTTCGCGCCGCCCTGGCCGCTAACCGCGCCCAGTTCTACAGGGATGTGCCGGCCGGCCCGTTTTATGGCTTCAACCGCGAGGGCGCCAAGGTCTCGCAAGGCGCCGTCGACAATTGGTGGCGCCAGGGCATGATGGGTGGGGCCAAGGCCCATTACGACTGCATCAAGGCCTTTTCCGAGACCGACTTCACCGACGATCTAAGGAAGCTCGACGTGCCCGTGCTCATTATGCACGGCGACGACGACCAGATCGTGCCGATCGCCGATTCCGCGCTGCTTGCGATCAAGCTGGTGAAGCATGGCACGCTCAAGGTCTACAAGGGCCTGCCGCACGGCATGTGCACCACCCATCCGGAGATCATCAATCCGGATCTGCTGGCCTTCATCCAGGGCTGACGGCTTGGGTATCGGACGGGCAGCGCAGGCTCGTGCTGTCCGTCCGCTCGAGCGTGATCCGCTTGCGCTGCCGATGAGATTCGCTGTGAGGAATGGTCGGAGTGGAGAGATTCGAACTCCCGACCCTCTGGTCCCAAACCAGATGCGCTACCAGGCTGCGCTACACTCCGAACGGTCTGTTGCCTAGTGATTTCAGCCCACCAAAGCAAGCGTAAAAAGCCATCGGCCTTGCTGCCGGCGGCATTGCGCAGTAATGACGGGCTAGTGCATGGCCAGAGAACAGTAATCTGGTGTCGGGGTCGTGCGCTTGCAACCAGCAATGAGGTGGTCATGTCAGCCCGCATTTTCAGCCCAGCCAAAACCGCGATGCAGTCCGGCAAGGCCAAGACCGGCCATTGGGTGCTGGAATTCGATCCGGAGCAGCGCAAGAAGATCGATCCGCTGATGGGCTACACCACGTCCGGCGACATGCGAAGCCAGATCAGGCTGACCTTCGACACAAGAGAAGAGGCGGTCGCCTATGCCGAGAAGGAAGGCCTGGCTTTCCGCGTCGAGGAGCCGAAGGAAATCAAGCGCCGCCAGATTTCCTATGCGGAGAATTTCCGCTATGACCGCAGGACGCCCTGGACGCATTGATCCCATACCGGCCCTGCCGGCACAATCCGCCGGTCATGCGGCCGGCCAGCGGTCCCGTAGCTCAGCTGGATAGAGCACCGGCCTTCTAAGCCGATGGTCACAGGTTCGAATCCTGTCGGGATCGCCAATATCTCACGGTACGACCCGGAGACATGGGTAACAGAATGTACCTAAGACATGGGTGACAACCTCGTGCCGAACGGGTTGTCGATGGTCTGCAAGGTTCTCTGTTCCAGGTCGATATATCCCAGATCATAGTGCATGAAGCTTACGAGCCAAATGCCGTCGTCGACCTCCTTTATTCCGAGCCTCTGACCGGCGAGCACGGTCGAGACGTTGATCTTCTTCCTCATCATGCAGATGCGGCCGCAGGCGGTGACCAGGATGTCCTTGTCATGGAGGGGATAGGTCAGCTCCGGCAGGCCGGAATACGGCCGTGAAGAG
>NZ_JAMYSV010000013.1:0-157091 GCF_040322115.1 Mesorhizobium sp. M0195 | reverse complement strand
CCCCGGCCGGGGGCGGGCGGTTTTTTAAAACCCCCACCCCACCCGGCCCCCCCCCCCCCGCCCCCGCCCGCCGCCCCGGGGGCTGCCCTCCCCCCGGCCCCGGCGGGCGGCCACCTTCTGCCCGCTGGGGAGAAGGGCTTGGCATCAATGCAGGCGACCTCCTCGCCCTCGGGGAGAGGTCAGATTGCCCCGAATTGCCCTTCGCAATTCGGCTGGCATTCCGGGTGAGGGGGCACTTGCCTATGTGCGATTGTCCTGCTTCTCTCGGGAGAAGGGAAAGCTCCCTCCTCAATACCCCAGCAGTTCCTTGAGCGGGATGACGCGGAAGACGTTCTTGATGGCATAGCGGTTGAAGGTCAGCGTCTTGGGCGGATTGTACTGTTCGACGATCAGTTCGGCGGCGGTGCGCTTGACCAGCTTCTTGATGAAGGCCTTGCCGTTTTGCTCGTTCTCTTCGGGCAGCGTCTCGATCACCACATGGTCGCCGGGCACGGCGTCGCGGCCGCCGCAATAGATCATCTCGCCGGGCTCGTAGCGCGGCACCATCGAATCGCTCAGCACGTGCAGCGCAAACACATTGCGCAGATGCCGGATCCCCGGCGGCCGCTGGACATAGCCGGCCGGTTGGCCGTTGAAGGTGAAGTCGCCATCGTCGCCGCCGACGGCGGTGCCGAGAAGCTGGATGTCCATCGGTTCGGCGGGCAGGGGGCCGGGATCGGTGACGATCTCGGCATCGGCGACCGGTCCGGCATCTTCGAGGAAGACGACCTCGCCCTTGCCGAGCGCCACCGGATCGACGCGCAGGAAAGCGGCGGTCTTCAAAAGGTTCTCGGTCTTGGGCAGGTTGCGCCCGGTTTCCCAATTGCCGACGGCAGCGACGTCGGTGTCGTTGTGCTCGGCAATGTGACGCATCACCAGGCCGCGCTGCTTGCGCGCCCGGCGGATCGCCGCTCCGACCTTGATCGACAGTGCAGTTTTCGCCATGGCTCCCATCTGAGACATAAGATTCGGTTTCGTCTATGCAAGAATCGCTTGCATTGTGATTTGAGTTATGCTTTTATGTGGGCATGCACAAGTCGCTTCACCAGCTTTCGGTCCTTAAATCCGCCGTTCAGCGCGCCGGCGGCGCTGGCCTGGAGGCGGTACCGCAAACGATCGCCAAGGCCATGCATGTGCCAACCCTTTCCCCTTCGTCGCGGCTGTCCTCCTCCCCGGCCGGGACGATGCCCGAGGCTCGCGCCTCGGTTCCGGCGGCGCAAGCGGCCGGAACGGCCGGAGCCGTTCCCCTCACGGCTCCGGCCACGAATTACCCGTCGACCGGCAACGCGGGTGCCGCGGTTTCCTGGATCCGTACCGAAGACGGCACGGTCATCGCCTTCGACAAGCGGACGGGCAAGGCAGTCTCCGGCGCAACCAGGCAGGCGGCCGAGATGAAGCTCGATCGTAGCAGGCCACGCGAAGGCTGATCGGCTTTCCAGCCTGAGAGCCGGCGAAGCCGGCGCCACACACAACCACCCTTGCAGGGAATAAAACATCATGGCCGCCCGCTATTCCGCCTCTGAATTGGAACAAATCGAGAACTTATTGATGAGCGGGCTGTCGGCCGCGAAGATCGCCACCCGGTTGACCGCGCTGGGCGGCCGCCCGGCCTCGCGCGCAGCCATCATCGGTATCGTCCACCGCACCGCCCGTCTGCGCGCCATCGGCCTTGCCAGATCCAAGGGCCGGTGTGGCGGACGCTCGGGCGGCCGGCTCGGAGATTCGGCGCCTGAGCCATCAAATGCCGCAAGCCAAGCGGAGGCCGATCCGAAGGCCGAGCCACGCTGCCGCCCCGCCAGGCTGTCGGCCAGGCTGGCGCCGCCGGCCTGGCAGCCGGGTCCGGCTCGGATCACCGGGTCCGATGGCGGGCCGCTCGAAATGCCGGCGCCGCGCCCGATCGCCGCCGGCGGCCGCCAGCCACATTTCGCCGCCATGCGCTTCATCGATTGCCTTTTCGACCGTTGCCGCGCGCCGCTCGACACGACGCTGCAGGAGGATGCCGAAAACGATGCCACCGGCAGTCGCCCCGGTTTGGACATGCTGTGCTGCGGGCTGCGCACAAAGCCTTCGAAAAGTTACTGCGCCTATCACGCGGCGCGCTTCCTGCGCACGCTGCCGGCCGAAACGATTTGAGCCCAGTGGATGACGGAAATTCGCCAGAGCCCGACGACAAAAAACCAGGAGGACCGAGCCGATGAGCAGCAAAACCGCCCAGAAGACCAAAGCCAGGCCGCCGCGATTGCCGAAGGGCGAGGCCGAGCAGGTGCGCATCCGCAAGGAGATCGGCCATGATTTCGCGCTGAAAGACGACAGGTTCGGCCGCAAGCGGCTGGCCAAAGGAACACAGGAGGCGGCGCGCCTCTATGAGGTCTCCAATGACGGCCACACTGCGACCGGCGGCATCGTGCGGGTGCGCAATGTCGACCCGCTGAGCGGCCTCACCTCGCTGTCGCGCCAGCAGCGCGAGGCGGGGATGCGCTACCGCCAGGATTTCCGCAGTTCGTCGGAGGCAACCGCCAAGCCGATGGCTTGGGCCGAGCGTGTCGACGGCGGCCGCACTGGCAGCGGCGTCGCAGAACACATCCTGGCCGCCGGCCGCGACCATGCCGAGGCCACCAGGGCGCTTGTTCATTGGGAGATCGCCGGCATCGTGCAAAAGGTCTGCTGTGCCGACGCAACGGTCAAGAGCCTGGCCGAACAGGCGGGCGAACCGCGCGACGTGGTGGTGAAACTACTCAAGATCGGGCTCGACATATTGGCCGTGCATTACGGCATGATGCTGATGCGCAAGCCGAGATGAGGAGCCCCGCCGATCCGGCCGGCACTACCGGCCGGATCGATCCGTCAACGACGGCAGACACGGATTCTTTCGATGATCCGGTGGTGATGACGCCAGTGCCTGATGACTTCGGTATGGCACCGCCGGTGGTACCGGTACCGGTAGCGCGGCGCGTAGTCCTCGTTATAGACATCATAGCGGTAACGGGGGACGTACTCATCGTCGTAATCGGAATACCGATGGTGGCGATAATAATAGTCGTCGTCATAGCCGTTGCCGATGCCGATCGTGACGCTGCCGCCGGCATTGGCCGGGCCAATCACGGAAGCCGCCGACGCGATGGCGATCACCGAGGCAAGCAGGAGCTTCTTCATAGCTACCTCCTTCATTAACGTCCCTCTAATAGAAAAACCCGCGAGGGGCAGGCTCGTTCCACAAATTAGCAAGATGGCCCGAACCGAGAGCCCAATTAGCGCCGCGTGGGCGAAAACGCCTCTGGCTGTGCGGCAGGGTGGCCGTCGACGCAAGCCTCGAGCTGTTGTGGTCCGCGCCGTATGTATCCCGGTGTCCCGTCAAACAGCGACAATCAGGCGGTGCCAGTCCCGTCACCTTGCCGATCTATAGGACATGCCCCAGTTCCAGCAAAACGAAAGCGGTCGCACCCAGCACAGCAAGGGCGTAGGCCGCATAAAGAACAAGCAGCATCACCTCAAAGTCCCGGACGAAACTAGCGGCAATCCTGGTCTCCTGAGGCTCCGCTTTCTCGATGCGGTCGGCTTCCAGCTGCTCCGTTGCCACGACGAGGCAGACTATCCTGTCGTTGTCGGCCGCCTGCAATATCCGTTCGGTCAAATCGACTGCAATCACTGGATCATCGGCCAACTGATCCCGCGATAGCCGGCTTTCAGTGACGGTCTGGATTTCACGCTTTCTCACGCACGCATAATTGCGCCGACTAAATTAGGTTCCACTGAAATACATAGTAAAATACATAGATTGCGTCCACCCGATCGCGATGGGTGAGGCGTGAGCCCAACTGGGCGGGGAACCCCCGCCCGGGGTCCGCATTTGTCGACCGTCGAGGCGAAATCTCTATCCGCATCCTCCGATCAAAGGGCGCGGGCTTCTTCATAGGCTGCTACGATGCGCCAGTGCTGGTAGGTCGCAATGCTAAAGCCGCCAAACCTTCATATCGCGAACGCAGCGCCGACGTCTTCGGTTCTGACCGGTTATGACGAAGATCGCATGCTTACTTATATCCGGCTGCTCGACGCTTCGGCGGAAGGGACCGATTGGCGTGAGGTCGCCCGCATCGTTCTGCATATTGATCCGGAGCGGGAGCCGGAGAGGGCTTTCCGGGCGTGGGCGACACATTTGGCGCGTGCACGATGGATGACCAGGAAGCGGAACGAACTGCGCCAATTGCGTGATGAGTGGTGGGGATGAGCACCATCTAGGAACTGCCGTCCCGGTCTGGCCGTTGAGGGAGAAGGCCAACATGGAAAAGCGACCAATGACTTCTTGGCGAGCCAATACTTTCGAGCTGTGCTGCCTTCTTGCAGTTCCGCTGTCGCTTATCCTTACCGTTTTACTGGCTGGTCTCATCCTTAGCTGACCAGGCGTGGGTTGCTCGCCAAGGGCTGGTCGGTCGTGATCCGACAAGATCCCGCACTGTTACTTCACAGCCGCCGCCATCACATCCGAAAACAGCGCCCGTTCCACCGCCGGCTCCAGCATTTCGGCGAAGGGCGTTGCCAGGTGGTGGCGGTCGCGGAAGGCTAGTTTGCCGTCGATGAAGACGTGGCAGGTGGTCTGGTCGCAAAACCGGTCGGTCATGTCGATGTAAGTGGCGTTCGGCGTCGAGCGCACGATGTCGCGCTCGACTGTGGCGATGTCGTCGTTTGCCGCCATGATCCTCGGCGTGTCGCATGTCGCGGGCGTCTGGCCCCGCCACAGAGCGCGCGCCACGCACTTGTCGGCGTAGCTTGCATTGTAGGGCACGTCCCTGATGACCGCGACCTTGATGCCGGCCTGGCTGAAGGCCTGAAGCGTCCAGGTGAGGCCCGTCCGCCACTGCGCTTGCCAATCGGCGTGCTTCAACTCCTCGGGCGATTCCTTCATCACATTGCCGATCGAGAATTCCGAAATCACCACCAGTTGCGGGTGCAGCGCGATGATGTCCTTGACCGACTGCTCGCGCCACTGGTCGCATTCGGTGTAGTCGCGCTTCAGCCGCCAGTTCCAGGTCGTCACCCGCGAAGCCCGGCAGGAGGATTTGAGAAAGGTGACGACGCGAAAATTGTTCTTCTCGGCCGCCTTGATCAGCGGCGTCGACCAATGGTCGGCATGCGAGTCGCCGAACAGCACGACCGAGCGTTGGGCATCCTTGCGGCCGAACATGCAGGGCTTCGGCTTGACGGTCTCGAAATCGAGCACGCAGCCGCCATTGGTCGCGCGCACGGTGGAGAGTTGGGCGGCGCTGTCGGCGATGACGTGCTGTTCGGGGCTGAGATTGTGCTCGGCAAAGCGCGCATTGCCATAGGCCGCCACCACGCCGGCGCCGGTCAGCGCGACGGCGGGCACCAGCGCCCGCGCTGCTCCGGCCATCAGCCAGCCATTGCGGCGGATCGGGTTCTCGACGAAATGATAGGTGAACATCGACAGAAGCAGCGTCAGCGCCGCGCAGGCAAAGCGGTCCAGGATGGACAGGTTGGGAACCACCATTGCCGCGTAGACGATGACTGGCCAGTGCCAGAGATAGAGCGAATACGACAGCCGGCCCAGCCATTGCATGGGCGGCAGCGCCAGCACTGCGCTCGGCAGATTGCGGCCGCCGCTGCCGCTGAGCAGCAGCAGCACGGTGCCGGCGACAGGCGCCAGCGCATTCACCCCGGGAAACGGTGAGTCTTCGTCCAGCATCAGATAGGCCCAGGCAATCAGCACCAGACCGAGGCATGCCTGGAACGTGGCGAGCAGCGGCCGGTCGCGCCAGATCTTTGCCGGCGCCATGGTCGCGAGCCCGCCGGCGGCGAATTCCCAGGCCCTGAGCGGCGAGAAGTAGAAGGCCCAGGGCTGCGACACTTCCGTCAGCCAGGCGCAGGCGGCGAAGGAGGCTAGGCCGGCGAGGCCAATGACGATTATAGCGGTGCGCTTGCCCGGGCGCAGCCATGCGGCCATCAAAAGCAGCGCCGGCCATGCCAAATAGAATTGTTCTTCGACCGACAGCGACCAGAAGTGGATGAAGGGGTTGTTGGTGGCGTCGGCGGCGAAATAGTCGAACGACCAGCGGATCAGCCAGAGGTTGATCATGTAGGCGGAGGCGAACATAGCGCCTTTCGAATAGAGCGCCTGTTCCTCCGGCGACAGGATGAAGTAACCAGCAAACAGCGTGGCGAGAATGACGAACAGTGCCGCCGGCAGCAGGCGCCGGGCGCGCCGGGCGTAGAAGCGCCAGAGGTTCAGCCGCCCGGTTTCGGTTATTTCCGTAACCAGGTGTTTTGTAATCAGGTAGCCGGAGATGACGAAGAAGATGTCGACGCCAGCAAAGCCGCCGGGCAGGCCGGAGAGACCAAAATGGAAGGCGATGACACCCGCCACCGCCAGTGCGCGCAGCCCTTCGATGTCAGGCCGAAATGATGCCGACACAATCACCTCGTGCAAGGAATGCCCACCTCGCAGAGGCTCGACCCGATGCGCCGATATTGCAATGCAACAAATCTAACGCAGTGCAACATAGGGCGAGGGGACAGGCTCCTCCCACTCGTCGCATGGGCGATTCGCTCACATTGGCGGTTCAGTCATGAGGCGATTGAGATGGAAGCGAAGGGTGCCGAGGCGATCAGGCCTTTTTCAAAAACTCGGTCTTCAGCACCAGGCCCTTCAGCTGCCTGGTGCTGCATGCGATCTCGCCTGGATCGCCGGTGCCGGCAATGCCATGCGGAGGCTAACCGGCGGGCTGCGAGCAGACGGGACCGCTCGGGGTGGCATTGCCACTCCGCGACATGCGTTCCGACCAGGCCATGCCGATGGCGCCACGGCAATCGAACAAAAGCCGTGGCCTTCATTGCGCGGATATTCCGGCGTAGCGACGTCAAATGGCTAAGCCGCCGTGCAGACTGGAAGGTCGCGCAATGACGGACCTGCCCGCCCTTTCGCTTGGTCCGTTATTGCGATCGGCAAGACGCCGGCGGTCACTTGTTACCGAGCTGGTTGGCCATCTTGCAGAAGTCGGCATGCGTCTTGGCAATGCCGGCGTCGCTGCATTCCTTCAACACCATGGCCCGGTCGCTCGTGGACATGGCCATCCATGCGGTCTTGAATTCGGCTTCCGACTTCATGCTCTTCATGCCGGCGTCGGTGAAGAAGGGTGACATTTTCTGCGGATCGTCGAGCGCCGAAGTGCCAGTGGCACCGGCGGCAAGCGCTGCGCCGGTCATCATCGAAAGCGCCATCGCGCCCATGCAAAGCATCTTGATGTTCATGATCATTCCTCCTGAGCTGCTGCTTTGAGGTTGTCCATCAGCGATCTACGAAGGAACGGTGTTTTGACCCAAAAGTTCCGCGTTCCGGCGCAGACATGGAACAGGATTGCCCGTGACGCCATTTATGCAAAAAATTCTACCGTGACTGAAAAATTCTACCGTGACTGAATAGCCGCGCTGCCGATCTGAAGCCCGACAAAGCCAATTAAGGTCCAGGGCAATCGGTGTCCAGTTGGGGGAGACGCTGCGAAGTTGCACGCCGGCTCAATATGCCCGATCATGGCGACGGCGGGGCGGAGGTATCAAGTGGCGGCAAATCGTCGAAACGGCGCGCACCTGTCGGAGCCCCGGCGGGCGGGCATTGTTGCCGCTGCCAGGGCGCTTCCGCGCACATCGTTGCCCAGCGTAGCGTCGGTCGTGACGGCCGTCGCGGCGCTCTATTTCGGGCGCGAGGTCTTTCTGCCAATCGCAATCGCCCTGCTGCTTACCTTTGCGCTTGTACCGATGGTGTCGGCACTCAAGCGCGCTGGCATTCCGCGTCTTCCTGCCGTGATCGCGAGCGTGCTCGGCGCATTCACGGTGCTGGCGCTGTTCTCCTTCATCGTCGCCACGCAGGTCAGTGAACTGGCGCAGAACATCCCGCTTTACCAGGCTAATATCCTGACCAAGGTCCGGTCCCTCAAGGACACCGGCGTCGGCGGCGGTATCGTTTCCAGATTGAGCCGGGTGATCGAACGCGTCGGCCAGGAACTCGACAGACCCGGACCTGTGCAACCCGCCGCCGATCAGCCTCCGCGGGAGCCGATCCCGGTCGAAATCGTCGCGCGCGAACGACCGCTCGAGGTTCTCCAGAATCTGATCGGCCCGCTGCTGAGCCCGCTGGGATCGGCCGGGCTGATCGTCGTGGTCGTCATATTCATGCTGCTCGAGCGGGAAGACCTGCGCGATCGTTTCATACGTCTCGTCGGCTACGGCGATCTGCATCGAACCACCGAGGCGCTGCAGGATGCCGGCAAGCGGGTCGGCCGCTACCTGCTCATGCAATTGGTCGTGAACATCGTCTATGCCGTGCCGATTACGTTCGGGCTTTGGGTTCTGGGCATACCCAATCCATTGCTGTGGGGCTTGCTGGCGCTGGCGCTGCGCTTCGTTCCCTATATCGGCCCGGTCATCGCGACGCTGCTGCCTCTGTTCCTGGCGCTGGCCGTGGCGCCCGGCTGGTCGCTCGTGCTATGGACCGCCGGGCTTTTCGTGGTCGTGGAACTGATCACCGGCAACGTGATCGAACCCTGGCTCTACGGCTCGCGCACCGGGCTGTCGCCATTGGCCATCATCGTTGCGGCGATCTTCTGGACCTGGCTCTGGGGGCCATTGGGCCTGGTTCTGTCGACGCCGCTCACGGTCTGCCTCGTCGTGCTCGGCCGCCATGTGCCGCAGTTCGAATTCCTCGACGTTCTGTTCGGCAACGAACCCGTGCTCGAACCGCACGCCCGGCTTTACCAACGGCTGCTGGCCGGCGATCCCGAGGAAGCGACAGACCATGCCGAGGAGATGCTGGAGGAAAACTATCTAGTCGAGTTCTACGACAAGGTCGCGATTCCCGCACTTCTGCTCGGCGAGCAGGACCGTGTGCGTGGTGTGTTGAGCGATGAGCAAAGACAGCAGGTCGCCGGCAGCGCGCTGACGATGGTGGCGAACCTCGACGACAGCGCGCAGGAGGAGGCGGAAGCGGACGATACGGCCGCGGCCGAGGACAATGGTGTACGCGAGGACAAGCAGATTCAGGGGGAGGACGAGGACGACACCGAACTGCCGGATGGCACGGGCATGTCGGTGCTGTGCGCCGGAGGGCGCGGCGAACTCGACGACGCCGCTGCCGCCATGCTGGCGCAGGTGCTCGAAGTCCAGGGCGCTACGGTGTTGAGGGCGAGCTTCGCCGATCTGGAACCGGGAAGCATTCGCCGCCTTGAACTCGACGCCGTCGATACCGTCGTCGTCGGATTTTTGAACCGCGATTCCGTCAAGCACGGCCGGTTCCTGGTCCGTCGGCTGAAACGCGCCAAACCAAGGTTGCGGGTGGGTATCGTGTTGTGGTCGGAACCCGACAGCGACAACCAGGAGGCAGACGCCAGATTGGCCAACGAGATCAATGCCGATTTCGTCGCACACGGCATGGTCGGCGCGGTGCTCGGCGCGTTGTCCAGCGCTCCGCCGGTGGCGCTGAAGGCTACCGCCAAACGCCGCATGCGCCGCTTGACGCCGGCGCGCAAGAAAGAGCCGCTCGCCGCGGCAAAATGAACGCGGCCGACGACGGCGGCAGGTCGGGTTATTACCGCTTTCGCGAAAGTGGTAATAACCAAACGGATCAGGTTATCCTCGCAAGGTCGCGCTGAACCGTCCGCCCCGGCAAACGGCGCCAACCTTCATACAGTCCAGAAATAGCGCACCGTATGGAAGAAGACCGGGGCGGCGAAGACCAGGCTGTCAGCACGGTCCATCATGCCGCCATGGCCTTCGATCAGATGGCCCCAGTCCTTGACGCCCTGATCGCGCTTGATGGCGGAGGCGACCAGCCCGCCGAGGAAGCCCATCAGGCAGGCGATGAAGGCGACGCCGGCTGCCTGCAGCGGCGAAAACGGCGTCAGAAACGACAGCAGCACGCCGAGCAGGCTCGATGCCGCCAGCCCGCCGACCAGCCCCTCCCAAGTCTTCGACGGCGAGACCGTCGGCGCCAGGAGATGCCGGCCGAACAGCTTGCCGAAGATATATTGCAGCACGTCGCTGCCTTGCACGGTGATGATCAGGAAAGCGATCAGCAACAGGTTGCGGCCTTCGAAGCCAGGCACATCGAGCGTCAGCAGCGCCGGCACGTGGCTGACGCAGTAGACCGAAATCATGACCGCCCATTGCTGCGCCGAGACGCGCTCGAGAAAGCGCTCGGTGTCGCCGTGCAGCGCGGTGATCGCCGGCATCAGCAGGAAGCAGTAGACCGGGATGAAGATGGTGAACAGGCCATACCAGGCGGTCCACACCAGCCAGTACTGGAACGGGATGACGATGCCGAACATGCCGAGCAGCACCCAGTGGTCGCTGCGGCGGCTGTGCGTCAGCGTCACGAATTCGCGCAACGCGGCGAACGAAATCAGCGCGAACAGGATGGTCATGCCGGGGCGGCCGAAGAAGAAGGCAACGGTGATCGCCACCACCATCACCCACCAGGCATTGATGCGCTGGGTGAGGTTGACCAGCGTCGGCGACAACGGCTTCGGCGCGCGCCACGACAAAACGCCGGCGACGACGCTGGCGCTGATCAGCACCGCCAGCAGGCCGACAATCAGAATGAGGGTTTCGTGCATCATCGGCAGCATTTTGCCTTGATCCTCAATCGTCTCGCTCCGGCCGGGGGTTCAGCGCCAGCAGCGTTTCGCGGGCGCGGTCGAGAAAGGCGCGGCGTTCCTCACCAGGTTGAATGGCGATCGGCGCGCCGAAGACGACGCGGCAGAGCAGCGGCACCGGCACGAATTGCCCCTTGGGCAGCACCCGCGACATGTTCTCGATCCAGCACGGGATGAGCTCGACATCGGGTCGCGCCATCGACAGATTGTAGAGGCCGGAGCGAAACGGCAGGAGCGGTTCGTCGGTCATGTTGCGCGTGCCTTCGGGAAACAGGATCAGCGAATGGCCCTGGTCGAGCACCGACAGCATGATCGAGATCGGGTGCTGCGTTTCATCCGTCCACTGCCGGTGGATCAGCACGGAAGACAGCATGTCCTCGGCGATGAACCGGCGCAGCCGCGTCTTGCCCCAATAATCGGCGGCCGCCACCGCATGGGTACGGGCGCGTTCCTTCTCGCTGAGGCAGGCCGACAGCAGGATGAAATCGCCGTGGCTGGCATGGTTGGCGAAGTAGATGCGCTGCCGGTCCGATGGCTGGCTGCCGTTCCAGATCGGCCGCACGCCGGTGACCGCCCAGGCCAGCGCCGACAGGCCGACCGAGGTCACCGTCTGCAGCAGGGTATAGGTGCTGACGCGAAGCTTTGTCATGGACGGGCTCAAAAGAATGCCGCGACGACCGAGGCCGCCGCGAACAGGCCGAACGCGATACGCTGCTTGGCGAGCAGGCGGCGCGTGCCGGCCATCCGCTGCTCGAGTGAGCGGCCGCCGGCAGTGGACTTCAGCCGCATGCGCGCCAGCACGTCGTCGATCGCCGCGCCGCCGCCTGCCTCGCTGGCGTGGCTGGCCATCAACCGAAACAGCAGCGCGTCGAACAAAAGCAGGGCCGAGAGAATGATTGTGGCTATGGCACTTGCGGCGGCGATCAGCCAGGCTACCGCGGACAGCGACGATGTTTGCGGCGCAGCCGCCAGGCCGATGACCGGCGCCGCCAGGAAGGCAGCAGCAATCAGCAGCAGCGGCCATGCCACCTGCACCATCAGCCCGGCAGCGAACGCTTCGGCCCTGTCACGATAGGCGGTCATGCCGGTGCGTCCGTGCAAAGATGCACCGGCCGGCCCGCGGCGGCGAGCTTGCCTCGCGCCTGATCGGGCGTGGCGGCCCGGCCGCTGGCGACCAGCCATTCGGCGACCACGGCGGCGCTGCGTTGGAAGCCGAGCGCACAGCAGACCAGCACCGCGCCCTGCTTCTGCGCCGCCTCGATCGCCGCCACCGCTTGCGCACGCGCCTCGCGAGACGGCGGCAAAAGGTCGACCATGGGCAGGCTCACCCAGCGGATCGAGGCGCCACGCGGCCTTTCCAGTTCGCCGGCAAGGTCGATCACCGTGCCGAAAGGGTCGGCTTCGGCGGCGGTCGGAAAACGGCCAAGGGAAACACCGTCGGCAATGACGATATGCGCCGGAAGCTTTCGCGTCCACGCCCACACATTGGCCTTGGCGCCAAGGCGGTAGGGCCAAAGCAGTAGACGGCTGGCCAGCGACACGCGGCCATCGGCTGTTTTCTGGAACACTTTGGCGCCGGCGCCGGCATAGGCGAAAGCG
Source organism: Mesorhizobium sp. M0195 (assembly GCF_040322115.1). Taxonomy (NCBI): domain Bacteria; kingdom Pseudomonadati; phylum Pseudomonadota; class Alphaproteobacteria; order Hyphomicrobiales; family Phyllobacteriaceae; genus Mesorhizobium; species Mesorhizobium sp. M0195. Next base: position 144,798 of record NZ_JAMYSV010000013.1, on the reverse strand, counting down.
ACTATGGCCAGCGCCAGTGCCGGCCACAACAGGATGAGCCACAGCGCCGAGACCAACGCGCCGGCAGCGGCGCCGGCCAGTGCAAGGCTTGCGCCGAGCGCATAGAACAGCGCCAACCGCCGTGCCTTCGGGTCAGCGCTCAGGCGGAAGCCGGTGAACGGCAGCTCGCTGTCGCGCGGAAACAGCCACAGGGCGAAAAGGCCGAGCAGCGCGCCGGTCGGAATGTCGATGAAATGGTGCTGCCACGTCGTCAGCACCGAGGCGCCGATCAGGAAACACCAGACATGCCAAGCGAAGCCGGCGATGCCGGTCAATCTGTAACGCCAATGGTCCCAGATGATGACCAGCAGCGCGATATGCAGCGACGGCGCCTGGTTGAAGGGTTTGTCGAAGCCGCCGAGCACGGCGAACATGAAGCCGGGCAGGCCGCTCGTCTGCGGGCGCACGAAGGTCGCAGTCAGCGGGAACAGGATGAAGCAGGCGACGGCGACGAGCTGCGCCGTCAGATAGCGGCCGGCAAGGCGGTCGACGCCGCTCTTCGAATTGTTCAACAGCAACGACAAGCCATAGAACAGGTTGATCGACCAGTAGGGCACGATCGTCCAGGCAAGGAACGGGATGCCATGCTCCCAGCCGTAGACGATGCTGCCGACATCGTCGCGCCGCGACGCCAGCCAATTGGCGAAGCCGTAGGTGGCGTAGAAGAACGGCGCCAGAAATGCCAGCCACAATGCGGCGCGCAGGACGATCCCGGGATACGGCTCGCGCGGCAAGGCCGGAAGGGCATCGCGAGGTAAGGCAGAGGCAGGCAAGTCCATGTTCAGACGCGCCGCGCGACCGAAACGGTGAAGATGCCCCACTGGTCGATGCGCTGGTCGAGCTTCTCAAAGCCGGCGGCCGCCACCAGCTGGTCCATCTCGGCCTGCGTGCGGCGGCGCATCACCCAGGCCTGGCCGCCGCGATGCGAGGTCAGGCTGCGCGCGATCATCTCGAGCTGCGGATGCCAGGGCTGGTTGGTATAGACGAGCAGGCTTCCCGGCTGCATGGCGCTGGCCAGTCCACCGAGCGAGCGGGCGATCACGGCATTGTCGGCAAACAATTCGTAGAGCCCCGAGACGATGGCGAGATCCGGCGCCGGGTCGAGCCCGGCCAGCATCGTGGCGTCGAAGGCGTCACCTTGATGGAAAGTGACGCTCGCCGGCAGCTGGCGCTCGGCGATCAGCTTGCGGCCGAGCGAGACGTTGAGCTCGGAGAAATCCTGCAGCCGTACGCTTGCCGGCGGCTCGGCGCATTTCTGCACGGCATCGAGCACGTAGCGGCCATGGCCGGCGGCGATATCGACGATATGGACCGGCCGGCCGGCGGCCTTGAACGAGGCGGCGGCGCTGCCGATCAGTTCTTCCAGATGCAGCTTGCGCTGGCGGATGCCGCGCCAGCCGATGGCATCGAGAAAGGTGCGGTCGATCATGCGGCCGATGGGGCTGATGCCCCGCGCCTCGTTCTCGTAGACATAGTCGAGCGTCGAGCCCGAATCGAAGCCGGTGGCAATCCCCGTCTTCATACCGGACGACAGCCAGGCGCCCATGCGGATCGAAGCGCGGCTCATTGCCCAGTAGAGGCCCCTTAGCGACAGCAGCGGCAGCGGCGAGGCAAGCCGGTCGGCCTCGTCGCGCGTGTAGCCGGCGCGGTCGGCCTCGGTCAGGTCGACCGGCTTTTCCGGCGCCGCGAATTGCTTTTCAAGGAAAGGCCTGATCAGGTCGAGTGCCTTGTGGCGGTCGCGCTCGCCCAGCGTGTCGTGGAAGAAGCCGGCCAAAACATGCCGCTCCTTGGCCGGGCTCGCCAGATTGACGAAAAACTCGTGCTGCGGTTCATGCCGCACCACCCAGTCACTGCCGGAGATCAGAAGCTGTGTCGGCACCGTGATGGCGCGTCCGTCGGCGACGATGCGCGCAGCATGGTCGTAGAGCTCGACCAGGATGTTGGAGGCGATCGGCCGGGTGATCAGCGGGTCGGCGTCGAAGGAGGCGATACGCTCGGGGTCATGCGTCAGGAATTTCGCCTTGACGTAGGAATTCACGAAGAAGCGGCCCTTCAGCTTCTGCCACAACGCGATGCCTTGCTTGGCGAGGGGCACGTAGAGCTTGACCGAGAAGGCTGGCGAGGCCAGCACCAGGGCGCGAATGTCGGGCGCGTAATCGTGCACCCAGGCGGCGGCAAGCACGGCGGCGAAGGATTGCGCGATCAGCGCGATGTCGCGCCGGGCAAAGCCGTCGCTGTCGATCTCGCGCACAAAACAATCGATGTCGCGCACCAGCGCGGCAAATGACGGCGCATAGCCGCGTTCGCCGGCGGAGCGGCCATTGCCGCGCGCGTCCCAGGCATAGAAGGCGTGGTCGGGCATCTGGAACTCGTCGACCAGATGCGCCATACGGCCGCCATGCTCGTGGCCGCGGTGGAACAGCAGGATGGCGCCCTTGGGGTTTTCCGACAGCGCCGGCCAATAGCGATAGAAGATCTCTGTGCCATCGTGGCTCTTGAAGCTGCGCTCCTGCGCCACCCGCTCGATATTGACTGAAGCCACGGCGGCAACCGTCTGTTGGTGAAGCATGTTGTTCTCCCTGGCGAGACCGGAATTCAGCTACCGCTCCCGTTAAGGCCGCTGCGTATCCGGTTGATGGCGGTCGCCAGCGAGAGTGTAGCCATGGCCGGAAACACGAGCGGCGTGAGCGCCGGGACCCACAGGCCGGACGCGATAAGCACCGCGAGGATGCCAAGCGCCAGCGCCCGGTCGCTTTTGCCGAACGGGCCGGCATAGTTGCGCCCAGCTCCGGCCGCGATGCCGAGCACGCCGGCGAATTCCGCGATCATAGCCGCGATAGCGAATGCAACGACGCCCCAGGCAGGAAAAATGACAGTAAAGGCCAGGATCAAAGCGAGATCGGAGACGACATCACAAAGCTCGTTGAGATACATGCCGAGCGTCGAGGCCTGGCCATGTTCCCTTGCGAGCATGCCGTCAATGGCGTTTAGCGCCATTCGCGTAAACAGCACGAGCGGCATCAGCAGAAAGACCGCGCGGCGGCCTGCAAGGGCTGCCACCGCAAGGCCGGCAGCGAGCGAGAGGGCAGCGGCCAACAGTGTGATCTGGTTGGCGGTGACGCCGGCCTTGGCCAGGCCGTCGGCAAGCGGCCGCAGCCTGGCCTGGAAGGCCGGTTTCAGCGCATAAAGCGTCGGCATGTGCGAACCCCCCGGCCGCGGTGCAAATGATGTTGGCGAGGATGGTCAATTGGCGCGCAAGACGCAAGGGCGGCGCCCTGCCATTTTTCGACATCCGGATATGTCGGCGCTAGCTTTTCCTGTCATTGTCGACCGGGAACCGTGCTGGCAAGCTTTCTTCGGCCGTGGCCCAGGCGCGACTATGATAACGCCGCAGGACGAGAATGCATGTCGCGAAGACCGCCAGCCCGCAAATCACGCCGGGCGACATGCCTCCGCCGAAAGCGGACTTAACAACGATGCCGGTGAAGGCGCCGGCGATGGCGCCGTTGATCGTGCCCACCATCCCAGCGGTGGTCATGAAATATTGCAGCGGCGAGGGGCGGAGGCCCTTGTCGACCAGCACCGCCGAGAGGTCGTCATGCGTGGAGTTGACAAGGTATCTTTGCAGGACCGGCGCCAGCTCGACGAAATAGTGGCGGATCCTGGCCATGCCGCGGGCATGCACCATGTCCTCGATGGCAACCTGCACAGCGCGCACGAAGGTGACCAGGCCGATGAAGAAAAGGCAAGGTAGCAAGATAAGGCTGAACAACACGAACGGCCTGCCCATCTCCGTGACCTGGGCGACGAAGGACAAGGCAATCGTTGCGCTCGAGACCGACGTCAGGAACAGATTGGCTCGCTGGTTCGCTTCCTGAATGGTCGCGGCGCGAGCGTTTTGCAGCACGAAATGCTCGGTCGTCAGGCACTGCAAGACTTGCTGCGCCTGGTCAGGCGGAACCGGAGCGTCGGGAGAACGGGTCATCGACATTCCCCGCTTCTGCCCGCCGGAACCGGCAGGGCAGAAGCGGGCGTCGTCCTGCTGCGAGCCATCAGGACTTGCCGTTGCCGCCGTTGATGGCGATACGCTTGGCCTTGGCCTGAGCGCGCTCCGTCTTGGGCAGCGTCACGCTTAGCACGCCGTTCCGGAACGCGGCGTTGATCTTGTCTTCGTCGACTTCGTAGCCGAGCGGGATACGCCGCTCGAAACGGCCATAGAAGCGTTCGGAGAACTGCCTGTCCTTGTCCTCGGTCTCTTCACGCTTCTCGCCGCGCAGCGTCAGCACACCGTCATCGAGCAGCAGCTCGACGTCTTTCTCGTCCATTCCGGGGATCTCGGCGGTGACGCGGATCTCCTTTTCGCTATCGGAGATTTCGACGCTCGGCCAGCTGGCGCCGGCAGCGGAGAAGCCACCGAGCGACGGCAGCCTCGTGTCGAAGCCGCGGAACGCCTCGTCGAACAGGCGGTTCATTTCGCGATGCAGCGTCAGGAAGGGATCGCGATCGCCGCTGCGGAACAGGCTGGGGGCCTGATTATTCTCCCGGCCCCAGGGAATGAGATCACGAATAGCCATTGCATAGTCTCCTTTCTCGACTGGTTCGTTCAGGCAGCCTGCTTGTTTGCTTCGACCTGCGCGGCCTTCGGCCCGGTCTTCGGCGAGGCGACATCGGTCGCGATGGCGATGCGCCGAGGCTTCATCTCCTCGGGCACCTCACGTACCAGATCGATGCTGAGCAGGCCGTTGTCGAGCGAGGCGCCTGCGACCTTGACGTGATCGGCAAGCTCGAAACGGCGGGTAAAGGGCCGTGTGGCGAGGCCATGATGCAGATACTCCGCGTTGTCCGGCTCCTTATGCTGGCCGGAGACAATCAGGAGGTTGGGTTCATGAATGATTTCGAGGTCGTCCTCGGAAAAGCCAGCGACGGCGATAGTGACGCGGTAGTTGTTCTCGCTGCTGCGCGCGATGTCATAGGGCGGCCAGGCGTCGAAAGCCTGCGGCGCATTTTCCAGCAGGTTGAAGACGCGGTCGAAGCCGATGCTCGACCGATAGAGCGGGGAAAAGTCGAATGCGGTTCTCATAGCTACATCCTCCATCGAGCAACATAGATACGAGGAGCGCCAAAGAGCTGGCGCTCCCTGGTTTCGCCGGCCCCATTTCGGCGACCGGTGCCATCGATTTGGTTATTGTCCGCCGCAAGTCAAGACCCCGATGGCTCTCGCGTTGCCGGTTTTCGGGCCGGTTTTTGGTCGGTTCGGCGAGGCTGCCAATCTACTTGTGAGAGATGTCCGGCAGGAGATTGCCTGTTTGGCTTCAATCGCCAACGCCGAGTTCCCCGGCCGGTTATTGTCTGCCGCAGGTCAAGACCCAGATTCTTGTGTTGCCGGGCCCATTCCCGGCACTCGCAGATGGAGCTGACCATGACACGCGACGAGATCATTTCCGTGCTGGGCCCGGTCGACGACGCCGTTATCGCCGACATTGCGGCGACGGACGGGACGGTCCAGGAATTGCGTGAGGCCCTGGCCTGGATCGCCGCCGACGAGGCGCTGGTGAACGAAGGCCGACCGCTGCCGACGGCAAGAGTAGCGACGCTGATCGAACTGCTGCAAGGGCCGGACGAGGAGGAATAACCGCTGTTGCCGCGATGCTCTTGAACCGCGCAAAGGGACGAACCATGTCCTTCAGCGGCGCCGGCTGGTCGCCGGTGCCGCCAGCATGACGTTGCTTGCTCAAACAAGAAGACGATCAGAAAACAAGGAGGAAGTGATGGACGACGTCCGCTTCGCCGAGCCGATCACGTTGAAATTCCAATCCAGCGAGCGCAAGGTCGCCAGTAGTTGGGAAGCCATCGAATGCATGCGTCAGCAGTGGCCGGACCGTGCCCGCGGCCGGAGTTGGCGCGCCGCCTATCGGGCCTGCCGCGACGCGCTCGACGGCTGGCGCACCGCGCGAGATGCGCGCAAGGCCTTCGTCAGGGCGGCGCGCAACGCCGGATTGCTCGCCTGCGAGCCTGTCGACCACGCCGGCTAGCCCGGACCCTCCGATATTTGAACTCCAAAACAAGTTGGGGAAAAGGCAACTGCCTTTCCCCCACCGCGAGAGACTTTGCCCGCTGTCTAGCGGCAGATCGGCTTGCTCCTCAGTGGACGGTGATAATGCCGTTTACGGCCCGCCATTCGGAGGGCTGGATCAGGTGATGATGGGCGACGCGCACCGAATGCAGCGGGCCTTCGATTTCGCGCTCCCAGAAATCGAGGAAATGCTTCAGCGTCGGGAAATCGGGGGCAATATCGTATTCCTGCCAGATATAGAGTTGCAGCAGGCTCCGATGATCGGGCAGGCGATAGTGGATCTCCGCCGTGGTAAGACCAAACCCTTGCATCTGGAGCTGAAAGTCCCTGCTGGTCATGCGATCGTCCTTTCCGTTGAAATCTCGGTCCGTTGAAATCTCGGTCTGCAAAACGCCTCGCCTTCCACATAGGTTCCCGCCGCCACGAGCGGCTCCGGACCGGCGGCATTTTGAAATATCGCGCCAAAATTTGAGCCGCACTTTAGCTGAGAGCGGCTAATGTGCGAACGATTACAGTGCATTGGCACTCTCATGCGTCGAGTGCTAAAATTTTTGCGTGACCCTCTTGAAAGCAGAAAAAAGCGCGACTAGTTCGTATGCGCGCGATGCCTGATGAAGGGGTCGCGCACCCCGTGCCGGGCCGATATTGCCGGTTCGGTCAGGAGGATCTTCGAAAATCTGTTTGTCCCGAGAGGAGAACGACATGACGTTCCGTCCATTGCACGACCGTATCCTGGTCCGCCGTATCGAGGTCGACGAGAAGACCGCCGGCGGCATCATCATCCCCGACACCGCCAAGGAGAAGCCGCAGGAGGGCGAGGTCATTGCCGCCGGTCCGGGCGCGCGCGACGACAGCGGCCAATTGCAGCCGCTCGACGTCAAGGTCGGCGACCGCATCCTGTTCGGCAAATGGTCCGGCACCGAGATCAAGCTCAATGGCGAGGATCTGCTCATCATGAAAGAGAGCGACGTGCTGGGCGTTATCGAGGGCGCCGGCGAGATGAAGAAGGCTGCCTGAGTGGGCCTGAACAAGCATTCCAGTCAACGAAGCTGCCTATCGAAGGAGTGATCCAATGGCTGCCAAAGATGTGAAATTTCATACCGAAGCCCGCGAGAAGATGCTGCGCGGCGTCAACATCCTCGCCGACGCGGTGAGGGTGACGCTCGGTCCCAAGGGCCGCAACGTCGTCCTCGACAAGTCGTTCGGCGCCCCGCGCATCACCAAGGACGGCGTCACCGTGGCGAAGGAGATCGAGCTCGAGGACAAGTTCGAGAACATGGGCGCACAGATGGTCCGCGAGGTGGCTTCGAAGACCAGTGACGTCGCCGGCGACGGCACCACGACCGCGACCGTTCTGGCGCAGTCGATCGTCCAGGAAGGCGCTAAGGCGGTTGCCGCCGGCATGAACCCGATGGACCTGAAGCGCGGTATCGACAAGGCGGTCGAAGCCGTCGTCGCCGAACTCAAGGCCAATGCCCGCAAGGTGACCAGGAACGACGAAATCGCCCAGGTCGGCACCATCTCGGCCAATGGCGACGCCGAGATCGGCCGCTTCCTCGCCGAAGCGATGGAAAAGGTCGGCAATGAGGGCGTCATTACCGTCGAAGAAGCCAAGACCGCCGAGACGGAGCTCGAAGTCGTCGAAGGCATGCAGTTCGACCGCGGCTATCTCAGCCCCTATTTCATCACCAATCAGGACAAGATGCGCGTCGAGCTCGACGAGCCCTATGTGCTGATCCACGAGAAGAAGCTGTCCAACCTGCAGGCGCTGCTTCCGGTGCTGGAGGCGGTGGTGCAGTCGTCCAAGCCGCTGCTGATCATCGCCGAGGACGTCGAGGGCGAGGCGCTGGCGACGCTGGTCGTCAACAAGCTGCGCGGCGGCCTGAAGGTCGCGGCCGTCAAGGCACCGGGCTTCGGCGATCGCCGCAAGGCCATGCTGGAGGATATTGCCATCCTGACCGGCGGCACGGCAATCAGCGAGGATCTCGGCATCAAGCTCGAGAACGTCACGCTCAACATGCTCGGCCGCGCCAAGAAGGTGGTGGTCGAGAAGGAAAACACCACGATCGTCGACGGTGCCGGCTCGAAGAGCGAAATCCAGGGCCGGGTCTCCCAGATCAAGGCGCAGATCGAGGAGACCACCTCCGACTATGATCGCGAGAAGCTGCAGGAGCGGCTGGCCAAGCTCGCCGGTGGCGTCGCCGTCATCCGCGTCGGTGGCTCGACCGAGATAGAGGTCAAGGAGCGCAAGGATAGGGTCGACGACGCCATGCATGCCACCCGTGCCGCGGTCGAGGAGGGCATCCTGCCCGGCGGTGGCGTGGCGCTGCTGCGGGCGGCAAAGGCGCTCGACAATATTCAGGTCGACAATCCCGACCAGAAGACCGGTGTCGAAATCGTGCGGCGCGCGATCGAGGCTCCGGTGCGCCAGATTGCCGAAAATGCCGGCGCCGAAGGCTCGATTATCGTCGGCAAGCTGCGCGAAAAGCAGGAGTTCTCGTTCGGCTGGAACGCGCAGACCGGCGACTATGGCGATCTCTTCGGCCAGGGCGTCATCGATCCGGCCAAGGTGGTGCGCACCGCTCTGCAGGATGCCGCTTCCGTCGCCGGCCTGCTGGTGACGACCGAGGCGATGGTGGCCGAGAAGCCGAAGAAGGAAGCTGGCGCGCCGGCAATGCCCGGCGGTGGCGGCATGGACTTCTAAAGCCAGGCTTCCAAAGCGCGACTTCGAAACGGCAGATGGACCGTGTCCGCCAAAAGCGGGCACGGTCTTGCCGGTCCGGGACTAATGCTGAGCAGGTGTTGCCATGGATATGATGGACAGTTTTGGAAAGATCGCGGCGCCGACCCGCCCGAAAAACGATTTCAACTATGAAGCCGACTGCAGGGCGGCGCTGGCGCCTTTGGTCGACGGCTTGCTGGATATGGCCGAGTCGGCCGGCTGGGACCGCCGCAAGGCGGCCTACACGCTGATGTTTCTATCGGCTCAACGCGTGGGGGCCGGCACGGAGGAGCGCAAATGATCGCGGCGCGGATGCGCGAATGCCTGCGCCTGCTGCGGTGGTCGGAAAACGATTTCGCCGAAGAGGCGGGATACCCGCTCGCCAAGGCAAAGGCGTGGCTCTACGGGCGCGAACATCCGCCGCTGGGCGTGGCGGCCTGGCTCGAAGCGCTGGTCAAGGTGCATCGGCTGCTGCCGCGGCCGGGCATGCCCCCGATTGCGTCCAACTCGCAGATCGGTGGCATCGTTCTGCAGGCGGCCCTCGAGGATCGAAGCGCCCGCGCGGTGGAGTTCCGAAAGGAGCCGATTGAGCCAGGAAAGGAGAGTGTCATGGATCGTGCTTCGTTCGACAAGCCGGTTAATATCCTCACCGGCCTCGGTACACCGACGAAGATAGAAAGCGCGGCTGAGGCCTATGCACTTTTGGCTGAATGGCCGGCAACGAGCCGGACGGCCGCGCATGACATCGCCGCAAAAGCGTGCCGTGCAGCACTGGAAGGAGAGATCGACGCCGAAACGGCGCGCGCCACCTTCGTTGCCTTCGCCCGCCGCAACGACCTGCTTGCGCCGCAGACGAACGGGATGGTTGCCGGCGAGAGCGTTGCTGGCGCGACCGTTGCCGACTGGGCAACGCGCCCACAGCGCGTCAACGCCCCGGCCTGAGCGAGTGCCAATCTCCCTCCTTGAGGGGGAGATGTCGCCGAAGGCGACAGAGGGGGTCGGTACGTCCTGGCGCGACGCCATATTGGACGAAAGAGAAAGTTGGCGCCTCACGCGCGGCGCCCCCCTCTGTCCTGTCGGACATCTCCCCCTCAAGGGGGGAGATTACGCGCTCAGCCGCTTTCGCTTGCTAAGCCATCGGCAGCAGCCGGCGCATGATCAGCGAGGCGTGGCCGCCCACGCCGTGTGCAGCCGGCCGGCGCTCGACGACCTCGAAGCCGTGCTTACGATAGAAGGCGATTGCGCGGTCGTTGCCCTCGATCACTTCCAGGGCGATGCTGGGAATACCCGCATGCGCGGCAAGAACGGCATGCAGCAGGTCGGCGGCAAGGCCGGTGCCGTACTCGCTTTTGTCTATATGGAGCCGCTCGAGCATGACCTCGCCCTTGTCGTCCATCGCTGCCATCGCATAACCGGCGAGCGAGCTGTCAGCCCGCTCGGCGACGAAGGACATCTTGTTGTCGTCCCCGAGCTCGGACGCCAGCCGCTCCGGCGCGTGCCTCTCATCCGACAGCCGTGCCGTGGTCCCGGCACCCAGGATCGGCGAATAGGTCTGTCGCCAGGACCTTCCAAGCAGCCGCGACACCGCCGGAACATCCTGTTCGGTCATGGTTCTTCTTTGAGGCATCGCCACCTTCCGGGCAGTTTATGGCACCGCAGCGTTCGCTCGGCCATCACCGCCTTACCCGCGATTTCAGCCAGCGGTCGAAGGCCACGGCGAGGATGAGGATCAGGCCGATGACGATGCTTTGCGTGTAGGACGAGACGTTGTTGAACTGCAGCCCGTTCTGCAAGACGCCGATCAGTCCTGCACCGACTACCGTGCCGCCGACGCTGCCGATGCCGCCGAACAGCGAGGTGCCGCCGATAACGACCGCCGAGATCACCGTCAGCTCGTAGCCGATGCCGGCGACGGCTTCGGAGGAGTTGAGCCGCGCCGACAAAACGAAGGCGGCAAGGCCGGCGAAGAAGCCGACGATGATGTAGACCGAGATCAGGATGCGGTCGACGCGCAGGCCGGAGAGGCGCGCGGCCTCGGCATTGCCGCCGACCGCATAGACTGCGCGACCGTAGCGTGTGTAGCGCAGCACAATGTGGCAAAGGATGGCGGCAATTGCGAAGATGATCGCCGGCACCGGTACCGGGCCGATCAGGCCGGTACCGAACCAGCGCATCGAGGCGTCGAAGCCGGAGATCGGACCGCCATTGGAGATTGTCAAGGTCAGGCCGCGAAACACGGTTAGGCCGCCGAGCGTGACGACGAAGGGCGGCACTTTCAGCCTGGTGATGGCAAAGCCCTGGACGCCGCCGGCCACGGCGCCGACGACGACGGCGGCGAGAAGGGCGGCGAACCAGCCATAGCCCTGCGTGCCCGTTGTCGACAGCGACAGCGTGTTGGCGGTGCCGCCTTTGGCCACCACCGCCGCGACCATGCCGCAGAAGGCGAGCAGCGAGCCGACCGACAGGTCGATGCCGGCGGTGAGGATGACGAAGGTCATGCCGAGCGCGATCAGGCCGGTGATCGAGATCTGGCGCATGATGTTGAACAGGTTGATCGGGTCGATGAAGCTCGGCTTCAGCACGGTGAAGACGACGATCAGCAACGCCAGGAACATCAGCGGGCCGAAGCTCATCAGCAGGCGCGCAATATTGACGCCACCGCGCTGGCTCCGTTCGGTCGTACTGGTCATTGCGTTGCTTCCTGCTTCTGGTCGAGCGCCATCAGTTCCATCAGTTTCTCCTCGGTCGCCTCGACGCCGGGCATCTCGCCGGTAATGCGCCCGCGCCGCATGGTGACGATCCTGTCCGACACTGCAAGCACCTCGGGCAGCTCCGAAGAGATCATCATGATGGCGATGCCGCGCGCGGCGAGTTCCACCAGGATCTGGTGCACTTCCGCCTTGGCGCCGACATCGACGCCGCGCGTCGGTTCATCGACGATCAGCACCTTGGGATCGCGCGCCAGCCATCGGGCAAGGATCACCTTCTGCTGGTTGCCGCCGGACAGGCCCTCGATCGCCTGTTCGGGCGAAGCCATGCGGATCGACAGCATCTTCCTGTAGTTTGCCAGCGCCTCGCGTTCGCGCCGCTCGGCCATGAAACCGACACTGGAGTAGCGGTCGAGCGCGGCGATCGAGAAATTGGTGAGGATGGCGAGTGCTGCGAAGATTGCCTGGTGCTTGCGGTCCTCCGGCACCAGGCCGATGCCAAGCTCGATGGCGTCGGCGGGTGATGCCGGCGCGATCGGCTTGCCGTCGAGCATGATGGTGCCGGCGGCAATGCGGTCGGCACCGAAGATGGCGCGGGCGAGCTCGGTGCGGCCGGAGCCGACGAGCCCGGCGACGCCGAGGATTTCGCCCGCCTTGAGGTCGAGATCGACGCCTTCGAGTACGATGGCGTGCGGCGCCTGCGGATCGCGCACCGTGCGCAGGCCGCGCACAGAGAGCCGGACGTCGCCGGCGACATCGCGCTGCGTCGGCCTGGCATAGAGCTCGGAAGCGGCACGGCCGACCATCTTCTCGATGATCTTCGGCAGCCTGATCGGCCCGCCTTCGCGGTCGAGATGGCCGGCCAGCCTGCCGTCGCGCAGCACGGTCATACGGTCGCAGATCGCCGATGCCTCCTCCAGCCGGTGGGTGACGAACATGATGGCGACGCCATCCTTGCGCAGCCGGTCCATGATCGACATCAGCCTGTGCACTTCGGTCTCGGTCAGCGCCGAGGTCGGCTCGTCCATGATGATCAAGCGGCTCTTCAGCGATAGCGCGCGGGCGATCTCGACCAGCTGCTGCTCGGCCACCGACAGTGCGGAAACCGGCGTCGCCGGGTCGAGATTGAGCCCGACGCGAGCGATGATCGTGCGGGAATCTTCCTCCATTCGCCGCCAACTGACCAGCCCGAACCGGCCGAGCGGCGCGCGGCCGATGAAGATATTCTCCGCCACGGTCAGCGTCGGGATCAGGCTCAGCTCCTGGTAGATTGTTACGATGCCGTGGCGCTTGGCATCCTGCGGATTGTGCGGGCTGAACTCGACACCGTCGAAGACGATGCGGCCGCTGGACGGCGGCATCACGCCGGACAGGATCTTGAGCAGCGTCGATTTGCCGGCTCCGTTCTCGCCGAGCAGGCCGAGGATCTCGCCGGGGCGGACTTCAAGCGAAACGTCGTTCAGCGCGGTGACGCCGGCAAAGCGCTTGGTCACGCCCTCGACGGCGAGCAGGGCGGGAGAGGGCGCAATGGCTTCGACTGGCAAAGGATGCTCCTTGAATTGCGATCCACCCGAAAGGCCAGCGGGACAGCGCCCCCCTCTGCCCTGCCGGGCATCTCCCCCTCAGGGTCCCTCAGGGGGGAGATCGGATGTCACCCAGGCTTTCGCTAGTCTCCGGCGTTGAAGAGAAGGCAACGCGTTGAAACTGCCAATCTCCCCCCTTAAGGGGGAGTGCCCGGCAGGGCAGAGGGGGGCGCGACAGAACGCTGCTTTTGGCGCTGTGCGCCCTCGGCGCCTACTTCGTCTCGCCCAGCCTCTCGGCCTTGTCGAGATTCTCCTTGCCGATGACGATCGGCGTCAAAAGCACCAGCTTTTCCTTCGGCTCGGTCTTGTCCCTGGCGTAGGCGACCGCGATCTGCACCGCAGTGCGCGATTGTTCGCCGGGGAATTGCTCGACCGTTCCGGCCAGCTTGCCGTCGCGCACGGCGACCAGCGCTTCGGGAAGCGCGTCGAAGCCGTAGATCTTGACGTCGGTGAAGTTGCGCGCCGCGCAGGCTTCAACCGCGCCAAGCGCCATGTCGTCATTGGCGCAGATGATCGCGTCGGGCTTGCCGTTGGCGGCAAGGCCGGCCTCGGTGACGGACAGCGCCTCGGCGCGGGCGAAGTTGGCGGTCTGCTCGAAGATGATCTGGTACTTGTCCTTCATCGGATCGAGGACATTGTGCACACCCTTGTTGCGGTCGATCGCCGGGCCGGCACCGGGCTGGCCCTGCAGATGGAAGATCTTGGCGCCGTTCGGGAACGCCGCCACCATGGCCTGCGCTTCGGCCTCGCCGCCTTTGACATTGTCGGCGCCGACATGGGCGAGGATGCCCTCGACGCCGTCGACGCGGCGGTCGATGGTGACGACGGGAACGCCGGCCTTGACCGCTTCTTCGATGGCTGGGGCCAGCGCGTTGACGTCGAGCGGCGAGATGACGATGGCGTTGACCTTCTGCACGAGTGCCGCCTCGATGTCGGCGGTCTGCTTGGGCGCCGAGTTCTGGCCGTCGCTCTCGATCAGGTTGACGCCCTGCGCCTGGGCTTCCGCCTTGATCTGGTTCAGCATGTGTACGAAGAACGGAAAGCCGAGGCTCGGCACCGAGCCGAGGATGGTCAGCTTGTCCTGGGCAAAAGCCAGTTGCGGAGCGGCCAGCGCCAGGGCGCCCATCGCCGCGGTCGACAGCAGGAATTCACGTCTGTTGATCAATTTAGTCTCCTCCCAGATGAGCGCACGACCCCGGAACCGGAATGGGTTTTCCGGAAGGTTCCTTGCGTCGATTCAAAAATGGAGTGTCCTTCGAGCGCCCAACTCGTGTTTGAAGGGACGCAACGGCGCTCCAGCCGGTCCACCGCGACGTTCTCCTCCGCTCGGTGCCTGCCCAAGGATGCTAGCCAAGGCCGGAGCTTTGCGCAAGAACGGGAGAAGGCAAGACCTACCGATCGATCATTACCATGGTGCGCTCGCCGTAGCGCGGACCGGCGACCTTGCCGGGCGCCAGCGCGTCGTCGAGCACCTGCATCTCGGCTGTGTCGAGCTTGATCGAAGCCGCGGCGACGTTCTCCTCGAGGTACTTTCGGCGCTTGGTGCCGGGGATCGGCACGATGTCGATGCCGAAGCCGCTCCCCTTGTGGAGCAGCCAGGCCAGAGCAATCTGGCCTGGCTTGACGCGCTTGGCCGCGGCGATGTCGAGTACCATGGCTGCCGCCTGCATGTTGGCGTCATAGTTGGCGCCCTGGTAGCGCGGGTCGCCGCGCCGGTAATCGCCCTCTGGATAGTCTTCGGCGCGCCTGACGTCGCCGGTGAGAAAGCCGCGGCCGAGCGGCGAGAACGGCACCAGGCCGATGCCGAGCTCCTTCAGCAGCGGAATGATTTCCGGTTCCAGATTGCGCTCCCATAGCGAGTATTCGCTCTGCACTGCCGACACCGGATGAACGGCATGCGCCCGGCGGATGTTGGCGGCACCGGCTTCCGACAGGCCGAAGAAGCGAACCTTGCCCTGAGCGATCAGCTCGCCGACAGCACCCGCCACATCCTCGATCGGCACCGCCGGATCGACGCGGTGCTGATAGAGGAGGTCGACATGGTCGGTGGCGAGCCTTCTCAGCGAACCTTCCAAAGCCTCGCGGATATGTTCGGGCCGGCTGTCGCGCTCGGTGCCGACTTGCTTGCCGTTTTCAATGCGGAAGCCGAATTTCGTCGCGATCGTCACCTCATCGCGCCGGCCCTTTAGCGCGCGGCCGAGCAGTTCCTCGTTGGTGAACGGCCCGTACACTTCCGCGGTGTCGAGGAAGGTGCAGCCGAGTTCGATGGCGCGGTGCAGCGTGGCGGTCGATTCCGCCTCGTCGGCCGGGCCGTAGGACTGGCTCATGCCCATGCAGCCGAGACCGATTGCCGAGACTTGCAGGCCCTGGCTGCCGAGTTTGCGCATCGTCAATGTCATGTGAAGCTCTCCGGATCAGCATCGCGTTCCAAGCCGCCAGGGCAATATAGCGCACCGGCTCGGTTTCCACAGATCGGGAGGCGCCACCGCGCGCGGCTCGCAGCGACCGCCAAATTGACAGCCGACACGCTCTCGGCCATCCTTAAGGCACGCCGCCTTGCGGCTTGTGCGTGAGTAACCAGCATGGCCAGTTCCGCTACCAGCCAAAAATCCAAGCGCGCCGCGGTGCGGAACGCGCTCGATCGCCACAAGGTGTACATCACTGCGCAGCGTTTTTCGGCCGGCAGCTACAGCGCGCGCGTGCTGGTCGACGGCGAGGCCTATTGGGTCGACGAATTCCGGCTCAGCCAGCTGCAGCAGGGCCTGTCGCCGGCCGAGCTCGAATTGACGCCGGCCACCGACGATTGAGCGGCGTGACGCCGACCTGCCCGATGCTGACAAAATGATTCAAGACATGCGCATCAAGCCGTTGTTTTTGCGCAAGAGCATGTGGCCGTGACCGCCCCGCCAAAGCTCAAGGCCTATCGCGCCAAGCGCGAGTTCACGAGGACGCCGGAACCAGCCGGCGGTCTGGTTGCCGATGAGGGCAATCGTTTCGTCGTTCACAAGCATCACGCCACCGCCGATCACTACGATCTGCGCCTGCAGGTCGGCGACGTGCTGAAGAGCTGGGCGGTGCCGCGCGGCCCGTCGCTCAATCCGGCCGATAAAAGGCTGGCGGTCGAGACCGAGGACCATCCGCTCGAATATATCGACTTCGAAGGTGTCATTCCCGAAGGCGAATATGGCGGCGGGCCGATGATCGTCTGGGACACCGGCATCTGGGCGCCGATGGACGATGTCGAGAAGAGCCTGCGCACCGGTTCCTTCAAGTTCCGCCTCGCCGGCGAAAAGCTGAATGGCGGCTGGATGCTGACGCGACTGAAACCGAAGCCCGGCGAGGATGAGGGCAAGAAGAACTGGCTGCTGTTCAAGGAGCGTGATCTGGCCGCCGACGCCAAGCTCGACATACTGGAAGCCCGGCCGGAAAGCGTCAAATCCGGACGCCGCATCGAGGAACTGGTGGCAACGCCGAAGCCGGCCGCCAAGCCTGCCAGGCCGGTGGTGCTGAAGCCAGGTGCTTTGCCGGGCGCCGTCAAGGCGCCGCCGCCTTCCCGGATCGAGCCGCAGCTGACTACGCAGGTTCCGAAGCCGCCGGGCGGCGATGACCCAGCGGCCCGAACGGGCGAAGTCTGGCTGCACGAGATCAAATTCGATGGCTACCGCACCATGGCGCATCTCGCTAACGGCGCAGTCAGGCTGATCACCCGCGCCGGCCTCGACTGGACGAAGCGTTATGGCGACCTGCCGCTTGCCTTCGCCAGGCTGCCGTGCCGCGAGGCGATCATCGACGGCGAGGTCGTCGCGCTCGACGCCAAGGGCATCAGCCGCTTTGCCCTTTTGCAAGACGCGCTGGCCGAAGGCGCCGGCAACAAGCTCCACTTCTACGCCTTCGATCTTCTGTATCTCGACGGCTGGGACCTGAGACAAGCGCCGCTCCGCCGGCGCAAGGCGCTGCTTTCGCAATTGCTGTCCGGTCTCGGCGCCAATTCGGCCATCCAGCTCAGCGATCATGTCGAAGGAGACGGCCAAGCACTTTATGACCAGGCATCCGAGATGGGGCTCGAGGGTGTCGTCTCCAAGCGCGCCACGGCAATCTACCAGAGCGGCCGTACCAAGACCTGGACCAAGACCAAGGCGCTTCAGACCGGCGACTTCGTCATCGCCGGCTACACGGTCTCCGACGCGGCCGAGGGGCTGGCCGCACTCGGCCTCGGCGAATTCGAGGATGGCGAGCTGCATTATCGCGGCAAGGTCGGCACCGGCTTCGACGCCGCCACCGCCGGCGAGTTGCTGGCGCGGCTGGAGCCGTTGCGCGCCGGGGCGTCCGCGCCGGAAGGTGTTCCGCGCGAAATCATGCGCGAGATGAACTGGGTGCGGCCGCTGCTTTCGGCGCATATCCACTACGCCAACCGGACCACCGACAATGCGCTGCGCCATGCCGTGTTCCGCGGCCTGCGCGACGTCGGCCTGTCGACGCCGGTTTCGGCCAAGCGCAAGCGGCTGATCGCCGAGGCCGACCTCGCAACCATCTGGGTGACCAACCCGACGCGGCGGCTATTCGGCAAGACCGGCCCGACCAAGCTCGACATTGCCGTCTATTACGCGCTGGTCGGCGATTTCATGCTGCCGCATATTCTCGGCCGGCCGGTGTCGCTGGTGCGCTGCCCGACCGGCAGGCCGCAGGACTGTTTCTTCCAGCGCCATGCCTTCACCGGCATGCCGTCATCCGTGGCGACCTTCGAGGCGACCAACTCCGAGGGCGAGACCAAATCCTATCTCTCGGTAGAAGACGCCAAGGGCTATCTGGCGCTGGCGCAGTTCGGCGTCGTCGAGTTCCACACCTGGGGCACCCATCGCACGCGGCTCGACAAGCCGGATTTGATCGTTTTCGATCTCGACCCGGGCGAGGGGATCGCCTGGCGCGACGTGGTGGAGGCGGCGGTGCATATTCGCAGCGAGCTCGAAGCGCTAGGGCTGGTGCCGTTCGCCAAGACCTCCGGGGGCCACGGCATCCACATCACCGTGCCGGTGACACAAAAGCAGAACTGGAAGAAACTGCATCAGGCGACCAGCGCCATCTCCACGCATCTTGCCGCCACCGCGCCCGACACTTTCACCACCACCATGGGCAAGGAGAACCGCAAGCGGCGCATCTTCATCGACTATCACCGCAATGCGCGCGGCCACACCTCGGCGGCTCCCTATTCGCTGCGCGCCCGCACCA
The DNA here is from genome assembly GCF_040322115.1 of Mesorhizobium sp. M0195. Taxonomy (NCBI): domain Bacteria; kingdom Pseudomonadati; phylum Pseudomonadota; class Alphaproteobacteria; order Hyphomicrobiales; family Phyllobacteriaceae; genus Mesorhizobium; species Mesorhizobium sp. M0195. The sequence goes on along the minus strand of NZ_JAMYSV010000013.1, from coordinate 126,447 downwards.
ATTTGCCGGCCTCGACACCGGTGAGCTGGAGCGACCTGGAATCCATCGACGCCCCGCAGGACCTGAATTATTCGTCACTGCCGGGCCTGCTGGCGACGTCAGGCGACCCTTGGGCCGACATGGAAGATTTCGCCCGGGATTTGCCGTTGATAGCCACCGCGAGGTAGTTCTGCGGGCCCCAGACTCCATCGACGCTCCGGAAAATTTGAATTATTCTTCGCCATGGACCTCTTGCGTGCAGGCGGCTCTCAGCGGAGGAAGATTTCGCTAGGGATTTGCCGGTATTGTAAGGGCCCGGTATTGTAAGGGCAATGTAGGATTTCGGCAGTCCCGTTCGTCCTCCGGACGAATGAACGCTGCGAACTGTTCGACAGCACAAGGCCGCGTAGGAGTATTTCATGGCGCCCAGGGCAAGTTGGAAAGGTTACCTCAAGCTCAGTCTGGTCAGCTGTCCGGTCCGGCTCTATCCGGCGACGAGCGCCAGCGAACGCATCAGCTTCAACCAGCTGCACAAGAAGACGCACAACCGCATCAACATGAAGCCGGTCGACCCCGAGCTCGGGCTGGTCGAGCGTTCGGACCTGGTCAAGGGCTACGAATACGAGGACAAGCAGTACATCATCATCGAGGACTCCGATCTCGATGCGGTGCGCATCGAATCCAACCATACGATGAACATCGAGGCTTTTGTCGACGAGCATTCGGTCGACGTCATCTATCAGGACGCGCCCTATTACCTGGCGCCGGATGGCGCAATGGCCGAGGAGACCTTTGCCGTGTTGCGCGAAGCGATGCGCAAATCGGGGAAGCTGGCGATCGCCCGCCTTGTGCTGTCCAGCCGCGAGCGCGTCGTGACGATCGGCGCGCGCGAGAACGGCATGTTCGTCTGCACCTTGAGGAATCCGAACGAAGTGCGTGGCACGGCTGAATATTTCGGCAATATCCCGGCCGGAAACCCCGATCCCGAAATGCTGCAATTGGCCGAAGCGCTGATCAAGCAGAAGGAAACCACCTTCGATCCAAAGAATTACGAGGACCGCTACGAGATCGCGCTGATGGCGATGATCCGCGAGAAGCTCAAGGGCCACAAGCCTATCATCGCGGCGGCGCCTGAGCGCGGCAATGTCATCAACCTCATGGATGCGCTGAAGGCGAGCCTGTCGCAATCGGCCAAGCCGCCGGCCAAGTCCAAGAGCAAGGCCGATGAAACGGCCAAGCCCGCGGCGAAATCCGCCAAGGCCGGCGCCGCCGCGGCCAAGGATAACCCGCTCAAGGCGAACCTTCTCAAAGCCGTCGGCAAGAGCAAGGCGTGACGGCTCTCGCCGGCACGGTCTTCGGCATCGTCGGTGCGCTGGCGGCCTTCCCGCTCAGGCTGGCGGCGCGCGAGGTCGAGCGTCGGCACGGCCAGTTGCGGCGCGGCGTCACTCGGCGCACCACACATGTCGTGTTGGGCCGCATGTTGCTCGCCAGGGCCGGCGATACCGAGATTGAACGCCGCGTCGTCACCGAGCGCGCGGCCGGGCGCAAGCTGGTCAGCGAGAACGGCTTCCTGCGCCTGCTCGGGCTGATGAAAGCGCCGGAGGCTTCGGCGCTGTCGCGGCAGTCGCTGATCGACCAGTCGCGGCTGACCGGCGCGGATCTCGACCTTTTGTCGCTGTTCGATGCCTTCGAGCATGATTGCGAACCGTATTCCTTTCGCGACCTGATCCTCGCCCGCAAATATGCCGGGCTGGTTGCCGGCGGCGCCTCGTGGGGGGCGATCGCGCGCTCTGTGCATCGCTCGGGCCCGGTCGCCTCGCTCACCGCCAAGTCGCTCGCCGTCGGCTCGCAGCATGGGAGGGCCGACGCGATCTATCTCGAGGGAGGCCAGAGCGAACTCGACGGCCAGCTGCTGTTCGATCTGGGAACGCGGGATGACGACACGCTGGAAGAGCTGTTCGCCGATGCCGAGGCGGCGGAAGAGGCTGAAGACCACGAGCAGGCGGCGGCACTCTACCAGCGCTGCCTGGCCATCGACCCGAGCGATGCCATCGCCGCCTTCAACCGCGCCAACTGCCTGCGCGCGGCCGGCCACGCGGCCGAGGCGGCGCACGACTATGCCGCGCCATCAAGTGCGACCCCGGCTTCGTAGAAGCCTGGTTCAATCTTGCCGGGCTGATGAGCGAAGAGGGGCGGGTAGCCTCGGCGCGCCGCCATTTGCTGAAGGCGATCGCACTCGATCCCAATTATGCCGACGCGGTGTTCAACCTTGCGAGGCTGGAGTTCGATGCCGGCAATTTCGCCGAGGCGCGGCGTCGCTGGGTGCGCTACCTCGAACTCGACGCCAATTCCGAATGGGCGCGTATGGCGGCCAAGGGGATACAGTTCGTGGATTTGCAGCTGGCGCGGCTGTCGGCGGGGTGAGGTAATCCAATGCCTGCGCTTGAACGCCCCCCTCTGTCCTGCCGGACATCTCCCCCTCAAGGGGGGAGATCGGCAGCTTCGGTGCCCCGCGTGCCTTTCAGCTTTAGTGGTTGGCGAAACCGGCGGCGACATCCAATCTCCCCCCTTGAGGGGGAGATGTCCGGTAGGACAGAGGGGGGTGGGACGGAGCGCGGCCTCTATAAGTGGACCGCCCCATGACCACCTTTCTCTTCGACGGCCCCGACACCGCCGCCAACACCATCCTGCTCGCGCATGGCGCAGGCGCTCCTATGGACTCGCCCTCGCTGACAGCCACGGCAAAAACGCTCGCCGCGGCCGGTTTCCGCGTCGCGCGCTTTGAATTCCACTACATGGCCGCCCGCCGCTACGGCCATCGCAAGCCGCCGCCGCGCGCCGAGACGGTTAACCCGGAATACGTCAAGGCGATCGCCGACCTCAGGGCGAAGGGCGTGGAGGGGCCGCTCATCATCGGCGGCAAGTCGATGGGCGGACGCGTCGCTTCGATGATCGCCGACGAGATGTTTTCGAAGGGCGAGATCTCGGGCCTGCTTTGCCTCGGCTATCCGTTCCATCCGCCGGACAAACCGACGCAGCTTCGGACAAAGCACCTCGCCGATCTCAAGACGCCGACATTGATCCTCCAGGGCACGCGCGACGAGTTCGGGACCAAAGACGAGGTCGCGACCTATGCTCTGTCCGAGGCGATCGAGATTCTCTGGCTGGAAGATGGCGACCATGATCTGAAGCCGCGCAAAAACATCTCCGGCTTCTCCATCGCCGATCATCTGAAGACGCTCGCTGATGCGGTGAAGGCGTGGACCGAACGCATCGTGCGCTGAAGCAGGCCGATGAAGATCGCCACCTTCAACGTCAACAACATCAACAGCCGGCTGCCGAACCTGCTCGCATGGCTGGCCGCCGCCAAACCCGACATCGCCTGCCTGCAGGAGCTCAAGGCGAGACAGACGCAGTTTCCGCGCACTGCGCTGGCGGCCGCCGGCTACGGCGCGGTTTGGGTCGGGCAGCCGACCTGGAACGGCGTCGCCATCCTTTCGCGTGGCTCAGAACCCGTTCTGACCCGCGAGGCGCTGCCCGGCGACGATAGCGATCAGCAGGCGCGCTACATCGAAGCGGCGGTCAACGGTATCGTCGTCGCCTCGCTCTACGCGCCGAACGGCAACCCGCAGCCCGGCCCGAAATTCCAGTACAAGCTGGCCTGGCACGAAAGGCTGGAGGCGCATGCGGCGCAGTTGCTCGACACCGGCCTGCCCGTGGTGCTGGCCGGCGACTACAACATCGTGCCCGAGGCGCGCGACATCTACCCGACCCGCTCCTATGACGACAACGCGCTGGTGCAGCCGGAAAGCCGCGCGTCGTTCCAGCGGCTGCTCGACCAGGGCTGGCTTGACGCGCTGCGCAAGAAGCACCCGACGGAGACGCTCTACACATTCTGGGACTATCGCCGCAATCGCTGGCCGCGCGATGCCGGCCTGCGGCTCGACCATATCTTGCTCTCGAAGAAGCTGTCGCGCCGGCTGGTCGCGGCGGGCATCGACCGCGACGTGCGTGGCGAGACCGGCGCCAGCGACCACGCGCCTGTCTGGGTGGAGTTGCGGTGAAGCACGAAGACTGGCCCCGCCTTTCCGGGCGCCAACCAGTCAGCTTGGCCGCGCCGCTTCACGGGCGAATGCTTCGATCAAAGGGGCGTATCCCTCAAGGTCGGGCTGCGTAGCAAAACTGTGGGTAGCGGCGGTCGAAGCCCAGGGCAGCCTTTCCGATGTGAAGACTTCGACGAAAGGCACATACCAATGGTGCTCGTTCAGCATGGTCGCGCGAATGTTGACGAAAAAGTCCAGGCCATGCGGACGCGTGAACATCCAGTTCTTGCAATGCGGGCAGTAGAGTTGCCGGTGCGGGCCGTGCAGGCCGCCGACCACCGGCTCGCCTTGGGTGACGGCGAAACCGTCGCTCGGCACGGCGATGGTCAAGGAATACGCGCTGGCGCTCAGTTTCTGGCAGCCGGTGCAGTGACACGCCGTCGTCAGCAAAGGCGGCGCACTTACGCGAAAGCGTATCCCGCCGCATAGGCAACCGCCGTCCCAAGGTAGCTTCCAATCGTCCATGGCTGGCCTCGCGTTAGCCTCTGCCAGCGATCTAGCGCGCGACCGCCATGCTGCAATCTCTCCCTTGACGGTCCCTCAAAGAAGGCATCGGCAGCTTAGCCGTCCCCGAACCCGCGTTCTCGCGGCCGCGGTGATCGCAAGTTGAAGCGATCACATGATTGACGAAGCTGTTCGCGCCGAACCAGCGGGTGAACTGGCATTTCGTTGCCGACATGCCGTTGCGCGTCTCGTCGCTGCGCGGCCTTGGCGCCTATTGCAACGTCTTTTCCATCGAAAGCTTCATGACGAGCTGGCGCTCGAGCGGGTGAAGGCGGTGCTTAGGGTTCAGGATTTTATCCTGCCCCAGGAATCGTGAACACCACGTCGGCGCGGCCGTAGCCGCCATCGGCGACCTCCTCGATCAGCACCATGGTGTAGGGGCGCACGCCTTCGCCGAACATTTCGACGAACAGGGCTGTGGTCTTGTGGACGAGGTCCTCCTTCTGTTCGGCGGACAGCGCGCGCTCAGGCACCTTGAAGTTTGCAAACGGCATGATGTCGATTCCCTGTTGGTTGTTGGAGATAAAGTCAGACCGTGCCGCCATTGGCGCGCAGCACCTGGCCGTTGACCCAGCCGCTGTCCGGTCCGGCCAGGAAGGACACCACGCTGGCGATGTCGGCGGGCTGGCCGAGCCGCCCCAGCGGGATCATCCTGGTGATCGTTTCGACCAGTGCCTCAGATTTGCCGCCGAGGAACAGCTCGGTGGCCACCGGCCCCGGCGCCACGACATTGACTGTGATGCCGCGCGGCCCGAGTTCCTTGGCCAGCACATGCGTCATCGCCTCGACGCCGGCCTTGGTGGCAGCGTAAACGCCGTAGGTCGGCTGGTAGAGCCCGACCACGCTGGACGAGAAGCTGACGATGCGGCCGCCGTCGCGCAGCCTTCTTGCGGCCTCGCGCATGCCGCGGAAGACGCCACCGAGGTTCACCGCGACCTGCTGCTCGAAACCGGTGTCGTCCATCTGCGCGATCGGCGCGAGCTTCATGATGCCGGCGTTGTTGACCAGCACGTCGAGGCCGCCAAACGCCTGCTCGGCTGCGTCGAACAGATGCGCCACGCCTTTGGGATCGCCGACATCGGCCTGAACGGCGATCGCCGTGCCGCCCGCCGCTTCGATCCCGCGCACCACGCTTTCGGCTGCTTCGGCGCCCCTGGCATAGTTGACGACGACCGAAAAGCCGTCGTGTGCCAGCCTTCTGGCAATTTCGGCGCCAATACCCTTCGAGGCGCCGGTTACCAGCGCCGCCTTTCCATTCCGCGTAGTCATGTCCGCTCTCCAATTCTTGTCGGCTGAAAAATAGGCGATAAATCCTGCGGGATAATCGCTCGGGACTTGCCAACACCATTCGGATATGGCGAACAATGGCGATGGACAGTCTCGACCGAATGCGCCTGCTTGCCCGTGTGATCGAGCGCGGCAGCTTCACCGCGGCCGCCGCCGATCTGTCGATGTCGCGATCGAGCGCTACCGAGGCGATCAAGGACCTCGAGGCGCGGCTGGGGGTGAGGCTGCTCGAACGCACCACGCGCCATGTCAGGCCGACATTGGACGGCCAGGCCTATTACCAGCGCTGCCTCGCCATCCTTGCCGATGTCGAAGATGCCGAGGCCGGCTTTCAATCGGCGCAGCCGCAGGGCCTTTTGAGGATCGACGTGCACGGCTTCATGGCCCGCCATTTCATCCTGCCGCGGCTCACCGAATTCCTCGACCGCTACCCCGGGATCGACCTGCATATCGGCGACGGCGACCGGCTGGTCGATCTGGTGCGCGAGGGCATCGACTGCGTGCTGCGTTCCGGCGAACAGGCCGACAGCGGTATGATCGTGCGGCGGGTGGCAACATTGCGCGAAGTCACCTGTGCCAGCCCCGCCTATCTCGAAAAGCACGGCATGCCGGCAACCCCCGACGATCTCGAAGGCCATCTGATGGTCGGCTTCCGCTCGTCGCGCACCGGCGAGGTCATGCCGCTCGAATTCACCGTTGGCGGCGCGTTGCGCTATGTCACGCTGCCGAACCGGGTGACGGTCAACGGCTCCGACACGATGGCGGAGCTGGCGCGTCTCGGCTTCGGCCTGGTGCAGGCGCCGCATTACCGCTTCGCCGGGGATTTCGCACGCGGCACGCTTGTCGAAGTGCTGCCGGATTACCCGCCGTCGCCGACACCGCTGTCGGCGCTCTACCCACAGAACCGCCAGCTCGCGCCACGGGTACGCGTGTTCATCGACTGGGTGACCGGGATTTTTGGCGAGGGTGGGACATCGGGCCGGGTGTGATCGTGCACTCGGGCCGCCGGCTACTTTGCGAAGGGCGATCGGACGAGATAAACATCGCGCTTGGGTTTAGTGACAAGATCGGGACCGGGACCAAGACCAAAACCAAAACCAGCGCAAAGTCCATGTCAACGGCGAGCCTGTCATTATGCATCGGAGCGGCATCGGAGCGGCGCGCGCTTCACCGGTAGTGTCCTTGTGCCGGCCGGTGCGACTTGAGGACAGGCGCGCCGCCGGCGCCTATGAGGTGACGGGATCGGGTGAGTGGTCCTGCTGCAACCAACAGTGTTGAAGGAATGCAGTAGCCAATAGGGAAGCTCCAGTGAGAAGATTCCGTGTAGTCGGCGCGATTATGCTCGCAACCTACGGCGCCTCGCACGCCCAGACTGTGGACGAAGGCATCCACCGCGACGCGCATGGGCCGTCGACGATGTGCGGTTTCCACGGTGCTGACGCATTGGATTTGGTCGAGCAACTGAGGGCGTCTCCCGCGTTGCGTTGGGTTGCTGCCTCATCCCGCTTCGAACTGTTCGTTTCTGCTGACGGGCTGACACAGTGGAGTTTCACAAGGCCCACCGAACAAGCGTATCCCGCCATAACCTGCAATCGCCTCAGCAGGGACCGGCAGGGCAGTTGGTACCAAACACGGACTATGCGATGCGAAGCGGGTCGCCGGGCATGCGATGGGCTCTTTGCCGAGTTCCAGCAACTGGACGAGCGATTCCGGCGGGCGATGCAACGATAGGGTTCAGACAATTTGGCGCGGGGCGCCTCACCACTTGCGGGCTTCCGCCGGCGCGGCCTATCGCGTATGGGCGCGGGAACTCTCCTTTGGCCTTTCCTGGAAAACCATGATTCGTCTCGAAAGCATCAGCAAGCAGAACGGCCGGCAGATCGTCTTCATCGAAGCCTCCGCCGCGTTGCAGAAGGGCGAGAAGGTCGGGCTGGTCGGGCCTAACGGCGCCGGCAAGACAACGCTGTTTCGCATGATCAACGGCGAGGAGCAGCCTGACGAGGGCCAGATCTCGGTCGATCGCGGCGTCACCATAGGCTATTTCAGCCAGGATGTCGGCGATATGTCCCGCCGCAGTGCCGTTGCCGAAGTGATGGACGGCGCCGGGCCGGTCAGCGAAGTGGCGGCCGAGATGCGCGAGCTCGAGCACGCGATGGGCGACCCCGATCGCGCCGGTGAAATGGACGAGATCATCGCCCGTTACGGGGAGGCACAGCACCGTTTCGAGGAGCTCGACGGTTACGCGCTGGATGGGCGTGCTCGGGAGGTGCTGGACGGCCTTGGCTTCAGCCAGGAGATGATGGACGGCGACGTCGGCAAGCTGTCCGGCGGCTGGAAAATGCGCGTGGCACTGGCCAGGATCCTTTTGATGCGGCCCGACGCCATGCTGCTCGACGAGCCGAGCAACCATCTCGACCTCGAAAGCCTGATCTGGCTGGAGCAGTTCCTGAAGAACTACGACGGCGCGCTGCTGATGACCTCGCACGACCGCGAGTTCATGAACCGCATCGTCAACAAGGTGGTCGAGATCGATGGCGGCTCGCTGACCGCTTACTCCGGCAACTACGAATTCTACCAGCAGCAGCGGGCGATCGCCGACCGGCAGCAGCAGGCGCAGTTCGAGCGTCAGCAGGCGATGCTGGCCAAGGAGATCGCCTTCATCGAGCGCTTCAAGGCGCGTGCCTCGCATGCCGCGCAGGTGCAGAGCCGGGTGAAGAAGCTGGACAAGATCGACCGGGTCGAGCCGCCCAAGCGCCGCCAGAAGGTATCGTTCGACTTTCAGCCGGCGCCGCGCTGCGGCGAGGACGTGGTGACGCTGAAGAACGTGCACAAGGGCTATGACAGCCGCTTGATCTACGCGGGATTGGATTTTCAGGTGCGCCGCCGCGAGCGCTGGTGCGTGATGGGCATCAACGGCGCCGGCAAGTCGACGCTGTTGAAGCTGGTCGCCGGCGCTTCCGAGCCGGACAATGGCACGGTGGCGCGCGGGCCCAGCGTCAAGATGGGCTATTTCGCCCAGCACGCCATGGAAGTGCTGGAGGGCGAGCGCACCGTGTTCCAGACGCTGGAAGATGCATTTCCGCAGGCCGGCCAGGCGCCGCTCAGGGCGCTGGCCGGCTGCTTCGGCTTTTCCGGCGACGAGATCGAGAAGAAGTGCCGCGTGCTGTCGGGCGGCGAGAAGGCGCGGCTGGTGATGGCGCTGATGCTGTTCGATCCGCCCAATCTGCTGGTGCTGGACGAGCCGACCAACCACCTCGACATCGCCACCAAGGAAATGCTGATCACGGCACTGTCGCAGTACGAGGGAACCATGCTGTTCGTCTCGCATGACCGCCATTTCCTGGCGGCGCTGTCGAACCGGGTGCTGGAACTGACGCCCGAGGGCATCCACACCTATGGCGGCGGCTATACCGAATATGTCGAGCGCACCGGGCAGGAGGCGCCGGGGTTGCGGAGCTGAGGCGCGCACCCAGCTCTGCCGCTCGATTCCAGAGGCTAAGCACGAGCTGTTCAGCCGTGTATCGCAATTTCGCGCAGCGGATCGCCGCCATCGATGAACAGCCGGCCTTGCGCGGTCAACGCGGCGCCGAGCCGTCGCAGGGCAATTTTTCCTGCTTCGGGATGACGCCCGTCCAGCGCGCCGACGCGCACCGCAACGGCAATGTCGAAGTGCTTCTCATCGGCCTCCAACTCGAAATCCTCGATGGCGACCTGGCGGAGGCTCAGCCGGCCTGCCGCAATCTCGGCGCGCGAGGCGGCCCCGGCCTGCGCGATGGCCTTGGCCGAGCGGTCGATCGCCAGCACGTGCCCGCCGCCGATCCGGCGCGCGATCTCGCGCGCTGCAGCACCCGGTCCGCAGCCGATCTCCAGCACTCGCATGCCCTGCCGCAAGGGCAGCGCATTGACAATCTCCAAAAGCCTTGGCGACAAGTCGTTCGCCATACGCTCTTCTCCAGCTTTTTCGCAATCCGAGATTAGCGACCGCGGCCGGCGACGGGAAGGCCGAGAGACGCGGGCATCGCCGATGTGTTCAGCTGGTATGTTCAGTTGGGTGCTGCTCGAGCAGGGGGCATGATCGACATCGAAGAGGTCGACGATCCGGTCTCAGCCGCGGGCGACCGGGCGGACCCCGAGCGGCCCGGCGTCGTTGACCTGAGGGGTAGGGAGGGACTGGCGCCGAGCCTAACCGGTTGGGGGATAGATCACCGGCCGTTTATGTGTATACGCTCAAGCTAATATGAGCGCAAGCTAATGTTGTGCCTCAGCGATGTTGGACGATTGGGCCGATCAGTGGCCGGTTGTGGCTTCCTGCCGCGCCCTCCAACCCGGCCCAACACCGCTTATTGCCTTCAAGTCCTGGCTCCGATGCTGTACCCCGGCCGAAATTCAAGGAGCCTGCAATGACCTCACATCCCGACATCCCCGAGGCCAGCATGGCGGTCGATGCTGCCGGCATGACAGCCGATGACCGGCGCGCTCGCGAGGCGGATGCCGCATGGCGGGACGATGTTCGCGAGGGCGTGCGGCATGTAGGCGATCTGGATTCGCTGCCGCTGTCGCCAGCCGAGCGGGCGGCGGCAGAAGCCGCGGCCACGCGCCACAAGGTTCGCATCCCCAAGGCCTATCTCGACCTGATCGACTGGAACGACCCCGCCGATCCGATACGGCTTCAGGTCATCCCGTCGCCCGACGAACTGGCAGAGCAGGAGGGCGAGCTCGACGACCCGATCGCCGACCACGCCTTCAGTCCGGTGCCGAGATTGACGCATCGCCATGCCGACCGGGTTCTGCTGTTCCCAACCTATCAATGCGCGGTCTATTGCCGGTTCTGCTTTCGCAAGGAGCAGCTGACGTCGATCGGCCGCGGTTATACGCGCGAAGCTCTCGACGAGGCCTTCGCCTATATCGCGGCCCATCCGCAAATCCGCGAGGTGATCCTGACCGGCGGCGACCCACTGTCGCTGCCGGACAAGGCGCTGGCGGAAATCCGCGCCCGAGTCGAGGCGATCCAGCACGTGCGGCTGTTGCGCATCCACACTCGCGTACCCGTCGCGCTGCCGTCGCGCGTCACCGGCCGGTTGGTTCAAGCCTTGCAGGGCCGGCTGATGGTCACTGTCGTCACCCATTTCAACCATCCACGCGAAATCACGGAGGCGACCGAGCGGGCCTGCCGTACTTTAAGGCAGGGCGGCTTCGTGCTGCTGAACCAGAGTGTTCTGCTGAAAGGCGTGAACGATACGGTCGAGGTGTTGGAAGAGCTGTGCCGCGAGCTGATGTATCGCCTTGGCGTCAAACCCTATTACCTGCACCACGGCGACCTCGTGCGCGGAATGGCGCACCGGCGCACCACGATCGCCGAGGGCCAGGCGCTGGTCAGCGCCTTGCGTGCGCGCCTGTCCGGCATCTGCAATCCCGTCTACGTGCTGGACCTGCCGGACGGCGGAGGGAAAGTCCCGCTCGGCCAGTGCTATCTCGAGGCGTGCGAAGGGGAGACGTGGCGAATACGTGGGCTTGATGGGGTTGTAAGGAGGTATGGAGAGCTGGTTGGGGAGGAGGGACGTGCAGCCGCCGTCCAAGCCAGCCCACCTTGGTGACCTGACACGCAGCCCTTGATCACGGAAGCATGCGTTAACTGCTGATCTATTTGGTGGTTGCGCAATTGCCAAAATAGTGAAAACGTTGGTCCGGGGTAATGGGTTAGGGGAGTTCGTCCCGGCTGTTGCGAGTTACGGGGCGGCGCAAAAGTCATGAACTTTCCACGGTTCCTGGTGGGGCTGACCACCATATCGTCCATCGTGGCGATCTCGACTTACCTTGCGACGGGTTCAATCTGGAAGACGCTGGCTTGGACGATCTTGACCTTGATCGTCATGCAGGTTGGATATTTCCTGTTCGTCGTCCGGTTGATCTACGGATCCGGGGCGAAAAGCGCGGAGGTAAAGCCGCGGCGTCTGAGGGCTGTGCCGCCAAACCGTCGAGGTCGCGTTCAGCTTATGTAGTAATGTCCCATATAGATATCATGGTCTAGACAGGACATGTTCGGTTCTGGGAATGTGCATTGGACGTTCCGCTAGTTTAGTCAACTAATATATATCGTCCAACTCATATCGTCGTTTTTGAGCTAGCGGGAAAACCTGCCTGCTGCTTGTACGACGGTGCCCAACGCCACATTTTACAACCGGCTGGCAAGCTCCCTTTTGTTGATGCCAGCTTGGATGGCGGCGGTAGAGACGGGCCTGAGCAGTCGGCCGAAGCTGCCGATCTCCCCTACAAGGCGAGAGATCGGCGCGTCGTCGGCTTAGCTTTTGGCCGCCGCGAGCTTGTCTTGCGTCTTGGTCTCGAAATCGCTGGCGTCATGGCGCTCGTGCAGCTGCATCGAAGGCTCGCCGAAGGTGCGGTTGACCATGCGGCCGCGCTTGACCGCCGGCCGCGCGTCGATGGCGTCGGCCCAACGCTGCACGTTCTTGTACTGCTCCACCTGCAGGAACTCGCCGGAATCGTCATACATGCGGCCCTTGGCCAGCCCGCCGTACCAGGGCCACACCGCAATGTCGGCAATCGTATAGTCGCTGCCGCCTAAATACTCGCTTTCGGCGAGGCGTCGGTCGAGCACGTCCATCTGCCGCTTGGTTTCCATGGCGAAGCGGTCGATGGCATATTCGATCTTCGTTGGCGCATAGACATAGAAATGGCCGAAGCCGCCACCGAGATAGGGCGCCGAGCCCACCTGCCAGAATAGCCATGACAGGGTCTCGGCGCGGGCCGGCTGCTCCGTCGGCAGGAATTCGCCGAATTTTTCGGCGAGGTAGAGCAGGATCGAGCCGGATTCGAAGATGCGGACCGGCTTTTTCCCACTGCGATCCATCATGGCCGGGATCTTCGAGTTGGGGTTGATCTCGACGAAGCCGCTGCCGAACTGGTCGCCGTCGTTGATCCTGATAAGCCAGGCGTCGTATTCGGCGCCGCTGTGGCCGAGCGCCAGAAGTTCCTCCAGCATGATCGTCACCTTGACGCCGTTCGGTGTCGCCAGCGAATAAAGCTGCAGCGGATGCTTGCCGACCGGCAGTTTCTTGTCATGCGTCGGGCCGGCGGTCGGCCGGTTGATGCTGGCGAAAGCGCCGCCATTTGCCTTGTTCCAGGTCCAGACTTTTGGCGGCGTGTATTGGTCCGTTGCGTAGTCGTTCATTTGGGAGGCCTTTGGAAGGGTTGGGTTGGGAGGATATCAGATATCAACGTGGGTAATGGCGGAGGAACTTTGCATAGGGCAGCTTGGGATAGCCGTAGGTACAGATAGGGCTGCCGGCGCTGATGCAAAACCCCGGCGCGAACGGCGCGGCGCCGGTCCACGCCAAAGCCGGCGCCACCTCTTGCGCCTGATCACCTGCGCCATACCTATAGCCCATATCAGCCTGCGAACATTGCCAGGAACCAAAGCATGAATATCGAACCCCTTTTGCGATCCATCGTGGCCGTCCGCGCCACCGTGCCGGAGGACGCCTTCACGGCAAATACACTTGGCACCCGCCGCGAGGGCAGTGGCGTGGTCATCCGCGGCGACGGGCTGGTACTCACCATCGGCTATCTCATCACCGAGGCCGAGGAGGTCTGGCTGGCCGACCAGGACGGGCGCGTGGTTCCCGCCCATGCGCTCGCCTACGACCAGGAGTCGGGCTTCGGCCTGGTGCAGGCGCTGGCGCCGCTCGGGCTGCCCGCCATTGCGCTCGGCGATGCGTCCAGGGCCAAGATCGGCGATCCCGTCGTGCTCGCCGACGGCGTCGGCCGCTCCGTGCGGGCGCGGATCGTCACCAAGCAGGAATTCGCCGGCTATTGGGAATATCTGCTCGACGAGGCGATCTTCACGGCGCCGGCTCACCCTTCATGGGGCGGCGCCGGCCTCATCGGCGCGGATGGCAGGCTGCTCGGCATCGGTTCGCTGCGCCTGCAGATGAGCCGCAACGGCGAGGTCGCCGACATCAACATGGTGGTGCCGATCGATCTTCTGCCGCCCATCCTCGACGATCTGCTGACGCGCGGGCAGGTCGCCAGGCCGCCGCGGCCGTGGCTCGGCGCCTTCTCGGCCGAGAGCGACGGCAAGGTCGTGGTGATGAGCGTCGCCGAGGGCGGTCCAGCCGCCCAGGCGGGCCTTCGCCAAGGCGATGTCATCTCGGATGTCCGCGACACGGCGGTCGATGGGCTTGCCGATTTTTATCGCAAGCTTTGGAAGAGCGGCCCGGCGGGTGCCGAGATCCCGCTCCGGGTGCTGCGCGATGGCCGCGAAACCTGGCTGCGCGTCAAGTCCGCCGATCGCAACAGCCTGCTGTGGAAGCCGCCGCTGCAGTGAGGCAACCGAAACCTCTCACTCTCCGCAAGCGCTGAAGCCAGTGCCCGGGGTCCACTCCGCGAATGGGATGACCTTGCCTTCGACCGATACGGTCGCTTGCCTGGTGGTGCCGTCCGCCAGCTTCTTGCTGCTTTTGCCCTTGCCGGTCAGCACATTGTAGTTGCAGTCGCCGGCAACATTGTCGTCCATGTAATCCCAATACTCGTAGGCAAAACCGGCGACGACGAACGTGCCGTTGCGCCAGGCGAGCGTCAGCGTCTTATTGGTCCGCTCGCTGCCGATCTCCATCGCCGGAATATAGAGCTTGATCGAGCCGTTGGGGAGCGTAGTGAGTTCGGGCTCGGTGTCGGATGTGGCGGGGCCCGGCCGGTCGTAATCCTTCCATTCCCCGTCAATCTGTTCATGCACGACCCCGGCAGGTCTGAGAAAATTGCCGTCGCGGTCCCTGAGGAACAAATGCAGATCCATGGGATGGCCGGGCTCGGTCTCGACGATCATCGCCAGATCGGCGGCACCGTCGCCGTTCCAATCGCCGGTCGCCGCGGTGATGATCTTCTGCGTCTCGATCGGTTCTGCCAGTGCGGCGGCCGGCAGCAACAGGACCAAACCGAATATTGTCGACCGCATGTGAAATCCTCTTCGCCTGGGCAGGCCGGAGACGCACGCGCTTCTCAGGAGGCCCGGCTCTGCCGCGTCTCGGAACGGCTCGTCTCGTTGAGCAGCCGGCAGAGCGAAACCGCTTCACGACGGCTCAGGCCGATCAGCGCGATCTCCGAAAATTGCGCCGGCAGATCGTGAACGATGTCCCACACCATCCAACGGCCGTTCGGCTCCATGACACATTCATAGCGCAATAATTGTTCCTGCATCCGACCCCCGGCTTTGCTCACCGGACTGGTACAGCGTCGAGGTAAATGAGTTGTTGCGCCGCGAGAGTATTCCGCGGCTGTCAAAACCAGGCGTTGAATCCCCACAGGGGCGAACCCGACAGGTCACGGCTGACGGTGCCGATACTCTCGACAAGGCGGCAGGGCAGGGACGCTTCCGGCGTGAACGGCGGCCGCCGCCAGAATTGGTTCAGGCGTTGCGGCTCGCCATATGCGCGTCGAGCTTCCTCCTCGAGGGGCCGTAACGCTTGATGATGGTCGCGGCCTCGCTTTGCGGTATGCCGTATTTGCGGGCAAAGGCAGCGACCTCGTAAGGCTCTTCGCCTGAGACCAGTTTGCGATCCTGCTTGGTCTTGGATTTGTCGTCGGCCATGGCGTCCTCCATCACATCTGGTCGTTATAGGGCTCCTTGGTCCGGCCGACCATCCTGGCCAGTTCGGCAAAGGACGGCACGCCGGTTTCGCCCTGGGCATTGTTGGCCGCCTGCAGCAGCCTGAGCGGAAAGCAGACGGCGTCGCGGTTGGATGGCGACATGTCTTCATAGAGACGCTCGTCGCTGGTCATCGCCGCCTCGGCCCGGCGCAACGCCATGTCGACCTCGTCGACCGACAGCAGGCCCTTGTGGACCAGCGCGTTGTTGACGGCCGCGATCGCCATCATCAATCCTTCGAGTTGGAGATTGGCGACGTTCATCGTTTTGCGTCCTCGCCGGGCTTCTTGGCGGTGGCCTTGTCGTCTGGCCGGATCGCTGCGCGCGGCGGGTTCTGGCCCTCCGAATGCCGGGTCTTGTCGTCGAAATCGTCAGCCGGCCTGGTCAATCCCATGCCGCCGGGAGGCGGCTTGTTGCCGGCCGCATCCTGCGAAAATTGGTCGGCCGCGTCGGGGCTCATCTTTGCCGGATATTTCCTCGCTCCGGTCTCGTAGCGGTTCGGGTCGTCGGCCATGTCCTGTGCTCCCGTTGCAATGAGCAGATAACTTTCATGCGGCGGCAGCGGTTCCGTGGCGAAATCGACGTTGCCGGTGCGCAAGCCGTCGCAATCTGTCGGGTTTTCGTGCATCCTTGTGCATGCCAACGATGCTTCGCTCCGACGCGCCGGCAAAATGCTGCTCCTACTGCGGTGGGCGCGACCACGACTACGAGGATTGCCCGAAGCGCAAAAGCGATGCCGAACGGCAGAAGGAGACGCCAGGCAACGCGTACTGCCGCGGCTGCAGGGGAAATCCGCTAGCCAGCCTGAACCACCCCGCCGGTCCGGGGCCGGCCGGCGCGAAGATCCTTCCATGTCGAGAGGATTGCAATGCCGCCGCTATTGTGGGCAAAAGCAGCACGGGCAATCGGGTTGGGGTGGGGTAATGACCGAAACGCAAGGCAATTCAGGCCGTCCGCAGGGCAAGCCGGGGACGGCGTCGAGGTCGATCGGTTCCGGCCTGGTCGCACTCCTCATCGTGGCGCTCGGCATCTTTGCGCTGTTTGGATCCTGGTACACGATCGATCAGGGCGACCGCGGCGTGCTCTTGACCAACGGGGCGCTGAGTTCGGTCGTCGATCCCGGACTGCATTTCAAGCTGCCGTGGTTACAGCGCGTCGAGAAGATCAGCCTGCGCCAGCAGGTGCTCAAATGGGGCTGCGAGAACCAGAACGCTTGCGGCGGCCTGCCGGCCATGCAGGCCTATTCGCGCGACCAGCAGCCGGCCGACATGCGCGTCACCGTCAACTTCCACGTGCCGGCCGCCGAAGTCAGCAACGTCTACACCAATTATGGATCGATCGAGGCACTGGCCGACCGTGTCATTGCCAGGAAAGCACCGCAGGAGATCAAGACCGTGTTCGGCCAGTACGACGCGGTGTCGGTTATCCAGAACCGGGCGAAGTTCAACAAGGACGTTGCCGACGCCATCGCGGCGGTAACCGACGGCCCGGTGATGATAGACAGCGTGCAGGTCGAGAACATCGACTTCTCCGACGCCTACGAGCAGGCGGTCGAAGCCAGGATGACGGCGCAGGTGGAGGTGCAGAAGCAGGAACAGAACCTGCAGCAGGAAAAGATCAAGGCCGATATCGCTGTCACCCAGGCCAAGGGCCGCGCCGACAGCGTCAAGGCCGAAGCCGAGGCCAGCGCCTACAAGACCAGGGTCGAAGGCGATGCGACCGCGGGCGCCATCAAGGCTCGCGCCGCCGCAATCGCCAACAATCCGCTGCTGGTCGAACTGACCAAGGCGGAGAGATGGAACGGCGAATTGCCGAAGTCGATGATCCCGGGTTCGACAGTGCCGTTCCTGGAGCTCAGCACACCTGCCGCAGCATCGAACTGAGGCGCGGCGCCGCGGCGCAAACCAGATCAGGACGGCGGCAAGGTAGCCGTCCCATTGCGGTCACGGCTGAAGCACGGCGCCTCGGGCGCTTGCTTGCGTTCGCCCGAGAAAAGCCGTCAGCAGCTCCATTCCCACCGGCCAGTCGCCGAGCCCGCTGTCGCCATTGATGTGGCCAAGCGGCCCGGCGATATGGAGATCGCTGCCCCAGCGCTCGGATTTCGCCCTGACATAGTCCAGCGAGCCGTAGGGATCGTTGGTGCTGGCGACAATCAGCGACGGAAAGCGAAGCCGTTGTTGCGGCGCGTCGGCGAAGGCCCGGGCGGAGGAGGGGAAGGCCGGCGACGCAGGGTCCGGAACCGCGACCAGCAACGCGCCGCTGATCTCGCGAGGGGAGATCCGTTGCCAGTGTACGACCAGCAGACAGCCGAGGCTATGGGCGACGAGCACCGGCGGTGTCCATGCCTGGCATACAGCGGTTTCCAATGCTGCCACCCAGTCGTCGAAATCCGGCGCGTCCCAACTCGCCGGATTAAACCGCCGCATCGCCGGGTTTGCCTGCTGCCAATGAGTCTGCCAGTGGGCTTTGCCCGATCCGTCGATGCCCGGCACAATGATGAATTCGGTCATGCGAAGCCCTTCTTTCCTGATGCAGCGCGTGCAATTCTAGGTCTTCTCCCCGGCGGCGGAATGAGAGATCATCGGAAAGCGGCAAAGAAATCCGATGGATTAAAGGCGATCATGCGGAACGGCGATTACCGGCCAAGGCTCGATCCCACCGATCTGGCGATCATTGAGATCATGCAGGAGGATGGCCGCATCGGCATCTCCGAGCTTGGCCGCCGCGTCGGACTGTCCCAGCCCGCCACCTCGGAACGGGTGAAGCGGCTGGAGGAGCGCGGGGTCATCACCGGTTACAAGGCGGTGATCAATTCGGCAGCGCTCGGGCTCGGCACCATGGCGGTCATCCGCCTGCGCACCACGCATGAGCATATCCAGGCCTGCCTGAAGAAGTTCGCCCAATTGCCGGAGGTGGTCGAGGTGCTGCGGGTGACCGGTGAGGATTGTTTTCTGGTCAAGGTCGTGGTCCCGTCACCGCCCGACCTTGAAAGCATCGTCGACAGCATCGGCCGGTACGGCACGGTGACGACAAATGTGGTTCTGCGCGCCGAGCAACCGAAGCGGCTGGGACGCGAATTGATGACCAGGGCCTGACTATCGCTTGGTCTGCGTATGCCCGACGGCATTGGCGAACGAGATGCCGCCCTTGATCTCGCGCATCGCCATCGAGGTAATCGTGCGCCGCACGCCGGGCAGCCGGCTGAGCTCCTCGCGCAGCATCCTGTCGAGCGCCATCATGTCGACGGTGACGATCTGCAGGAGATAGTCGGCCTCGCCAGTCGTGGCGTGGCAGCGGCGGATCAGCGGATGCTGTTTGACCGCCGCCTCGAAGGCGTCCGACAGTTCGAAATCGATCGACACCTGGATGAAGGCTTCGATGCCGAAGCCGAGCTTGGCCGGGTCTATGCGGGTCGAGTAGCCGCGGATGACGCCGGCATCCTCCAGCGCCTTGACCCGCTTCCAGCACGGCGTCTTGCTCAAGCCGACCTCGTCGGCGAGCGCGGCAAAGGAGGTGCGGGCATCGCGTTCGAGCGCCGCGACGATCTTCCGGTCGACCGCATCCAGCATCATTCGTTCTTCCTGTCTGCTTCAGAAGCAGCTTTCGTCCTTCATTTCTCGCCAATCGAATAACAGAAAGGGACAATGTTCGGCAAGAAAGCGATTAGACTCGGGGACCGGGATCCAACAAACGCCTGCGGCCCAACGGCCGCGGCAAGGAGCATGGCCATGGACAAGCAGGACTATTATGCCCGCATCGAAACGCCTGAGATGCGCGACTATGGCGTCTACCTCAAATGCGACAGGCTGCTGGCCTGCCAGAAGCCGCTGGCCGAGATGGTCAATGCCGACGAGCTGCAGTTCCAGATCGTGCACCAGGTCGAGGAGCTGTGGATGAAGCTCATCGCCTACACGCTGATCGACGTCGTTGATTTCCTGGAAAAGCAGGACACGCATCGCATCGTCACGCTGATGGGGCGCGTGCACCGGCTGATGCGGCTGATGACGGCGCAGCTCGACCTGCTCGAAACCATGTCGCCCAAGGAATACCAGCAGATCCGGCTGCAGCTCGGCAATGGCAGCGGTCAGGAATCGCCGGGTTTCAAGCAGCTGTTGCGTCTGCCGCCGGATCTGTGGCGGGCCTTCAAGGCGTCATACCTCGACGGCCGCGGCCTCTCGGTCGAGGATGTCTACGATACCGGCTACGATCACGGCGACAGCTATGTCGTTGCCGAAGCGCTGGTCGAGTTCGACGAGCTGTTCCAGAAATTCCGCGCCAACCACCTCTACCTCATCCACCGCACGATCGGCCTCGGCGCGAAATCGCTGAAGGGCAGGCCGGTCGAATTGCTGGAGGCCGGCGCCCGCCACCGCTTCTTCCCGGAACTGTGGGACATACGCTGGGCGATGACCGACCGCTGGGGCAGCCAGTATGGAACCGTACGGGAGCCGATCAGCAAGCCGGGGGTGAACTTAGGGTAGTTCCAGGCTCGGGTTCCTCGCCTCGCGGCGGAGAGAGGGCCGCGAAGCGGCCGGAGAGGGCCTTTCTTTGCCGGCGCAGTCCCCTCTCCGTCGCGGCTTCGCCGCGCCACCTCTCCCCCATGAATGGGGGCGAGGAACCTGGTCTTGCGAGGCCTTCTCCCCGCGCACTTGTCTCCTGCAGGTTTTTCGGGGGATGATGTCGGGCTTGCGGCTGGTGGTGCGTCCTTGGGGCACAACCATCGTAACTCTTGGGAGGAGGTCGTGACCTTGGAAACCGCTCAATCAACCGTCCAGTCGCCGTGGCAGACCGCGGCAATCCTCATCGCCCGCCTGATCTTCGCAGCCGTCTTCCTGATGGCCGTGATCTTCAAATTCGTCGATATCGGCGCCACCGCCGGCTATATCGCGGCGGCCGGGTTTCCATTCCCGCTCTTCCTGGCCTGGTGCGCAGCCCTGCTTGAGGTCGTCCTCGTTCTATGCTTCCTGACTGGCGCCTTCTTCTCATGGGCAGCACTCGTCGCCGGCGCCTATGTGCTGTTCCTGGGCTTCGCCTTCCACGGGCCGTCGCACTGGGCCGGCAACCAGGCGGAGTTCGGCTTCTTCGTCGATCACTTCACCTTCCTGGCCGGGCTGCTGTTTGCCGCCGTGCACGGGCCGGGCCGCGTCCTGGCGCTGAGGCTTGGCAGGGGATGATGCCAAAGCTTGCTGCGGCGGTCATCCTCGATCGCCGCTTCACATCTGGTCGTTGTAAGGTTCCTTGATCTGACCAACCATGCGCGCCAGTTTCGAGAAGGACGGCATGTCCGTCTCCGGCTGACACTGATTGGCCAACTCCAGCAGTCGGATCGGGAAGTTGACGGCGTCGCGGCTCGACGCCGACATGCCCTCGGACCTTTCCTCGTTGGTCTCGCTGGCTTCGGCCTTGCGCAATGCGATATCTATATCCTCGACGGAGAGCACGCCCTTGCGGACCAGGACCTGATTGATCGATGCGATGGCCATAAGCAGGCCTTCGAGTTGCAGATTGGCGACGTTCATGATTTTTGCTCCCATTGGCTAAGGGTCAAACGCGCGAATGCCTGTTCTGATCCGGACGGTGGCGTCTCGCCGGACATTCCAGTGTGCTTCGCCCAATCGGCTACTCTGCGTTTTTTCGCGTCTCAGGTGAATTTTGTTCTTGCTTTGTGCCGGCAGCTATGCTACTAATTTGGGTATGGTGCTAATTGGCTCCAACGACCCGCCCGCCGAGGCGGGTTTTTTGTTTCAGGCTTCTTTTTCGATCAGACGTTACGTGAGCTGGCTATGAAGTCGGCGGGACAGCGCCCCCCTCTGTCCTGCCGGACATCTCCCCCTCCAGTGGGGAGATTGGCTGTCATTGCCGCTTTCGCCAATTTTGTAGGTGCAAAAAGGCGCTGCCGCCAAAGCTGCCGATCTCCCCCCTCGTGGGGGAGATGTCCGGCAGGACAGAGGGGGGCGCGAAGGAACACCACCTTAACGACCGTCCTTTGAGCACCAACCTCGCGGCGGGCAAAGGAAATCGCATTTTTCTGCCGGTGCGCCACATTTTGTTCTTGCTTTGTGCCGGCAGCTATGCTACTAATTTGGGTATGGTGCTAATTGGCTCCAACGACCCGCCCGCCGAGGCGGGTTTTTTGTTTCAGCCTTCATTTTTCGACCAAACGCTACGTGAACTGCCGGCTATTAAGTCGGCGGGCGCGAAGGAACGCGGCTCTGGCGATCGTCGGAACTGCAAATCTCACCAATCGTAAATTTTCCAACGCGCCACTGAGCGCCCATCTCCAGAGAACATCCCCATGTCCAACCGTTACGCCACCATCATCATCGACGATGACGGCCGAGAGGTCGTCAGCGCTATTGGCGAGTTCGCCGGCGCCGCACCCTATGCACGCCATGGCCGCTTCGAGCAGGTTGTCGTCGGCGTGCGGATCGGCATGGTGCGCGGCGGCCCCGGCGACGCGGTCGGCGGTTTCGGCTTCCCGTTGGGAGCACTCGACGGCAAGGCGGCAGCAATTCTAAGGGCAAGGCTGAATGCGTTGCCCGACGCCAGTACGTTGGGGCCTGGCACGACGACCGATGCGAAATCGGCAAGCCAGCCGCCGAAGCCGAAGTCGGCGCGCGCCGGCAAGAAAGCGAAGCCGCGCAAGCGCATCGTGCGGCCAGGCAACAAGAAGCCGGCGATCTCCGCCGGGACGGCGGAGTAGGGCATGGCCAAAGCTCCTTCCGCCGGCGATCCGCAGCCGCACGATCAAGCACCCGGCAAGCAGACCAGGCGGGCGAAGAAGACGCTGGCCGACGGCTTTCTCGAAGCGATCCGCGCCGATTTCCGCGCCCATGGCGCCGGCGTCATCGCCGAGGTGCGCGCCGAAAAGCCCGACCAGTATCTGAAACTCGTGCTGTCGGTGCTGCCCAAGGATCTTAGTGTCAACATCAACAATCTGGATGCATTGAGCGATGACGAAATCAGGCAGCGCATCCGCGGCCTCGAAGCCGTCCTTAGGCCGTTCCTCGAGAAGCCGGGCCTCGCGAAAGGCCTCGCACAGCCGGGCGGCAAGGAAGGAATATCTCAGCCTGCTGGCGGAGCTGGACCGGAGGCGCCGCACTAACCAGCTTGCCGCCTATCGGCCCTATCCCCGACAGGCCGAATTCCACGCCGCCGGGGCGACCAATCGCGAGCGCCTGTTCATGGCCGGCAATCAGCTCGGCAAGACCAGGGCCGGCGGCGCCGAGTGGGCGATGCACCTCACCGGCCGCTATCCCGACTGGTGGCAAGGCAAGGTTTTCGATTGTCCGGTTCGGATGTGGGCGGCCGGCGTCACCGGCGAAAGCACGCGCGACAACCCGCAGCGTATCCTGATCGGCCCGCCGCAGCAGCAGGCGGCGTGGGGCACCGGTATGATCCCGGCCGACGCGATCCTCAGCACGATGGCGGGGCGGGCGCCGGGCGCGCTCGACAGCGTCGTGGTGGCCTGGGGCGGCGGTGGCGACGTGCAGGCCGGCGAATCCGTGCTGTCGTTCAAGAGTTACGAGAAGGGCCGCGAGAAGTGGCAGGGCGAGACGCTGCACGGCGTCTGGTTCGACGAGGAGCCGCCGCTCGACATCTATTCCGAAGGGCTGACCCGCACCAACGCCACCGGCGGCATCACCATCGTCACCTTCACGCCGCTGCTCGGCATGAGCGATGTGGTGCTGTTGTTTTTGTCCGCGGAGCAGGTGGGAGGGATGGGGAGGGGATGACAGGGCTGCGAAATCGCGCAACTCGCGTTCCTTCGCGCCCCCCTCTGTCCTGCCGGACATCTCCCCCTCTAGTGGGGAGATTGGATGTCGCATTGGCTTTCGCCAATCTCCAATGCTTGTGGATAAGCGAGACGCTGAAGCTGCCATCTCCCCCCTTGAGGGGGAGATGTCCGGCAGGACAGAGGGGGGCGCTGTCCCGCCATCATGAAAACATCTTACCGAACAGCAGCATACGTCCAACACCTGCCACCATGATTCAATGCCGCGAGGGTGAAAACAATGACCCGCCACGTCACCTTCATGACCATCGACGACGCCGAGCATTATACGCCGCAGCAGCGCGCCGAGATCATTGCCGCCTATCCGGCGCATGAGCGCGAGGCGCGGGCCAAGGGCATTCCGGTGCTCGGCTCCGGCCGCATCTTTCCGGTGGCCGAGGAGCTGATCGCCTGCGAGCCGTTCCGGCTGCCGCGCTACTGGCCGCGGCTCGGCGCTCTCGATTTCGGCTGGGACCATCCCTCGGCCGCGGTCGAGCTCGCCTGGGACACGGAAGCCGATGTCGTCTATGTCACGAAGGCCTGCCGTGCCTCGCAGCAGACTCCCGCCATGCAGGCGCTGACGTTGAAACCATGGGGCGAATGGCTGCCATTGGCATGGCCGCGCGACGGCCGCCGCGAGACGCTGGAGGGTGCCGGCACCGCGCTTGCCAGGCAATATTCGGCACATGGGCTTAACATGCTCGCCAGCCATGCGCAGTTTGCCGACGGTTCGGTCTCGGTCGAGGCCGGGCTGATGGACATGCTCGACCGCATGCAGAGCGGCCGCTTCAAGGTGTTCTCGACGCTTCTGCCCTGGTTCGAGGAGTTCCGGCTCTACCACCGCAGGAACGGCCAGGTGGTGAAGCTGCGCGACGACCTGATGGCCGCGACACGGTATGGCGTGATGATGCTGAGAGAAGCGCAGGTCGACCCGGCGATATTCAAGGCGGCGCGGCGGAAGGCCGGGCAAGCCGATCCGCTGGGGGCGTTTCGGTGAGCATGTGAACGATAGCCTTGTCGCGGTTGAGGAGTGGCAAACTGCAACCCTAGGCTAGCGCTGAATTCAAATCGGATATAATAAAAAGACGATAACGGCGACTCGGCAGAGCGTTGCAAAAAATAATATTTTTGTTATATATTCAATGCCAGCATGGACGATCTTGGATTATGTGGAGCCTCCGGGCAGGAACTTCGTAGCCATTTGGCTCGGGGGGCTGCCTGTCGATGCCCAAGCCGCGATCGCATCCCGACTCTTAGCTATGGAAGGGATGGAAGTGTGGTCGGATAAATGGGCCACAAAACTGGTAAATTGGAACGGGCTTGTCGAATTGAGGGTGGGATTCAAAGGGGTCCAATATAGGCCTCTCGGTGTGTATCAGCCGAATCGAAGGTTCGTTCTTTTTGGGTGGTGCGGTAGAGAAGGGTAACGAAATGCCTCGTCGCCACCTTGAATCGGCTGACAGGCGAAGAAAGCAACTGTTGAAGGATCCGACACGTGCAAAACCACACGAGTTCTAGGCTCTCGCGTCTTTGGGAGAAGTTTCAAAATAAGCTGTATCGGGAGGCTTTTGCCAGCGCTCAAATCTCCAACACCATCGCCGCCCAGATTTCTGCCATCCGGGAGGATCGCGGCTGGACACAGTCCGATTTGGCTGCGGCAACTGGAATGGCTCAGTCGAGAATATCGCTTTTGGAAGACCCATCTTATGACAGGGTAAATATTACAACCTTAAAAAGGATCGCGTCGGCTTTCGATGTAGGGTTGGCAGTTACGTTTGTGCCGTTCAGTGGCGTGCTCAAGCAGGCCATCGATGATCGAGATAAACGATTTTCAGTACAGTCTTTCGCTGAAGATATTTGTCCCAATGTGGCAAGTGAAAATTGGTATGCAAAAGCAACCGTACACCATGCTGTAGGATCAAATATGGCGATCTCGGCCACAGTCGGAGCGGGATCAAAGGCAGCAGTTAGAATCATAAACTCCGAAGGTAACGCTCGTGTCTACGCAGGTTAACAAAAAATCTAAAGATTTCAGATACGTATATGCAAACGCATACGTTATTCAGGTAACTGGAAATGACTTAATCATTCGCTTTGGGATAAATGAAGATGCCAGTAAGCAAGATGATATTTTGGAAGAGGTAGGAATATTTGCCACGCTGCCATCAGCAAAGCTACTGGCAGAAGTGTTGACAAAAACTATAAAGAAATTTGAGGATGACAATAAGACGGTAATCCCTATCTCTAGGGAGAAGATTGATAATATATTCCAAAACATGGTCATTAATACTGCAAGTCCGCTGAGGAAGCCAAAATAGACTACGCTTTCCGGTTGCTCGTTGAGTTCAACTACAAAGAACGGCTGCCTGTTTGCTCTCTGCCGACGGAAACGTCCCTCATCATCCCCTCATGGCTGTCCGGATCACCCGCTTTGGGCGGCCGCCCAGGGTCGGGAGGCCCAACAGATTGCTGAAAGCTCACGCATTCAGTGGCTATCTGACAGCAGTTGACATCGAAAATGGCGCGTTGGCATTCACCAAGTAGGCGTTGATCGGGATCGAAGCGTGCGCTTCCAGCGGCCGCGGCGAAACGAATACTGCCGGGCAAATTCGCCGGCTCGCCTTCCAGCAAGAAAAGGTAGGCAGGCCATGGCCTATTCTCCCGCATGACTGTCCGCATCATCCCCGCCACTTTGCGCGACCTCAGCTACATCGCCGCCAACCTCCGGCCCGAGGACCGCGCAGAGATCGACTGCCAGTTCGACGCATGGTCGCCGGCTTTGCTGGCGATGACGGCACTGCAGGGGTTTGCCCATGTCGCCGAGCTCGACGGCAATCCGGAGGCCGGCTTCGGTGCTGCCGAGCAGCGCAGCGGATTGTGGATCGCCTGGAGTTGGGGCACTCGCCGCATGAGGCGCTGCGTGCCTGCTATTACGGAGTTCTTTCACGCGGTGCTCGGGCCGGAGGTTGCCGCGCGCGGCGCCTGGCGGGTCGAGGCCCGCGCCTTGGCCGCCAACGGTTTGGCGCTGCGCTGGCTTGCCCGGCTGGGCGCGACGCAACGCTGCCGCCTGCCGGGCTATGGCCGGAACGGCGAGGACTTTCTGCTCTACGACTGGACAAGAAGCTCTCACTTTGGAGAAAACCATGTGCCTTTTTCAAAAGCCGCCGGCGCTGAAGCCGTTGGCGCCGACACCGACCATTGCCGACAAGGACGTGCAGGCGCGCGAAGCCGCTTTACGGGCTCAGCTTGCGGCCAATGATGGCACTGCAGGAACCGTGAAGACCGATTTGTCGCCCGGCGACCTCACCGGCCAGCGCCGCGTGCTGCTGGGGGTTTGACATGGGCGCCATGAGAAGAGTGTTCCGCAACCGGGTGCTGGCGTGGTGGTACTGGCGCCGGCACGCAAGGTTGGCGAAGAAGCGGTGATGCTGCCAATCTCCCCACTCGTGGGGGAGATGCCCGGCAGGGCAGAGGGGGCGCTATCCCGCCGCCTCGGTGATCAATTTGCAATTACCGCCATCGGCTCATTCCGGTGGGAACGAAACTGAGCTTGGCGTTCCTTCGCGCCCCCCTCTGGCCTGCCGGCCATCTCCCCCACGAGGGGGGAGATCGCAGCTTCCGCGTTTTCCGTAACAGCCGAGCGCAATTCGTGTTCCTTCCGCACGGTTGACATTCCTTCCTCAGCCGCCATGCTGCAATGCAACATGGCTATCGAGGAGTCCGGCATGACAGAAGCCCGGTCATCGCGCATCGAGTGCCTAGACGGGCTTCGGGCGCTCGCCGCGATCTGGGTGCTCATCGGACACTGCCTGCTGTTGACCGGCTGGCATATTCCTATTCTCGGCGAGCCGGATCTCGGCGTCGACCTCTTCATCATGCTGTCCGGTTTCCTGATGGTGTTCCACTACCAGCTGCGCCAGGACAAGGAGCCCTGGCAAAGGCCGGAAACCTGGCTGAAGTTCTGGACCCGCCGCTATTTCAGGATTGCGCCGCTGTTCTACGTCATGCTGTTCGCTGCCCTGGCGCTTGGCCCCTATCTCTACCAGTCCAGGATGGTCATCGACGAGTTCCTGCTGCGGTCGCCGCAGGCGCCCGAGCGTTATCTCGACGGCGGCTTGAAAAACATCGGCGCCCATCTGCTGTTCCTGTTCGGCCTGGTGCCGAATTTCGCCTATCGCACGCCGCTGCCCGACTGGAGCCTTGGCTTGGAGATGCAGTTCTATGCAGTGTTCCCGGCGATTATGCTGCTGGTGCGCAGGCTTGACTGGATATGGAGCGGTATCCTGGTCGCGGCGATCGGCAGCGCGATCGTGTTGTTGATGGGACAATTGTCGGTGCATTTTCCGATGCCGTCGTTCCTGCCGCTGAAGATGCAGATTTTCCTGTGCGGGATGCTGCTGGCGGGCGTCGTCCATCAAGGGCAAAAGCGGCCTTTCGTGCATCTGACATTGGCCATGGCTCTGGCCGCGCTGCCCTTCGGCGGCGGCTACGGGCTTGGCAAGTTTTTGATGCGCGAAGCGCTCGTCGTGGGTTTCTTTGCCCTGGTTCTCTACCGGATGCTGCCGGGAATAGCGGGCATCATGGCCAGAAAGATCGCCATGACGCTCGCCAACAGGTTCTTTCATCTGATGGGTGAGCTTTCCTTCAGCATCTATTTGATCCATCTGCTGGTTCTCCAGCCGGCGGCGGCTCTGGTTATCACCCAGTTCGGCCACGAATTGTCGGCGCCGCTGCGCTTCGCGATCGTTGTTGTCGTCGTCTTACCGGTGGTGTGCCTGCTGTCCTGGATCACCTATACGCTGATCGAAGTGCCCGGCCAGAAGATGGGACGTTTCGTGGTGCAGCGCTTTGGGCGCAAAGCCGCGCTGGAGACGACGCCGGCGGAATAAGGCGCTTCCAATCTCCCCGCTTGAGGGGGAGATGTCGCCGAAGGCGACAGAGGGGGTCGCCGATCCACGCGAGACGACCCCCTCTGTCCTACCGGACATCTCCCCCTCAAGTGGGGAGATTGGCAGCTTCGGCGTCCCGCCGTTTTCTTTTTCAATCAATTCCATCAAGCGAGGCTGACCATGAGCGATTCCCGTGCTCGCGATATTCTGTCGCGACAGGCTGAACTGGAGAGCGAACGCAGCCAGTATGAGCATGTCTGGGAGGCGGTGTCCGAATTCTGCGACCCCGATGCGCCCGACATGTGGAGCGGCCGCCGGCAGGCCGGCGCGGACTCGCAGGCCGAGCGGCAGGAGCGGCGCGGTGCGCGTGTCTACGCCAATACCATCAACTCGGCCGCCAACCGGCTGGCCGCGGGGCTGGAAAGCCTGATCATCCCGCAGTCGGAGAAATGGCATGGGCTGTCGACCGCGGCAATCAATGACGAGGAAACCGACGAGGAGAAGGAATGGGCGGAAGCGCTGCGCGATTTCCTGTTTTCGCTGCGCTACTCCGCCAATTCGAACTTCGTGCCGGCAACGCAAGCCTGCCTGCGCAATGTCGTGCGTTACGGCCCGGCCTATCTTTATGCCGAGGAGGGTTTTGGCGGCACGCTGATCCGCTATGCCTCGATCCCCGTGGTCGAAGGCTATCTCTCGCGCAACCGCTGGGGCCAGGTCGATATCT
This sequence comes from Mesorhizobium sp. M0195, assembly GCF_040322115.1. Taxonomy (NCBI): domain Bacteria; kingdom Pseudomonadati; phylum Pseudomonadota; class Alphaproteobacteria; order Hyphomicrobiales; family Phyllobacteriaceae; genus Mesorhizobium; species Mesorhizobium sp. M0195. The sequence continues at coordinate 97,529 of NZ_JAMYSV010000013.1, read as the reverse complement.
TCCACCGCCGCTACGAGCGCACCGCAAGACAGGCGGCGCAATTGCTCGGCTACGACAGACTGCCGGCGCGGATCAAAGTTCTGGTCGACGACCCCGCCAAATGCGAGACAAAAATCTCGCTGATCCAGTGCATCCAACCGCGCGACGAGCGCAAGATGTACAGTCTGAGCGGCTCCTACCAGTATCTCGACACGGCGTTCGCGTCCTATCATGTGATCGAGGACGAGGAGGCGATCGTCAGGGAAAGCGGTTTTCGCTCCTTCCCGGTATCGTGCTTCAACTGGCGCCGCTATGAGGGCGATCCCTACGGCATCTCGCCAACCATCGAGGCACTGACGACGGTGCGCGAAGAGAACGCCGTGCGGCGCTCCGGCCTGCGCGCACTTCAGCAGATCACCGATCCGGCGACCGCCTCCAAGGCGCGGCTCGACTATGTGCCGGTGCTCAATCCCGGCGAGAACTATCCCGGCCTGATCGACGATGCCGGCCGGCCGCTGATCGCGCCTATCGTCACCGGCCAGAACCCGACCTATGCCTTCAATTATGCCGACAGCCGGGCCGAGGAGATCCGCGACATGATGTTCGTCAATTTGTTCCAGACGCTGGTGCAGAATCCGCAGATGACGGCGACCGAGGCCTTGATCCGGCAGGAGGAAAAGGGCGCGCTGCTCGGCCCCTCCGGCTCGATCATCCAGGCGGGTTTTGCCAGCAATCTCGACCGCGAGCTGGGTATTCTGGAAGACAAGGGACTTTACGAGGAAGACAGCCGCTTCCTGCCGCCGGCGAGCCTCGCCGGCAAGGCGCTGCGGCCGACCTTCACCGGCCCGCTCGACGTGCTGCGCCGCTCGGCCGAGGCACGCGACACCATCCAGGTTGTCACCACCGCCATACAGATGGCGCAGTTCGATCCCGGCGTGATGGACAACATCGACGGCGACGAGGCGCTGAAGATCGTGCAGAGTGCCGGCCGCAGCCCACAACGCATCTTCCGCCGCCAGGACGAGGTGGCGGGCATTCGCGATGCCAGAGCCAAGGCGCAGCAGGCGCAGGCCGGCATGGCGGCGGTCGCCACCGCCGGCAAGGTGGCCAGGGATGCAGTACCGGCGGCCGTGCAGGCGCGCGACAGCGGCCTGCTCGATGGGCTCGGCGGGCGGATGCCGCAGGGCGGTGACGTGCAGAGTGGCGACGTACAGGGTGGCGGGGCATGAGCCAAAAACGCTTCGCCCATTCCAGCCAGGCCGGCGGCCCGGCCAAGGCGCGGGATGCGCTGGCCAAGGCCTATCTCAGAGTGTTCTCAGGCCAGGACGGCGAAATGGTGCTGGCTGATCTAGCCAGCGTCACCGGGTACTACCGCCGCCCGTCCTACGGCGAATGGCTGGCCAAGACCAAGACGCCGAACGGCTTCGAGCTGCACAGCGCGCTCAGCAACGCGCGGGCCGAAGTGGTGCAGCACATTATGGGGTTCTTGACGCTGGACGAAGCGCAGCTGGCGGCGCTGGAGAAGGCGGCGCGGTTGGAAGGGTAGCGGGCTTAGGACCGGCGGCCTTGCCACAGTCATGGCCTGCTCCGACCGATCGTTCGCGGGAGTCCGCGAGCCCGGCCAACTCATAAGGGAATGACAATATTTTGCCGAGGCATTTAGCCGACGGCGCAGACCGCCAGCATCTTCAGTGCCGGCGACACTCTCATTGGCGACCTCTCCAAAATTCATGACCCGACGAAGGCGGCGGCACGGGGCCGGCGCGCGGCAGCGCCGCGCCACGATCCCCGGCGCGCTCATGGCAGGACACAAATAGATGGCGACCATACCTCTCCAGCTTGCCCAGCGCCGGCTCGATGCCGGCAATGTGCTCTCCTATCCCGAAGGATCGCCGGTCGGCAGGGCGATGCAGGGTTTTGGCGACGAGCTCTCTGCCGTCGCCGAACGCTACCAGCAGCAGAAGCAGCAGGAGGAGGCGTTCGACGCCGACCTCGCGCGCCGTCGGTTCAACGGCCAGATCGGGCAGGCGGAAGACGAGGTGGCGGCAAACGCGCCGGCCGATGGTGCCGGCCTGCATGACGCGATGTATGGCCAGGTCGATCCGCGCACCGGCCGGATGATCAAGACCGGCCTTTTCGACACGCTGTTCGCCGATGCCCTGCCGAAAATGCCCGAAAGCCAGCGCGCCAATTTCGCCAGGCAGAAGGAGGCATTGCGCGAGGCCGGCTCACTACGGATGGCTGCGAGGCAGCTTCAGCGGCGCGACGAATATGAGCAGGCCGAGTGGACCAAGGTCGACAACATCTCAACCAGTGCCATCGCGCAAAGCAACCCCAAGGACACCGAGAACTTCGACGCGATCCGGCAGAACGGCTTTGACCTAATCGCCAAATTCCGCAACCCGCTTGCCCGACAAGCGGCGGAAGTCGCCTGGCGCAGCAATACGGCCAAGGCGCTGATCCAGGCGATGATCGCCCAGGACCCGAAACGTGCTGCAGAGATGCTGGGTGCCGCGCAGGCTGGAAACCGAACTAAGGACGACACCACCGAAGTCGTTGGCGGCTCCAGCGCCTTTGGTGCGCCCAATGCGGCGGCAGCGAAGGGTGACCGCGTCGGCATGCAGACCCCGGATGAAAGGTTGGCGCAGGCGTTCAGGGACGACCTTCCGCAACAGGAACAGGCAGCGCTGATCCGACAGGCGCAGGCGGCCAACATTGCTCAGCAGGTTGAGTTTCGCACCAACATTGGTCTCGCCGAGCAGAACGCGCCGGGCGCCATCGCACAGACTGGCGCCTATTCCGGCAAGATGCCTGGTCGGGACGCCTTCATCGCTGTCTATGGCGTCGAGGAGGGCGGCAAGCAGTACGGGGATTTTGCCAGAAAGATTGATGTTGGTCGTCAGGCCTTCGGCATGCGCACCATGCCGAACCAAGCAATCCATGCGGCGCTACGCGATGCCGAACCTGGTCCTGCAGGTTCCCAAGGGGAGCAGGCGCGGTATCACGTCACGGCCGCCGCCGCGCTTCAGACGCTGGACGCCAGACGGACGGACCCTGCCGCATACGTTCGCAAGGTCTTTCCGAGCGTCGACGCAGCCTGGAGCGAGATCACCACTCCCGACAGCGAGTCATGGAATCGTGAAGGAGGGCCGGACACCTACGACCGAGGAACTTATGTCCGAGCAATCGCCGCTTCAGTTGCAGCACAAAAGCAACTGGGCATCGAGAACTATCAACCTTTCCCATGGTCTGTTCTCAAGAACATCGCCACGACATTCAAAGACGGGAGCGTGCCACAGGCGGACAAGCACACCATCCTGTACAGCCTCGTTGGTGGGGCGTCCGATCCAGAGGTCCGAGCAGCCTTATCCCAACAGCTCGTCCAAGCCGGGCTTCCTCAATCGGTCGAAAGCCAACCGGCTAGGCCCGTTGTTGCACCTGTGATCGCCGGGAAGCAGAATCAACCGCCTGCTCCTTCAAACCGCAGGAAGCCTCAATCGAAACTGGAACTCGCCGCGGAGGACTTCGGCGACTACCTCACCGAAGGTTTTGAAGGCCTAGGCCGAGCCCCGCACGACATTGGGCTGTTTCTTCAGGATCTGCGCGACGATCCTTTGGACGCGCTCAGTCAACTGCCGGTCACTTCTGCCTCCGGATTAGCTGCAGAGGGCAGCCTGGCGTTCGAGTCACTCGGCCAAGCCGTTGCAAAAGGACTGGCCATTGTCCGCGCCGGGACGGGCAAGTTTGCCAAGCCGTTAGAGGAGCTTACGGCCGGTGGGTCGCGGGCCACATCAGAACTCGCCGTTGAGGGAGCGGCGGTTCGCCAGACGACCGAGGTTGAGTCTCGTGCAATAAATGCAGCAAAAGAGGCCGCTTACCTCTTGAGCACCGGCGTCAAGCCTGACAAGGCTGAGCTTCTTGCGATAATAAAGTCGATCGCCAGAGACCCCTCTAAGATTAGGCATCCGGGAGCATCGTTTGGCAAAGCTCTTTCAAAAAATTACCGCAAAACATTTCTTGATGCGAACCCGAATCTAAAGGGAGAGGTTGTCGTCCATCACGCTGCAGAGCAACAGATATGGACCAGATATCCAAGCCTTGTTGCTGAAGATGAGATGCACTCTCTTCAAAATCTTCGCGGCATACCAAAAGGATTAGATAACCTTTTGCACAAGATCGTTTTCCGATTCGAATGGGATAAATTTTATGCGTCGCACCCCCAGCCAACGCGTCAGCAGGTGCTGGACTACGTGACTTATATCGACAAACAATACGGACATCTGTTCAATCCTCCAATAGGTGAGTGATGCAATATTTTTACATATGGCCGAACGTCGCTGGTGGACTTGGTGAAAACACCGTTCTTGACTCGAGTGTCCATCCGCCAATCGTGACCAAGCTTCACTACGTTATAGAGGGCTGGTTTGGCGATGTGATCGTTACGACGTTCCCGTGTTACCTCGTCACCGAAGACACCCAGCGCGCACTGCAAAAGATGGGTTTTTCAGGCGCGACGTTCGCCGACGCCGAAGTGACAACATCCGAAGAGTTTCATGAGGATCAACCTGGGCAGGAACTTCCACCCTTCGTCTGGCTTAAAGTGAATGGCAAGGCCGGCCGGGACGATTTCGGGATCGCAGCGGACTATCGCCTCGTCATCTCGAAACGCATTCTTGATTTGCTGGAATCATTGGGAATACCGTTTGCTGTCATCGAGCCTTACGATGGTAAGTAGCAATGAGGTTGGGCTTTCATTTTTTTGATCCTCATTAGGTGAATGGTGGACTATTTTTACATAAAGCCCAATGTCGCCGGCGGAATAGGCCGTGGCACCATCATGGACACAAGCGTTCACCCCCTGTTGTGAGCAAACTCACCTACCAGATGGAAGGATGGTTCGGCGATGTTATCATTGCTGGCGATCTGCGTGTGGTCATATAGAGCGTGTGCTGAATCTACTCGACCGCTTTGGTATTCCGTCAGCGACGATTGAGCCCTACGACGGTCGGTAGTGCTATTGTTGCCATAGTTCGCGCCGTAGTGGATGTGCATGAAATCAATCCAGTGAAGTTTGGCGGCAGTTCACCGACAACAGGGGTATGCCGTGGTGGAACCAGTTGCTGAGCGACCTGGGACGATAGCAATGGGACATATTTAACTGAGGGACATTCGACGCACCGGCTGAATCCGCAGTCGTCGACGGCCTGTCCGCACGGTTGGGAGTCGTGCTGCCAAGGATTACATGATTTCCTCAAAGAGCATAATGGAGGCGAAGGTTTCATCGGCAATAACTATACTATTTTTTTAAAGCCGAAGAACTGGCTGACTTCAACCGCGGATATGAGGTTGAAAAATATGAGCCAGGCATCTTCTTATTCGCATCTGACGGAGGAGGTGAAGGCTATGGCTTCGACACTGAAGATGCGGCCATGCGAATCGTACGCATCCCATTCATAGGTATGAATCGGCAATCCGCTGAGACGATAGCGCGTGACCTCGCCGATCTATTTGCTCGGTTGGTGGACTGAAAATGCCCGACCAAAATAGATATTTACGCCCCAAGGGCATGGAGCTGTTTGAGATCGGCGATCCAGTCAGTTTGGAGAATAAGATCTGGTTGACCAGACAAGGGCATTTTGAGGCGGTGCGCTACTGGAATCGAGCTATCGGGATTCTGCTTAAGGCGGCGCCGGAGAAAGCGGCACCGGCGGATGGGTAGGGTGCGGGGAGCACTGACCTTGCGGAGGCCATGACGCTTTCGGCCGATCATTGTGCAAGTTTACGAACCCGGTGTAATGCAACTCGTCCCTAGATCTCAACATGATCGAGGGAGTATCTTCCAGAAAGCACTGCATCCGAATGGCCGAGGAGGATTTTCCCTATGGGGAAAAAAATGAAGTTGCTGGATATCGTTGGGCGGTTGTCGGAATTTGACGAGGAGGACCCGGTCTACGCAGCGGAGCCCACAATCTACGCGGCGGAGCCTTGGACAGAGGATTCAGACGCGATGGTTCTGCCTCAGCAGGATGGGGTGTTGGTACCACCCGAGGCAGCTAAAGAGGGCCTGGCATACTTTCTCGAAATCAACCTTGCGATCGAGATTACCGAGGCTTTGGTTGCATCGCAGAAAGAAAAGCCAAGCATTTCTGCCATCTGCGAACGGGTTATTTATTATGCCACCTATGATGCGTGAAAGGTTAAATGTTGACTAACCCACGTTATGACGGACAGCCGCTGCTTAGGCTGCTCGATGTTTATGTGCTCTGGGCGATCGGAGAACTTTCTCAAGAGTCGGAGGATGGCTTGAAAAGGATGGCCCCCAAACTGCAATCTATCTATGGCGGCGAGGGACAATGGCATGACGCAATTGCCCAGGCTATCCACATACCGCAGGGGATGCCGGCAGCAATCCGGGATATGTGGCAAGGAATCTCGAAATCGCTCGCGTCAATGGCGTAACCCTCCACCCCAGAAATTTGCCGAGATGTTCGTGGACGAAAATTTCGTGGATTGAATGTTCTGCATTGATTGGAATTGCTGTTATGGCTGGCGCCTACGGCGCCCCGCTGTCCTGCCGGACATCTCCCCCACGAGGGGGGAGATCGGCTGCCGCCGGCGCTTCGTTACGCTCAATAATTACCGTTATAATAACGGTCGTCGCAGGGCGCGGTGTAGATGCGGCCGTAGCGATCCTGATAGCGGCAGAGCTGTTCGCCGCGCGGTTGCGGGGTGGTGGCGTTGCCGACGACCGCACCGAGCAGGGCGCCGCTGGCTGCACCGATAACCGTGCTTTTGGTGTTGCCGCCTATGGCCTGGCCGGCGAGCGCACCGGCGCCGGCGCCGAGCAGCGCACCGGTGCTGGTTCTCTGCTGTGCTTCGGTCTGCGCGCAGCCTGCCAGCGCGGCGGTTACGAACATGGCGGCAATGGCTCTGGATACGGTCATCGTCTGATACTCCCTTGAAGTCTATGAACTAATACGCAGGCTGATTTTGCCAAGTAGGGTCGCATTTGCGGCGGAACATAGGCACCGTGCCTCACGAAATAAGACATGGTTGTTTTTGTCTGACGGCCGGAGACGACGGCTCGGCAAGACGATGCCCAAACGAGACTAATCTTTGACGGCCCATGTGCCCGATCTGCTTTTTCTACGCAGCGGCTAACTCTTCCTCAAATCCCAAAAATGGAGAAACCAAATGACCCGAGGTCTTGCCCGGACGCTTTCGCGTGCCGCCGCCAGAGAAGCCGGCCTTGCCCCGCCCAGGGCCGGACTTTCCGCCAGGACGAGCGGACAGGGCGGCACCTACCGCACGGTCTTTTCATTCAATGCCATGCCGGTGCCGGTCACCGATGCGCAGGCCTTTGCCAGCCAGAAGCTGTTCGATTTCATCGATGGCAAGATCCGTATCAAGGGCGGTACGGCCCGGCTGCAGTTTGCGGTGCTGACTACCCGCGCGTCGACCATCAACGACAATGCCGCGCTGACCTGGTCGCTCGGCTCGGCGGCAGGGTCGAGCGCTGTGCTTGCCGGAACCATGGTCAATGTGCTGGGCGCGACCGGCCGCACGCTGGATGGCGCCGGTGCCGCGCCGTCGAGCGCGTCGATTGCCGATGTTGCCGCAGCCTTGACGCTCGACGGCACCGTGACGCCGGTCGACCTCTATCTCAATCTGGCGTTTGCCACCGGCACCGACATCGATGCCGACGGCACGATTGCCGTTACCGGCACGATCACGCTGCTCTGGGAGAACTGGGGCGACAATGCGTAGGCGCTAATCTCCCCCCTCGAGGGGGAGATGTCGCCGAAGGCGACAGAGGGGGTCGGTTCGACCGGGCGCGACCCCCGGCGACAGATGAGGTCGGCGCTCCACGCGCGGCTACCCCCTCTGGCCTGCCGGCCATCTCCCCCTCGAGGGGGGAGATACCAAGTTTCACCGCCAGTGCTCTCATCACCGGCCTTCAAACTCTCAGCAAAAGGAATCTTCTCATGACAGATCTGGCAGACGCCGGGTCCGTGGTGGCGGCGCCACCGGCGGGCAACCTTGCACGGCCACCGGCCAACGGGGACAACGGGTCCGCCCCGCCTAAGGCCGCAAGCTGGTTTGACGGTCTTTCCGAAGGCAACCGCAAGCTCGCTGAAACCAAGGGCTGGACCAAGCCTGAAAGCCTCGATCGGGTTTTCGCCTCCTATGCGGAGCTGGAGCGGCAGCAGGGTGAGAGCCTGCGCGTTCCGGCAGCCGATGCAGCCGCGGAAGACTGGAACAGGTTCCATGCCCGGCTGCCCGAGGCGATGCGTCCGCTGACCTCGCCCGACAAGGTCGAGTACCGGCGCCCCGACGGGCTCCCCGAAAACTTCGCCTATTCGGACGAGCTCGCCAATGCGTCCAAGGCCTGGGCGGTCGAGGCAGGTGCTACCCCGAAGGTTGCACAGGCCTATCACGACCGCTTCGTCGGCTACATGGCCGAGCAGGCCAAGGCACAGCAAATCGCCGTTGCCCGCTCGGTCGAGACTACGCACGACGACCTCGTGCGGGATTGGGGACCGACCGGGAGCGATGGCTTTCGCCAGAAGCTCGAGGTCGCCAACCGGGCGATGAAGAAGCTCGGCCTGGTCAATGCCTACAAGGCGAAGGGCATCCTTCTGCCGGACGGCGCCTTGACCGACCCGCAGATCGCCAAGGCGTTCCACGCTATCGGCGAGGCGATGTTCCGCGAAGACACGATCGACGGCAATGCTGCCTTGAGCGGAGGCAACCCCTTCAAGCGCAATGCCGCCGGCGAGCGCAACCTGACTGGCATCTCGGCCCTGGTCAAAAGCGACCCCGCCCGCGCCCGGCGGCTGGCACGCGAGGCCGGCGAAAACCCCGACCTGTGGATGCCCAACAACCCTCTTTGACCCCAAACCTGAAGGAAGACAAAAATGGCAGACGCCTACACCCGTATCGCGGACGCGATCGTTCCGTCCGTCTACGCGCAATACTCGTTCGAGGAGCACGTCCAGTCGCTGGAGATTTACCAGGCCGGGATCCTGTTTTCCGACCCGTCGATCGCCTCGAAGCTCAGCCTGGGCGGTCGTTCGGTCGACATGCCCGGCTGGAAGGACCTCGGCAACGATCCCTCCGAGCCGGTCAATGACGACCCGGCCGACTCGATCGAGATGAAGAAGATCGGCGCGCGCCGCGAAGTCGCGGCCCGCAATGTGCGTGCGCAGGCCTGGGGCATCCCGGACCTGACCTCGATCCTTGCCGGTGACGATCCGCAGAAGCTCATCGTGCGTCGCCAGACCGACTACTGGCAGCGCGCCAACAAGCTGACGCTGCTCGGCATCCTGAAAGGCGTGCTGGCCGACAACATCGCCAATGACGCCGGCGACCTGGTGCGCGTCACCGGCGCCTCCATCGTCGACACCGACATCATCGAGGCCGCCTATCTGATGGGCGACCGCGCCGACAAGTTCAAGACGATCTGGATGCATTCGAAACAGATGAAGGCGCTGAAACTCGCCGACCTCATCGACTATGTGCCGTCGTCCGAGCAGGGCGGGCCGCTGATCCCCTATTACATGGGGCTGAGGGCCGTCGTCGATGACGACATTCCGGTTGCCGGCGGCGTCTACACCGCGTTCATGTTCAAGGACAAGGCGATTCTGTGGAACGAGCTGCCGGTAAACACCGAAGGCGGGCCGCTCGAGTTCGACCGCAAGCCGCGGCAGGGCCATGGCGGCGGCGTCACTGAAATGGTCGGCCGCCGGCATTTCGTGCCGCATGTGCCGGGCACCCGCTTTCTCGACGCGTCCTCGGCCGGCGAATTCGCCACCGATGTCGAGTTGGCACTGGCGGCAAACTGGGACCGCACGGCCTCGAGCGTCAAGCACATGACGTTCATCGCGCTGAAGACGACCGAGTCCTGATCGGCGAAGGGGCGGGCGTCCGACGTCTCGCCCCTTCGGGACGCCAGGTCGGCCACTGTGGCGAATCCCAAGTTCACCCGCCGCGCTGCGTCAGAGTGATGTGAATTTGGGGTTCGCTACAACATTCATGTTGCCCTCTGGTCAATCGACGGCACCAAACAGTTACAAGAAAGGGCGATGCTGCCTGTCTCGGCAAGGGAGGTAACTATGAACATGAAGTACAAGACAGTTCAGGAAGTGCTCCGAAAAGCGGGCATTGTCATGAGCAAGAAGGGGAACGTTCATCGCATAAACTTCTTCAGCGGTCTGGAAAACACCGCCTACTACACACCAAGTCTTCAGAATGCCCTGGACAAGGGCTTGGCCATGGCAGGAGGTGCCGGAAGGGTGAAATCAGGCGCCTTTGTCAAGTCAGCCGAAACAGGGCAGTGGATCGCGACCAGCGCACGCGTCGGCTGACACAATCAAGGCAAGACATCGCCGCGTTGCGCGGCGGTGTCGTGAAACTGCAATAGCCCAAGCATTGCCGTCTTCCTTGCTCGATGGGAAAAGACGACTGACGAAGCGTCTGCCACGCCATTTCCTGATGGGCGGTTGGTGGCGTGACGGCCTCATGCACGAGACGTGCAACATCTGCCCAAGCCACAAATCACAAGAAATCCCCAGCCGCCTCGAAGCGGCCTTTTTGCCGTGGAGGCACCATGTCCCGTTTTCCCCGACCAATCACACAGCCGGAGGCCTGAGCCATGGCCATCACCCCGCTCGACATCGCCAACATGGCGCTCGCCGTGCTCGACGAGGCGCCGATCGACAGCCTCGACCAGGACGCCAAGGCGGCGCGCCTGCTCAATCTGCATTTCGACCTGACCCGCGAGGCCGAATTGACCAAACATGCCTTTGTCTTCGCCATCCTGGCAGCCTCGGTCGCCGGCTTCGACACCGGCAGCGGTGCTGGCACGCTGAACTTTGCCTATGAGCTTCCCGCCGATTGCCTGCGGCCCTTGCCGCTGACGGGGAATGGCGAGCCGGACGGCGTTCCGCTCTCATGGCGGCAGGAGGCCGGGCTGATCTATTCCGATCAGGCCGGCCCGCGCATCATCCGCTATGTCGCCAACCTGACCGACCCGAACGACTGGGATGCGCTGTTCAGCGAAGTGATGGTGGCGGCGCTCGCCGTCAAGATCGCGCATCCCTTGACCCACAAGGCCGGCATGATCGACGTCGCCCGCAGCGCCTATGAGAGGGCGCTGGATGCCGCCTACTCGGCCAATGCCATCCAGCGCGGGGGCAGATTTTGCAGATCCTCCTGGGCTCTCCAGCGCGGCGACAACAGGTTCGTCGGCCGATGACCACGCTCTATCCGGTCCAGGACGCTTTCATCCGCGGTGAGATTTCTCCCCGCTTGCATGCTCGCGCCTCGCTCGAGCTTTACCGGGCGGCGCTGTCGAAATGCACCAATTTCGTCACGCTGCCGCATGGCGGCATCAGGAAGCGCGGCGGCACGTATTTTTGCGCTGAGGTGAAGGCTCCGTCAAAGGCGACACGGCTGATCCCGTTCATCTTCTCGGCCGACCAGGCCTATGCGCTCGAATTCGGCGATCTCTACATCCGCGTCTATGCCTATGGTGCGCGTGTCGGCACGGTCGAAGTCGTTTCGCCTTATCTCGAGGCCGATCTGTTCGACCTGCAATTCGTCCAGTCGGCAGACCAGATGTGGATCACCCACAAGGATCATCCGGTCAAAGTGCTGACGCGCACCGCGCACACGACCTGGACGCTCGCCGATTTCGTCTTTCTCGACGGCCCATACGACAAGATCAACACCACCGCCACGACGTTGACACCGGCCGCAACCGGCAACGCCATGCCGGTCATGGCCTCGAATACGCTGCCAAGCGGCACGGTCAGCAACAGCAACGGCTCATCCGACGTGTGGCAGGTGTTCGATGGCGACAAGCAGAAGGGAGAGAATATAGCGGGCTTTCCGAGCGGGTATCTGCGCTACCAGTTCGGCGGCGGCGGGACCAAGACGGTCGACGCCTACTGGATTACCGCCACGAATGATCACTCAGACACTGCATCGCCGACCCAGTGGCAATTCCAGGCCTCGCACAACGGCACCGACTGGACGACGCTCGACAGCCGGGACGGAGAGACCGGCTGGTCCAAGTCGGAAACCCGCTTCTTCGACGGCTTCAACAACACGGTTGCCTACGAATATTATCAGCTGCTGTTTTCAGGTGGCGGCAGCGACGGAACCGCTATCGCCGAACTGGCGCTGCACGAATACGCGCCGTCGCAAACGCCGTTCGATCTTTCGGCATCCTCGATCGTCGGCATCAATGACGGCATCGGCTTCCAGACCAGCGATATCGGTCGCGCCATTCGTCTGCTTGGCGCGGATGGCTTCTGGCGCTGGGCCAAGGTCGTTGGCCGGCCCAGCACGACGGTAGTCACGGTCCAGTTATACGGGCACGCTCTGCCCGATCTCAGCCCGATCATCCGCTGGCGTCTCGGCACGTTCGTGCCCGGCAAGTACGTCCAGAGCGGTTCGCTTTACGAGGAGCGTCTGGCGTTCAGCCGCAAATTCTCGGTCTATGCCTCGCAAACCGGCGATTTCGACAACTTCGCCACCGGTGAGAAAGACACCGACGCGCTGGAATTCGTGCAGGCAGGTGGCGGTCAGGCCAATGACATTACGTGGGTGGCGGAATCGGACGGTGCGCTGATCATCGGAACGCTTGGCGGGGTGAGGGCCCTGTCGGGCTCGGGCATCGACGAGGCGCTGACGCCGTCCTCGTTCAAGAACCGCCGGTCCCGGACTTTCGGTTGTGCCCCGCTGCGTCCCGTCGATGCCGGGCAGTCGTTCCTCTATGTGACCCGCTCCCGCAAATCGATCGCCGAGCTGACGCAAAACGCCACCGGCCGCTTCACCTCGGATGATGTCGGGCAGATTTCCGAGCACATTCCGAAGAAAGGCGTCGTTGAACTCGCCTTCCAGACCGACCCCGACCCGCTGCTGTGGTTTCCGCTCGGGGATGGCGAGCTCGGCGGCTACACGCACCAGCCGTCGCAAGACGTTCGCGGCATGCATATCCACCAGATCGCCGGAAGCTTCGCCGGATCGAACTGGGCTGTTGTCGAAAGCGCCGTGGTGACGCCCGGCCAGGACGGCAACGACGATCTCTGGCTGATCGTCAAGCGCACGATCGGCGGCGTGACCAGGCGCTATATCGAAATAAAGACCGCGGCGTTTGAGTATGGCGTGATCGAGGATGCATTCGAAATCGACTGCGGCCTGACCTATGACGGCGTCGCTGTCGGCACGGTCTCAGGGCTTGGTCATCTCAACGGCGAAACAGTCGACGCGCTTGCCGATGGCAAGGTCTACAAGGGCCTTCTAGTGGCGGCTGGCGCGGTTTCGTTGCCCGGTGGAGCTACGGCAGTCACATGGCAGGTCGGGCTCGGCTACCAGTCCGAAGCCAACACGCTGGAGCTCGATGTCGGCGGCCGCGACGGATCGATCGTCGGGCGGCGCAAGAAGGTGGCCAAGCTCATTCTTTCGCTGCTGGAAACCGACACAACCGGGCTTCAGGTCCAGTCGTTCATCCGCGGCCGCTGGGAGCAGGTTCGCATCCCGTCCGTGGTTGCACCCGACGGCATGGCGAAATTGTTCACCGGCAATGTCGAGGTGCCGATCGACGATAGCTGGGAAGGGCAGGGGCGGGTGCGCATTCGTCATGTCAACCCGACGCCCTGCACGATCAGGGCGATGACGCCGGTGTTCGACGCCGAGCCTTAGTTAATCTCCCCCTCGAGGGGGAGATGTCGCCGAAGGCGACAGAGGGGGTCGGCACGTCCTGACGCGGCCTCCCATCGCGAATTGAAGGGGTTGGCGCTCCACGCGAGACGACCCCCTCTGGCCTACCGGCCATCTCCCCCTCGAGGGGGGAGATCACCTCTCTGTCCTCCATCGCTTCCCCAACCAAGGAACCTACCGTGACTCAAATCCCCCATGCCGAGCAACTCGGCAAGGCGCGGACGGCTGCCGATTTCGCTGCCATCCGCGCCTTGCTCGACACCGACCTCAACAATGCGATCGCCCGCAAGCAGGAGCTGCAACAGGCCGAGGATCGCGCGATTTTCGGCGAGGGCGACCTGGCAGCAGCCCGTGCCGCATTAGACGACTGCAACGATGCAATTGCGCTCGTCGAGAGGACCATCGCGGCAGCGGACAAGCGCCGCATCGCCGCCGCCCGAAGCGAAGCCCGCGTCGACATTGAAGCGCTTGGCGCCGAGATCCGAACAAAGGCGGCTTCCCTCGGTGAGCGCTGGAAGAGCGTTCACGAGCTGATCGAGCAGCTGCGCCAGGAGCTGTTCGCGGCCGATGCCTTGAGCCGAGCCGTCACCGCCGCCAACGGCCTTTTCGATGCCGACGGCGCCGTCGACCTGAAGGTCAACCTGACCACCATCCGGCGCACCGCCATGGCCGGTCCTCGCGCCACCACACCATCGCGTCTCAGCCGTCCGGCGATCCAGGCGGACCGACTGCTTTTGTCCTTCCTCAGCCCCGGCGGCGTGCTCGACCGGCGCCCCGCGATCGGCGCACCGGTCGACGGCATCAACAGCAAATTCATTCCCGCCGGCGAACGAGGCTGACCATGTGCACACTAGCTCTTATCGGTACGGCGCTTTCCGTCGGCGGCGCGCTGGCGGAAGGCCAGCAGTCCAAGCAGATGGCCGACTACCAGGCCAAGGCCTATGAACAGCAGGCGCGGGCCGACGCCCAAAGCTCGGCCTTCGAGCAGGGCCAGGAGCGCCACAAACAGGATCTCCTCCAGGCTCAGGCGCGTGCCCAGGCCGGCACTTCGGGCGTCGCCATTTCTGGTTCCCCGACCGAGGTGCTGACGGCCAATGCCAGGCAGGGCCAGCTCGACCTCAAGGCGATCCAGTACGGCTCGCAGCTGCGCCAGAACGGTCTCGCCACGCAAGCGGCGATCGCGCGCTTTTCCGGCAAGCAGGCGGTGGGCGCCTCGATCTTCAAGGCCGGCGGCAGCCTCGTGTCGGGCATCTCCGGCCTCTACGACCCGGCCAAGACGGTGACGTTCGGCAGAAGCGCCTTCCCGCCGGCGCCGGGTGGAGGCCTCTACTGATGGCCACCATCCCGCTCCAGCTTGCCCAGCGCCGCCTCGACACCGGCACTGTGGCCTCCTATCCCAACGGCTCGCCGGTGGGCGCCGCCATGCAAGGCTTTGGCGACGAGTTGTCGGCGATTGCCGAACGCTTCCGGCAGCAGAAGCAGCAGCAGGATGCGTTCGACGCCGGCATTATCGGCCGCGAGCTGAACGCACGCATAGCGCACGCCGAGGCCGTGGCGGTGCAGACCGCGCCGGCCGACGGCGGCGGCCTGCACGACTTCATGTATGGCCAGCTCGATCCGCGCAGCGACGGCGTCGTCAAGCCCGGCCTATTCGACCAGATCTTCGACGACACCGCGGCGAAAGTGCCGCAGGGCGAACGCGCGAATTTCCTCGCGCAAAAGCAGGCGTTGCGGCTGGCCGGCTCGGCGCGCATGGCCGCGCAGCAGCACGCGCGGCGCCAGACCTATGAGCAGGCCGAGTGGAGCAAGGTCGAGCAAATCTATACCAGCTCGATCGCGCAAAGCGACCCGAACGACACAGAAACATTCGAGGCGATCAGGCAGAGCGGGCTCGACCTGATCGGCAAGATGGGCAACCCGCTTGCCCGGCAAGCGGCCGAGGCCGCCTGGCGCAGCAACACGGCAAAGGCGCTTGTCCAGGCGATGATCGCCCAAGACCCGAGGCGCGCCGCCGGGATGCTGGGGACTGGGCCGGTCTCAACGGACGGCAGGACTAAGGACGATATCATCGAGGCTGTGGGCGGACCTCGGGCGAGTGGGTCTGCCACACCGGTTACGTCCCGTGACCGCGTAGGCAAGCTTACGCCGAACGAAAGAGTCGCGCAGGCTTTTCGGGACGACATTCCGTCCGAAGAGCGGCCAGCCTTGGTGCGGCGAGCCCACGCTGCCGATGCGACACGGCAAATCGGCACACGTATCAGCATTGGCCTAGCCGAGCAGAATGCGCCGGTCGCCATCAGGGACACCGGAACCTATTCCGGCCCGATCCCAACGTCGGAACAGTTCGTCGCTCTCTATGGCGCCACCGAGGGCGCCAGGCGCTTCGAGGCGTTCAACAGGACCATCGACGTCAGTCGTCATTTCCACGACATGCGCGACGTTGCGAACAACGCCGTGCGAGCCATGGTCAAGGACGCCGACCCCGCGGCAGACAGTGCAGCGCCGGAAGAGGACAAGGCGCGGCACGACGCTATCGCCACCGCCGCGGACCTGACGTTCAAGGCCAGGCGGGCCGACCCCGGCGGCTATGTCCGGGAGGCATTCGCGAACCTTGATGCGGCCTGGAGCAACCTGTCGACGCCGGGAGACTATCAGGCGGCGATCATTGGCTCCCTCGCCGCCCAGCAACAGTTGGGTTTTGAGACCGCCCAGCCGCTACCCAACTCCGTTGCTGAGGACATTGTCGGCAGACTCAAGGCCCAGCCGCAAGACCAGACCGCAGAGCTGCGCAATGTGTTCGCCGCACTACCGAATCAAGTCGCGCGCGAAGCGGTACTGAACCACCTGCTTCAGACCAGCGTATCCCAAACGGACAACAGCATCGCGGACAGGTCGTTCCGGGCAGCTGTAGTCGACCCGATGATGCTGCTCGATTTGGCCAACACTGTCGAGCCAGGACGATCGGGAGCAAACGCGGAACTCACCAACTACCTCCCGACGAATCAAGAGTGGCTCGGGAAATTGATAGCCGGCGACAGTGAGCGGGGGAGCCTAGGGCGTCTTCTCGCGCAAAAACTCGTGGGCTCCGATGGGCTTGGCGAAGACAGCATCTCGGTGGCCGACTTCACGCCGTTGGGGACGTCATTTGCACTGGAGAAGGCTGGAAATGCAGCGCTGGAGGGCAACTACGACGAAATACTGCTCAATGCCGCGGGCGCAATTCCTGGCAATAGGTTGGCGGCGGTGGCCCTGGAACGCGCTGCCGCGAAGATTGCCAAGCCATGGGTAGAGAAACTCCCAATATTTTCGAGGCTGCCAACTGGCCTAGCCGAAGGCGGCGAGGCGCTTGTTCATGGTGTAGATGCCGAAACCCTTAGACATCAGCAAGCGCTTGCGCGCTCGGTCTCGCCACCAAGCCCACGCCGGAAGGCGCGAGCCGGTGAAATGTCCGATAGTGCCTTTGATACCGCGTTACTAGGTGCGATGCTTGCTAGGGATACGTCCAAAGTTAAACATGCCGAGGCGAAGGTTGGGTGGTCTCCATTCAAGGACTATCGAAAAACCTTTTTCGACGCGAATCCTAGTCTCAACAAAAGCGACTACATAGTGCATCATGGCGTCGAGCAGGGAGTTTTTAAAAGGTATCCCGGGCTTTTTACAGAGCAAGAGCTGCATTCAATCGAGAATCTTCGCGGAATCCGGAAAGAGTTCGACATAAATTTGCACCAGAAGGTAATTCGGAACGAGTGGGAATATTTCTACAAGAACAACCCTCACGCTACCCGCCAGAAGGTCCTTGACTATGTTACTGAAATCGACAAGAAGTATGGACATTTGTTCGATCCACCAATAGGTGACTGATGAGATACTATGACATTCTGCCCGATGTGGCCGGTGGATTGGGTGACGGCACTATCATGGATACCAGTGTCCACCCTCCTATCGTGAGCAAGCTTGTGTACCAGATGGAGGGATGGATCGGTGATGTTCTTATAACAAGCTTTCCATGTTTTCTCGTGACGGAAGAGGCCGCGCACGCATTATCAAAAATCGGCTTCACCGGAGCGGCATTCGCCCCTGTTGAAGTCATAACGTCCGAAGATTTCCGCGAACAGCAGCCCGAGGTAGAGCTTCCATCTTTCGTGTGGCTGAAGGTGAGCGGGAAAGCGGGTCACGATGACTTCGGCATCGCCAAGAATTTTAACCTCGTCTTATCGGAGCGAGTCTTCGATGTGTTTGATGAACGAGGTCTCCCTTCCGCTACGATCAAACCGTTCCACCTTCCGCAAGAGTAGGTTAGGCACCGTCAGATTGATCGGGCTGGTAGATTGGAGATCGCAATGTTCGAGACATTTCGCCAAAACTTCCCGGTGGATAGCAGGGTGCCCGCGGACACCGGCAATTTCTCCCTGGATACGAAAGTGCCTGGGTTAGCCGAGTTGCTGACCAGCTTCGGCGGTGCTTCGTTCAAGCACGGTTTGTACAGGATAATCCGGGCGCAGGACGTGGCACGTTGGAACGCACGTGTCTGCCTGGGTTTTCCGGAATTCACCGGCCGGATCACCTGCTTTGGTTATGATTGGCTGGGGACGGCGCTTGCAGTCGATAGCCAAAGGCTGGAACAAGGGGAACCTGGTGTCGTGATGTTCGAGCCGGGCATGGGCGAGGCTCTTCAGGTGCCCGCCAACATCCGGACCTTCCACGAAGTCGATGTCATCGAGGACGAAGATGCAGCATTGGCCGCCAATCTCTACTCAGATTGGCGTGAGGCCGGCGGCGCCGAGCCAGCCTTTAACCAGTGCGTCGGCTATAAGATACCGCTGTTTCTCAACGGGAAGGACGAAATCAAAAACCAGGAGCTGTCGGACCTGGAAGTCTATTGGCACATAATGGGCCAACTTATTGCGAAGGTGAAAGACCTGCCACCGGGAACACCTGTCAATATCCGAGACCTTCTCTAAAACAGGGTTTCCGCTGATCTGCCACTGGGGAACTCCCGTTCGAAGCTTGGCTAGAGGCGGTATTTGCCTCTGGTCTGAAGGGGTGCAACCCCCCGCGGTCTGTGATGCGCGCTATCGGTTTTGTGGCCGGACGGCCCGAGTAGAGCGTGCCGCAACCGGGCCAGCGGTCTGATTGTGGTCACGATGCTGGCTTATGGCCTGATAACCGCAGAGCGATCCCAGTCGGTGGTGCCTTCTGGATCGCCTCCCATTTCAGACGAAGGATTGACCTGTTGCGCACTGACTCTTTTTCGACCATGGCAAGGATCGTTTTTCTGCTCACCTTGGCCGGCGTTCTCCTGCTCGCGCTTTCGCCGGTGCGCTTCCTGCAGGAGTTGGACCTGGGCTTCACCTTCCACCACGACAAGCTCAACCACGCCGCGGCATTCGCGGTGCTGGCGGCGCTTGGAAGCCTCGGCTGGCCGGAACACAAGACGAGACTGGTCCTGCTCCTCGCCATCACCGGCGCGGCGATCGAGCTTCTTCAGGGCGCCCAACTGATCGCGCGCGATATGGATATCCTCGACTGGGTCGCCGACTGCGCCGGCATGGCCTGCGGACTGGCGGCAATGGGCGGCACAAGAAGGCTCATTGGCGGATTGCTGTAGCCCGTTGCCGCTCTCTGTCCGGAAAATCGCCGGCTGCGCCGGATAGGGCGGTGTCCGGCCGCGTAGCCTAAGTTTCCCACCGACAGCACTGAACCCCTTCCAGCCTCGCTTGTGCGGGGCTTTTTTTATGGAGCAAGCCCTCATGTCCCGACCTGCAACTGCCGCCGTTCGTCTCCTGACCGGCGAACGCGAACCCGTGCGCCTCGCGACCACGGCCGACATCCTACTGCACGGCCTGCAGGCGATCGACGGCGTGCCGGCCGAGGTCGGCGACCGCGTGCTGGTCAAGGACCAGGCCGACCCGACGCAAAATGGCATCTACACCGCGAGCGCAGGCGAATGGTTCCGCGCCGCCGATGCCCGCACTACGCGCACCCTGCAGAAGGGCACGACCGTCCACACCCAGATCGGATCGGTCAATGCCGGCCGCGTGTTCGAGTTCACGGCCGACGAGCCGGCCGTCGGCGCCGATGCCATCACCGTCGCCGCATCCGTTCCGCCCGACATCGCGGACATGGTCGATGAGGTCGAAGCGTTGCGCGATGAAACCCAGGCGCTGAAGGATGCTGCCGAAGCCAGCGCCGGCCAGGCATCCGCCAGTGCCGCCGCTTCCGCCGCGAATGCCGGACAAACCACAGCCGACCGGGCTGCGACCAATTCCGATGCCGTCGCCGCCGCGGCCGCAGTCATCAGTGCCCAGGCTGCACGCGACGCTTCGCTCTACGGCAAGGGCATTTTCCCGACGACTGCTGCGGCAATCGGCTTCGGCGTCGCCGGCAACGGTGCGATCACGCCAGGCTCGGGCGGCGCCAACGGCATGTTCGACCTGGCGTTTACCGGCGGCACCGGTTCGGGCGCTGCCGGCCGCTTCGTGGTGGCGGGCGGGGCGCTGACGCAGATACTGATCACGGCGCCGGGCTCCTACACAGTGGCGCCGACGTTCAGCTTTGCGGCGTCGGCAGGACTGGCCGGCGCCGCCGCCGCGGCGGTGCTGGGCAGGAATGTCGATGTCGGTGAGTATTTCTGGACCGAAGTTTCGACAGGTTCTTTGGGGTTGTTCAATGTTGGGGCCGGACCGGTAGCAGTTGATACGGGCGTCCGGGCGGCAACGGCGGAAATTGGCCTGATCAGCTCAAGGATCGTCGGACCCGTTCCGATCACGGGTTCCGTCGGCGGCACGGTGATTACGAACGACAGCGTCTATTTCTGGCCTGGATCGCTGTCGACGGTCGATGAATATCTGTCGACCTTGGAGCTTGGATTTGGCATCGTGCCGGGAACAGCCCACATCCTTATTGCCCACGTCGAGGGCGACGGGACGCTTAGCCTGGTTTCCGAGCAGACAATGTCCGTTCCAGCCGGCCCGTCGTCTGTTGTTTCAGGGCTTTCGATCCTGAAGCCTGCCGGCAGCGTCATGGGCGTCCAGCGCACTGGCGCTGGTAGCTGGTACTACACTGCCGGGGCAATTCCGAACGGCGAAGTCGAGTGGTTCACGGCGGCGGTTCCGGCCTCGCACACTGCCAAGACTATAGGCGCTGTAAATGGTCCGCAGTGGAAGGCGACCTTCACCGGCGAAGTCGCCGTCAAGGCGCGTGCTGCCTATACCACGGCAAACGGTCTCGTTTCCGCTGTCGGCGTTAGCCAGGAAATCGGCTGGCCGACGCTGGTCAACACGGGGTCGGACGTTCCGGGCAGCTACAGCGTCATCATGCAGACGCCAGCGCCGGCCGACGGCCATATTACAGCGGTGGACGTTGGCGCTGGCGCTGGCGCCGGCGCTGCGCTCATTCATGTAGTGGACTATCTCGGCGGGTTGGTGGTCAACATCCTAAGCACATATGCGGTGACGCTGGTCAACGGGGTCGTTCATATCCCGCTGGGTATCCCAATCCCAGCCGGCAAATATCCGGCGATCAGCGGTGGCGCCTACAAATTTCAAAACAACGTCAACCCGCAAGGCATCCCGGCATGGATCAAATCAGGCGCGCTGTCGAATGGCGCGACCGTAGCATCGTCCGCCCAGCATCGGTACGAGGTCCGCTTTACGATCAAGACCGGTCTGCTCGCCGATGCCGACCGGGCCTTGACCGGCGGCGCTAGCAATACCGGCATGAACCTGCTGGCTGGCGCCGATCCTAACGGCGTCGTCGATGCGACCGCGCTGTTTGCGTCCGCGGCGAGCGCTCATCCCAATCCCTATGTGCCGCCTGGAAATTTCGCCTTGACGGCCATTCCCGCATCTGGCGACGGTTTTTGGGGACCTGGCAAGCCGGCCGTCAACAGTAAGCGCTTCTTCATTCCGCGCCGGCCGTCGCTGCAAAATCTCTATGACGGCTTTCGCGCGACGATGGCCGAACACATCGCCAACAACGATGTGCTCTGCCTGATCGCCGATAGCATCGGCCATTGGGCGCTTGCCAGCGACGGGCCGAAACACTGGTTCAACCTGGTTACGCGTTTTGCCAATATCGGCATTGCCGACGATGAACCGGGCATGACTGCTTTGCGGCCAAGCTCTACCTACCTTCCGACTTTCTATGGCGTTACCGTCGCCGGGAGCGTGTCGACAGGGTCGCGCGGGCCGATCGGCGAGAGCATCATCCTCGCCGCCGGCGCTTCCTTGGCGTTTACCGGCACCTATGAACAGGTCGACGTCCACTACACTCAGGACGCCGCTCAGGGATCGCTTGCCTTTGTCTTCAACGGCGGCGCGGCGTACAAAACCGTCAACTGCGCCGGCGCCCTGGCGCTTGATAGGTATTCGGGGCCGTCGCTCACCGGGCAGGCGGCAAGCGGCAATTACACTCTTACGGCTGTCGGCGGTCCTGTCGAGATTACCGGGCTCATCAGGCTTGGCGTCAAGGCGGCCGGCTCGCGTCCGCGCCTGCGCACCTTGCGCGCGGCACACGGCAGCTATGCCTTCTCGTCATTCAACACCGCGCGTCTTACATCGGCCGCCGCTCAATGCGGCTACGCCGGCGGCAAGATCGTGCCCATCCTGGCGCTCGGCATCAATGACAGCTTTGGCACGCCGCCGGCCACGATATCGGCAAACATCGCAACAATCATCAACACGCTGGAAGCGGCCGCTGCACCGCGTATCCTTGTGATGCCGCCGACGCGGCCGTCAGCCGCATGGGATGCAAGCTACACGGGCGGTCGGAGCTATGATGCCGCCCTTGGCGCAATCCGTCAAACCTATCGATCGCGCAATGTGCTGACCATCCCGATCGACGGCTTCGACTACATCAATTCGGGAAACTATCAAGAGGGCTTGCATTTCAACGATGCCGGCCATGACGGCAATGCGCTGCGCTTCATCGAACAAGTCGCGGAAAGGGGATAAGCAATGGCATTCGCTATTCAGCATAAGGGCGAAATCATCACCGAGCTCGAGGAGGGCGAGGAATGGCTGGTGGTGGGCGCAATGATCATGGTCGCAAAGCCGAAGGATCCGGCACACAGCCGCGAAATCCCGGTTCCTGACGGCGACATTGAGGGTCTCGTTGAGGTCTGGGTAGGCGGCGTAGTCGACGCTGGACGCCATTCGCAGGCAATGGCAGGATGAGGTCGGCGGGGGCTATCCTTGTAGGATTGTCTCATGGCGCATGCCGGCAGCATCATCGACATCTATGACGACTATTACGCCGATGGAAAAGTAGCCGCAAAACGGGACATAGCTTCAAACCAGTCGGTCGGGCACATCGAAGCGGTCATTCAAGGCCAATTCTTCGACAGGATTCTTGACATCGGGGCGGGCGAAGGTGCGGTGCTGGATAAGCTGAACAGGAAGGGGCTCGGTAAGAAGCTTGGCGCCGTCGAGATTTCGAAGAGCGGCGTCGAGGCCATCAAGGCAAGAAAAATCGCCAAACTGGACAGCATCGACGTATTCGACGGCTATCACATCCCTCATCCCGACAAGTCGTTCGATCTCGGGCTTGCCATTCACGTCGTCGAACACGTCGAGCACGAACGGATGTTTCTGAGGGAGGCAGCTCGGGTCTGCAAGAAGCTCTATATTGAAGTGCCTTTGGAGCATACGCGAGATCTCAGCAAGGCCATTCGAATGTCAGGGCCGTATGGGCATATCAACTTTTACACGACCCAAACGTTTGAAAACCTTCTCAAAACGTCCGGGCTAAAGGTAGAACGGCTAAAGGTTTTTGCGCACGACCTCGCCTATGAACAGCATTTGGCTGGCGAAAAAAAAGGATGGGTAAAACACAGACTGCGGACCGAATTTCTAAGGTTTGCACCCAAGACGGCGATGCGCAGCATGGCCTACATGGCCGGAGCTCTGTGCTCAAGTCAATGATCTAGCAGCAGCGCCGCCGATTTGCTTTGCAGGATTACCGCCGACCATACTAAAGGGCGGCACGTCTTTCGTGACGACAGACCCCGCACCAACGACCGATCCCTTGCCGATCGTTACGCCCTTGAGAATAATGACGTTGAAGCCGATAAAGACGCTGTCTTCAATCTTCACTGGCGCAATGGTGATCTTTGACCAGTCCTTTTTTCCCTGATGCCAGTCGGCGACATCTTCCTTGCGGTCTTGCCAACCCGTCGCGTGTGAGTTGTGATCGACGACTGTGGTACCCCAACTAATGATCACGTCATCTCCGATTTCGATCTTCTCAGCCGCCACGAGGTGGCTCTTGCCGATATAGGATCTTTTTCCAACGGTGATCTTTGCATCGGCGCGATCGAAGGAAAAGACGCCGTTGATGATGCATTCTTCGCCGATCGCATGCTTGCCTCGCCGCAAACTGCGGACGCTCCGCAAACTTAGCTTCGTTTCGGGGCCGGAGTTGATGCCGGCTAGGCGGTAGAGGAATGGTGGAACGAATGGCATATCAGTTGCGGCCGAAGCGCGACTTTCGCACCCTCTCTGCGAAAAGCTGCGATCGCTCGAAGAAATGCTTCCAATGTTGGTGTTCAGATACCCCTTCGAAGAATGTCCGCGCCGCGTCTTCGAGGTCCGAATCAATATCTTCGAGGTCCGAATCAATAATTGCACGTCGGATTGGTGGCTCGTCGGCTAACTGAGCCGACAACCGAAATTGGCTGTTCGCAATAGACAGGTCAGCCTCCATCATCCATGCGTCTCTTTACGACCTAGCTATTGCGACAAGCGGCGGCGGTTTGCAAGCTTGCAACCACCCGCGCCCGCCAGTCTGGACGCCGTTTGAAAATCGCCGAAAAGACGTCGGAAGAATTGCTCTGCGAGGGCCGCTCGGGATGCTGTGCGCACAACAATGGCACAGCCGGCCGACCAAAAATTCCTACAGCTGGAGTTGTATTTCGGAATTGTCAGGGTTTATCGCTGACGCGGACCCGTCGCCGGCGGAGCCGCTACCGTCTGCTGTCCTGCGGCTTCTGGTGAGGTTCCTGGCTTTTCGACCACCAGACAAAATAAAGCGAACCCATCTTCATCACAGGCACGCGGCGGTCGCGTTCCCGGGCTCGCAACTCACGATAGGTCTTCATCTTCAGAGTGCCGCCAGGCAACCTGATACGCACCGCCATCGGTCCAACTCCCGTTGTGCAACGCAGCAATTTTCGTGCAATGCGGTAAGTAGAGACCTTCCGTCACGGAAGAGTCAACAGCAGCCTCATCAACTTATCTTGCGAGCTCGCCTGCGGCGGCTGAGCGGGCTTCCCAGGCGCATGCCAGGTCGGAAGAATTGGGACGTTCACCGTGGCGACTGGTCGTCAATGAGTCGCTGGCGGTTCGACCACCAGGTGAAATAAACCCGGCCGATCTTGACGACAGGTATGCGGCGGGCGCGTTCGCGATCGCGCAATTCGCGGTACACTTTCACCTTCAGCGTGCCGCCTAGCATTCTGATACGTACTGCCATCGGCCCCCGCCTGATTGTGCAATGCAGCATCAAAACCTTCCGTGGCGGAAGAGTCAACGCTGTCCGCTGACTTTTTCTGGGATTTGTCGAGCGGTCTCGGAAGTTTGGCGCGCACGGCGGTTCCTGATCCGGCACCGAGGCATCAGTGCCGGGTCGGGATCGTCGGGTGCCCGGGCTATTTCCTGGGCGAGGACTTGTTGGACGACGATGGGCGATCGAACATGCCGCTCGGCCACCAGATGACGAAATAATTGCCGACCTGCCAAACCGGCACCTCGCGCTTCTGCTCGCGCCGCCGCAGCTCGTCCCTTTTCTTGATCTTCAAAGTCCCGCCTGGAAGCCTGATTCTTATCGTCACGTGTCCTCCCGTACCCGCTACAGGTACGAACGATAGACGGGAACAGTTTCATCCCGGCTAAGCAATTTCATCCAGGTCGAGCAATTTCGGGCGCGGTGGACGCAGGAACCGGGCCGGAGCGAGATCGCCGGAACCGGCTTCATTTGAAGAAATCCGCAATGCCGTTGATGGCCAGCACCGCGTAGACGATCGGTCCGGCGATAAACGCACAATAGAGGCAGAGGATCGCCGCCAGCACCAGCAGCAGCGGCTTGTCGCGACCGACGGCGCGGAGTTCGGACTTCACCGTCCAGCGCGCCGCAGCGGTTTGTTCATCATCAGACATGTGCACCATCCCGCGGCCATTTCACATGACGGGTCGAAAACATCAACCTTGCTTGCCACATCGGCGCGCGCTGCCGCCCAATTCTGCTCTGCCGCCACGCACTGCTGTTTAACCTCAAAACCCTGCCCGCAAGGGCGGAAAGGAAACCTATGGACCTTTTGTTCAAGGCCGCCGCCAGGCGCCTCGATGATACAGACTTGCCGAAACTCGGCGCCCGGATCGGCGTCGGCGAGGACGAGATGCACGCGTTCCTCGATGTTGAAACGAGCGGGCACGGCTTCGACGCCCTTGGCCGGCCGGTCATCCTGTTCGAGCCGCACGTCTTCTACCGCAACCTGTCGGGTGCCAAGCGTGCAAGAGCGGTAGCCGCTGGCCTCGCCTATCCGAAGTGGGGCGAGAAGCCCTATCCCAGGGATAGCTACCCGCGGCTCAAGGCAGCTTGTGCGATCGACGAAACCGCGGCGCTCAAATCCGCGTCATGGGGTCTTGGCCAGGTTCTCGGCGAAAACCACGCCGCCGCCGGGTTTGCGACAGTGCAGGCCATGGTGGAAGCCATGATGGCCGACGAGGAAGCCCAGCTTGAGGCCGCGATCAACTTCATCAAGACGAACAAGCTCGACGACAATCTGCGCAACCATGACTGGGCGGGATTCGCCAAGGGCTACAACGGCGCCGGCTATCGCAAGAACGCCTACGATACCAGGCTTGCCGAGGCTTATCGCAAATGGTCGCGCATCAAGGACGCGCCTTGCCCGTCTGCCGGCCCGGTGTCGTCGGCGGTCGTCCCTGCAGCTCCGCCAGAGCCAGCGAGCCCAATTCCCGTTCCACAAGCGGCCGCCACGCTCGCGCCTCCTGGGCCTCCTGTGCCTGCCGCCAAGCCCGGCTTCTGGGCAGCGCTGATCGCCACCATCCTCAAATCATCAGCAATCCTCAAACTATTCGGAAGGAAATGACATGTGGACCCGGATCAAGAGCTTCTTCCGCGACAGCGAAACAATATTCTGGGCGCGGCTTCAGGCGGCTATCGGCATCATCGCGAGCATCGTCACCTATGTCGACCCTCAGGTTCTTTCGCCGGTCATCCCAGGGGAATGGTTCCCCTGGTTTCTTGTGATCAACGGCGTCTTGACCGAGTTCCTGCGCCGCCGCCGCGCCGAGGATTTGTGATGGCCGCGCTCCTCGCCATTCTCAGCGCCATCATCGGCAACAAGGTCGTCATGACGGTATTCGCTGCTGTGGCCGGCGGCATAGGCCTTTACATTGCCGGCGGCATCAACCGGGCGAAGAAGGAGGCGGTCAAACAGGCCGAGGCAAAAATCGCGGCCGCCGAGGACCGCCTCGAAATGAACCGCGAGGCTTCCGCCGAAGGGCGGAAGGCCGCCGGCATGACCGATGCGGCAGCAAGAGCGGAGGCTGAGAAATGGGCAAGGCGCTGATCCTCTGCCTGGTGCTGGCCGGCTGCACGACAACCGCGCCGACCGGCAATCCGCGGCAAGTCTGGTGCGACCAAAGTCAGCCACGCCGGCCATCCGCCCCGGTCGTCGCCGCCATGACCCGGCCCGAGCTCGACGAGATGAACGCCTTCAACGGGCAGGGCGCCAGATGGTGCGGGTGGACGCCATGATGCATGAGCTGCTCGACGTTCTGGGCATCAAGGCGCCGGTATTGGTCGCCGGCCTGTCCGGCGGCATTTTGCGGGCCTTGTCACGTCACCGCTACAAGGTCCGCGAAATGGTGGCCTCGCCGATCTGCGGCGCGCTGGCGGCGGCCTATCTGACGCTGCCGGTCGTGCATTATTTCCGCGCCGCCGGCCTGCCCTTTCCCTCGCCGGACGACGACACCACGACGCTGGCCGCGGCCTTTCTGATTGGCGTATCGGCGATGTGGATCTCGGATATCGTCTTCGAAATGATCGTGCGCCGGTTCGGGCCGGTGAAGGAGGAGTAAGCCGCCCAAGCCTGACTAAGAGTGACGTTCAGTTGAAGCCCGCCGCGCCGAAAGGTGCGGCGGGCTTTTGCATTTTTCCTGGCAATCTGTACGATCTTTTCTTTGCGAGGGTGGCTCGATCCGGCGCTTGCGAAACCAAGATGCGCGTTAGGCTTCACGGGAGATGGTCTCATGCTTGGCAGAGTCCTGACACAAGCGGCAGTCCTTACAGCCGGGGCGCTTCTGTTTGCCGCAACGGCCGACGCCCGGCCGGACAGCCGCGCGATGACATGCGAACAGACGCAGCTTCTGATCCAGAGGCATCGCTCGGTGGTGCTGACCACCGGCCAGAACACCTACGACCGTTACGTCCGCCAATTCGGCAATGAATGCGACTGGCCGCAAGTGCCGCGCGCCGCGTATATCAAGACGCGTGACGGTCAATGTCTGGTCTATCGCTGCCAGGAGCCGGTCTTCGACCTCCCGAATTGAAAGCAGGGGCTCATCCGACCGTCTACCCGGACAGCGAGCGCAGTGCGAAAGGCAATCACCCATTCCTCGTCGAAAGGACCACCTTCGCGTGCGAGATCGCGTGAAATAACGCGTTCCTCCGTATCGTCCGGCAAGGCCTCGTCGCTGTCCTGGTAGGCGTTGTCGTCGTCCTCCTCCGGCAATTCGCCGTCTTTCTCGACGTCGTAACGGATGTCGCCGTTTTGCGGCACGCCGTCTGGGAGAATTTTCCCGCTCCGGATGGCATCCCAGTCCTGCTGCTGGATGGTCGGGCTCTCTGTCTCGTCGTCGGTTCGTTCTTTCCTGCGCGGTTCCATCGCTGGTTCTCCATAATGTCGGCAGCCCTGAACTGGCTCAGTGGTTGAACTCATAAGTCTGGCGGCCGGTTCCGGGCCGCTGCGGTCCGGGCGCATTGCCGCACGACGGAACCAATCGCGCCTGCCCGCCTTCACATTCAGAAGATACTGGCGCGAAAGGAGCTCGACATGAGACCGCTCATTTTCTTGCCGTATATGCTAGGTGCGATGGTGCTGGCGGCGCCGGCGGCCGCGCAGCCGGGCGAACAGGCGCAATCCGACCGCTGCAAGGTCGAGCCGCAGGATCAGAAGAACCAGCAGCAGAAGCCGGCCGGCAGCAATTTGTCCGACACGCTCGAGCCATGCGGTGGGGTCCTGAAGCCGCCGCCAACGGGCGATCAGGGCATGGCGGCGCCACCGCCGAATGAGGGCAAGACCCCGGTGCTCAAGCCTGGCGAGGTGCCGCCACAACCGCCCAAGCAGTAGCCGCTTCATTTGCTGCCACAGGGGCTTGCCCATGGGTGGTAACGCCGCGCTTTACCGGCAGGTTTGTTGCCCTCCCTTAGGAACATTAGCTTGTCCTAAACGTTGTTTCAGGCGCAGCCGATATCACCCCCTCCGGTGTCGCTGCTGATCGGGAAACCGATCGGCCCGCGTCTTGCGACGCGGGCCACCGTAGCTCATTCGCAGTTCATTCGCCGCACCGCGCGGGCACTTCACCGCCATTCGATTAGCCGCCACTTACGGAACAACAAGGTGGCGTGGGCGTTTGCCTAGAGGGTTCGCCGCTTCGACCGGAATGCCGCGTCGCAACTTTAAGGGCGAGGCCCGTAACAACAGGAGTAGACGATGAAAATCCACCTTGTTCCTGCTGCGGCGGGATTGGTGTTGCTCGCCGGCGTCGGCGTGGCCACCGCGGACCAGGTGATTGTCACGCCCGAACAGCAGACGGTCATCCGCGAATACGTCCATAAGCACCCGTTGGCGTCGATCAATCTTCTGGGCGTGGAGCTCAATATCGGTTCCACGGTGCCAGATACGGTCGAGCTGCAACCGATCGATGTTCCCGACGTGAAGTACAGATACGTTGTCGTCGGCAATCGCACCGTGCTCGTCGACCCAGGCACCCGCAAGATCGTGCACGTCATCGAGTGATCGGCGCTCCCAAACCGCGAACCGGATTTGGAAAGGTCACGGTTTAAATTACCGAATAAGAGCTCCATCCCGAGCGATCGGGATGGAGCCGCTGTCGTCGCGAAACAAGGAAAGGAGCCATTCCCATGCTGCCGCATGTCGAGCGGGCTAACGTGGCCGCCGCCGTCGACAAACTGCTTGCTGAACGAGGCGATGGGCTGCTGTCGATGAAGGCGGCGATTGCACTGTTGCGCGAACGCACCGGAACCGAGCGCTCGGACGCCGACCTTGAAGGGCTGATCATCAAGAAGGCGGCGCTCCTCGGCGTCGCCGTCCTGTGTGACAGAGAGGTTCAATGACGGTGTTGCCTGGGGCTCAAGACGCCGGTCGAAATTTCAGCTAGAACAAAGTTGCTTACGCATGAACCGACGGAGGCAACGGTGAGGGACAGACAGGAACGGATTCGCCAGCGTGCACACGCGATCTGGGAACAGGCAGGCAGGCCCGACGGGGCGCATCAGCAGCATTGGGATCAGGCTACCGCCGAAATCGACGCAGAAATCGCCACGAAAGAGACCGCCAGCCGGCCGAAGTCGAAAGCCCGTCAGCCTAAGCCGGCGCCGGCCGCCAAGGACGGAACCAAACCCAAGGCGCGACCACGCAAAGCGTGAACTCGCGCGGATTTGATTCCAACGCTGGATCTCGCGATTCGGCGCTCTGTACTTTCGTCCGCGGTCGGCAGCAGAGACAGTCCAGACCGGTCAAAAATGACGCAGCACGGTGAAGCAAACCCGCGCAGCGCGGATCTTCTTCCATTGCCAAGGGGTCGGTTTGATGTTGTGGTTTGCAGATTAGGAATTCGCCTTTTCGGCCGCCGACCCGTTGCGACGTTCGTCTGTTGCGGCGCCCACCAGCTGACTCTCGCATCGCTTCAAACTTTCGGAAAATTTCAATACAAATTTCACGCGGCTGTTCTTTGAAAATACACCATGGGACCAGCAAGTTGATCGGCAAAGAAACCGATCTTCTTCCTTGCACTTAGGGCGTAATGCAACCGGCGAGTTCGCGGGTTGCTCAGCGAAACTACAGCAGGGAGAATGTTATGACCATCAACATCAAAACAATCACCGGTGCAGTGGCAGGCAGCGTAGCGCTTTTCATGCTCTCGATGCCCGTGAATGCCGCGAACGGAATTGCCGTTGGTGTTGGAACATCCATCGGCGGCAACGGCGGCATCAATGCCGGCCTCGGCGCGACGGTTGGCGGTCGCGGCGGCATCAACGCCGGTGCCGGCGCAACGGTTGGCGGCAGCGGCGGCATCAAGGCAGGCTTCGGCGCGACGGTTGGCGGCCGCCAGGGCATCAACGCTGGTGCCGGCGCAACGGTTGGCGGCAGCGGCGGCATCAAGGCCGGCCTCGGTGCGTCGCTGGGCGGCAGCGGCATTAACACCGGTGCCGGTGCTACGGTTGGCGGTTCCAGGGACATCGCCGCGGGCGCCGGCGCGTCGGTCGGGGGCAGAAGCGGCATCAACGCTGGTGCCGGCGCAACGGTTGGCGGTTCGAGCGGCATTGCCGCCGGCGCGGGGGTAGGTATCGGCAGCGGCGTTGGGGCTGGCGCGGGCGTCAGGGTCGGCAGCGGCATCAATGTCGGCGCCGGTGTCGGGATCGGTGGTACCAATCCGAGCAATCCGTCCAACCCGGGCAGCCCGTCCAATCCCAGCAATCCCAGCTTACCCCGGGTCGTCGCAGACATGTCGAGCGACAAGTTGGCCAGGATGAAGAAGCGCTGCGTCGAAGTGCTGAGTAGCGAAGGCACTTTCGATAGCGATCTGCGCCAATTGTGCCTGCTTATCGCGCGCCGCTAAGGCGAATACATCGGAATGAAATGTCGGACGGGCCGAGAGGCCTTCGTCCACCAGACCTCCAGCCGTCCAAAGCCCGCCATTGCGGCGGGCTTTTTTGCCGAGCACGTGGCGGCAGCATGGCTGGGCTCACAAGAGCACGCGCTTCAATGTGTTTGACGGCCAAGATCCGGCGAAACGGCCACCCCGCCTTCCAGGGCGTCCCAGCCCAATGCGGGGCTGCTTTGCATCAGCTGAGTGCACGCAAACTCCGCCAGATCGGCTTCCGCGAAGCCGTCGAACTCGATAGCTGCGCCTTGGAGCTGGGCTGCCTGCATGACGAGCCATTCGATGTCTTCGCGCGCAATATTCTCGGCGAGGTTTTGCAGTCGCACGGCTTCGGCGACAGCAGTCAGATTGATGGCAATCCCGGACCGCAATGTAGCTCGAACTCGGGAACCGACGTCTTCGTGCAGGCGAACCGAAAATCCGTAGCGCATGGAAAACCTTCCTTTCAGGAGCGGTTTGTCCCTCGTGTTCTACCATGCGCCCAGGGCTCGTGATTGGCAAGCGAGGACCCTTGAAAAATCGCTTCGTCTCAAATAGTTAGCGTATTTTGTTGATTGCCCATTTGATGCTTGATCCGCTTCATCGGACTTCTGCATGAGTCACACATCTGAAGGTCTTGACGTACTCTGCTCACGTACCTAATTCTACACAAAATCAGGAACATACTAACTCAGCTGCGTTTAGGCTGGTATGACTGGAGGCCGAGATGTCCGAACTGGAACGCCCGGAACGACTGCAGATCATGCTGACTGTCGATGAACTGGCGGCGTTGGAGAACTGGCGCTTCGAAAAGCACATGCCGAGCCGGTCGGCCGCGGTACGTGAGCTTTTGAGGCGAGGTCTCACAGCCGATGGTTTCCTGACGGCGGCGCATGGGACCAAGTCGCGCGACTTCGGCATCCTGCCGCATTCTGCAGATGGCGACCGCAGCACGGCCGACGGACCGTCCCAGAAGGAATAGCGCCGTTTCCGCCGTGGATCGCCCGCTCTCCGACCGTGCTTCGCGTCTCTCTCGCTTTGCGATGAGCTGTGAACGTCTGGTCTGCTGATCGCCGCGAAGTAGAAGAGATCCGAAGCTCTGTCTTGCCAGACGCTCCGCAATCAGGGAGTGCTTGATCGGCATAGTGCGGGCTCGGGAATTTGCCGATGACGCTGGAATTGACGGCCGGCGACCAGTCGATGCTGCATGGCGAGCAAGGCTCGGCAGCGGCTGCCGCCATGAAGATCCTGGTCGCCTTCGCGAAGGCGGTCGGCGCGCGCAAGTTGTTGAATATTGCCGGTGCCCATATCGACGGCTGCCTCTATCACGGCCAGGCTAGCCTCGATTTCGTCGAAAGGCTGATCGAGGGCGGCGGCCGCGTTCGGGTGCCGACGACGCTGAATGTCGGTTCGTTCGACCTCATCCATCCCGGACTGGTGAAGATGCCGATGTCGCAAGAAGCGCCGGCGCGTCGCTTGATGATGGCGCATCTGGACCTCGGCTGCCAGGCGACCTTTACCTGCGCACCCTATCAGACTCGATTCCGGCCAAGGTTCGGCGAGCAGATCGCCTGGGGTGAGTCCAACGCCATCGTCTTTGCCAATTCGGTGATCGGGGCGCGAACCAACCGTTATGGCGATTTCATCGATTTATGCTGCGCAATGACCGGACGCGCGCCGGCCTGGGGGCTGCATCTGAGTGAAAATCGACGAGGCCAGATCCTGTTCGAGCTGACTGGCGGTTTCGAGCCCAGCGACGCCCTGTTCGTGGGTGTCGGACTACTTGTCGGGCAAAAGAGCGGCGACCGCATTCCTGCCATATCAGGCCTGCCGCAGCCGCGCGACGAGGACCAACTGAAGGCGCTGGGGGCGGCGGCGGCAACGACGGGCGCTGTGGCGCTGTTTCATGCGGTCGGCATTACGCCGGAGGCGACGACGCTGGATGAGGCGTTGCACGGCCTGGTGCCGGAGGAAAAAATCCGGATCTCTCGCGCTGATATCCGCCATGCGCTGGCCAGGCTGTCGAGCGTCCCCGACGGCGTGCAGCTTGCAGCCGTGTCGTTAGGCACGCCGCATTTCTCCCATGAAGAGTGGATGCGCCTGTTGCCGCTGCTGCGCGAAGTTGCGCCGGGCAGGGGCGTCCCGATCTATGTCAACACAGGGCGTGCCACGCTGACGCGACTGCAGGACGAAGGCACACTGACCGGCATGGAAGCCTTCGGCCTTGTCCCGGTCACCGACACATGCACCTATGTCACATCGATCCTCGAGCGTCTCGACGGCGTGGTGATGACCAATTCGGGCAAATGGGCGCATTACGCACCTGGCAACATCGGTGTCTCGGTGGCCTTCGGCGACATGGAAGACTGCGTCCGCTCGGCCGCGGCCGGCCGCGTCGTGCGAGGCGCGCCATGAAGGCGCCGGCCAGAACCGGTACATTCCACCTTGCCGGCTCCGCACAAGGCCCGGCGCTGGTGCTTTCGCAGGCGCTCAGCTTCTGGGGCGGGATCGACGTCGAAACGGGCGACATCATCGACCATTCGCATCCGGACCTGGGCGGCAATATCGCCGGCAGGATCCTGGTGATGCCGAGCGGGCTGGGGTCGTCGTCCTCGTCTTCGGTTCTGGCCGAAGCGATCCGCAGAGGAACGGCGCCGGCCGGTATTATCCTGGAGCGGCCGGACCCGATCCTTGCCGTCGGCGCCATCGTTGCCGAATTCCTCTACGAAATCAGCATGCCGCTGGTCGTCTGCGACATATCAGGCATTGCCTCCGGCGACCGGATCGCCATCGGTCTGGGCGAAGATGCGCAAGCGATGGTGAGCAAGCTCTAGCCGGCCATCGTCCCGCCGCGCCCCGCCGCCAGGTCGACGCTGAAATCGAGATTGGCGTGGCCGTTGATGCGCCAGTTGGCAAAAACGTTGACCAGATCGAAGCCGTCATCGACGAGCGCCGGTTCGTCCGGTTTGCTGCGGTTGGTGCGCGTGATCTTGCTAACGCTGAGATATTGCGCGCCAACGGTAAGCTGGTCTTCCAGTATCCTGAAGCCGACCGTCGCCGAAGCGGTCGAGCGGCGTGTTGTTCAGCGGCTGGCTGGAATAGACGACGCTGACGATCTTGGCGTCGATGAGCGCGCCGGCAAGATTCACAAAACCCAGCCATTCACCTGGGTTCAGATCTCCGGGATGCTCTCCCTGAAGATCACTTGCAGCCTCGGCTGGTGCAGTTCGTAAGGCAATCCCCTGACCGCGTGGGTCAAGGTGTTGAGCGCCTCGCGGGCCTCGACGCGCGGGTTCTGGTCGATGACCGCGTCGAGCGTGCCGTCGAGCAGAAGCTCCTTGGTGCCTTCCGTCACCTCATGGCCGAGAAAGACCGTCGACAGCGCGCGCCCACGTTCCTTCAGCGCGCGGGCGATGCCGGTGTTGCCAGCGCCGACATTGTAGATGGCGGCCAGGTCCGGGTGCCGGTCCAGCAGGGCGGAGGCCTCAGAGTAGGCTTTTTCCCGGTCGTCGAGCATTTCGCGCATCTCGACGATCTGCAGATTGGGCGATTCTTCCGTCAGTATGTGGCGGAAGCCCATCTCGCGCTCTTCGTGGCCGCGGTAGGAGAGCGAACCGGCGAACAGCGCGACCTTGCCCGGACGCCCTGCGCCCATGAAGCGGTTGAGCAGGTAGCCGGCGAGCCGGCCGGCGGCGCGGTTGTCGATGCCGATATAGGCAACCCTCGGCACATGCAGGATGTCGGAAGCGAGGGTGACCACCTTGACGCCGCTGGCCGAAAGCGAGCGGATCGCCTCGCGCACCGTCGGATGGTCGAGCGCGATCACACCGACGCCTTGCGTCTGCCCGTGCAGTTCCTGCAGCAGACGGGCGAGCCGATCCGGATTGAAGCCTTCGATAGTGGCGACGCGGACGTCGAGGTCAGGCCGCGACTGCGCCTGCGCCTCGATCTGGCGGTGCAGCATCTTGATGAAGGAATTGGTGCCGGCGGGCAGGGCGAAATCGAGCCGTATGACCTCACCGCGCAGCGCGTTGAGCGAGCTCGGACTGTTTGAATTTTCAGCGATATAGCCAAGCCGCTGTGCCGTTTCGAGCACGACCTCGCGAGTGCGCGCCCTGACCCCGGCGCGGTTGTTGAGCACACGGTCGACCGTGGCGGCGGAAACGCCAGCTTCCCGGGCTATGTCTGTCAGGGTGGACCGCACTGTCGATCACCTCATTCCAAAATGTGCCAAAGGCGCATCGAGATTACGCATTTCATAGGTCCGATGTCGGAGAGCGGCCTCATCGCCGCTCGCGATTCTGATGGGAAATGATGTAACCGGCCTTGGCCGATCCGCAAGCCGCTGCGCTAGACCAAATTCCGAAGCGGACCAAAGCTGCGAGGTGGGCAGCCTGGTTCCCTCAAATTCAAGCACCGGCTTCAGTGCGAGAGCCTCGATAAACGCCATTTTTCCCGTCCCTTGAGATATTATGATGTGTCTTGATTATTTATGATGTTGACAGCGTTCGTGTAGTGCCGTCAATATCCATCATAAGGGCCGTGGAGGAACAAGGCCCTGAGGGAGGAGTTCCAATGTCGAATTTGATCCGCGTGTCGCGGCGCCGTTTGCTGGCGTCCGGTGGAAAGGCGGCAGTCCTTGTTGCCGCCGCAGGTATCGCGCCGAAATTCATTCGCCCAAGCCGTGCCTATGCGGCCGATGCCCTGGCGCCCGGCATGATCGGTGGCCCGACGGGATTCGACGGCTCGGAGCGCTATCAGTATGGCGCCGACACACCCGAGGGCCGCGCCATCGAGGCAGCCAAGGCGATGAAGGGCGCCGGCAAGGCGCCGACAAAGATCGTGCTCGGCCTGTCCGACGGTTCGATCGGCCAGCTGACGCAGCCGTTTCCGGCGGGCGCGCCGTCGATCAAGGATTTATGGGAGAAGGAAACCGGTATTCCGCTCGAGATCGTCGGTGTGCCCAACGGCCAGGAATTCACCAAGACGATGCAGGACATCTCCACCAAGGGTGGAGCCTACGACATCTACGCGGTCGAATGGAACCGTCTTGGCGACCTCGCCGAAACCGGCGGCATCCTCAAGCTCGACGACTTCGTTGCACAATATAAGCCGGAATGGGACGATCCCGAGCGTGGCTACGTCAACGGCGGCAAGGGCGTGTCGCTGCTCAACCAGTATCGCGGCTCGACCTACGGCGTGTCGCTGGATGGCGATTTCCAGACCTGGGTCTACCGCACCGATCTGTTCGGCGACGCAGCCGAGAAGAAGGCCTTCTCCGACAAATACGGGTATGAACTGGCGGCGCCGAAGACGTGGAAGCAGCATGACGAGATCGCAGCCTTCTTCCAGCGCCCGGACAAGGGCCTGTTCGGCTCGACCGATCTGCGCAACCAGGGCTGGGGCTATACCAATTGGTATCAGCGTTATGTCTCAATGGCTTCGCCCAATCAGTTCTTGTTCGACGATGCCGGCAAGCCGCTGATCAATTCGGAGCAAGGTATCGCGGCGACCAGCGAGTACATTGCGTCGCTCTCGCATCATTCGCCGGATGCGATCTCCTGGGGTTGGCCGGAGCAGTACGGCAATTTCGCCAAGGGCGGTGCGGCCATGACCTGTGCCTTCTCCAACCTGCCGAAATTTCTCGACAATGCCGGCAACAAGGATTCAGCTGTCACTGGAAAGATCGGCTCCATGCTGCCGCCCGGCCGCGAGATCGACGGAAAACTGGTCAGCCGTTCGGTGCTGTGGCTTAACCTGTCGGCGTCGGTTTCCTCGCAAGCCAAGAACCCGGAAGCCTGCTACCTGTTCCTGCAATGGCTGGGTTCAAGCCGCATCTACGCCTGGATGACCGCCAATCCGGGCGGCTATTTCGATCCGTTCCGGCTGTCGGATTTCTCCGATCCGCTGGTTCGCCAGACCTATCACGCCTACCACATGGACGTGGTGCGCGAGACGGTCGCCCGCACCGTGCCCACCATCAACTATCCCGGCGCCACCGCCTTCCACAACGCGCTGGACGAGAACCTCGTCGCCGCGTTGACCAAGGCCAAGACAGCCGAGCAGGCGATGGCCGACACCGAGGCCGAGTGGAAGAAGATTGCCCGCCGGACCGGCGAGGAGAAGCTTCTCGAGGCCATCAAGACCAACAAGGAGGCCTGGCCGACCGTCCTCGATCCGATCGCCTGATCCTCGCAGGATCTTACCAAGGAGGGGAGGAGCGGCCGCTCTTCCCCTCGCCCAACGAAGGACCCAGTAAAGCCGCAAGATGAAGCGTTCAGTTCCTTTCGAGATATTCCGCTATGCCGCGATCTTTGCGGCGATGGCGGTGACGCTGGTGCCGATCCTGTGGATGGTGTCGATGGCGCTCAAGCCGATCGCCGAATGGTCGGCGACCGGCGCCGACCTGACCTGGTGGCCGAAGAACCCGACGCTCAGCAATTTCCGCTTCGTCTTCGGGGAATCGACCAACAATCTGATCGTCGCGCTCGACCGCACCGCCCTCAAGCCGATCCTGTCGTCGCTGCTGTCGGCCACGTTCGGCACGGCAATCGCCATGTCGGCGGGCACCGCGGCGGCCTACGGGCTGTCGCGCTTCGGCTCTGGCCAGAACCTGCCGCTGGCGCTGATCCAGCTTCGCCTGTTTCCGCCGATGGCGGTCATGACCCCGGTGATGATCATGTGGGCTTTCCTCAACTTCACCGACAGCTGGTGGGGGCTGTCGCTGATCTATGGCATCGTCACGCTGCCTTTCGCCTTCTGGCTGATGAAGACCTTCTTCGACGACATGCCGCGCGAGATCGAGGAGGCGGCATTGGTCGAGGGCTGTTCGCGGTGGCGCGTCTTCACCCGCATCACGCTGCCGATGATGCGCGCGCCGCTGGCCAGTGCGGCGCTGTTCGTCTTCATCCTCAACTGGTCGGACTATCTGATCGCGTTGCTTTTGACGACGCGCGAATGGGTGACGGTCCCTGTCTACATGGCCTCGCTGTCCTCCTCGATGACCGGACAGCTCTACGGCGCCAAGGCTGCTCTCGGCCTGATCGCCGCGGTGCCGCCGGTGATCATGGGCATCGCCATCCAGCGCCATCTGGTGCGCGGGCTGACCTTCGGGGCGCTCAAGCAATGAGCGCGGTGGCAGCGACGATTTCGGAGGGCGACATGCTTGCCTCCAAAGCGGCGTCGGTGTTGCCGGACGAGGGCGCACGGCTCGGCTTCCAGCTGACCCTGCCGGCGCAGATCCTGGTGCTGTTCATCGCCGTCTTCCCGCTCCTGATGCAGCTCTATATCAGCCTCACCGACTGGTCGCCGCTGTCGGGCACCGGT
The DNA here is from genome assembly GCF_040322115.1 of Mesorhizobium sp. M0195. Classification (NCBI taxonomy): domain Bacteria; kingdom Pseudomonadati; phylum Pseudomonadota; class Alphaproteobacteria; order Hyphomicrobiales; family Phyllobacteriaceae; genus Mesorhizobium; species Mesorhizobium sp. M0195. The sequence continues at coordinate 58,587 of NZ_JAMYSV010000013.1, read as the reverse complement.
TGGTGGAATGCCTGGTCGATGTGGAACAGTTTCGCCAATTACACCGACCTTGCCGTCGACGCACGCTTCTGGAGCGCGCTGAAGCGCACGGCCATCGTCATGATCGTCTGCGTGCCGACGGAGGTCCTGCTCGGGCTGGCGCTCGCGACGCTGTTTGCCGACGAGTTTCCGGGCAAACGGATCTTCTACTCGATCCTCTTGATGCCGATGATGGTGGTGCCGGCGGTGGCCGGCTACATGTTCTTCATGTTGTTTCAATCAGGCGGCCCGGTCAACGACATCCTGTCGGCGATCTCAGGCTTTCCCGTCACCATCGCCTGGCTGTCGGACCCGACGCTGGCACTCATCGCCGTCATGGTCGCCGACATCTGGCAGTGGACGCCGCTGATGTTCCTGATCCTGCTTGCCGGCCTGGTCGGCGTGCCTGAGGACCAGATCAAGGCGGCGACGCTGCTCGGCGCCAACCCGTGGCAGCGCTTCGTCACCATCGTGCTGCCGAAGATGAAGACGATCATCGTCATCGCGCTGGCGATCAGGGTGATCGAGAACTTCAAGATCTTCGACACGCTTTACATCATGACCGGCGGCGGTCCCGGCGTCGCTACCGAAACCATCTCCGTCTACATCTACAAGCTCACCACCCAGGACTTGATCTGGGGCTATGTGGCGGCAATCGCGCTGGCCATACTGATCGTGCTGTCCATTGCCGCGGTGTTTGCCATGAAACGCATGGCCCAGGTACGCGAGGTGACGGCATGAGCACCATCCATCTGCAGAACCTGGTCAAGAAATTCGGCGACTTCACCGCACTGAAGACGATGGACCTGGCCATTGCCGACGGCGAGTTCATGGCGCTGCTCGGGCCGTCCGGCTGCGGCAAGTCGACGACGATGAACATGATTGCCGGCATGGAAGAGCCGACCAGCGGCAAGATCCTGTTCGGCGAGCGCGACATGGCCGGCGTGCCGATGGGGCGGCGCGGCGTCGGCTTCGTCTTCCAGAACTATGCGATCTTCACTCATATGAGCGTGCGGCAGAACCTCGCCTACGGGCCGAAAATGCGCGGCGCAGCAAAGGCCGATATCGACCGCCGTGTCGGCGCCATTGCCGAGATGCTGCAACTGACGCCGCTGCTCGACCGTAAGGCCGACCGGCTTTCGGTCAACATATTGCAACGGGTCGCGATCGGCCGTTCGGCGATCATGGAGCCGGCGATCTTCCTGCTCGACGAGCCGCTGTCCAATGTCGACGCGGCCTTCCGGGCCGTGATGCGGACCGAACTGAAGCAGCTGCAGCGGCAGTTCCGGCAGACCATGGTCTACGTCACCCACGATCAGCTCGAAGCGATGACCATGGCCGACCGCATCGCGGTGATGGACCATGGCGTGCTGCAGCAGGTCGGCACACCGCTCGAGGTCTACAACGATCCGGCCAATGTCTTCGTCGCCCGCTTCATCGGCGCGCCGGGCATGAACCTGCTCAAGGGCTGGCTGGCGGAGAGCGACGGTGGCCTGGTCGTCGATCTCGGCCCGCTCGGGGCGACGCCGCCGCTGCCGGTCGAGATCGCCGATGCCGCACGCCGGATGCGCGGCGAGGTGTTTTATGGCTTTCGACCGGAGCAGGTGAAGCTGGCTGAACACGGCCCTGGCCTGTCGATGCCGGTGAGTTTCGTCGAGCGGATCGGCGCGCGCACCATCATCCACCTTGGCGACGGGGAAACCGCGGTTAAGGCGGTGTTCGACAATGATGTCGGGCTGGCGATCGGGCAGACAGCCGTCGTCGCACCTGCGGTGGAGGCGGTGCGTGTCTTCGACGCCGCCACCGGCCTTGCCTTGAGAGCGGGCTGAGACCATGGCCGATATCGTCTTCCGCAATGTGACCAAACGCTACGGCAACACGCTCGCCGTCGATGACGCCTCGTTCACTGTCAACGACAATGAGTTCTTCTGCTTCTTCGGCCCGCCGCTTTCCGGCAAGTCGACGGTACTGCGCCTGGTGCTCGGGCTGGAAACCCCGGACACGGGCGAGATCCTGATCGGTGGCAAGCCGGTCAACGCGGTGTCGCCGGCCGAACGCAACGTCGCGATGGTCTTCCAGAACCTGGCGCTGTTTCCGCATATGAGCGCGCGCGACAACATCCGCTTTCCGCTGGTCGAACGCCGGGTCGCCGAAGCCGAGATCGAAAAGCGCGTCGCCGACGTCGCGGCCAAGCTGCATATCGGCCATATCCTGCACAAGCCGCCAGCACAGCTTTCCGGAGGTGAGCGGCAGCGTGTCGCGATCGCCCGCGCGCTGGTGCGTGATCCCGTCGCGTATCTGATGGATGATCCGATCTCGGCGCTCGACGCCCGGCTGCGCGAGGAGACGCGGATCGAGCTGAAGCGCATCCAGCGCGAGCTCGGCAAGACGCTGATCTATGTCACGCACGACCAGGAAGAAGCGATGTCGGTCGCCGACCGAATGGCCATTCTGGACAACGGCAAGATCAGGCAGATCGGCGCGCCGGCCGAGATCTATGACCGGCCGGCCAGCACCTATGTGGCGCGGCTGCTTGGCTCCCCGATGATGAACATATTGAAGTCGGTGCACGGCGCTGAAGGCGTGGAGGCGGCGGAAGGCACGATCCGCATCGCGGACAAGGCGGCGCCGGCCGATGCCGTCGAAATCGGACTCAGGCCGGAAGACATCAAGGTCAAGGCCTGGTCGGAGGGGGGCGCGGGCCGCCCGGCGCGAGTGTTCGAGGTCGAGCCGCTCGGCGGCTACACCGTAGTGACGCTCGCCGCCGGGCAGGCGCGTCTGCGGGCGCTGTTGCGCGGCCAGCCTGACATCAGGCCGGACGCGATGGTGGCGATATCCTGCGAGCCGGGCCGGGTGCATTATTTCGGGCAAAGCGGGGGAGCGCTGGCAAGGTGACGGCGGCTGCAAGAAACGAGCTTCGGGAGGAACATATGGCAAGCCAAGAAATGGTGGGCAACGGCTTCGAGCCGGACGTTAAAGTCCGCACCAGGGAATACAGGATCGGCTGCGTCGGCGCCGGCATGATCATGGCCGAATGTCACCTTGCCGCCTACAAGGAAGCCGGTTTCCCCGTGGTGGCGATTGCCTCGCGGACCAAGGCCAGCGCCGAGAAGGTCGCCAAACGCTGGGATATCCCGGCCGTCCACGACACGCCGGAACAGCTCATCGAGGACAAAAACGTCGAGATCATCGACCTTGCCTTTCCGCCCGACCAGCAGCCGGCGCTGATCCGCCATGCGCTGAAGCAGACACATATCAAGGCGATCCTGGCGCAGAAGCCACTGGCGCTGTCCCTTGAAGAGGCCGTCAAACTGCGCGACGAGGCGGCCAAGGCAGGCAAGATCCTCTCGGTCAACCAGAACATGCGCTACGACCAGTCGATGCGCGTCTTGAAGCAGGTCATCGACAGCGGCGCGCTCGGCGACATCGTCTTCGCCCAGATCGATATGCATGCGATCCCGCACTGGCAGAGCTTCCTCGAGGACTATGACCGATTGACGCTCGCCAACATGAGCGTCCACCATCTCGACGTACTACGCTCCCTGTTCGGCGATCCCTTAGAGATCACCACCCTGACCCGCAAGGACCCGCGCACCCGCTTCGACCATTCGGACGGCATCACAGTGTCGACGATCAAGTTCCCATCCGGTGTGCTTGCCGTATCGCTGGAGGATGTCTGGTCCGGGCCGCGCCAGGAGGGCTACAAGGACGACCAGCACATCAACTGGCGCGTCGACGGCACCAAGGGCGTCGCCAAGGGCACCATCGGCTGGCCGACTGGCGCTGCCTCGACGCTGACCTATGCCTCGACCGAGACCACCGGTGGTGAATGGGTGACACCCAGCTGGGACACGATGTGGTTCCCGCATGCTTTTATCGGCGTCATGGAGCAGCTCCAGCACGCGGTCAAGACTGGCGAGCCGCCGGCGCTGTCCGTCGCCGACAACGTCAAGACCATGGCGCTGGTCGAAGCCGGCTATCGCTCCATCGACAAGGGCCGGACGGTCAAACTTTCCGAAATATCAACTGACTGAGTCACTTACAGGGAGGACTTCACACCATGATGCAGGCAGGTATTTTCACGGGTTATTTTCCGTATGGTCTCAAGGAAACCGCACAGAAGATCCGTGCGCTCGATTTCAACACCGTGCAGCTCGACCTGCATTTTAGGGACATCGACCTGTCGGCCGGACAGATCACCAGGGACAAGGCCAAGACCGTCCGCGATACGTTTCGCGACCACAATCTGCCGATCTGCTGCGTATCGGGTTACACCAACATCATCCATCCGGACCTGGGCGAGCGCGAGCGGCGCGTCGGCTATCTGAAGGAGATCATCCGTAACGCACGCCATTTCGGCACCCCTTACGTGATCTCGGAAACCGGTACCTACAACACCGAGTCCGACTGGGTGCATCACCCGAAGAACAAGACCGAGGAAGGTTTTGAAGAATGTCGCAAGATCATCGCCGACCTTGCCCAGACCGCCTACGACCACGGCGCGGTGTTCCTGCTCGAAACCTATGTCAACAATGTCGTCGGTTCGGTCGAGGAGACGGTGAGGATGTTCGCGCAGGTCGACCACCCAGGCCTCGGCCTGTTGATGGACCCGACCAACTATTTCGAAACGCACAATATCGACAGGATGGACCAGATCCTGAACCAGGTGTTCGACACGCTGACCGACAAGATCAAAATCGCCCACGCCAAGGACGTCAAGCGTTCTGGCGGCGACAAGTCGGAGAAGCACGCCGACATCGGCGACGAGGACGCGCTGGAGAGCCACACTTTCCGCGGCGTCGGCGAGATCGAGCTGCCGGCGCCTGGCCTCGGTTCGCTGAATTACGACCTCTATCTCAAGCGGCTGGCCGAAAAGCATCCGAACATTCCGGTCATAATCGAGCATCTTTCGGAAGACGACGTGCCGCGCGCCAAGAAATTCCTCGACGGGAAATTCCGCGCCAACGGACTGTGACGGCGCGGTTCGGCTACGAAACAAGGGAGGAAGAGAAATGTTGAAACTCGCGTTGAAAATCGCGGCTGCGGCGATCGTGCTCGCCGGCGTGACCATGGGCTCGGCGGTGGCGCAGGATGCCCAGAAGACGTTCTACCTGTTGTCGCATGGCGGCCCGTCGGACGCCTTCTGGATCGACTGGAATGCCGGTGCCACCAAGGCGTGCGACCAGCTCAAGGTGACCTGCAAGATCTCGTTCAGCGGGGGCGACATGGCGGCGCAGAAGGAAGCCTTCAACTCGGCGCTGGCCGCCAAGCCGGACGGCATCGCCACCACCTCGGCGCAGCCCGGCCTGTGGACCGAGGAGGTCAAGGCGGCGAAGGCTGCCGGTATCCCGATCGTGTTCTTCAACACCGACGATCCGGCGACCGGCCGGCAAGCCTACGTCGGCGCCGATCTCAAGGAAGCCGGTGTCATCTGGGCGAAGTATCTGGTGGACCACAAGATGGTGAAGCAAGGCGACAAGGTGTTCCTGCCGGTCGAAGTGCCGGGCGCCAGCTACCAGCAGCTCGAGACCGAAGGCATTGCCAGCGTCTTCGATCCGCTCGGCATCAAATATGACGTGGTCGATTGCGGCACCGATCCGGCCGGCATCATCGCCAAGATGACCGACTACATGGTCGCCAACAACCCGCCGGCAATCATCGCGCTCGGCGATTCCGTTGCGGCCAGCGTCAAGCGGGTGTTCGACGGCGCCGGCGTGCCGGCCGGCAAGATCCCGGTCGTCGGCTGGGGAAATTCGAAGGAAACGGCCGAGTCAGTCAAGTCTGGGTTCATCAACGCGGCTGCCTGGCAGTTTCCCTCGGCGCAAGGCTTCATGCCGGTGGCGCTGCTCGGGCTGGCCGCCGCTGGCGAACCGATCGGCTACGACATCCACACCTTCAGCCTCTACGACGCCTCGAGCGTCGAACCGATCCTGAAACTCTACAACAAGTGATTGGAACTGACGCTCGCCGCGCAGGCGGCGGGCGTCACTTAGCGTATGGTTCGAGCTGTCATGACAATTGCTGCAGAAGAGGAAATGCCGCGTGCCAGACGCAGGTCGAGCCTGATGCGCTCGCCGCAGTTCTCTTCGCTCGTCATCCTGATTGTCCTGCTGGCGGTGTTCGCGATCGCCGACGCCAATTTCCTGTCGCCGCTCAACATCTCCAACATGATGGCGTTCCTGCCCGAGCTCGGCATCATCGCGCTCGGCATGACGCTGCTTTTGACAGCCGGCGAGTTCGACCTTTCGGTCGGTGCCGTATTCGGGCTGGCGCCGGTCGTGGTCATGCTGCTGGTGCAGAACGGCGGGGTCGATATCGGCGTGGCGCTGCTGGCCGGACTGGTGCTCTGCATAGCGATCGGTGCGATCAACGGACTGATCGTCACCAAGATCGGCATTTCGTCCTTCCTGGTGACGCTGTCGATGCTGCTGGTGGTGCGAGGCGCGGCCCTCTACATCACCCAGGGCTTTCCGCTGAAGTCCTGGGACCAGCCAGGCTTCTTCGTGACGCTGCTGGCCGGCAGCTTTAGTATCGGAACGTTCCGTTTCTATACCTCGCTGTGGTGGTTCATCGGCCTGTCGCTGCTGGCGGTCTATGTGCTGCGCTACGCCAAGCTCGGCAACTGGATCAGCGCTATCGGCTCGAACCGTAACGCTGCCGTGGCGCGTGGTGTGCCGGCCGATGCGGTCAAGATCTGGCTGTTCATCCTGACCTCGGTGCTGGCCGGTCTCGCCGGCATGATCAGCGCCTTCCGCATCTCGGCGGCATCGCCGGTGGCCGGCACCGGCTATGAGCTGGAGGTGATCGCCATGGTGGTCGTCGGCGGCACGGCGCTGACCGGTGGGCGCGGCACCATTTTCGGCACCATCGTTGGCGCGCTGATGCTGCGCAGCATCCGCAACGGCATCGTGCTGATCGGCGTGCCAGGGCTCGCCTACAACATCTTCGTCGGTGTCATCATCCTTGCCATGCTCATCCTGCACGCTTTGCTGCAGAAGAACGCCGCCAGGAGCTGATCATGGAAGTGCTTCGGCTGCAGAACCTGCAAAAATCCTTCGGCAGCGTCCGCGCCCTGAAGAGCGCCTCCTTCACGCTCAACGAGGGCGAAGTGGTGGCCTTGCTCGGCGACAACGGCGCCGGCAAATCGACATTAATCAAGGCGATCTCCGGGGTCTTTCCGGTCGATCGCGGCGACATCTATGTGCGCGGCCAGAAGGTCTCCATCCGCTCGACGCGCGACGCGATGGATCTCGGCATCGAGACCATCCACCAGGACACCTCGCTGGCTCCCGATCTCAGCATCGCGCGCAATCTTTTCCTCGGCCGCGAGCCGGTCAATCTCAAATGGCTTGGCGTGTTCGCGCCGCTCGATCTCGCTCAATTGCGCGATGCCGCGTCGGCTCTATTGAAGCGCGTCGGCATCTCGAAGAAACTCGACGCCGATGCGCTGGTCTCAACGCTGTCAGGCGGCGAGCGTCAGTCGATCGCCATCTCGCGCGCCATGCAGTTCGCCGCCAAGGTCATCATCCTCGACGAGCCGACCAACAATCTCGGCGTCGAGGAAACACACGGCGTACTGCGCTTCGTCAAGGAGGTGCGCGATGCCGGTCACTCGGTGCTTTTGATCACCCACAATATCCATCACGTCTTCCAGGTCGCTGACCGCATCATCGTCATGCGCCGTGGCGAGATCGTCGCCGAGCAGACAGTCGCAGACACCGACCTGCTGACCGTGGAAAGCATCATCACCGGCGCCGACATGTCGGCCCTCCTCAAGGAGACGAGAGCGAAGTGAAGGACGGGAGCAAAGTGAAGGAACTGGCCGTCACATGGTAGAGCTTTACGGCAAGACGCTGTCGCGCCGGCAGGTCTCGGAACGCTCGGGCATGCTGTCGCAATTCGCCGGCGTGCGGCTGATGACGCTTGGCGACGGGGTGGAGCGCGGCATCCGTATGCTCGAATTCCGCACCGGCTCCGGCCTGCGTTTCACCGCGCTGGTCGACCGGGCGCTCGATATCGCCGATTGCGACTTCAGGGGCCAGGCGATCGGCTGGCATTCGCCGAGCGGCTTTCGCCATCCCGGCCTGCACGAATACGAAGGCGAGGAGGGGCTGGCCTGGGCGCGGTCGTTTTCCGGCCTTCTGCTGACCTGCGGCCTCGACCATATATTGTTCATGAACGAGGTACCGGCCGACACCTACAACTACCCGCCCAAGAAGACGGTGCGCCACTCGCTGCATGGCCGCGTCAGTACCATCCCAGCGCGGCTGACCGGCTACGGCGAGACCTGGGACGGCGACCACTGCGTGTTGTGGGCCGAAGGTATCGTCCAGCAATCGACTGTATTCGGCGAGGATCTGCACCTGCTGCGGCGCATCGAAGCCGATGTTGGCGGCAACGAGATCCGGCTTTCGGACCGTGTCGTCAATCGCGGCTTCAACCGGACTCCTCATATGTATTTCTATCACATCAATGTCAGTCATCCGGTGCTTGACGAGGGATCGCGCTACCTGGCGCCGATCCGCGACGTCGTCTGGGCAGGCCATGCCGGCGAGCGCTATGAGGCGCAGAAGGTCGGCTACCGCACGGTGCCGGCGCCGCAACCGGGATTCAAGGAACAGGTCTGGCAGCACGAACTCGGCGCCGACAGCACCGGCCAAGTCCCGGTGGCGGTGGTCAACGACAGGCTCGGCCTCGGTTTCGAGGTGGTCACGCGCAAGGACCAGTTGCCCTGCGCCTATCAATGGCAGAATTTCCAGGCCGGACAGTACGCGCTTGGCATCGAGCCGTCGACGCATCATGTGCTTGGGAATCTGGCGGCGCGCGAACGCGGCGAGATGATCTGGCTGGAGCACGCCGAGAGCCGCACCTACGAGGCGGTGTTCCGGGTTCTCGACGGTGCCGGCGAGATCGCCGCCGCCGAAAGCCGGATCGCGGCGATTGCCAGACAGCCGCAGCAGGACTATCCGCAGCCGTCGGGCCGTTTTCCTGTTCTTGGAGGCAGGTCGTGATAATGGCGAACAGGATACGAGACACCAGTTGGGAGGCTGGCTCCGGCCGGAGCGGGGAGGGCTCGCGGCCGATCGGGAATTGGAGGTCACAATGGCTGGCACGGTAAAGCGCGATTACAGCCTGGTCGGCGAAAGCACGCGCAGGGCGATCGAGACGGGACTGGCCTCGGCGGAGTGGTACCACACGGATGTCCCCCGCAAGGCGATCAAGGAGTTGATGCAGCGCTCGGACGGCCCGGCGATCCGCGACACGATCCTCTGGATCGTCGCCATCCTCGGCTCGGCCGCCGGCGCCATCTATTTCTGGGGTACCTGGTGGTGCGTGCCGTTCTTCTTCGTCTACGGCGTGCTCTACGGCTCGTCCAGCGACTCGCGCTGGCACGAATGCGGCCATGGCACTGCCTTCCGCACGCGCTGGATGAACGATGTCGTCTACCAGATCGCCAGCTTCATGCTGATGCGCAACCCGGTGACCTGGCGCTGGAGCCATGCCCGCCACCACACCGACACCATTATCGTCGGGCGCGACGCCGAGATCGCCGTGATGCGCCCGCCAGACCTTTTGCGTGCGGCGCTGGCTTTCACCGGTATCCTCGATTTTCGCTATTCGCTTCCGGCGCTGGTACGCCAGGCGTTCGGCAAGCTGACGCCCGACGAGAAAAGCTACGTTCCCGAGATGGAACAGCACAAGGCGGTTATCGCCGCGCGCTGGCACATCGCCATCTACGTTGCGACGATCGCGCTCGCCATTTTCATAAGGTCGTGGATACCGGTGGTGCTCATCGGCGTGCCGCGCCTCTACGGCACCTGGCACATGGTGATGACCGGCCTGCTACAACACATCGGTCTGGCCGACAACGTCGTCGATCACCGGCTCAACACCAGGACCGTATACATGAACCCGATCAGCCGGTTTATCTACTGGAACATGAATTATCACGTCGAGCATCACATGTTTCCGATGGTGCCTTACCACGCGCTGCCCAGGCTGCACGAACTGATCAAGCACGATCTGCCGGAGCCGAACCCGTCGATATGGCATGCCTATCGCGAGGTCTGGCCTGTCCTGCTCAGGCAGCTCAAATACGAGGATTATTTCCTCAAGCGCGAGCTGCCGCCAACGGCACGGCCCTATCGTGGCGAGTTCCACGAAGTGAACATGTCGGCGGCGGCTGAATAGGCACCGCAGCAGCGCAACGCAGAAATTTCGGGAGAAGCAGGGATGGCCGATTGGGTCGAAGCGTGCGCCGTGGACGATGTCGACGAGGAAGATGTCATCCGCTTCGACCATGGCGGCCGCACCTTCGCTATCTACCGTTCGCCGGACGATGAATTCTTCGCCACCGACGGGTTTTGTACGCACGAGAAGGCGCATCTGGCCGACGGGCTTGTGATGGACGACATCATCGAATGCCCAAAGCACAATGGCCGCTTCAATTACAAAACCGGCCAGGCCAAAGGGGCTCCCGTCTGTGTCAATCTGCAGACCTATCCCGTCAAGGTGGAAGCTGGCAAGGTGATGATCCAGATCGCCTGACCGGCCTTCTGTCACGTAGCAAAGGGGACCAAAATCCATGAGCCGGAAAAGACCGACCGTCGCAGACCTGCGTGCCATGAAGGGCAAGCGGCAGCTGACGATGCTGCGCGTGCTGACGATGGACGAGGCCGAGGCCGCCGAACGCGCCGGCGTCGATATCGTCTCGGTACCGCCGGAGCTGGTGCTCAATCCGCAATACCGCGATGCGGCACCCAGCCTGTTCACCATGCCGGGCGAGAACTTCTTCGAGATCGGCACCGCAGATGATTTCGTCCGCTGGGCGTTCCGGCTCTACAAGGCCAGCGCCGATGCGGTCTACTGCAGCGCCGGCTACGCCACCATCAAGCGGATGGCCGACGATGCCATTCCGGTAATCGGCCATGTCGGTCTTATCCCGTCACGCGCCACCTGGACTGGCGGCTTCAAGGCCGTCGGCAAGACCGCCGATACCGCCATGCAGGTGTTCGAGGCGGTGAAGCAACTGGAGGCCGCCGGCGCGATCGGCGCCGAGATCGAGGTGGTGCCGGTCGAGGTGGCCAAGGCGATTTCGGAACGGACGTCGCTGATCATGTTGTCGATGGGGGCGGGCACCGGCTGCGATGCGCAATACCTGTTCGCCGACGACATCCTCGGCCAGAACCGTGGCCACATGCCGCGCCATTCCAAGGTCTATCGCAATTTCGCCGCCGAATACGATCGCCTGCAGGCCGAACGCATCGCTGCCTTCTCCGAATATGTCGCCGATGTGAACAGCCTAGCCTATCCCGAAGACAGACACGTCGTGCACATGGACCCGGACCAGCTCAGCCTGTTCCTGGAGAAGATCGAAGCCGCATAAAGACGCCCCGGCAGGCACAAAGCGTCATCGCGGATCGTAAAAGGCCGGTTCGGCGCCAGGGCCAGGTCATCGCATGGCCGCCTGCGATGCCACACGAACGTTTGTTGGTCCCTGTCTGGACGGCACCGGCCAGATGCTGTTGAAACCGGTGCGTCATCGGTTTGCCGGACAATTGTGCGGTTGCCGATGGAGCGGGTGAAAATTCCCCTTCGGACAGTTCTGCGCATGACCGCCATTCCCGAAAACAAAGCCTTGCCGGAAACCGCGACGGCGCGGCAAGCCCGGCGGGTGGCGCTGATCGTCGCCGTCGCCTTTGGCGGCAGCGCGGGCCAAGGGCATGACCGATGCGCAGCATGGCGAGCTGGTCTCGATCATCGGGCTGGCCGGCCAGACCAACCAGATGGTCACCGCGATGCAGATCTCGCTCGATCCGCAGTTCGAGGTGAACTGAGGTGGCTTGCCTTATGGATGTTCACACCTCGTCAATTTCACTGCGCATCAACGTGCGTCGACTCAGAAGTCGGAGTATACGTCACTTTTTTGCAAGAGTTCTTGTGAAGGGGTAACTGATGGCAATGAAGCCATGGCTGCGCGCCGAGTGGAAACAAGCCGGATACGGAACCCAAATGGGGAGTAGTGCGGTGGTCCCCCCTCCGTCGCCGGCATTACTGCGTCTCTATCATATCACCTCGGCTGAATATGGACTTAGCAATATTGGTCTGAAGCGCTTGAAAGTGGCTCGATTTTCGGCCCTCAACGATCCTTTTGAGCTATTGGCAGCTGACTGTAAAGACTCTTCAATAAGATCTGCGGCGGAGAGCTACAAAAAGAACTACGATTTAAAACACGGATTGCTTTGTTTTAGCGTGAATTGGTCGAACCCTCTGCTTTGGAGTCACTATGCTGTAAAACATACTGGAATTTGTCTGGGATTTGACGTCCCGAGAAATGTGGTTACGAAGGTCATCTATGAAGGTAAGCGTCGACGAGGCATCACCTTAGACGGGACATCCCCCGATGGTCTCTCCGATATGGTGAAGGAATTACTGATAAAAACAAAGTTTGAGCACTGGGCTTATGAAGCCGAGCATCGAATGATACTCAATCTGAAGAAAATGAATGAAGAAGGCTCGCTTCATTTCAAGGATTTTGAATCGGATCTAGATCTCTCAGAAGTGATTTTAGGCCCGCTATGCCCAATCAGCTTGCCGAGAATCCGCGAGCTAGTTCGTTCGCGGTTTAGTGACGACGTTAGAGTTTACAAAACGCGGCCAGCTTACGGCGGATATGTTGTAGTTCCGGACGAAAAATCAGTGGATTGGTGAAGTGAGCCGTATCGAGGTTGTTCCCCATATGTTCGACCCATGGTATATGCTAAGCATGGATAATCGGGGACTCGCATGTTGGAACAGAAAATCGCTCATCTTGGAATGATCCAAGGTGTCATTGGCCGGATGGCATCTGACAGCCAGATTTTGAAAACTCTGGCCATTACGATCGCGGCAGCAATCATAGCGCTTGGCCAGACACAGGGCGCAATGTCACCCGGCTCGACGCCATCCTACCTTCCACTGATCGCGGTTTTTCCGATTCTAATCTTTTGGGGACTGACGGCCAAACAGCTGCATGTAGAGCGGGCCTACAGACGCCTATACGATGCGGTCCGGTTGGACGAGGAAGTCTCTCCATTTTCCATGGACTGGCGGGAATTCCGACATCGGGTTGCGGGCCCTTTCCGTCTGGCGTTTTCGTGGACGGTCGCGTTGCCGTACATCGGGGTCGTAATTATCTTAGTGGCTGTTTGGCGCTACGGAGGTCATCCATGACGGACGAAAACGGAGACCTTCTCAAGGCTATCATCAACGCTCTGACAAGGAGCGATCCCGCACCTAACTCGCTTGGTCATCTTATTGGAGGTTCGACCCCTCGGCGTGAAAACCCGTTCAATAGCTTGTTGGGATCAATATCTCCGCAACCGGCACCTAACTCGCTTGGTGAATTTCTTAGAGGTTTGGCACCTCGCCGCGAAAATCCGCTCAATAGCTTGTTCGATTTGCTATCTCCAGCGGCAGATGAAAGGCCGATAGGCCCTATGGGTCTCGGCTTTAGGGGATTGAGCTCGCCGACGATTCCGCAACATCTTCTGAGCGCCGAGCCGAAGAGGCGTGGGATTTTCTTCTCATTCCACTACGCGGACATCCATCGAGTGAACAACGTTCGCAATGCGATGCAATTCCAGAAGGAAATCAAAGAAGCCAGTTGCTTCGTGGACAAGAGCGTATGGGAAAAGGCGCGGCTCATTAATCCTGAATCGCTTAAAGGCATGATCCAGCGAGAGATGCGGTACAGTTCGGTCGTTTGCGTTCTGTTTGGTTCTGAGACATGGGGCCGACGCTGGGTTCGCTATGAGATCGCAAGGAGTGTCATCGAGCAGAAAGGCCTCATGGCCGCCAGCATCAATAGTTTGACCCACATTGAGGATCGAGTCCCTCACGCTAGAGGTCCAGACCCTCTCGAATACATGGGCGTTGGGAAGATCGAGGACGGGACATATCGACTTTTCGAATTGGCTACCGACGGTCTTTGGCATCGCTATGAAGACTATCTCGGGCCTGTGCCATCATTCCCGAAGTACCTTGCCACTCCAGCGCCCGGCCATCTGTCTCCGCTCAATCACGGAGCGATGACATACGACTTCAAGCAACAAAACGGTTGGAAGAACCTGGGCGGGTGGGCTGATCTCGCGGCCAAAGCCGCAGGACGCGCATAGTCGACCCGCAATCGCGCCCGATCTGGGAGCTCGACTGCATTCAGCCTTACGCTGGCCGATAAACCTTCTCCGCCGTTTTCCAGAAAATATCCGCCGCGGCCGCCGCGCCGTGCTTGCCCACCGCATCTCTGTGCGCCCTGATCAGCTCGGCGTGGCTGGTCCACAGTTTCTCGATCGGGAAGTTCGAGCCGAACATCAGATGATCGCTGCCGAGGATGTCGATGGCATTGTCGACGATATAGCCGATGAGCGCCGGATCGTTACGGTGGACGAAGGTGCCGAGGCCGGACAGCTTTGCATAGAGGTTTGGCGCCGCTGACAGCGTGCGCAGCCCTGCCTTCCAGGCCTCGGTGGTTTCGGGCTCCATGCCGGTCAGCATGCCGGCGTGGGTGAGAATGAAATTGGTCTCGGGGTTCTCGCCGACGAGCGTCAGCCCATCCTTCATCTGGGCGGGGAAAAGCTGCAGGTCGAAGGACAGGCCGTAATCCTTGAGCCGCGCGACATTGGCCCGCACCTTCGGGTCGATGACCTGATCGGCCGAGGCGGCGAAGCGGAAGGCCGGCGTTTCGTGCCAGTGCAGCTGCATGCGCACGCCGCGCAGCAGCGGGTATTTGATCAGCCGGTCGATCTGGGAACGCACGTCGTTCACGGTCATATCGGCATAGCCGACGATGCCGTGCGGCCAGCCGGTTTCTTCCGCGGTCTTCTGCAGGAAGGCGACCTCGTTCTCGAAATCCTCCTTGGCCCAGTTGGTCTGGACATAGACCGCCTTCTCGACGCCCGAGCCTTGCTGGTCGGCAAGGAATTCCTCGATCGGATAGTCGCGGCGGATCGGCTCGTAGGGGCCAAAGATGCGCGGCACCATCGGCCCGACCAGCCACGGCTGGTCCTTTTGGCGCCAGATGTGGAAATGCGCGTCGATCGCCTTCTGCATCACGAAACCCTCTTCCAGATTGCCGCGGCCACGGGGGCGGGGCGGGCGAGCGACAGGATGAAATCGGTGAGGCCCGCGATGGACGAGCCGTCGACCAGGTCGTCGAGCATCGGCAGGATGGCGCGAAGTGCTGCCGTTGCCGGCTGGAAACGCGGATCGCCGGCCAACGGCGTCGCCAGGGAGAGTCGGAAGGCGCGGGCACTCAGCCGGCGCATCGCCATTTCCAGCTCGGCATGATCGCCGCGCTCGAGCGCATCCGACAGGATGACGATTGCCGCCCCGCGTGCAAAGGCGGAGAAGCGCGGCACCGAGAGGAAGGCTAGCAGCGTTGGACCCATGCGGGTGCCGCCGTCCCAGTCGTCGACCTGGGCAGCGGCGCGGGCCAGCGCCTGGTCGCGGTCGCGAATGCGCAGCGCCGAGGTGATGCGGGTCAGCCGTGTGCCGAAAGTGAATACCTCCGCCCGGTCGGCGCCTTGCACCGCCGCGTGTGCCAGCTTGAGATAGTCCGATGTGTAGTGCTTCATCGAGCCCGACACGTCGATCAGGATGAGAAGCTTGCGAGGCACTGTCTGCCGCCGGCGCAGCAGCGGCGAGGGGATATCGCCGTCGGCACTGACGATTTCGCGCAGCGAGCGGCGCAGGTCGAGCTTGCCGCGCGCATGCGTGCGCACGGTGCGGAAGGACCGGCGGGCGGGCAAAGCGGTGGCGAGCTTGCGGCGGAAGGCGGCAAGCCCGTCGCTATCGCGCTGGAACTCGCGGACGCTCAACTGTTCGCTGGCCGAAGACAGTTCGCCACCTTCCTCCTGGCGGACCACTTCGATTTCTTGTTTGCTGGTTTTGCCGTCGTCCTTGATGCGAGCTTCCTCGTCGGCGTCGCCTTCGACCAGCGCCGTGGCATCCCCATAGAAATGGCTCCGGAAATGCGCCTCGAATTCGTCGCGGCGGTCGGGCGGCGGCGCCAGCGTGGCGAGGGCCGCTTCGCGGATGTCGGCCATCGAGCGTGGGCCCAGCAACGTAACCGCCTGCATGAAACCGGAGACCTGCTCGGGCGCCACCGGGAAGCCGTAGCGGCGCAGCAGCCGGCCGAAGCCGAGGAAGGGTGCTGCCCCTTGAGGCAGGCCCGCCGCGCTCACGCTAGCGCCTCCTCGACAATCTTGCCGAGCTCGGGCGCGATGCAGGAAAAGTCCTCCTCGTCTTTGATCAGCACGCCGATGGCGCGGCGGAAGGCTTCTGGCCAGGGGCTGCCGCCCTTTTCGAGGATGGTGGCGGCATTGGCCCATTCGACCGCCTCGGCGATGCCTGGCGGCTTGGCCAGCGGATGCGCCCGGATGTCGCGCACCGCGGAAGCCACGGCCCGCGCCGTGGCCTCGGCGACGTCGCCGGCGCGCAGCATGATGATCTCGGCCTCGCGAATGGCGTCGGGATAGGTGATCCAGTGATAGACGCAGCGCCGCCGCAGCGCTTCGGCCAGTTCACGGGTGCGGTTCGAAGTCAGGATGACGATCGGCTGCGCCGTCGTGCGAATAGTGCCGCGCTCGGGAATGCTGATCTGGAAATCGGACAGGAACTCCAGCAGCAGCGCTTCGAATTCATGGTCGGAACGGTCGATTTCGTCGACCAGCAGCACGCGCTTTTCCGGCGCCTTCAGCACCTGCAGCAGCGGCCGCGCGATCAGGAAACGGTCGTCGTAGATGTCGACCTCGTGCTCGCCGGCATGGCGGATGGCGAGCAGCTGGCGCTGGTAGTTCCACTCATATAGCGCATGTGCGGCGTCGATGCCTTCGTAGCATTGCAGCCGCACCAGATCGCGCCCGAGCAGTTCGGCTATCGCCTTCGCCGCTTCGGTCTTGCCGACGCCGGGCGCGCCTTCTAGCAGCAGCGGCTTACCCAGCCTGATCGCCAGGAAGATTGCGGTGGCCAGGCTTTCATCGGCGAGATAGCGCGAGGCGGCGAGGCGGGACGCCACCGCCTCCGGCGAGGTCGCGACTGTCTCTGCGCTTGAAGTCCGGGCGCTTCTCTTGGCCATTTCCAGCACTCAGTTCGATGCTTGCGCCTTCAGCGCCCGCAGGATGCGCTCCGGCGTGATCGGCAGCGTGTCGATGCGCACACCGACGGCGTCGAAGACGGCGTTGGCCACCGCCGGGATTTGCGGGTTGGCGCACATTTCGCCCGGCCCCTTGGCGCCGTACGGCCCGTCGGCCGAGGGCCTCTCCAGCACGATGATCTCGGTTTGCGCGAGATCGCCAGGACCCGGCATCAGATATTGGTTGAAGTCGGTGCCGCCATGGTCGCGGTTGGGATAATAGGGCTCGGTCGTTTCGTAGAGAGCATGGCTGATGCCCATCCACGAACCGCCGACGAGCTGCTGCTCGACCATTTTCGGGTTCAGCGCGCGGCCGATCTCAAAGACGTTCTTCACCGTCAGCACGGTGACTTCGCCGGTCTCGTCATCGACCTCGACCTCGGCAACCGTGCAGGCGTGGGCGTAGCAGGTCGACGGCTTCATCGCGCCGGTTTCCTTTTCGGGATAGGAGCGGGGGATCAAAAACATGCCGCGGCCGGAAATCGAGCGTCCGCGCTTGAAATGCGCCGACAGCGCGACATCGAAGATCGAGATCGATTTTTGTGGCGCGCCCTTGACCAGGATATTGCCCTGGCCATCAGTCTCGAGGTCCGACGCATTCACCTCCAGCTCCTCGGCCGCTACTTCCAACATCACCTGGCGGGCTTCCCTGGCCGCCTGGATAACCGCATTGCCGGCGCGGTGCGTGCCACGCGAGGCGAAGGTGCCCATGCAGTGCGGACCAGTGTCGGTGTCGGCGGTGTCTACGACGACACGGTCGGTCGGCACGCCGATCGTCTCGGCGCAGATCTGCGCCATGATCTGCTTCATGCCTTGGCCAAGGTCGACACTCGACAGCGTCACCATGAAATTGCCGGTCGGCGTCGAATGCACCAGCGCCTGGGTCGGGTCGCCGCCGAGATTCATGCCGGTCGGATAGTTGATCGCGGCAACGCCGCGTCCGCGCCTGATCGCCATCTCAAGCTCCCTTCGCGTAAGACGACATCGCCATGAACTTCTCCGCCACCGGCCAGTTGGCGGCGCGTGAGGCTTCCTGCATGCACTCGATCAGCGCCGCTCCCTCGGTCGGCTGGCGATGCGCCTTCATGTCGCCGTCGCGGTAGGCGTTGATGAAGCGGAATTCGAGCGGGTCCATGCCGATCAGCCGTGCGAGCTTGTCCATCTGCACCTCGAGCGCGAAATCGCCGATGGT
Organism: Mesorhizobium sp. M0195; assembly: GCF_040322115.1. Taxonomy (NCBI): domain Bacteria; kingdom Pseudomonadati; phylum Pseudomonadota; class Alphaproteobacteria; order Hyphomicrobiales; family Phyllobacteriaceae; genus Mesorhizobium; species Mesorhizobium sp. M0195. Next base: position 40,204 of record NZ_JAMYSV010000013.1, on the reverse strand, counting down.
GACGCCGAAACCGCGCATCGCCGAGGACGGGGTGCGGTTGGTGTAGACGCAATAAGTGTCGATCCAGACGTTCGGGATCGTATACGGGCCGGGATAGTGGCCTGCGCCCTTCTGCGCGCCGTAGGGCGAATGGCGCGAATAGGCGCCGGCATCGGTGTAGCCGGTCACTTTGCGCGCGACGATGCGGCCGTCGTTCATGACGCCGTCCTTGATGACGACCTTCTCGGCGGCGCGCGGCGAGGAAATCTGCATCTCTTCCTCGCGGCTGTAGATAAAACAGACCGGTCGTCCTGTTATTTTGGCGCCAAGGATGGCGATCGGCTCGACGATGACGTCGACCTTGCCGCCGAAGCCGCCGCCGACGGTGCCGCCGACGAAATGCAGCTTGTTGCCGGGCATCTGCAGGATGATCGAGGTGTTGTCGAGGGTGAAGAACATCGCCTGCGTGTTGGTGTAGCAGGTGAAGCGGTCGTTACCCTCGGGTGCGACGATGCAGCCTGTCGTCTCGGTCGGCGCATGCTCGATCGGTGAAGACTGGTAGGTCTGTTCGAGCACGTGGTCGGCTCCGGCAAAGCCTGCCTCGACATCGCCGAAGCGCACCTTGCGGCATTTGCCGCTGTCGTAGAGGTAATAATTGCGGCCGTGATATTCGTTGACGATCGGCGCGCCGGGCTTCAGCGCTTCGTCCATGTCGAAGACGGCCGGCAGCACCTCGTAATCGACCTTGACCTTGGCGGCGGCTTCCTGGGCGGCACGCTCGGTATCGGCCAGCACCGCCACCACCGCCTCGCCCTTCCAGCGCACCTTGCCGTCGGCCAGCACCGTCTCGTCCTCCGGCCCGATCTGGATCAGGATCAGGATGGTGTAGACATTGTGTGGCACATCCTTGGCGGTCAGCACCTTGACGACGCCTGGGTGCTTTTCCGCTTCGGATATGTCGATGCTGCGGATGCGGGCGTGGTGGTGCGGGCTGCGCACCATCTTCAAATGCAGCATGCCGGGAAAATTGCGGTCGGCGAAATAGGTGGTCTTGCCGGTGACATGGCCGGGTGAATCCGAACGCGGCCGCGGCTGGCCGATCTCGTGCAGATCGTCCTTGCGCTGGTCGGCGAAATAGCTCTTGCGGAGTTCCATTTTCTTAACCCCCTCAAGCCGCGTTCTGCGAATTGGACGGCGCGGCGGTCAGCACCGCCTGGATGATCGGCTCGTAGCCGGTACAGCGGCAGATATTGCCCGACAGCGCCTCGACCACATCCTCGCGGCTGGGGTTCGGCGTGTGATCGAGCAGCACCTTGGCTGCCATGATCATGCCCGGTGTGCAGAAACCGCATTGCGTGGCGAAAGCATCGAGGAAAGCGCGTTGCAGCGGATGCAGCACGCCGCCTTCCGAAAGCCCTGATGTTGTGGTGATAGTCGCACCATTGCAGGCCTCTGCCAGCGTCAGGCAGGAGAGCCTGAGTTCGCCATCGATGATGACCGAGCACGCACCGCAGGTGCCCTGATGGCAGCCGCCCTTCGGCGAGGTGTCGCCGATCTTGTCGCGAAGCGCGTGAAGCAGCGTCGTGCCGCTGTCGATGAACTCGGCTTTCTCCGCACCATTGAGCGTGAACTGAACCGGGACCTTTGCCATCTTTTTTACTCCTTGCGCCGCAGCCAGACGGACATGCGCGCCATGGGCTTTCAGGCGAGCAGCAGCCGGGCGAGATGGACCGGCAGGACTTCGTTGCGATACCAGGCACTGGCGATTGGATCGGTTGGGGGCGAAGTGCCGTCGCGGGCAACAGCCAGTGCCGGTGCAATGCCGTCTGCGGTGAGTTTGCGGCCAATCAAGGCTTTCTCCGCCGCCCTGGCACGGATCGGCCGGTCGGCCATGCAGCCGAACGCGATCCGCGCTGACGACACGGTTCCGTCCGGCGCCTGTTCCAGCACGGTGGCGATGCTCAGCACCGAGACGCCCTTTGGCTTGACCCTCGACACTTTCAGGAAGCGAAAGCCGCCTTCCTTCGGAAGCTTGAAGCCGACCGCGGTGACGATGGCGTCATTGCTCTCGCGCCTTGCGAGGAATGTCTCAATCGGCAGCTCGCTGTCACCGGTGCTGACGGTTGCGTCCAGAGCCAGCAGCGCAACGGTGAAATCGCCGTAAGGTGTCGGCGCGAAGAGATTGCCGCCGACGCTCGCCATGTTGCGGATCGCCGGTCCGCCGACACCGCGCGCGGCGTGGGCCAGGGGGGCGAGATCCGGATGGCGGGCGATCGCCGCCATGGTCACCGAAGCGCCAATGCGGACCTCGTTGTCGGAAACGGCGACGGCCGACAGCACCGGCTCGATCGACTTGACGAAACCGGAGATCGACACATCGCCTTCATTGGCGGCGCGAACGACCAGCGTGCCGCCGCCGAGATAGCGGACGCCGGCGGCTTTCAGCGCCGCGCCGGCGTCCTTCACCGTCGGGAAAGTCTGCAGTGCAAGCGTCATGGAACGCTCCTGTTTGTCAGCTCAGTGCAGTTCAACCTTGGCCGGCAAAATGGGCCTTCAGAGCGTTGAAGCCGCCCTGGAAGACGTTTGCGCCCATGCCTTCGGCCAGCTTGTCGGCTTCTGCCGGGGGCGCGTCGAAGCTGGCGGTCCATTCGGCGTAGGTGCGGTCGCCGTCGGTCACCCGTCGCAACTGCAGCGTCGCCTTGTGGTTGGTGAGCGGCTGCGGCGTCTCGAGGATGGAGTAGCTGATGAGGAAATTCTCGTCGGAGAAATCGAGCAGCTTTTCGCGGAGGCGGGCGCCGCTGGCGAGCTGGAAATTGCGTATGCAGCCGATCGTGCCGGCATCCTTGCCGTCCTCGATATGACTTTCGACCATGCGCGGGTGCCAGGTCGGCAGGCCGTTGAAGTCGCGTATGCGCGCCCAGACCTTTTCGACCGGCGCGTCGATGACGCTGGAGATAGTGACTTTCGCCATTTGATCGTTCCCTCGCAAATCAGCTGCCTGGGAGGGTAGGGCGGCGGACTTGGCGGCGCTTATCAATGCGTCTTGAACGCCTATCAAATAGTCTGAAAAACGGGCGCTCAGCTGATCGCCCGTGCCGCCTCGCGGTAAAGCGTCGGCGGGACGCCGACATGGTCGCGGAAGAAGCGCGAGAAATTGCCTTGGGTAGTGAAGCCGAGATTGCAGGCGACCGAGATCAGCGGCTCCTGCGACCATTGCAATTGCCGCACCGCTTCCTCCATGCGCAGCGTATTCCAATAGACGTTGGGCGTCAGATTGGTCTGTTCCTTGAACAGCGCGAAGAAATGCGGCCGCGACAGGCCGACGCTGCGCGCCACGTCGTCGAAGCAGATGCGCTCGCAGACATTGGCTTTCATCAGCTGGATCGCCTTGCGGACGCGGAAGTCCTGCATGGTGTTGACGCGGGCACGCACGGTCTGCGGTGCGGACGCGTCGGCGGCATCGAGCACGCTGTCGATGAAGCGCTCGATCTCGTAACTGGCGATGTCGTCGATGCTCTCATTGTCGCTGAGATGGTCGAGGAGGTTAGCCGCTGCCTTGTGCAGCCAAGGCTCGAGCGTGATTGCCGGGGCGGAGAACAGCGGCGCGGCGGAAGGCAGCTCGCGGCGTTTCCGTGCCCAGTCCGGATCGATGTAAAAGGCGAGGAACAGGCCGGGCGTGCCGTCGCGGGACAGAGCGTGGCTGTGCGGCTGGAAGGAATTGATGCCGGCCGCGGTGCCCGGTCCAAGCCGCACCGTCTCGCGACCGATGGTCATCTCGCCGGCGGTGCCTTCCAGCCAGATGATGATATGCGCCTCGACATGGGCATGGGTGACGAAGTCGCTGGCGACGTTCAGGACAGAAACATGTCCGAACCGGCCCCAGTAGAGCCTGATCGCTTCCGTCATGGGTATATCCTCCCGCAGGCGACTGGCCTCCCTTCGCCTGCTGCGGGCGATTGTGCGGCTCAGTTTGGGCTTGCGTCAAGACGCATGTGCACGTCCGGGCGCCGGCATGCGCCGCACCGGCGGATTTTCAGACTCGGCGATAGGAGGACGGCGAGCGTTTCCAGGCCGCTATGGCAAGACCGATGCCGTCGGCCGGCGACCAGCGCCAGCGAGGCCTCGGGGCCGGCAATTCGACGAGCGAACGATCTGCTTCGGCGTCGAGATCCGGCCGAATATTCAGTCGTTGCGCCTGAAATTGCGGATGCGGTCGAACAGCACGGCGAGCAGGATGGCGCCGCCGATGAACACGCCTTGCCAGAAGGCATTGATGCCGAGCAGGCCGAGGCTGTTGCGGATGACCTCGATCAGCGCCGCGCCGACGACCGCGCCGAAAGCGGTGCCCATGCCGCCGGCCAGGTTGGCGCCGCCGATGACGGTGGCGGCGATCACCTGAAGCTCCATGCCGTTGCCGAGATTGGTGGTGACCGCGCCCAGCCAGCCGGTCTGGATGATGCCGGCAAGGCCAGCCGCCAGTGCCGAGATCATGTAGACGACGACCTTGATCTGGCGGACCGGAACGCCGGTCAGCGTCGCCGCATGCTCGTTGCCGCCGATGGCGAAGATGTGCCGGCCGAATTTCGTCCAGCGCAGCACAAAGCCGGTGATCAACGCGAGCACGATCATGTAGAGCACCGGATTGGCGATGCCGAACACCCATGCGCCGCCACCTAGCGCCAGCAGCTTGTCGTGGTCCGGCCCAAACTGGAAGACGACGGTGTTGTTGGAGGCGACCATGGCAAGGCTGCGCGCAATCGACAGCATGCCGAGCGTCACCACGAAGGGCGGAAAGCCGAGATAGGCGATCAGAACCCCGTTGAAGGCGCCGATGATCAGCGCTGTCGCGATCGCAGCGCCAATGCCGATCTCGATGCCGTAGCCGGCATGCATTGTCACGGCCAGCACCATCGAGCAAAGGCAAAGCACCGAGCCGACCGACAGGTCGATACCGCCCGTGATGATGACGAAGGTCATGCCGAGCGCCACGATGGCGACGAAGGTGACGTTGCGGGTGATGTTGTAGAGGTTCTTGGTCGTGGCGAAGGAATCCGTGGCCACCGACAGGAACAGGCAAGCGAGGATGACCGCGATCACCACCCAGAAGGTCTGGCTGGCAAACACCTTGCTCAGCAAGGTGTGCTGCTTGTGCGCGATCGTCTGATCAAGGGTGACAGCCATTATCGACCTTTTTTACTCATGGTTGAGGCGTCAATCATACCTGTTCGATGGCGCCGGTGATGAGTCCGGTGACTTCTTCCGGCGAACTGGATGCTATCGTCTTGTCGGCGACCTTGCGGCCGCGCCGCATGACGATAACGCGGTCGGCAACGTCAAAGACGTCGGGCATGCGGTGGCTGATCAGCACGACGGCGATGCCCTGGTCGCGCAAATGGCGGATCAGGTTCAATACCTCGGCGACCTGGCGCACCGAGATCGCCGCCGTCGGCTCGTCCATCAGCACGATCTTGGCCTGCGAAAGCATGGTCCGGGCGATCGCCACCGCTTGCCGCTGGCCGCCCGACATTTGTTTGACCAGGTCGCGCGGGCGGGTTTCGGATTTCAGCTCGGCGAAGATCTGGCCGGCACGCTTGTACATCGCGGCATAGTCGAGGATGCGAAGCGGCCCGAGGCCGCGGCGCAATTCACGGCCGAGATAGACGTTGGCGGCGGCCGTCAGATTGTTGCACAGTGCCAGGTCCTGATGGACGATTTCGATGCCGTGCTGGCGCGCCTCGACCGGCTTGTGCAGGATCAGCTCCTTGCCGTCCATCTGCATCGTGCCATGGCTCGGCGGGAAATTGCCGGCGATCATCTTGACCAGCGTCGACTTGCCGGCGCCGTTGTCGCCCATCAGGCCGACAACCTGTCCGGCCTCGATCGACAACGAAACGTCGTTGACCGCCTGGATGGCGCCAAAATGCTTCGAGATGTTGGTGAGTTCGAGAACCGCCACCAGCCTTCTTGCCTCCCCGTGCTTTGCGGCCTGCGGTTCTGCCGCGGCCATTCGCTCTCCCCAGTTCCTCCCGGAAGCAGCGATTTTGCCCATTTACGCATAAGCCTCCTTGGCGTCAACCACGGCTTCTTTCGAAAAATCAGTTTTGTAGGACAAATAGCATTGACGTCGATGACAAGGCGATATTAGCTAAGTGTCGGAGGAGCTTGCGCCGAGCCACCGGGTTGCCGGAAGGAATCGGTGAGGGTTTGTCGGTCAGGGATTTGGTAACCAGCGATATCTGTCGGTGCCGGTCTGAGACTGAATATGAAAATGCTTATCGACCTGGCTTGGCGACACGAGTGCGACGTCCTCTGTCATCTTGCTCCGGGTCGGTCTGTGTGTGGCGGGCACGCCGTGTCCGTTTGTTTCAAAGGGAGGACTGACATGAGGAAATCACTATTGCTCGCTGCCGCCGCCGTCATGGCGCTGGGTGCCGGGCCGGCTATGGCCAAGAAACAGCTCGTCATCGTGGTGAAGGGTCTCGACAATCCATTCTTCGAGGCCATCCACCAGGGTTGCGAGAAATGGAACAAGGAAAACGCCAGCTCGGAATATGAGTGCTTCTACACCGGACCGGCATCGACCTCGGATGAGGCCGGTGAAGCCCAGATCGTCCAGGACATGCTGAGCAAGCCCGACACGGTGGCAATGGCGATTTCGCCATCGAACGCGCCATTGATCGCGCAGACGATCAAAAGCGCCAATCCGTCGATCCCGATCATGACCCTCGATGCCGACCTCAGCAAGGAAGATGCGGCGCTGCGCAAGACCTATCTCGGCACCGACAATTACCTGATGGGCCACAAGATCGGCGAATACATCAAGAAGGCCAAGCCGAATGGCGGCAAGATCTGCACCATCGAAGGCAATCCGGCCGCCGACAACATCCTGCGCCGCGCGCAGGGCATGCGTGACGCGCTGTCGGGCAAGGACGGCCTCGCGGCGCTGGCGGGCGAAGGCGGCTGGACGGAAGTTGCCGGCTGCCCGGTGTTCACCAATGACGACGGCGCCAAGGGCGTGCAGGCGATGACCGACATCCTCGCCGCCAATCCCGATCTCGACGCCTTCGGCATCATGGGCGGCTGGCCGCTGTTCGGCGCTCCGCAGCCCTACCGCGACCTGTTCAAGCCGATGGCCGACAAGATCGCCAGCAACGCCTTCGTCATCGGCGCCGCCGACACGATCGGCGACGAGGTGGCGATTGCTCGTGACGGGCTGGTGACCGCGCTGGTTGGCCAGCGGCCGTTCGAGATGGGCTACAAGGCGCCCTCGGTGATGATCGACCTGGTCGACGGCAAGCCGGTCGCCGATCCGGTGTTCACCGGCCTCGACGAATGCACCAAGGACACGGTCGACACCTGCATCCAGAAGTAGGTCGGCAATTTCGGGGCGCCCTTCGACGGGCGCCCCGTTACACATCGTCCATACAAACGCACGAGGCGACGCTGCTTTGGAGCGTAGGCCGCTGCTTTGCCGTGCCCTGAGTTCAGGCTTTCGACAAGCAGTTGCCGGGGAATACCAATGCCGGACGCGACATCAAAAAAGCGACCCGCCAAATTCAAGGCAGAGCCTGGGCGGCCGGCCGTCGTTCGGCGTGCCGATGCCGCACACTTTCCCGGCTCGAGTGTGCATGCGTCGCTGGCCAACGAAATCGGGCTGAGGATCGTGCGCGGCGACTATCCGCCGGGAACCATCCTGCCCAACGAAGCCAAATGGTCCGAGACCTTCGACGTCAGCCGCTCGGCGGTGCGCGAAGCCATAAAAATGCTGATGGCGAAGAGCCTATTGGCGTCACGCCCGAAGATCGGCAGCTGGGTCGAGCCGAAGGAGCGCTGGAACCTGCTCGATCGCGACGTGCTGGCCTGGTATGCGACCTCGCCGGACCGCGAAGTGTTCCTCAGGACCGTGCAGGAATTCCGCCACATCATCGAGCCGGAGGCCAGCGCCTTTGCCGCGATGCGACGCACCGACGAGCAGATGGCCGAGATCAGCCAGGCTTGCCGCGAGATGGGCGAGGCGACCAACCTGCAGGAGCGCACGCGCGCCGACACGCGGTTTCACCTCGCCATCCTGCGCGCCTCGGGCAACGATCTGCTGGTGCCGCTCGGCGTGCTGATCGAATCGGCGCTCGACCATTTGTTCCAGTTCGTCACCCGCGAGACCAGCGATCAGCGGCGGGCGCAGGCACTACACGAGGCGATCGAGAAGAACATCCGCCTGCAGCGACCGGCTGCAGCCCGTGCCGCGGTGCACAGACTTCTCGCCAACACCGACGACGTTATCGGCCGGTCGCGGCGGTGATGGTTGCACAGGGCTGGCGAACTCGGGTGGGACAGGAATTCGGTTTTTATCGTCGCAATGTACTTTGTTCTTGATTTGTGCCGGCAGCTATGCTACTAATTTGGGTATGGTGCGAATTGGCGCCGACGACCCGCCCACCGAGGCGGGTTTTTGTTTTTGGCTTCTTCCGATCGGAAGTGCGCGTGCTTTGGTGCACAGACTTCTCGCCAATACCGACGACGTTATCGGCCGGTTTCGGCGCTGATTCGATCGTTTCTCGGCCAACTGCGTGTAAGTCGGGTCAACCAGCAACGAAGGTCGATCGTTCCCGTCAGTCGCAAATCGCAAATTTAGGAGATTAGCCGAAACCCTCCCTTCGTCATCCCCTCCCTTCGTCATCCCAGGGTCTGCGCGACGTCGCTTCGCTCCTGCTCCGCCCTTGGATGACGAAGGTGTGGTGTCATGTGGCTAATCGCCAGCGTTGGAGATTGGCGGCTGTAGCTGGTCGGCAGCGAACGTCTACAGTTGCGACCACTCCCAGGCGTTAATCCCAACGTTCTCAGATCGTCTGCTTCTTGCCGTCCCTGGTCGGCATCAGGTCGACGCCGTTGACCTTGCCGATATGCGTGGCCAGCATCGGCACGTACTGGTCGGCGGGGCCGGCCGCGAAGGCGCCTGCGAAGGCGTTCTTGGTGGCGTTGCCGAGCGGGTTGGCGATACCGGCGGCACCCGCCATCGATTCGAGATAGGTGAGATCCTTGAAGGCGTTGGCGATGGTGAATTTGTGGGCGTCGCGGTCGCCTTCCAGCGTCCAGCGCATGAAGGTCTGGTAGAAGCCGCAGTCCATGCGGCCGTTGCGGATGACGCTGTCGAAGCGCGGCGGCGAGATGCCGACCTTCTGCGCCAGCGCCAGCGCTTCGGAATAGATCGCGGCGTAGCCGAGCGAAATGAAGTTGTTGAGCAGCTTCATGCGGTGGCCGTCGCCGGTGTCGCCGATATGGACGATGCGCCCGGCCCAGGTTTCGAGCACCGGCCTCAGCCGGGCAAAGACTGCATCGGGCGCGCCGACCATGGTGTCTAGCGTGCCTTCCCAAGCCTCCTTCGGCGTGCGGCTGAGCGGGGCATCGACATAATCGACGCCGAGCCCCTTGAGCTCGGCGGCCAGCGCCACCGTCGAGACAGGATCCGAGGTCGAGCAGTCGACGATAACCGATCCCTGCTTCAGGCCTTCCTTGAGGCCGCCTGGGCCGCGGATGATGGCTTCCACCTCGCGCGAGCCGGTGACGCAAATGAAGACGATGTCGGATGCCGCTGCCACGTCGCGCGAGGTCGTCGCCTCCCTGGCGCCGCGGCCGAGCAGGTCTTGCGCCGGCGCGCGGTTCTTGCGGCCGAGAAACGTCAGCGGATAGCCCTTGTCGACGATGTTCTTCGCGATCCCGTGTCCCATCAGGCCAAGCCCGATGAAGCCGATCTTTTCGCTCGCGGCGGTAGTGTTCATGTCGTTTCGTCCTATTTTGCAATGATGGATGACGGCGCTGCAGCTTGCCGGCGAATTGTTGAAGCGGGTTTTTGCCGCATGCCGTGGCAGGCGATTGCAGAGTTCGGTATTGTCTGACAATACACATGAATCTTAGGAGAGCAAAATGACGAAGCGGATCATGTTCACCGGCGGCAGCGGCAAGGCCGGGCGCCACGTCGTGCAGTATCTGGTCGAGCAGGGCTGCCAGGTGCTCAACATCGACACCAAGCCGCTCGACAATCCCAAGGTGCGCACGCTGATCACCGACATCACCGACAGCGGGCAGGTGTTCAATGCGCTGTCGAGCTATATGGGCCTGCATGAATTCGATCCTTCGCTGCGTTCGCAGCCGGTCGATGCCGTGGTGCATTTCGCGGCGATCCCGCGCATCATGATCACGCCCGACAACGAGGTGTTCCGCATCAACGCGCTCGGCACCTACAACGTCATCGAGGCTGCGGTGAAGCTCGGCATCCGCAAGGTGGTGATCGCCTCCAGCGAAACCACCTACGGCCTGGTCTTCGCCAACGAACCGCGCGATCCGACGCATTTTCCGCTCGACGAGGAATACGACGTCGATCCGATGGACAGCTATGCGCTGTCTAAGGTCGTCAACGAGAAGACCGCGCGGGCGTTTGCACAACGCGATGGCAGCGACATCTATGCCCTGCGCATCGGCAACGTCATCGAGCCGCATGAATATTCGCTGTTTCCGAAATGGTTCGCCGATCCGGGTTTCCGCAAGCGCATCGCCTGGAGCTATATCGACGCGCGCGACCTCGGCCAGATCACGCTGCGCGCCATCGAGAAGGACGGGCTCGGCTATCAGGTGTTTAACGCCGCCAATGACGACACCTCGTCCGACCTGCCGACGGCCGAACTTTTGAAGCGGTTTTATCCCGACGTGCCCGTCAAGGGCGATCTTGGCGAATACGAGACGCTGCTCTCCAACCGCAAGGCGCGCGACATGCTCGGCTTCCGGCCTGAGCACAGCTGGCGGAAATACGTCAAGGCGAGCTGACTGGCGCGCAGCTGACGCGGAGCCGGCACTGGGCCAGCCCCGATTTTTCGTCACGAGGCTAGGCTCGCGCGTTTGCCGCGCGCGGGCAATCGAGCTACTTGTCTTTCCAGAAATCGGCCTGGAGTTGCGCCGCTTCATCGGCAAGCAGCGGGCCGACGACTTCAGTCGGACGCTGCCCGGCTTCGAAGACGATCCTGCAGGGCAGGTCGAGCGTGGGATTCTCGACATGTGCACCCGTTACCCGCTTGAGGTCATGTTCGCTCTGCCCAAAGACGACCCGTCCGATGCCCGCCCAATAGATTGTTCCAGAGCACATCGCGCAAGGTTCGGCCGAGGTGTAGAGGGTGCAGGAAGCCAGCTTTTCGAGACTGACATTCATCGCCGCCCATGAGGCCAGCAGCCTCTCGGCGTGAGCGGTGCGGTCGCCGCCGCCGGCTTTGTAAGCGTTGGGCTGCTCGCGCAACACATTGCCGTCCTTGTCGGCGAGGAGCGAACCAAAGGGATGTTCGCCAGCATCGCGGGCTCGGCGCGCGACTTCGAACGCCTGACGGAGCAGACGCTCATCATAGGGCCGTTGTGGCATCGGCAGATCCTCCGCCGCTTGACCATAGTGCCGAACAATCCGCTGACACAAGTCAACGGCCTAGGCGGTAGTGAGTCAGTTTTGAAATTTGGACATTTTTCAGAGTCTTGTGAACACGGATGAAGTGCACCAGCCAGTGAACAGCGCGACCATGTAAGCGCGGTTTTCGAACTTTCTTTGAGAACGCATTAGCCAGGCGCGTAAGGGGGAGCATCTGCATGCGCATGGTAAGGATCTGCCGTTCACCGAGCGACGTGCTGGCGGACCTAATGATGAATTCCGTGGGATTGGGATTAGCTTTGTTGGCAGCCTTGAGGGGCCAGCGCCAGAGCCATTCCGTCTTGAACGGCGCGTTGGTCATGCTTGGGATTCCAACACGTTCTTTTCGCTAGCGCCGCTCTCGACCGATGACCATATCGAGACACTTACGGAATTAGAGAAACTTATCTCTTAGCCGCCCAACGCTTCTCAGCAGCCTTCCTAGCGATCTCGGCGTGCCCGCACCGGCGTCATGGTCTCGGCGCGCTCCTTTCCGCCCTTTGCGCCAAGTGCCTTTGCGGCAGGGTCTTTGCCGTCGTCCTGCACGTCGTCGGCTTCCTCGCCGGTAGCAATGCGCATGACGCGGACGGCGTTGCCGATCACGTCGGCGGGGCGCTTCTGGCCTTTAGGTCCGGTTGGCATTCAGCCTCGCCCCAAGCGTCCGCGCATCATTTATACCTTCAGTTTTAAGGGCATCGTAGTCGGACCCGTGGCGTTCGACCGAACGACCGTCAAAATGACGGCCACGGATTCGGTAGTGGCCAACCGATATCTCGTCAGCCACGAACGTCCAGCACTCCAATCCATCTTGCGTGAAACTGAGCACTGTCGCTCTCCATGCTTTCGGGTAAGCATATAGGCGTTTCCGCCTTGGCCGACAAAACCCGGATAGGCGCTTTCGCGAGCTTTGGGAGATCAGTGATATCGTCGCGCTGATCCAAGCCAAAGAGGCAGAGAAGCCTATGGTCCGCGGACAAATAGCAGGGGAGTGAGGACATTTGGAGTACGAGTGGGCGAACAATCCTCACTTGTTTATTCCAATAACGGCCTGTGTCGTTGTCTTGGCCCTGAGCTTCGCAGCCATGTTCGTCGCACTCCTAAGCATAATTCTGTGCACCGATTTCTATGGGTCAATTGATGAGCAGAACCTTCCATGGAGCAAACGGCTGGGGAGGCGAGACGCAAGGCTTCGTGCTAGATTTTGGTCAGCCCGCTTCCTGATACCGCGTCGGGTGATTGCGTATGGTGCTGTTGTGTTTTTCTGCAGCTTCGGTGCGGTCCCGCTTATTTTAACCGTCTTCGGCCATCCGTCTTGATCGAATTTTCAAACTGACCCACTTCCCGCTCAGGCTCAAGCCTCATTCCGGTTGGGCCGTTGAGCCAGCCAGATGCTGCCGATGACGAAAACGACGCCGGCGATTTGAGGCAAGGTCAGCGTCTGATCCAGGAATACCCATCCAAGCAGCACGGCGGTCACCGGGCTGAGGAAAAGCAGCGATGACACCACTGCGGATTCCAGTCGCGCAATGCCCCGGAACCAGAGGACATAGGTCAGCGCCGCACCGATCAGCCCAAGCCACGCCAGTCCAAGCAGGTTGGCGCCGGTCGGCAGCGGGATGGAAGGCTCGAAAAGCAGAGCCACCGGAACGAGCAGCAGACCGCCGGCGGTCAGTTGCCATGCCGTGAAGGTAAGCAGCGATACTGGCGGTTGCCATTTACGGGCCAATACGCTTCCGAAGGCCATAGAGGCCGCCCCGGCGAGGCCGGCGGCAACGCCGACCGCATCGAGCGCCGCATTCGGGGTCAGCACCAGCAATGCAACACCTGCGATCCCAACAAGGGCGGCGACGATCGCCAACCGGCGGACAGGGCTGTCAAGCAGGGCAGCAGCAAGGAAAATCACGATCAACGGCTGGACCGACAGCACGGTCGCGGCGACCCCGCCCGGAAGCCGGTAGGCGGCGACAAACAACAGGCTCAGGAAGATCGAGATGTTGAGGGCTCCGAGCAGGAAACTGCGTAGCCACCAGATGCCCGTCGGCAGTTGCCGAACGATCGCGAGCAGCAGCAATCCGGCGGGCAAGGCCCGCAGCATCGCAACCGTCATCGGCGAAAAGTTCGGCAGGAACTGCGTGGTGACGATGTAGGTGCTGCCCCATATTGCGGGTGCAATGGCTGTAAGCAACAGATCGGAACGGCGCGTTTTCATAAGATTTCCAGTACTTCGGCAAGAGGGCGGCGGGGCTTTTGCGGCCAGTTTCCGGGCGCGGCGCGGCCGACCGCGATGAGCATCACCGGCACTTCGTTGCGCCCAAGGCCAAACTCGCGCGCCACGCCTTCGGCATCGAAGCCGGCCATCGGACCGGAGACGAGCCCCAGCGCTTCGGCCGCGAAAATCAGCGTTGCGGCGCCGAGCGTTGCCGAGCGCACCGCCTCGTCGCGAGCCGCTAGAGGATCGGCATATTGGGCGCGGGCGCCCTCCCGCCAGCCCGAAGCCATATCCGCCGGCATGAAACCGGCTTCCACGAAAGGAAGCAGCCTTGCATTGAGGGCAGCGTGGTCGGGCAGTACGCCGCAGATGACGAAGGTGACCGCTGCTTCCTGCACCTTGGCCTGGCCATGGGCCACGCTGCGCAACCGCGCCTTTGCTTCCGGCGTCCGCACGGCGATGAACCGCCAATTCTGAAGGTTGTAGGCGGTTGGCGCGCGCGTTGCGAGGCGTGCCAGTTCCTCGACCTCGGCATCCGTCAATGCATGCGAGGCATCGAACCGATTGGCAGACATGCGCCGCTCGATCAGGGAGATTGTGGGGTTGGTCATCATGTCATTCCGAAATTGAGCAAGCCGTTCGGATAGCAGATAGAGAATTTACCAATGAGCGATAATACGCGATAATTGAAAGACATTGTTTACTAGAAGAGAATGATGAGATGGATCGCCTGAGGGCGTTGCAGGTTTTCCGCCATGTGGCGGAACTGAACAGCTTTGCCGAAGCCGGACGGCGGCTCGGTCTCTCTCCTCCCGCGGTCAGCAAGAACATCGCCGAATTGGAGGCGTATCTGGGGGTGCGGCTCATCAACCGGACGACGCGGCGCATGGCCCTGACCGAAGAAGGCAGCATCTATCTGGAGCATGTCACGCATGGGCTCGATGCGCTGGCCAGGGCCGACCAGGTCCTCGGCCCGATCAAGACGGCGCCGAGCGGCACGTTGCGGGTCAGCGCGCCGATGACTGTCACGTTGACGCGGCTTTCGGCTGCCATCCCCGCGTTTCTATCGCGCTATCCCGATTTGAAACTCGATCTGCATCTTGACGACAGGCGCGTCGATATCGTGCGGGAGGGATTTGACCTGGCCATTCGCGGCAGCGACAATCTCGAGGATTCCAGCCTGGTCGCGAGAAAGCTTGCGGTCATGCCGCACGTGCTTTGCGCAGCTCCGTCCTATTTCGAGGAGCATGGCCGGCCCAAGACGCCTGCCGATTTGAAGGCGGCCAATTGCATCCGGTTCAGCCTCTCGGGACACGCGGACATATGGGAATTCCGCAAGGACGGCCGCGTCGAGCGGATCGCCATCGACGGACGATACACGGTCTCGTCAAGCCTTGCCGTGCGCGATGCGCTGCGCGCCGGCTTCGGCGTCAGCCTGATCCCTTATCCCTATATCGAGAGCGACCTGAAAGCAGGCCGGCTGCAATCGGCCCTGGACGACTGGGAAAAGGTCGAAACCACGCTCTACGCGGTCTATCCGGCACGGCAGCATCTTGCCCCGAAAATCCGCGTCTTCCTTGATTTCCTGATCGAGGAATTCAATCGGAACAAAGAGAAGCTGTTTGTGCCGCTCCGGCGTGAGCGCTCGGCAAAGCGCGGTGTCGGGGAGGGGACTGAGGCGGAAAACCAAACTGAGATATTGCCGTCGATTTCATCTCCTTGACACGCCTCCAAATCCGGACTTTGTGGAGCTATGCAGGACGCGAAGCCGAACAAGGGAAAGACAGCGGCCGAGGCGTTCGCCGAACGCACGAGCGGTATTCGCCGAGCCGATGCGGCGCGCATACCCGGGTCGAGCGTTCACGCGTCGCTGGCCAACGAGATCGGGCTGAGGATCGTGCGCGGCGACTATCCGCCGGGAACCATCCTGCCCAACGAGGCCAAATGGTCCGAGACCTTCGACGTCAGCCGCTCGGCGGTGCGCGAAGCCATCAAAATGCTGATGGCGAAGAGCCTGCTGTCGTCACGTCCCAAAATCGGCAGCTGGGTCGAGCCGAAGGAACGCTGGAACCTGCTCGATCGCGATGTGCTGGCCTGGTACGCGACCTCGCCGGATCGTGAGGTGTTCCTCAGGACCGTGCAGGAATTCCGCCACATCATCGAGCCGGAGGCCAGCGCCTTTGCCGCCATGCGGCGCACCGACGAGCAGATGGCCGAGATCAGCCAGGCCTGCCGCGAGATGGGCGAGGCGACCAACCTGCAGGAGCGCACGCGCGCCGACACGCGGTTTCACCTCGCCATCCTGCGCGCCTCGGGCAACGATCTGCTGGTGCCGCTCGGCGTGCTGATCGAATCGGCGTTCGATCATCTGTTCGCTTTTACGACGCGGGAACTCGACGATTTGCAGCATGCCCAGAGGCTGCACGAGGCAATCGAGAAGAGCATCCGCCTGCAGCGGCCAGACGCGGCGCGCAACGCGGTGCGCAAGCTGCTGGCCAATACCGACAGCGTCATCAAGTCCAGGTAGCGGCCGTTCGGCTACAGGTTGAGCGCTCAGTCGAAGGGTGCGGTCGCCAGATGCCGCCGGGTCAGCCCGATCAGCAGCGCCTGGTCGCGGGCGGCGTGTTCGGGTGGGTTGACGACGGCATCGCCATTGACGATCGCTGCCCAGAAGCCACGCATCTCTTCGACGAAGGCTTCGGCGTAACCGGCACGCAAATCTTTCTTCGACAGCGTGTGACCGTCCGAGGTCGTCACCGTCAGCCGGGTCGGATGATGGTTGAGCCAGGGCGAGGGGAATTCGAGCTCGAGGCTGGCATCGTCGAAGAACAGCGTGATCCGCTCCTTGTAGTCGGCGAGCTTGGGCACGGTGAGATGCGTCATGGTCCACAGTGCCTGCCCGTCCAGCAGCCTGACGGCGCCGTGGCCGCCGTCGCCATTGGCAAAGATCTGCGCGCCGACGACCTCGCCGTCCGGCACGCCGAGCGCATCGAGCAGGCCATGGACGGCGTTGACATCGTGAATCAAGGCCGAGCTGTAAGCGCCGGTAAATCCACGGAAAGCGAGATCGGTCAGATGCACGCCGACGGCCTCTTCGACCTGGCGCTTCTGCTTGGCGGCGACAGTGGCGACCATGTCTTTTGGGATATCGGTGCCGCGCCTGTAAGGCTGGTGGGTGATGAACGGCCAGGCGTCGGGATCGTTCACTTCCACCGAGACCGCGCGCAGCGTGCTTGATGTTCCAGGCAGCGAAGCGAGCGCCAGCCGGTAGCTCGGATCGAAGCGCTTCATATAGCCGACCTGAACGATTTTCCTGGCGGCGTCGCGCGCGGCGATGATCTCGGCGATTTCCGCCAGCGAATAGCAAAGCGGCTTTTCGCAAAAGACATGCAGGCCAACCGCCAGCGCCGCCAGCACCTGTTCGTGATGTAGCGGGTCCGGCGAGCCGATCACCACCGCGTCGAGGCTTTGGTCGAAGAGCTGGTCGATCGTTTCGAAATTGGCAATGCCATGCGTGTCGGTGACGAACTGCCGCGAGATCCTGGAGGGATCGGCGACCCCGACCAGCTCGAACAATTCACTGAGGCGCAGCAGATTGGGAATATGCTCGAGCTGCGAGATCATGCCGGCGCCGACGACCCCGACGCGTATCCTGCTCATTGGATCATTCCCCGCAATGTCCGATTGTCAGCTCAAGGCGCCGCAGGCGGCCGGTTGCCGATCTGGGCGAGCAGGCCGGCAATCTCCGCCTCGACCGCCTTCAGATCCTCGCCGCCCGACATGATCGAGATGACCTCGTCGCGCGAGATCTCCGACTTGGCGTAGGTACCGCGATTGCGGCCGCGGTTGAGCAGGGTGAAGGTGTCGCCGACCGGATAGGCATGGTGGATGTTGTGGCTGATGAAAATGACGGCCAGGCCCCGCATGCGCGCTTCGATGATGAATTTCAGCACCATCGCCGCCTGGTGGACGCCGAGTGCGGAGGTCGGCTCGTCGAGGATCAGCACGCGCGCACCAAAATGCACGGCGCGGGCGATCGCCACTGACTGGCGCTCGCCGCCCGACAGCGTGCCGACGGCTTGCGTCGGATCGCGCACGTCGATGCCGATATCGGCCATCGCCTGCCTGGCGATGGTGTTGGCGCGCTCCTTGTCGATGCGCGAGAAGGGCAGGCTGCTTTTGGTCGGCTCGCGGCCGAGGAAGAAGTTACGGGTGATCGACATCAGCGAGATCATGCCGAGATCCTGGAACACCGTTGCCACGCCGAGCTCCTGCGCGTCGCGCGGGCTGCGGAAGGTGACCGGCTTGCCGTCGACCAGGATTTCGCCCTTGGTCGGCCGGTAGACGCCGGACAGAACCTTGATCAGTGTCGACTTGCCGGCGCCGTTATCGCCAAGCAGGCAGTGGACCTCGCCCGGATAGACCTTGATGTCGATGTCCTGGAGGGCGCGCACCGAACCGAAATTGACGCTGACGCCGCGCAGTTCCATTGCTGGCGCGGTCATTTGGGCCGGCTCGGTCATTTGCCACCTCCGCGGCCGAGCGCCTTCAGCCTGATGTAGTTGTTGACCAGCACGGCCATCAGGATGACGATGCCGAGGAAGACCTTGAACCAGTCAGTGTCGATGCCGGTGTAGAAGATGCCCATCTGCACCAGCCCGAAGATCAGCGCGCCGAACAGCACGCCATAGACGGTGCCGTAGCCGCCGGTGAGCAGCACGCCGCCGATGACGGCGGCGATGATCGCCTCGAATTCCTTGAGCAGGCCGCGCGTGGTGTCGGCGGAGCCCGCCTCCATCACCTGGATGGTGGCAAGCAGCGTCGCCGCGCAGGCGGTGTAGATGAACAGGCTGATCTTGACGCGATCGACCGGCACGCCAACGTTGCGGGCTGCGATCAGGTCGCCGCCAGTGGCGAAGATCCAGTTGCCGTATTTCGTCTGGGTCAGCACGTAGCCGGCCAGCGCCGTCAGGCCAAGCCACCAGACGATCGACATCGGAATGCCGGCGACGAACGGGATGCCGTCGCTGCGGGTGGCGATCCAGCCTTGCGCGCCCATCCAGTGGAACAGGCCGGTGAGCAGATGGCCGTTGAAAATGCCGGCCGTCGCCGGATCCGGTGCGCCTTCGAGTATGTAAGGGATCTGGGTGCGGCCCGTGACGGCGCGGGTGATGCCGATCGACAGTCCGCGCAGGATATAGAGCGTGGCGAGCGTGACGATGAAGGAGGGCAACCGCGTCTTCACCACGATCAGGCCATTGAGATAGCCGGTGAGGATGGCAACGGCGAAGGCGCAGGCGATGCCGCCCCATAGCGGCAGTCCCCAGTACTTCACCGTCAGCCCGATGACAACACCGGCGAAGCCGACCATGGAGCCGACCGAAAGATCGAACTCGCCGGCGATGATGAGGAGTGCTGCCGCGGTGGCGACGATGCCGAGCTCCGCCGACAGCGTCAGGAAGGTCATTGACCCCTGCAGCGAATAGAGGTTCGCCGCGCCCGGCAGCAGCGCAAAGATGATGATCGTCGCAAGCAGCCCACCGGCGGCACCGGCTTCCGGCCGGCGCAGCCACTGGGTCAGCTTGCCGGTGCTGGCCAACCGTTCGTCGGCGCCGGCGGCCCGCTTCGACGTCATGCCGAAGCGGTCGGTCGCCTTCAGTTCGCCCGGAGATATAGCCTTGTCTTCCACGACCGCCATTAGGCTCTCCAATCGCTCAAATCGCAATCTTCGAAGGAACGGGAGAGCGCTTGGCGCATTCTCCCGTTCCGTCGGAGCGCTGGCCTAAATTTTGATGCATGTCGTTACCGCAAAACCGCTGCACACTTTTGCGCGACATGCATTAGCGGATGCCTTCTTTGGCGAGCGCCAGGATCGCCTTGGCTTTTTCCGGCGAGTCTATGAACAGCGGTCCGGTATAGGCGTTGTTCTGCGGCCAAAAGCCGTGCGTCGCTTGCTCGACCAGATAGATCACCGGCAGATAGCCCATCAGATATTGCTGGGCGTCCATGCCGAAGCCCATTTCGCCGGCCACGACCGAATCGAGGACCTCCGGGCTGATGTCGAATGTGTAGAGCTTGAGCTTGCCGAACAGTTCCTTGTCGCGAAACATCGGGATCAGCGGGTTGGCGGCGGTGGCGCCGAGCGCAAAGACGGCCTGCGTGTCGGGATGCGCGGACAGATAGGCTTCCGTGCGGCGCTGGATGTCTGCGGGATCGGGCGCCACGGCCAGAACCTCGGTGCCGCCGCCGGAGGGCTTCAGCCCGTCATTGAGGCCCTGGCAGCGCTGGTCGAGGCTGACATTGCCGACCTCGTGGTTGATACAGACGACCTTGAGCGTGCCTTCCTTGGCCAGCCGCTCGCCGGCCTTCTTGCCGGAATCATATTCGGAAACGGTGCCGACATAGAGCGTCGTGCCGAGCTCGGCGCCTTCCTTTTCGCCGGAATCCAGAACCACCATGGGAATATTAGCGGCAAGCCCGGATTTGACCGATTTGCCGAGCGCATTGGCGTCGGCGATGGAGACGGCGATACCGTCCGGCTTGGTGGCGATAGCGGCGTCGAGAAGCCGGGCCTGCTCGACCACGTCGAAGACCTGCGGCGCGTAATATTCGACCTTGGCACCGGTAAGGGCGGCCGCGTCATCGACGCCGCGCTTGACCACCGACCAATAGGGATCGGATGCCGACCCATGCACTACGAAGGTGATGCGGACGTCCTTCGGATCCTTGAGGCCCGCGGCATGCGCGATACCCGTCATCAGGCCCGCCGAAACGAAGGCGCCCAATGCCACTTTCAGAAGCGTTTTCATCTTATTCTCCCATTTGTCGTTGCAGTTCCAATCCCTCTGGCTCCGTTTTCCGGCCCCCACGATCGGCTCACGTTGCGGATCGGGTGGCCGCTTTGCGGGCCTTTGCCGACGCCGATCGCTGTTCGCCCACGGTGTTGCCGCGGGCTGTTGTTGATGATCGCCCGGCCGAGAGCGCTGCGCGAAGCTCCTCGCGCAACGGCTTCATGCCGATGACATCGATCGGCTGTGCGGCGAGCCAGTCGCGAAAGCCCTGGTCGCGGAACAGCTCGTACTCTTCGGTGCGAATATAGGCGGAGCGCGGCTCGATCAGCTCGAGTTCACCGGGCGCGTTGCAATGCAGGCAAAAGAAGGTCAGGCCCTCGCGCACACCCTCGATGAGCGCTTTGTAAGCGGGCTCGATCGACCTGGAACGCGGCCGGCCCCAGGTTGTCTGGATCGCGGCGTCGAAAATGGCAAAGCCGCCGGCGCGGGCCAGCGCCACGCCGCGCTGGAACGCCTCCTCGGTAACGCCGACCAGATTGTCGTTGGGGGAATAGGCGGACAGCGTCTTGGTCAGCAGCACCGGCAGCTGATATTCGAGCCCGAGCTTGATGTAGATGTTGCAGAATTCCGGCGACAATGCCGCTCCCATATGCGCGTCGAGGTGGGTGACGTCGATGCCGGCGCGATAGGCGGTGTCGATCTGGGCGCGAAGCTCGGCCTCGACCGCCTGCGGCACCGCCTTGCGGCGCGTGGTCGCCACATCGGGCCAGAAGAAGCCGAACTCGTCGGTCAAGCCGGCCGCCCGCGACGGCGCGGTCAACGGCCGCCATTTGTAGTGCTGCTTCTCGCTGTTCAGCGTCAGGTGGACGCCAAGGTCGAGGGCAGGGTTGGCGGCGGCGCTTTCGGCCATTTCGAGGAACCACGGGCACGGCACCATCACCGCGCCGGAACTGCAGACCACCCAGCCCGCTCAATTCGAGGAAGGCGCTGTTGGCGCCGTGGCACATGCCGGCATCGTCCTCGTGGAGCACGATCCGTTTGCTGGAGCCGGCGGCGTTCACGAACGGCCGCCTTTCCGCCGGCACGCCGGTTTCGAGGGTCTTCCAAAGTGTGTCCCGTATTTCATGGAACCAACCGTTTGCCCAACTGGCCGGAATGGAACGCCGAAACCTGCCTTTCCGACAGGGCCACTTTGGCGAATTCGGATGGGTACGATTTGTCTGCCGGCTGAGACACTTAGCTGCCGATTTCCCCAATCACGGTTCAAAACCAGTCATAGGAACCGTCTTCCGGGCGCAGATGGCTTGGTCGAATAGCGGCGGAGTGGTTCTTTCAAACCGTGCCGACAAGCCTACAGCTGTCCACACCATCAAGCGACCACATTATCAAGTGACCCACACTATCAAGTGACTGGAGGCCTGTCATGTACACCGCCGGCGAAGAGGAAATCGAAGCCATTGCCAAGGTGATCCGCTCGGGCGCGCTGTTTCGTTACGGCAAGGACAGCGAATGCGACCGCTTCGAGGCCCGCTATGCGCAGCATCTTGGCGTCGAGCATTTCGCGCTGGCCGCCAGCGGCACCTATGGGCTCGCCGCCGGCCTGATCGGCCTCGGCATCGGCCCGGGGGACGAAGTGCTGGTGCCGGCGCACACCTATATGGCGACCGCGACCGCGGTGCTTTCGGTCGGGGCCATTCCCGTCATCGTCGACATCGACGAGAGCCTGACCATCGATCCCATCGCCTTGCGGGACGCCATCGGGCCGCGCACCAGGGCGGTCATCCCGGTGCATATGTGGGGCGCGGCCTGCAACATGAATGCGATCATGGACATTGCGGCCAAGCGCGGACTGCTGGTGCTGGAGGATGTCTGCCAAGGCATCGGCGGCGGCTATGAGGGCCGCAAGCTCGGCTCGATCGGCCATGCCGGCGCCTATTCCTTCAACTACTTCAAGAACATGACCTCGGGCGAGGGCGGCGGTATCGCCACCCGCGACCCGAAAGTTGCTGAGCGGGCGCGCTGCGCCATCGACCCTTGCCATTTCTACTGGCAGGGCAGAAGCGACAGCATCAAACCCTTCGCCGGCATCGGCGCGCGTGCTTCCGAACTGATGGGGGCGATGCTCAATGTCCAGCTCGACCGGCTGGACGGCATCATCGAGGCGATGCGGGCAGAGAAGAAGACGGTGCTGGCCGGTACCCGCCACCTTAGCAATCTTGGGCTGACGCCGTCGCCGATGAACAGCGCGGACGACGACTGCGCCGCACAGGTGATGTACCTGCTGCCGAGCGAGCAGGCGGCGCAGACTTTTTCGAGGACCATTCCGAGCGTCGTTGCCGGCAAGACCGGCCGTCACAATTTCACCCAGTGGGACCAGGTGCTGATGCATGAAGGGGCGCATCACCCCGCGCTCAATCCCTACGCGCTGCCCGAGAACCAGGGCCTGCGGCTGGATTATCCCGACGACCTCGGCAAGCGCTCGCTCGACATCCTCAACCGCACCGTGATGGTCGCCATGAACCCGGCGCACAGCGATACCGATATTCAGGACATGATCCACAACATCGACGCGGCGGCGCGGGTGGCGCTGGAGCATGCTTCGCTCGATGATATCGAATTGCGCAAGGCGGCACCTGTTGACCTGCAGAAGTTCGACAGTGTGAACTAGACCAGTTCCGGCGCGGTTTGCTCCCCTGCGGTCGAGTTCCTTGTCCGGTGGCCGGCCGAGGATTCCGGCCGGCATAACCAGCCGCCAAAAAATCCGCAGGCCCGTGTCGGATAGGCCGGGCTCCGCTCGTCCTAGGGGGCATCGATCACCAACACGGAGGATTAACGATATGCCCGGCACCGTACGGCTGCACCGCGTTCTGACAACCAGCCCGGAGAAAGTCTACCGCGCGTTCCTCGAAGCGGATGCACTTGCGAAATGGCTTCCGCCGAACGGCTTGACCTGCACGGTTCATCACTTCGAGGCGAAAGTCCGCGGTACGTTCAAAATGTCGTTCCGCAACTTCACCACCGGCGACAGCCACTCGTTCGGCGGCGAATATGTCGAGCTCGTGCCCAATGAGCAACTGCGTTACACCGACCGCTTCGACGACCCCAACCTGGCCGGCGAGATCGAGGTGACCGTGACATTGAAGAAAGTGTCGGTCGGCACCGAAGTGAATATCACGCAAGCAGGTATTCCAGACGCCATCCCGGTTGAGGCCTGCTATCTCGGCTGGCAGGAGTCGCTGCGAAATCTGGCGAAGCTCGTTGAACCCGAGATCAACCAGTAAGATAAAGCGCTGCCCTGGCGGGTCGGCGTCGCTAACCGGAAACCCAGGGATGACGCCGTTCTTCCCACCCAACATGTGCCGGGGCCGGAAAGGCGGGATCGGCGAAGCAGCCGACCGCGACGGCGATCCATTCAGGCTTTCGCTCGGGCTCCCAGAAGACGCTCGAGCCGCAGCCCGGGCAGAAATGGAAAGTGACGTGGTGGCCGCTCCCAGCTGACCGCCTGTAGGTCCTGGCGTCGCCTCCGGCTTCTACCTTGTCGCGCGCAAAGAAGGCGGCGACGCCGTATGTGCTGCCGGTCCGTTTCTGGCAGTCGAGGCAGTGGCACTGTGCGACCAGCTGTGGCTCTCCGTTACAGGAGATCCTCAGTTGCCCGCAGGCACAGGATGCGGTTCTCATGGCAATCCTCATGGTTCAGATGAATGCGTTGCCCGCCTATACCGGCGGTGGGCATGCTTCTGGTTTTCGGGGAGGTTCGGCCTTGGGAAGCGCGCTTTGCGCGGACGCCGAAAAACAAGGACCGGCGTCCCATATTCCTAATCACTGCGGACGACCGATTCAACCCCGCGGTGAACGAGATGGAGAGCCGGCTCTAGCTTCTATCCAATCTTAGGAACGCGGCGCGCAGCGCCAGCACGGCGCGCAGGATCTGGCGTTCGTCCATCGCCGCATAGCCGAGCAGCAGCCCGTGCTCGGGTTCAGTGGAATGATAGTTGATCGAGATGCCCTGGACATCGAGCCCCTCCTTGACGGCGGCGGCGACCACGTCGCTGTCCTTATAGGGCTTGACGAAGCTCGCCAGCAGCTGCATGCCGGAATCGTTTTCCGTGACGGTCAGCCATTCGGCCAGATGCTCCTGGCACAGCTTGACGAAGTTCACCTGCCGGCGCGCATAGAGCCGGCGCATGCGCTTGAGGTGCGTGGCGAAATAGCCCTGCCTGATGAAGTCGTTGACCGTTGCCTGCAGGATCAGCGGCGCGAACTGGCCGGTGATGCTCACCGCCCGGTCGAACGGAACCGACAATTCGCGCGGCACGATCAGATAGCCGATGCGCAGCGCCGGAATCAGCGTCTTGCCGAAGCTGCCGATATAGACGACGCGGTCGGCATGGTCGAGCCCGCGCAGCGCCGGCACCGGCCGGCCGCGGAACCGGTATTCGCCGTCATAGTCATCCTCGACGATCCAGGCGCCGTTGCGTTCGGCGATGTCGAGCAGTTGCAGCCGCTCCTCGATGCGCATGATGGTGCCGAACGGCCATTGGCAGGATGGCGTCACATAGATTAGCCGCGGCGGCGGCAGCTCCGGATCAGCAAGATGCCAGCCGCGCCGGTCGACCTTCAACGGTGCCAGCTTGGCGCCGCTGGCGAGAAAGGCGCTTTTGGCGCCGAGATAGCCGGGCTCTTCCATCCAGACATGGTCGCCTTCGTCCATCAGCACGCGCGAGACCAGATCGAGCGCTGCCTGCGCACCGGTGACGATGATCACCTGGTCGGCGGTGCAACTGATGCCGCGCGACAGGCCGATGGTCGAGGCAATGGCCTGGCGCAGGCCGGGGTGACCGGCAAAGGAGAGATAACCAAGCAGACTATCGTCGCGGCTGCGTGCATTGCGCACCAGAAGGCTTGACCAGATGGTGAACGGAAACGATGCCGTTTCAGGCACGCCGGGATGGAAATTGATGACACCGGCATTGCGTGGCGGTTGCGGGCCGTTGACGATGGTCTGGCCACGCCGCGACAGCTTTTGCGGCGCTGGCAATCCGGCGCGCAGGGATGCCAAGGGGCGGTTCTGCTGGATCGGCGCCACCCAGGTGCCCGATCCGGCACGCGCCTCGATAAAACCTTCGGCAAGGAGCTGGTCATAGGCGGCGATGACCGTGTTGCGCCCGACCTTCAGATCTTCGGCCAGCGAGCGCGTCGACGGCAGCAGAGTGTTCTGCGGGATCTGGCCGTCAAGGATGAAGCGTCGCAAAGCGCCGTAGATCTGCCGATGCATCGGTTCTTCCGAGGCGCGGTCGACCGACATGATGTCGAGGGAGAGGCGCATGTGGTCGGGCAAGGCACTATCCCCCGACGAACCGGGCGGCGCGGGCGATCTTTTCCTCGTTGAGCCGGCAGACGGTGTCGAGCACCAGCCGCCTGGTTTCGGGACGGATCTCGCGGCTGTTCTTCAGCGCGCGATGCACGGTGGCGGCGCCAAGTTCCGCCTTCTCGGCAATCTCGCGGATGGTGCAAAGCCGTTCTATGCCAAGCGCAGCTTCGAAAGCCATGTCGCTCCTCCTCGGTTGCATCAAGGCACGGCTTCCGGCCGGCCTCAAGCTTGAAAGTCGTGGCTTGAAATCCAGAGCCGGGTTTCTGCGATCCGCACCGCGTAGGGAGCAAGGCGGCGCGGATCGCCGGGCGCTTTCGCGTCGCTAACCCATCGAGGCGCGCGCCCATTATGTTCCTCCGGCTCGCAATGCGGGCCGGTCAGTTTACCTGCCGCGTCGCCACTTCGAAGCCGGCCTCGCGGGCGGTGGCGAGCAGCGAGAAATGGCCTTTGCTGGCATAGGTCAGCGGATGCGCCTTGGCCGGATCCTGCTCGGCTTCGACAACGAGCCAGCCTTCATAGCCGCGCGCGGCGAGGGGTTTCAGCAATGACAGGAAATCGACCGAGCCGTCGCCGGGCACGGTAAAAATGCCGTCCATTACCGCCGCCATGAAGCTCATGTCCTCGCGGCGTGCCCGTTCCAGCACCGCCCTGCGAACGTCCTTGCAATGGAAATGCACGATACGGTCGAGATGCCGTTGCAGCAGCGATTGCGGGTCGCCGCCCGAAAACAGGCAGTGGCCGGTATCGAACAACAGGCCGACGCTTCGGCCCGTCGCCGCCATCAGCCTGTCGACTTCATCGTCCGTCTCGACGATGGTGCCCATGTGGTGGTGGAAGGCCATGCCGACCCCGAATGCGGCCATGCGGTCGCCGAGGGCGGTCAGTTTCTCGCCATAGGACGGCCAGTCGCCGTCGGCGAGGCGCGGACGCTCGGAGATCGGTGCGAAAATGCCGTCATGGCGACCGCGCGAGGTGTCGGCGTAGACGACGATCCTGGCCCCAAGGTCGCGCAACAGCTGAAGATGTGGGGTGATCGCCGCGAATTCCTCGTCGACCGTGCGGTCGAGAATGCGGCCATCATACCAGCCGGAGACGAGTTCCAGGCCATAGGAAGACAGGAGCGGCCCAAGCACTTCGGCCTGGCGCGGAAATTTGCCGCCGAGTTCGGTGCCGCGGTAGCCGGCCAGCGCGGTTTCCGACAGGCAGGTGTCCAAGGACGTATCCCCGCCAAGCGCCGGAACGTCGTCATTGCTCCAGGTGATGGGATTGATGCCGATCTTGACCGTCATGACGCCAGGCTTTTGCGGGCTTGGGAATACAAGCCGAGCCTGCAAACTGGCGACAAAGAGGCCCTGTCACTAGGTCCAGTTCAGCCGAATCTGGCAGAACCAATTAATGGTGACCGATTCTAGTCTTCCTTTGGGCGGCCAAAAAGGGCGCGCAGTTCGTCCTTTGCGTCCTCCAGCACTTTCTTCTGCGCCGCCGGCAGGTTCTTGCCGGCGCGGTTGATGTAGAAATTCAGCATCGACATGGCGGATTGGAACGGCCCTGCCTTGCGCCGGTCGCTGTGCTCGGCCGAGCGCTTCAACGAGGCGGCGATCTTCTTGGGATCGTGGGATTCGAAGATGTGTTCCTCGAGGTCCAGCGCGTCGCTATGCCCGGTGACGTCGGCGGACCATTTCCGTTGCGCGGTCATGGCAAACTCCTTCACTAGGTCGTTGCCGGGAAAACGCCTTATGGCGCACCCCTGTTCCACTTCGGCCCGAATCCCTGGAGCCACGGATTTGCCTGTCGTGGCGCTGCTCAGCGATGCGAATGCGCCGATAGTGGTCAGAACCGCCGATTCAAGAACTGCGGACAGGAAACGCTCTTGACCCCAATCGTCTCAAGCCAGGCAGGAAGTTCAGGCATCGACAGTGCCTATGCCTGGATACGGCTGGGCATCTCGATGCTGCTGGCAACGATCGGCGGGGTCGGCATGTGGGCGGTGGTCGTGGTGCTGCCTGCCGTGCAGGCAGAATTCGGCGTCGATCGCGCCGCTGCCTCGATGCCCTACACCGCGACCATGGTCGGCTTTGCCGCCGGTAATGTGCTGTTCGGCCGCGCCATCGACCGCATGGGGTATTGGGTGCCGGCGCTGATTGCCGCGATTACACTTGGCGCCGGCTTCCTGCTGGCGTCGCTGACCAGTTCGATCCTGCAGTTCACCCTCGTCCAGGGCCTGTTGATCGGCGTTGGCTCGTCGGCGATCTTCGGGCCGTTGATCGCCGACATCTCGCACTGGTTCAACCGGCGCCGCGGCGTCGCGGTGACGGCTGCGGCATCCGGCAACTATCTCGCCGGAGCGATCTGGCCGACGGCGATGCCCTATGTCATGCAGGCGCAAGGCTGGCGCTTCACCTATGCCGCGATCGGCGTCGTCTGCCTGGTCACCATGGTGCCCTTGATCCTGCTGCTCCGGCGCGGCGCACCGCCCCAGGCGGCTCCGGGATCGCCGGGCAGCCGCGTGGTTCAGCCGATCTCCCTGTCGCCGGCGGCCTTGCAGGCGCTGCTCATCGTGGCCGGGCTCGGCTGCTGCGTGGCGATGTCGATGCCGCAAGTCCATATCGTCGCCTATTGCATTGATCTCGGCTACGGCGTGGCGCATGGCGCCGATATGCTGTCGATCATGCTGGCGGCGGGCGTCGTCAGCCGGCTTGGCTCGGGTTTCCTTGCCGATCGCATCGGCGGTGTGAAAACCCTGCTGATCGGCTCGGTGCTGCAATGCCTGTCGCTGTTGTTCTATATCCCGTTCGACGGGCTTGCCTCGCTTTATGTCGTCTCGCTGGTTTTCGGCCTGTCGCAAGGCGGCATCGTGCCCTGTTATGCGATCATCGTGCGCGAATATATGCCAGCCAAGGAAGCTGGCCAGCGCGTCGGCATCGTCATGATGGCGACCATCTTCGGCATGGCGATCGGCGGCTGGATGTCGGGCTGGATCTACGATCTGACCGGCTCCTATGCCGCCGCGTTCCTCAACGGCATTGCCTGGAACCTGCTGAATATTTTGGCCATGGTGCTGCTGCTGTGGAAGGCCCGGCGCAGCGCTGCTGTGGCGGCCTGAAGCACAGCGGTACGGATACAGTCTCTCCGGCCGTCGCTTGACAACAGCCGAAGGCTGCGCGACGCCAGACAAGGTGTGGCAACGGGCCAGTTTGGCATGGCAGCAGTTTCAAAAACGCTGAACATCGTTTCACGGTCGCGTGTGGGCGGTTGCCCGGCGTCCGGACGAGTACGGTGATCAAGCCGCGCTCACGCCGCGGCGGCGGCCGCCCGACCATCGCCGACGTCGCCCGCAAGGCCGGCGTCGGCGCCATTACCGTATCGCGCGCCTTGCGTGAGCCGGGGCGTGTCTCGGAAGATCTGCGCCGCCAGATCCAGTCCGCCGTGAACGAGCTCGGCTATGTGCCCGACCCGAATGCGCGGGCGCTGGCTTCGGCGCGCGCCGAGGTCTTTGGCGTTCTGGTGCCGTCGCTTACCAACAACGTCTTTGCCGAAGTGGTGCGCGGCATCTACGACAGCCTGTCGGACGGCCCTTTCCGGATCCAGCTCGGCAACACCCACTATTCCGGCCTCGAGGAAGAGCGGCTGCTGCAGGTGTTTGGCCCGCAACGCCCGGCGGCGCTGATCGTGGCCGGCATCGACCAGACGCCGGCGTCGCGAAAACTGCTGGAAACGGCAGGCTGTCCGGTGGTGCAGGTGATGGAGACCGGGCCCGATCCGGTCGACATGATGGTCGGCTTCTCGCATTTCGAAGGCGGCAAGGCGGCAGCCGAACATCTGATCGAGGCAGGCTATCGCCGGATCGGCTTCATCGGTGCGCGCATGGATCCGCGTTCGCAGCGGCGGCTTGCCGGCTATCGCGCGGCGATGGAGGCGGCCGGCCTGTTCGATCCGAGGCTCACCACCACGACGCCGGTGCCCTCCAGCGTCACCCTCGGCCGCGAATTGTTCCGCGACGCGCTGGCCAAGGTGCCGAGCCTCGATGGGGTGTTCTGCAACAATGACGATATCGCCCTCGGGGTGCTGTTCGAATGCCATCGCGCTTCGATCGCCGTGCCGAAGACGATCGGCATCGTCGGCTTCAACGATCTCGACATGATGGAGGTGGCGTTTCCGTCGGTCACCAGCGTTCGGACCTATCGTTACGAGATCGGCCGGCGGGCGGTCGCCATGGCGCTTGCGGCGATCGAGGGCAATAGGCCGGAGTCGCGCGTTGTCGATCTCGGCTTCGAACTCAAGCGACGTGAAAGCACGGCGCGCTGAAGCGAGCTTCGACGCAATGGCGCTTTACACTACGTCATGGTAGCGCTACCAGTTATCGCCGGGCGATACTTCGCCCCGACGATGGGAGGCTGTTTATTATACATAAGCGACAGCTCATGCTTGTTTATTATGTATAATATGATAGTTTTTGTGGGACTAGCCGGGCAGCAAAGGAGGGGATCGGGTCGGCATTCGGCCACCTGAACGCGCGACGGGTACGGCGGGAGGTGCCGGGCCGGAAACGCGCAAATTCATCGGCGTAACAACAAACAAAACTGCAACTGGGAGGAATATCGATGATCAAGTCACTCGTTGGCGGTATCGTTGCCGCCACTGCTTTCGTCATGCTGAGCTCGTCGGCGATCGCCGATCCTGAAATCGTCAAGGGGCCATCGGCCGAGCCTGACTGCTTCGCGCCCTGGTCGGCCGATACGCAGTTCTTCAAGTTCCCCAAGAAAGACGGCCCGTACCGTATCGCTCTGGCCAACGGCTATATCGCCAACACATGGCGCATCCAGATGGTGCAGACGGCGAAGGCCTATGCAGCGCAGCCGGCGGTCGCGGCCAAGCTCAAGGAATTCAAGGTGGTCTCGACCGGCGAGGACGTGCCGGCCCAGATTTCGGCAATCAATAATTTCATCGATTCCGGCTATGACGCGATTGTCGTCAACGCCCAGAACCCGACCGCGTTCGGCCCGGTCATCAAGCGGGCCAAGGAAGCCGGTGTGGTGCTGGTCGCTTTCGACAACATCCTCGACACTAAGGATGCCATCAACGTCAATGTCGACCAGAAGGGCCTTGGCGAATTGTGGGCCAACTGGCTGGTCAAGCACGTGCCGAACGGCGGCAAGGTGCTGGAAGTGCGCGGCGTCGCCGGCACGTCCGTCGACACCGATCGCCATAACGGCATCCACGAGGTCCTCGACGCTTCCGGCAAGAAATGGGATGTCACCGAGGTCGTCGGCAAGTGGGATGACGGCGTTGCGCAAAAGGCTACGGCCGATGCCATTGCCACCAACGGCCCCTTCGACGGCATTACCGGACAGGGCGGCGATACCGGCATTGTGCAGGCGATGATCGATGCCAAGCATCCGTTCGTGCCGTTCGGCGGCGAGACGGAGAACGGCTTCCGCAAATTCTGCGCCAAGTTCGCCGCTGACGGCCTGAAATGCTCCTCGGCGGGTACCGGCCCGGCTCAGGTGGCGGTTGCCATCAAGACGGCGATTGCAGCACTTGAAGGCCAGGTCGTGCCGCAAGCGGTCAAGCTGCCGCTGGCGATCGTCGAGGATCCGAACTTCAAGGCAGGCCAGGACTACTTCCCCGACCAGTCCGACAATTTCTTCGTCGGCAATTCCTTCCCGACCTGCGGCATCAATTTCACGGCGCAGGAAATCATGGGCCAGAGCAAGGAAAACCAGTAAACTCCGACAGCCCGACGCCGCGGGAATCCCGCGGCGTCGGCGCTCGACATCCTGATTGCCAAGCGCCTGGGGAGGGCCGATGGACGGTGCGGTTCCGCTCTTCCGCATGGAAGGCATATCCAAGCGCTATGGCGGCGTGAGGGCGCTGGAGAAGGCCGAACTGTCGGTCACTCCAGGCAGCATCCACGCCATTCTCGGCGAGAACGGCGCCGGCAAATCGACGCTGATCAAGGTCATGGCGGGGGTCGTTGCGCCCGACGAGGGCCGGATGATGCTGGACGGAAGCGAAGTTACCTTCGCTTCGCCGGCCGCCGCCAACCAGGCCGGCATCGTCTGCATCTTCCAGGAGCTGTCGCTCGTCCCCGAACTCAGCGTTGCCGACAACATCGTCATTTCCGATCCGCCGAAGCGTTTCGGCATGATCGACCGCAAGGCGCAGCGCCGCATCGCCGAAGAAGCCCTTGCTCGCGCCGGCGCCTCCGATATCCATCCGCTGGCGCTGGTCAAGGATCTTCCTCTTTCGAGACGGCAGATGGTCGAGATCGCCAAGGCACTGGCGCGCAAGCCACGCATCCTGATCCTGGACGAGGCGACCTCGGCGCTGACCGCGGCTGACGTCGCCAGGGTTTTTGCCGTGTTGAAGCGGCTGCGTTCGGAAGGGCTGGCGCTGCTCTATATATCGCACCGCATGAACGAGATCGCCGAGCTGGCCGACCAGTGCACGGTGTTCCGCAATGGCCGCAATGTCGCCAGCTACGCGGCCGGTACAAAAAGCGACAACGAGGTCGTCGAGCTGATGATCGGGCGCGAATATAGCCACATCTTTCCGCCCAAGCCCGCGCGGGCGGCTGCCGCAGCCGCGCCGGTTCTCGAGGCGCGCAGCCTGTCCTGGACGGATCGGCTGCACGATGTCTCGCTATCGGTCGGGGCGGGCGAGGTGGTCGGGCTTGGCGGCCTCGACGGCCAGGGCCAGCGCGAATTGCTGCTCGCCTTCTTCGGTGTGCTGCGTGGCCTGTCGGGCCAGATCCTGATCGACGGCAGGCCGGTGGCGATCGCCAGCCCGGCCGCGGCGCGCGATGACCGGATCGGCATGGCGTTGATCCCGGAGGACCGCAAGACCGAAGGCTTGATGCTGCCGATGACGGTGCGCGAAAACCTCTCCTTTGCCGCCCTCGATCGGCTGTCCAGGGCCGGCATCATCGATCGCGCCGCCGAGCAGCGGCTGATCGACGACATGGTCGGTCTTCTGGCGATCAAAACCGCCGGCCTCGACATTCCGGTCGGCGCGCTATCCGGTGGCAACCAGCAGAAGGTCGTCATCGCCAAATGGCTGATGCGGCAGCCGCGCATCATCCTGCTTAACGACCCGACGCGCGGCATCGACGTCGGCACCAAGCAGGAGCTTTACCAGTTGATGCGCAAGCTTGCCGACCAGGGCGCGGCGATCCTGTTCTATTCGACCGACTATGACGAGCTGATCGGCTGCTGCGACCGGGTGCTGGTGCTCTATGACGGCGCGGTCAAGCGCGAACTGGTCGGCGCCGAAATCACCGAGCGGGCGCTGATCGCCAGCGCGCTCAACATTCACGAAGAGATGCCAAAGCAAGGAGCGGACGCGTGAAGGATTGGCGCTACTGGCTTGCCGAACAGCGCGGAACGCTGCTGGCGTTCGGCATCTTCGTCGTCATGTTCGTCATCTACACCTCGAACCATCCGGCGGGCTTCACCGCCAACGTCGTACAGACGGCCTCGAACAAGGGCGTGCTGCTCGCCTTCGTCGCCATGGCGCAGACGCTGGTGGTGATCACCGCCGGCATCGATCTTTCGGTCGGCATGATCTTCACGCTGACCAACTGCCTGGCCTCGTGGCTGGTCGTCGGCACCGGCATCGGGACCGTTTTCGGCGTCCTCGCCGTGCTCGGCACCGGGCTGCTGTGCGGGGCAATCAACGGTGCGATCGTCATCTATGGACGCCTGCAGCCGATCGTCGCCACCATCGCCACGGGCGCGGTCTATTTCGGCATCGCGCTGCTGCTTCGGCCGTTTCCCGGCGGCTCGGTCAATGAAGGGCTCGCCGATGCGCTGACCGGGCGCCTGTTTGGTTTTGTGCCGGCGAGCCTGGTGACGCTGCTGGCGGTCGTGCTCGTGGTCTGGGTGCCGTTCAGCCGGTCGGTGCTAGGCCGCGCCGCTTATGCAGCCGGCTCCTCGGAGATGGCGGCCTACATGTCCGGCGTGCCGATCCGGCGTGGAAAGTTCGCCGCCTATGCGCTTGCCGGTCTGCTTGCCGCGATCGGCGGGCTGTTCCTGACGTTCTTCACCTATACCGGTGATGCGGCCTATGCCAGCGGCAACGCCTATACGCTGTTTTCGATTGCCGCGGTCGTGCTTGGCGGCGTGTCGCTGTTCGGCGGCAAGGGCAGCGCCATCGGCGCGATCTTCGGCGCGCTTGCCTTCCGCACCATCGGCGACCTGCTGTTCGTCTTCGATTTCGATCCGCTCTGGCAGCCCCTGTTCCAGGGCGTCATTCTGCTGATCGCGGTCAGCCTCGGCGCGTTCGCCCTGTTTCGGGTCCGCAACCGGCTGGAGTGGTTCCTGTGAGCGAAACGACTGTGAGTGGTCTCGCCGGCCGCATGCCGAAATTCCTCCGCCGCGCCGACCCGGCGGTGCTGACGGCGTTCGCCTGTATCGTGCTGCTGCTGTTCCTCGGCAGCCTCTATTCGCGCAGCTTCCTGTCGCCTGAATACCTTTTGCAGCAGCTCAAGGTGGCGTCGTTTCTCGGCGTCATCGCGACCGGCATGATGCTGGTCATCCTGCTCGGCCAGATCGACCTGTCGGTGCCCTGGTCGGTGGCGGCCGGCGCCATGATGGCCTGCGCCGCGGCCGCATACGGTACCGTCGGCGTGGCGCTTGCCATTCCGTTCGGCATCTTCTGCGGTGTTCTGATCGGCATCGTCAACGGCATCGGCGTCGCCTATCTGCGCATTCCCTCGATGATCATCACGCTTGCCACCAACGCCGTCGCGCAGGGGCTGATGGTGGTCTACACGGGCGGTTTCTCGCCGCAGGATTCGGCGACCGGTGCGATGCGCTATCTGGCGACCGGCTTTGCCGTTCCTGCCGTGCCTAACGCAGTTCTCATATGGGCGCTGATCGGCGCCGCAATGGTGTTCGTGCTGAGCCGCACCGGCTTCGGCCGCACCGTTTACGGCATCGGCAATCGCGAGCGTGCCGCCTATCTTTCCGGCATCGATACAAGGCGCGTGGTGATGATCGCCTTTGCGGTTTCGGGCGGGCTCTCCGCCTTCGGCGGCGTGCTGTTGGCCGGCTATGCCTCCAAGGCGGCACAGTCGATGGGCGATGCCTATCTGCTGCCGTCGATCGCCGCGGTGGTGCTCGGCGGCACCTCGATCCTCGGCGGGCGCGGCTCCTATCTCGGCACCGTCGCCGGGGTAATCCTGATCACCCTCTTGCAGTCCATTCTCTCTGTCATGCAGATGCCGGAGGCGGGACGGCAGATCATCTACGGCGTCGTCATCGTCGCCATGCTGCTGCTCTATGGCCGCGCGCCGGCAAGCCGCTGACCTGCATGACCGGTAAAGACGTGGCATATAAGCCGGCGAGCACTGTTCGAACGATACCCGTCATCGTGGTGATGGGCGTTGCCGGCTGCGGCAAGTCGGTTGTCGGCGAAGCGCTTGCAGCGGCATTGGGCGCCGTCTTTATCGAAGGCGACAGGCTGCATCCGCCCGAAAACGTCGCGCGCATGGCGAGCGGGCAGCCGCTTACCGACGCGCTGCGCGAGGGCTGGCTCGACGCGATCGGCCAGCGGATGGCCGCGTCGGTCGCAAGCGGGCAAGGTGTGGTCGCCGCCTGCTCGGCGCTGAAGCGCAGTTATCGTGATCGCCTGCGCGGCTTTTGCCCGGATATCGTTTTCGTTTACCTGGAGATCGACCCGGCAACGGCAAAACAGCGCGTCGGCAATCGCAAGGGTCATTTCATGCCGGCAAGCCTGGTCGACAGCCAGTTCACCACGCTCGAGGCGCCAGCGGCGGACGAGGCGGCGATAACCTTGGATGGCACGCGTCCGGTCGCCGACACCGTCGCGACTGCCTTGAGCCTGCTCGCGCGCTAGATTTGCGACGTCAGTTCGACTGGGAAATCGTCATTGTCGGCGTCGCGCATGGCCGCGAGGCTGCGGTTGTCCAGCACCTCGGCGATCGCCTGCCGGACCTCCAGCATCATGTGCCGAACCTGGCAGGTCGCCTCGTCGCAATCCTCGCAGCGCTGGTATTGCGTGCGACTGGCGCAGGGGATCGGCGCCAGCGGCCCGTCGAGGACACGCACGACATGGCCGATCTTGATCTCGGAAGCCGGCCGGGCAAGGCGGTAACCGCCTTCCTTGCCCTTGCGGCTCTGGACGAAGCCGGCGTTACGCAACTCGCCCAGGATGGCATCCAGGAATTTCTTGGGGATGTTATTGGCGACCGCAATGTCGTTGACGAATGCGAGCTGGCCGACCGGCAGGCCCGACAGATGCACGAGGGCCTTGAGGCCGTATTTGCCTTTTTTGGTAAGCATGCCCCGAGTCAACCCATGAAGCCCCAACCACCCGCGTCTGGCGGCTGTTTGTGTGCAAATCATGACGGTTTGATCACGCGAAGCCGTTCGCGAAAACAAGCCGTCCGTTCTCACGGTAGGCACAAACGCGTTGATTCTTTGTAACGTTTTGGACGGAATGCGCCCGGAAAGTGCCAGAAATCACCGTTCGCGGCGCGAAAGCAAAGAAGCCGGCAAAGCCGGCTTCTGTCAAAGTTGGAAGATCGCCTCAGCGGCTGCCATAAGTCTGGTCGAGCAGGCCGCCCGCTGCAAAGTGCTCGGCCTGGACCTTGGCCCAGCCGCCGAAGACGTCCTCCACCGTCAGCAGGCGGACATCGGGAAACTCAGCCTTGTATTTGGCGGCGACCGCCGCGTCCCGGGCCCGCAGGCCGTTGCGGGCGGCGATGTCCTGGCCCTCCGGCGTATAGAGGAAGTCGAGATAGGTCTTGGCGAGATCGCGCGTGCCATGCTCGTCTGCAACGGTGTCGACGATCGCCACCGGAAATTCCGCCAACAGGCTGACCGAAGGCGTTACCTGCTCGAACTTGTCCTCGCCATACTCCTTGCGGACGCCGCGCGTTTCCGACTCGAAGGTGATGAGTACGTCGCCGATTTCGCGCTGCACGAAAGTGGTGGTCGCGGCGCGCCCGCCGCTGTCGAACACCGGCACGTTGTTGAACAGCTTGGTGACGAACTCCTTCACCTTGGCGTCGTCGTCCTTGAAGGCTTCCTTGGCGTAGGCGGTGGCCGCAAGATAGGTGTAGCGCGCATTGCCCGAGGTTTTCGGATTGGGGAAGATCACCTGCACGTCGTCGCGCACGAGATCGTTCCAATCCTTGATGTGCTTCGGATTGCCGGCGCGCACCAGGAAGGACGGCAGCGAATAGAAAGGCGAGGCGTTGTCCGGAAAGTCCTTCTGCCAGTCGGCGGAGATGAGGCCCTTCTTGACCAGGAAGTCGATGTCGATGACCTGGTTGAACGTGACGACGTCGGCGCCGAGGCCTTCGGCGATGGCGCGTGCTTGTGCCGAGGTTCCGGCATGCGACTGATCGATGGTGACGCCGGGGTGTCCGGCGACGAACGCTTTGTTGACCTGCGCAAACAGTTCGCGGCCGACATCGTAAGAGGCGTTCAGCAATCTGTCGGCCGACCAGGCTTGGGAGGATGCGAGGACCAGGCCGGCCAACGTGGCGACGCCAAGCAAAAATCGCTTCATGAAAACAGGCTCCAATGCCATGAGCTTAATGCCGGACCATAGCGGCAAGGCATCGTGCGCGACGAGGCACGCAGAGCGGCCGCTCGACATTATCGCGAGAAAAAGTAGTCCCGTTGTGGGCGATTTCTAGTTTTTTCTTTCAAGCAGAGTCTCAGGACAGCTTGGCAGCGGCGCCGATGCCGTCGGCGTTGCGTCAAGAAAAGATCAGCCAAGTTGCACAAGAAGGTCGAGGAATTGCTGGCTGAGATACCCGTCTTGCCGCTCGATGTGCCGGTGGATGCCGAGTACGGCGCGATTCGCGCAGAACTGGAAGGCAGGGGACCATCGGCCAAAATGACCTTTTTATTGCTGCCCACGCCCGTGCGCTTGGAACTACCCTGGTGACCGCCAACACCGGG
Organism: Mesorhizobium sp. M0195; assembly: GCF_040322115.1. Taxonomy (NCBI): domain Bacteria; kingdom Pseudomonadati; phylum Pseudomonadota; class Alphaproteobacteria; order Hyphomicrobiales; family Phyllobacteriaceae; genus Mesorhizobium; species Mesorhizobium sp. M0195. Next base: position 2,478 of record NZ_JAMYSV010000013.1, on the reverse strand, counting down.
GAGTTCAACCGGATCAAAGGCCTGAAGGTCGAGAACTGGCTGGTGTAGCGGCTGATAGAGGATCAAGCAGCCGGAAAAAGCTTCCAGCGCCGCGGCCTAAAAGCCACTCGACTTTTCTGCGCCGCCGGATGATCGACGGGCAATTCGATCTCGACCCGCTGACGTTCGCCGCCGATTTCGAGCTCGACCCGCCTGGTGCCGGCGACGCGGCGGCTGGCGGCGACCGTGCCGGCGATGCAGCCGTTGCATTCTTCCACCAGATCGACGTCGTGCGGGCGGAAGAACAGCGTCGCTTCGCCTTGCGGTGCGTGCGGCGCGGAAAGCCCGATCGGCCGGTCGGCGATCCAGACCTGGCCGTCCTCGACCTTGACCGGAATCGAGCTCGATTCGCCGATGAAGCCGTAGACGAAGGGCGAGTTCGGCGTGTCGTAGATCTCGTCGGCGGTGCCGACCTGCTCGATGCGGCCCTGGCTCATCACCACGACGCGGTCGGCAAGCTCCAGCGCCTCTTCCTGGTCATGGGTGACGAAGACCGTCGTGTGGCCGGTGGCGTCGTGGATGTCGCGCAGCCAACGGCGCAGTTCGCGGCGCACCTGGGCATCGAGCGCGCCGAACGGCTCATCGAGCAAAAGCACGGCCGGTTCGATCGCCATGGCGCGGGCCAGCGCCACGCGCTGGCGCTGGCCGCCCGAAAGCTGCGCCGGATAGCGTTTTTCCAGACCGGAGAGCTGAACGAGGTTGAGGAGTTCCGAGGCGCGGCGGCGGATTTCCTTCGCCGACGGGCGTGACGGCCCGTGCCGGACCTTGAGTCCGAAGCCGATATTGTCGGCGACCGTCATATGGCGAAACAGCGCGTAGTGCTGGAAGACGAAGCCGACATTGCGCTCCTGGATCGACTTTTGCGAGGCATCCTCTTCGCCGAAGAAGATCTTTCCGCGGGTCGGCCGCTCCAATCCGGCAATCAGCCTGAGCAGCGTCGTCTTGCCGGAACCGGACGGTCCCAGCAGAGCGATCAGTTCTCCCGACTTGATGTCGAGCGAAACGTCGCGGAGGGCCGGAAACCGCTCAAACTCCTTGCGCACGTTGGCAACGCGAACTTCCATGCAAATCCCTTTTGTAGTTGATACATGTCGTTATCCCAAAACCGGTTCCCACTTTTGGGCGACATGCATTTTGTCAGTGTCCGCGCGTCGCGGCGATCTCGGCGCCGTAGCGCATCTCGAGAAGTGTTTTCAAGACCAGCGTGACGAGTGCCAGGCCGGCAAGCAGCGAAGCGACGGCAAAGGCGGCGGCGGCATTGTACTCGTTATAAAGGATTTCGACATGCAGCGGCATGGTGTTGGTCAGCCCGCGTATGTGGCCGGACACCACCGAAACCGCGCCGAACTCGCCCATGGCGCGGGCATTGCACAACAGCACGCCGTAGAGCAATCCCCACTTGACGTTGGGCAACGTCACGTACCAGAACGCCTGCCAGCCATTGGCCCCGAGCGACAGGGCCGCCTCCTCGTCGCCATTGCCCTGCTCCTGCATCAGCGGGATCAACTCGCGGGCGACGAAGGGGAAGGTGACGAAGATCGTGGCCAGCACGATGCCCGGCACCGCAAACAGGATGACGATGCCATGCGCCTTGAGCCAGGCGCCGAGCAGGCCTTGCGCGCCGAACAAGAGCACGTAGACAAGCCCCGAAATGACCGGCGAGACGGAAAAGGGCAGGTCGATCAGCGTGGTCAGGAACGCCTTGCCCTTGAATTCGAACTTGGCGATGGCCCAGGCGGCGGAAATGCCGAAGACGATGTTGAGCGGCACCGAGATCGCCGCGACCAGAAGCGTTAGGCGGATCGCCGAGCGCGTATCCGGTTCGCCTAGCGCCTGTGTGTAGGCCTCGATGCCCTTGGCGAAAGCTTCCTTGAAGACGATGATCAGCGGCAAGAGCAGGAAGATGGCAAGGAACGCAAACGTTACGGCCATCAGCACGGTTCTCGCCGTGCGGCTTTCGGTCACCGCCGGCGACTGGCTTTCATGGTGCGGCGCGTAGGATTTGATCTCCGGGTCAGCCATAGCGCTTGCGGCTCCAGGTCTGCACCAGGTTGATGACCAGCAGCATGACGAAGGACAGTGCCAGCATGATCGCCGCGATCGCGGTCGCCGCCGCGTAATTATATTCCTCCAGCCGGATGACGATCAGAAGCGGTGCGATTTCGGATTTATAGGGCAGATTGCCGGCGATGAAGATGACGGAACCGTACTCGCCGACGCCGCGCGCGAAGGCCAGCGCGAAACCGGTGACGATGGCCGGCGCCAGTCCGGGAAGCAGAACGCGGCTGATGATCTGGAAGCGATTGGCGCCGAGCGTGGCGGCCACTTCCTCTACCTCCTTGTCGATCTCCTCCATGATCGGCTGCACGGTGCGTACGACGAAGGGCAGGCCGATGAAGATCAGCGCAATTACGATGCCAAGCGGCGTGTAGGCGACCT
>NZ_JAMYSV010000012.1:0-165698 GCF_040322115.1 Mesorhizobium sp. M0195 | reverse complement strand
AAGGGGGCGGAGCTCACAAAGACGAGCGAAATCCCTGCGATCCCGCCCCATCCAAACATCCCCGGTTACTGCGCAACAGGCCCCTTGTGGGAGAAGGCGGATCGGCGCGCAGCGCCGAGCCGGATGAGGGGTGTTGGACGGAGTGCCGCCGTGCCAAGCTGGAGCACCCCTCATCCGACCGAGCTTCGCTCGGCCACCTTCTCCCACAAGGGGAGAAGGGGAGGCGCAGCTTTTACGCCTCAATATATTCCGCATATTCCGCCAGGCTGACACCTTTGGGCACATCCAGTCCATCGGCGCGCGAGGCCTTCGATGTGAAAGCGTATTGCGTCGCGAATTTCGGTTTTTCCACCTCGAGCACCGATCGCAATGCAGCCGGGTAGGTCCGGCAGCTAAGCGGAAAAATTGTTTCCGGCTTTTCGATGACTGCCACGTAACGCATTGCGCGACCTCTTCGGTTGGAAATGTCATTATGGCCAGCGGCCGATCATCTACACCGACGTAGTTGAACAGCAGCTCCTCCTGAGATCTTTCCTGCTCTAATGAGCACATCGTCACGGATATCGAGGACGGCTTCGAGTCAACGCTGAGCGCGCGGCGCGGTTCGGTGGGCGAGAGCGTCTACTCCCTCGTGCCAGCCTCTTCACCACCAAATCCTCGCTGCGGTCCACTGAGAGCACAGGCTGCCCCATCCTCAGGTGTAGCTCGATAGCCGACACGCTTCCCCATAGGGTCCCCGACGTGGCTTGTGACCCACACGTCTCGATCACGCAAAACAGGAGCGCATCATGTCGCAGGCAGAAACAAAAACCCGCACGACTGGTCAGCAGGAGACAAACATGAGCTTGGACAACATTTCACACCCTTCGATCCAGCACTGCGCCGACAGCCTGAACGCCAAGCACAGCAACGGTAGACCGGAGCCCGAATTGGTTCCGTCGCGCTACGCGCTGCAGGTCGGCGACATCGACGTGCTGGTGGTCAGCGATGGAGTGCTGCCGATACCAGCGCCGGTTATGGCATACAACGTCGACCCGGCCCTCCGGGAGGCCTGGCTGGACGACATGTTCCTGCCGCCGGACGTGCTCGAGTGGCCGCTGAACGTGGTCGTCGTACGCAGCGGCGACCGGACCATACTCGTGGACGCCGGGCTGGGGATGGACCCGGACTTGCACTTGCCGAGGGCCGGGCGGTTGGTCTCGCGATTGGAGGCCGCCGGCATCGATCTCGCATCCGTCACCGACGTGGTGCTGACCCATATGCACATGGACCACATTGGCGGGCTGCTCATCGACGGGGTGAAGGACCGGCTGCGTCCGGATCTGCGGATTCACGTGGCGGCCGCCGAGCTCAAGTTCTGGGAGTCGCCCGATTTCTCCCGCGTCTCCATGCCAACGGGGTTCCCGGATGCGCTGCGGCGGGCGGCCAAGCGGTTCGTGAACGACTACCACAGCCAGTTGCGGCCGTTTGAGACGGAGCATGAGGTGGCGCCGGGGGTGGTCGTCACGCTCACCGGCGGCCACACCCCCGGGCACAGCGTGGTCCGCCTAGCGTCCGGCGGCGATCGGCTGACCTTCGCCGGCGACGCCGTGTTCCAGGTCGGGTTCGACCAACCCGACTGGCACAACGGCTTCGAACACGACCCCGAGGAGGCGGCCCGCGTCCGGATCAATCTTTTGCGGGAGCTGGCGGCGACCCGCGAGCCGCTGGTGGCCACTCACCTGCCGTTCCCGTCTATCTGCCATGTGGCGGTGGACGGCGATGTCTTTCGTTGCGTGCCGGCTGTCTGGGACTACTGACCCGCGTATCGGGTTAGGGCCGAGCACAGCGTTTGAACGACCGCACGAGCAACGTCGCGAGCTTTGAGTAGCTAGGCATCGGGCGTGCCTGATCGGGTGGTGGCAATTGGCTTGCTTTGGCCGTTAGAGGTGGGTTGCCGTCAACCCACCTCCAAGCGATGAACTTGCCTATCAGCTATCTCAGCTACATCCGCTCGTAGCCCCGCAAGTATCGCACTTCTCGCAAGTGCCGTTCCGCACCATCGTGAAGTTATGGCACTCCGAGCATTCGTTGCCGGTGTAGCCCTGCATCAGTGATTGCTGGCGTCGGTTGGCAGCGAGCGCTTTTGCTTCGGCGGCTTCTTTGGCGGCCTCGTCGGTGAACAGCTCCGTCGGGTCGGACGCTTCCGCGTAGACGATGTCCTCGACCAGTTCCCTGGCGCGCTCCTCGTAGTCGCGCTTGTAGGCGATGGCTTCGTCGCTGGCCGGCTTCAGCGTCAGCACGTTGGAGCCGGAGAAGGCGGTCGGGGCGGTACGGGCTGGAGTCCCGGAGCCCGAACCGGCAAAGCCTTTCGGCTCGGCGCCCATGCCCGACACCAGCTTGACCGGCGAGGCGCCGCGGGTCAGGCCCTTGGAGAATGGCGTCGCCTTGCCTTCGTTGATGCCGCGCCCGAGTGCGGTCTTGTCGAAATCCGACTGGTCGACATGGGCGAGGTCGTGGCGGCCGAGATAGGAGACGGCGAGTTCGCGGAACACATAGTCGAGGATCGACGTGGCGTTCTTGATGGCGTCGTTGCCCTGCACCATGCCAGCCGGCTCGAATTTGGTGAAGGTGAAGGCTTCGACGAATTCCTCGAGCGGCACGCCATATTGCAGGCCGAGCGAGATGGCGATGGCGAAGTTGTTCATCATCGCCCGGAAGGCGGCACCTTCCTTGTGCATGTCGATGAAGATCTCGCCGAGGCGGCCGTCATCGAATTCGCCGGTCCTGAGATAGACCTTGTGGCCGCCGACGACCGCCTTCTGGGTATAGCCCTTGCGGCGGTTCGGCAGTTTCTCGCGATCGCGGTAGAGACGCTCGACGACGCGCTCGACGATCTTCTCGGTCACCTGCACGGCGCGCTGCGCGGCCGGTGCCGCGATCAGCTGCTCGACCGCTTCGTCCTCGTCCTCCTCGCCGTCGGCGAGCAGCGAGGCGTTGAGCGGCTGCGACAGCTTCGAGCCGTCGCGATAGAGCGCGTTGGCCTTCAGCGCCAGCTTCCACGACAGCATGTAGGCGCCCTTGGCGTCTTCCACCGTCGCGTCGTTCGGCATGTTGATGGTCTTGGAAATGGCGCCGGAAATGAAGGGCTGTGCCGCCGCCATCATCATGATGTGGCTGTTGATCGACAGCGAACGCTTGCCGATCTTGCCGCACGGGCTGGCGCAGTCGAACACAGGCAGGTGTTCGGCCTTCAGGAACGGCGCGCCTTCCAGCGTCATCGCTCCGCAGACATGGATGTTGGCGGCCTCGATGTCCTTCTTCGAGAAACCCAGCGCCGGCAGCATCTCGAACGAGAAATCATTGAGCTGCTCGTCGGTGAAGCCGAACGTCTCCTTCACCCAGTCGCCGCCCAGCGTCCACTGGTTGAAGACGAACTTGATGTCGAAGGCCGACTTCAGCGCGGCATTGAGTGCGGCGATCTTTTCGTCGGTAAAGCCTTTTGCCTTGAGCGAGCCGGGGTTGATGCCGGGCGCCTGGTTGAGATTGCCGTGGCCGACGGCATAGGCCTCGATCTCGGCGATCTGGCTCTCGGAATAGCCAAGCGTGCGCAACGCTTCCGGCACGGCGCGGTTGATGATCTTGAAATAGCCGCCGCCGGCCAGCTTCTTGAATTTCACCAGCGCGAAGTCGGGCTCGATGCCGGTGGTGTCGCAATCCATCACCAGGCCGATCGTGCCGGTCGGTGCGATCACCGTTGCCTGTGCGTTGCGGTAGCCATGCTCCTCGCCAAGCTCGATGGCGCGGTCCCAGGCGGCCTTGGCATGGTCGGCAAGCTCCTGCTGCCTGAGATCCGAGGCGACCAGCGGCACCGGGTTGACGGCAAGCTTCTCGTAGCCGTCCCTTTCGCCGTAGGCCGCGCGGCGGTGGTTGCGCATGACACGCAGCATGTTCTGCGCATTGCGGTCGTAGTCGGGGAAGGCGCCGAGCTCGGCGGCCATTTCAGCCGAAGTGGCATAGGCGGTGCCGGTCATGATCGCGGTGAGGGCGGCGCAAATGGCGCGGCCCTCGTCGGAATCGTAAGGAATGCCCGAGGTCATCAGCAGGCCGCCGATGTTGGCGTAGCCGAGGCCGAGCGTGCGGTACTCGTAGGAAAGCTTGGCGATCTCCTTCGACGGGAACTGCGCCATCATGACGGAGATTTCCAGCACCATGGTCCACAGCCGCACCGTGTGCTCGTAGGCAGCGATGTCGATGGTGCCGTCGGCGTTGCGATAGGGCAGTAGGTTGATCGAGGCCAGATTGCAGGCGGTGTCGTCGAGGAACATGTATTCCGAGCACGGGTTGGACGCCCGGATCGCACCGGCCGAGGCGCAGGTGTGCCAGTCGTTCATCGTCGTGTTGAAATGCAGGCCCGGATCGGCCGACGCCCAGGCGGCATAGCCGATCTTTTCCCAAAGATCGCGCGCCTTCAGCGTCTTCAGCACCTTGCCGTCCTTGCGGGCGGTGAGATGCCAGTCGCCGTCCTGCTCGACGGCGCGCAGGAAATCGTCCTTCAGCGACACCGAATTGTTGGAATTCTGGCCGGAAACGGTGAGATAGGCGTCCGAATCCCAGTCTGTGTCGTAGGTCTTGAACGACATCGAGGTGTAGCCCTGCTTGGCAAACTGGATGACGCGGTAGATGTAGTTCTCCGGCACCGCGTCCTTCTTGGCCGCCTTGATCTCGCGCTTCAGCGCGGTGTTGACCGCCGGATCGAAGCAATCGTCGCCATTGCCTTCGCAGTTGATGCAGGCCTTCATGATCGCTTCGAGATGCTTCTTGACGATCTTCGAGCCGGTGACCAGCGAGGCGACCTTCTGCTCCTCGTTGACCTTCCAGTCGATGAATTCCTGGATATCGGGGTGGTCGGCGTCGACGATGACCATTTTCGCCGCGCGGCGCGTCGTGCCGCCCGACTTGATAGCGCCCGCCGCGCGGTCGCCGATCTTGAGGAAGCTCATCAGCCCCGACGAGCGGCCGCCGCCCGACAGCTTTTCGCCTTCGCCGCGCAGGAACGAGAAGTTCGAGCCGGTGCCGGAGCCATATTTGAACAGGCGCGCCTCACGGACCCACAAATCCATGATGCCGCCCTCGTTGACGAGGTCGTCCTGCACGCCCTGAATGAAGCAGGCATGCGGCTGCGGATGCTCGTAGGAAGACTTCGACTTGGTCAGCTTGCCGGTGAACGGGTCGACATAGAAATGGCCCTGGCTCGGACCGTCGATGCCATAGGCCCAGTGCAGGCCGGTGTTGAACCATTGCGGCGAATTCGGCGCGACGCGCTGGGTGGCCAGCATATAGGCGAGCTCGTCGCGGAAGGCGCGCGCGTCTTCCTCCGACTTGAAGTAGCCGCCCTTCCAGCCCCAATAGGTCCAGGTGCCGGCAAGCCGGTCGAAGACCTGGCGGGCGTCGGTCTCGGAACCGTAGCGCTCGGCTTCCGGCAGCTTGGCCAGTTCAGCCTCGTCGGCCACGGAGCGCCACAGGAAGGAGGGAACCTGCGTCTCTTCGACCTTCTTCAGCCGTGCCGGGACGCCAGCCTTGCGGAAATATTTCTGCGCCAGGATATCGGCGGCAACCTGGGAGAACTGCGCCGGCACGTCGATGTTGTCCAAGCGGAACACCACCGAGCCATCCGGATTCTTGATCTCAGAAAGCGCCTTGCGGAATTCGATCTCCGCGTAAGCTGATTGCCCTGGCTTGGTGAAACGACGCTCGATGCGCATTGGTCCGGTCCCTTTTGTCTACATATAGCGCTTTTCCCAGAGGATTTCTGCCCTCTTGACGAAACGCGCATGCCCGCCGTCTGCCGGCGTTCGAAAACCCCGACTCTCATCGTCACAGTCTCCGCCGCCCTGCCGGTCGAACCTCTTACGAGGCCGCTGTCCAACGCGCTCACGGACCCTGTGGGTCCCTCAAAACTGAAAACTTTTTGTAACGCCCTCGGTCGAGGGAAATTCACATTATCTAGCGTCGAACCTACCTGCAAACACTAAATATAGTATTAACAGACAATTTATTCAAGTCCGACAATCCTCCCCTTTCGCCCCCCAAGGCTTCAAAATCCCACGCCTTCGCCAGCCTCGTAAACAGGCGGGAATGCGGATCAAAACGCACATATTCCGGGAAAAAGACCGGCCTCGAAACTTTTCCGGTCGCGCTCTCAACAGGAGCGCATGGCCTATAAAAGGCGACTCGTTTTGCGCCGTCAAGGATTCGTTTGCGTAGCTTTTATGACCCCAACATCTTGTGTGTCACATATGTGGATAACGGGGATAGAAGCGGAGCGCAGCGAGGAAGGTTCGGCGCCGCGCGGAGGTGCTTCGGCGATGGCGTTCGCGGCACCTGACCGCGGCTATGCGCCGCCCGGGCTCAGGAGAACCGGCGTGGATCGGCGCAGAAATGGGCGATGATCTGGCGAAGGTCCGGTTCATGCACCATGCCCACAGCCTCGGCGGCGCTGACCCACTTGCGGGTGCGTGCCCGCTTTTCCTTCCACCGGTCGGCGACTTTGTCGACCTGCAGCGGGAACACCAGAACCTCGCACGGCACTTCCTCGCCAGAATCCAGCACCTTGGCGTAGAAATAGCGGCCGGCCTCGTGATGCGAGATCGTGCCGCGCAGCCCGGCCTCCTCGCCGGCTTCGCGCGCCGCCGCTTCGCAAAGCGGCTCCTTCGCTTCCGGCCAGCCCTTGGGAAGCACCCAACGGCCGGTATCGCGGCTGGTGATCAGCATGATTTCGATGCCGTCCCCGCTATCGCGCCAAGGCAACGCTGCAACCTGCAGGCGGGACGGCACCGCGCCGAAGAGTCGCTGGACCCTTTCGGCCAGATGGTTGTGCGTCGTTGGCCTCGTCAACATCGGAGAAGCTTGCCCCAGCTTCCAGAATCATTTGCCGTCTCATGAATCTTACGGCTAATTATAAGCAATAAAAGTAAAAAATGTTTCATGGACCAGCGAAATTCTGCCGATTTGCGCCGGTCTCGCCCAAATGGGGCGGCCGCGCGAGCATCACGCCGGCATTTCTCGGCTGCGGATGGTGCCTTGGGCGGGCTGGTTGCAATAAGCGGCGGTGCCGCGAATCAGCCGGCGTGGTCGTCGGCGATCGGCTTCTGGTAGGTGAAGCCCATGTCCCACGGAAAATAAATCCAGGTGTCCTGGCTGACCTCGGTGACGAAGGTGTCGACCAGCGGCCTGCCTTTCGGCTTGGCGTAGACGGTGGCGAAGTGCGCCTTGGGCATCATCGCGCGCACGATGCCCGCCGTCTTGCCGGTGTCGGTAAGGTCGTCGATGATCAGCACGCCGGCCCCGTCATCCACGAGCAGCGCCGGCGTGACCTCCTTGAGCACCTGCAACTGCCCCTGGCTGGTGTAGTCGTGGTAGGACGCGACGCAGACCGTCTCGATGATGCGGATGCCAAGCTCGCGCGAAATAATGGCGGCCGGAACCAGGCCGCCGCGCGTGATACAGACGATCGCCTTCCATTGCCCCTTGTTGGCGCCGGCAAGCCGCCAGGCGAGCGCGCGCGCATCGCGGTGGAACTGGTCCCAGGAGACCGGGAAGGCTTTTTCGGGCAGGGACATCTTTCGCGCACTCCGCAAAGCGCGCATCGCGCGCAGACACTATGGAATGCGCGCGGAATTAACTGGAAAGGCTTGGCTTTGGCAAGGGGAGTGGAAAGCTATCCCTGTGAAGCTACCGCGACAGGAAAGCCGCCACCGGTGCGGTGCGCAGCACCGTCCGCGTGACCCCGCCGAACAGCAGCTGGCGCAGCCAGGAATGGCTGTAGGCGCCGAGCACGAGCAGGTCCGCACCCGTTTCGGCGACCCTGGTCTGGATGATGTCGTCGACCGAGGCGCCGCCGGACCTCAGCACCGAGACGCTGACGGTCGCGCCGTGCCTGGACAGCGAGGCGGCGATTTCTGCGCCGGCCGTTTCCGGCGCCTCGTCGAGCGTATCCGGCGGGTCGATGACGACGATGTCCGTCTTTTCAGCCTCGATGATGAAGGGCAGGGCATCGAAGGCCGCACGCGCGGCTTCCTTGCTGCCGTTCCAGGCGAGCAGCACATGCTTGAAGCTGGTCACCAGCGGACCCGAATGCGGCACCACCAGCACCGGCCGGCCGGCATCGTAGACCAGCGTGTCGACGTCGGCGCTCGGGTCGCTGCCCGATTCGCGCTGCGCGGCGATGATCAGGTCCGCGGTGCGAACGGTCGAGATGCCGGTCAGCGCGCTGTCGCCGGAAAAACTCTCGAGGCTGCGCCATTCGAACGACAGGCCGGAATTCTCGACGCGATTGTGAAAGGCGGCCTGCAACTTCTCGGCGCGCTCCCGGTTCATGTCGGCCGAAACCTGCAGGAACTCGGTGTCCGGAAAGCCGGTGGCCGAGGTGTAGGGCACGGGCAGCGCCTCGGCATGAATGCCGATCAGATGGCTCTGGAACCGGCTGGCCAGCGGGATCGCGCAGTCGAGCACGCGCTCGGCGTCCTGTTCGTTCTGCAGTATGGCGACGATGGTCTTGAATCGCATGGCCGTCCGTCACTCCTTACGGCGATCCCATCGTGACAAACGTCACTGCGTGATGCTTGGTTCCGTCACGCCGGCCGATCAGCCCGCCTTGTTTGCCTTGATCAAACCCGCCACCATAGCCTCTACGTCGGCGCGTGCGGAGTCCAGCGCCTGCCGGCTGCGGGCGCGCACCACCAGTTCCGTCCAGAATTTGCCGTCGCCATATTTCGGATAGGAGCCGATGATCGTTTCCGGATGCGCCTTCTGGATGTCGCCCAGCGGCCCGCCGATCAGGCCTTCGCCGAACGGACATTCCACGGTGGCCGACAGCATTTTGGTGCCGGCCCGCAACGTCGGCACGACATTGTCGAGCATCGCCTGGAAAATCGCCGGCACGCCGGCCATGACATGGACGTTGCCGATGCGAAAGCCCGGCGCAACCGACACTGGGTTGTCGATGTGGTCTGCCCCGCGCGGCATCCGCGCCATGCGCTTGCGCGCTTCCGTGTATTCGATGCCGCGGGCAGCATAGCTTGCCTCCAGCAGGGCGTAGGCCCTGGCGTCGTATTCGCATGGCACGCCGAAGGCCTTGGCAACCGAATCGGCGGTGATGTCGTCATGCGTCGGGCCGATGCCGCCGGTGGTGAAGACATAGGTGTAGCGGGTGCGCAGCGCATTCACCGCAGCGACGATCTCGTCTTCCTCGTCCGCAACGATGCGCACTTCCTTCAGGTCGATGCCGATCGCCGTCATGATATCGGCGAGGTGGCCAATGTTCTTGTCCTTGGTGCGGCCGGACAGAATCTCGTCGCCGATGACGAGCATGGCGGCGGTGACGATTTCGGTCATGGCAGGCTCCGGCAAACGGGTCGCCTGAGATAGCGCGGCGGACGGCCGGCGGCAATGCCGCCAAACGACGGATCCACCTGTGCCACCTCCCTTGCAGTGGACCCTTCGGCGGGTGATGCTGCGTGCCGGTTTGGAGCCTTGAGCAAGACATGCCGGTACCGATTCTTCCATGGCTGCCCGGCGCGCTGGTTCTGCTGGTGCTCGTCGTGGCAGCCTATCCTCTGCTGGCGACACGGCGGATCGCGGCGAAAGCCGAAAGGCTGGTGCCGGCCAGCGGGAAATTCATCGAGATCGACGGCAACCGCATTCATTATGTCGAGACGGGCGAGGGCCGGCCGATCGTCTTCCTGCACGGTCTCGGCGCGCAGCTTCATCATTTCCGCCACACGCTGTTCGGAATTTTCGGCTCGAACTATCGGCTGATTGCGCTCGACCGTCCGGGCTCCGGCTATTCGGTGCGGGCCACGGGCGCCAGCGGGCGGTTGCCCGAGCAGGCCGAAATCGTGCGGCGCTTCATCGAAATGCTGGGACTGGAAAAGCCGCTGATCGTCGGCCATTCGCTGGGCGGAGCCATCGCACTGACGCTGGCTGTCGAGCATCCCGAGGCGATTTCCGGTGTCGCCTTGCTGGCGCCGCTGACCCATATGGAGCCGGACGCGCGCGAGAAGTTCGGCCCGCTTTACATCAACTCGCCGTTGCGGCGCCGGATCATGGCTCATACGATGGCGATCCCGGCGGCTCTCAAATATGCAGAACGCACGTTGGCCTTCATCTTCGCGCCACAGACGGCGCCGGCCGACTATATGGTCGAGGGCGGCGGCTGGTGCGGACTGAGGCCAAGCCATTTCTACGCAACAGCGACCGATGTCGTGGCCATCGCGCATGACCTTGGCCGCATCGAGCAACGCTATGGTGAAATCACCATGCCGGCCGGCATTCTGTTTGGTGCTTCCGACCGCGTGCTGGGCATCGGTATCCACGGCTGGCCGGTGATGGAAAAGATCAGCGGGCTCGATTTCGAGCCGGTCGAGGGGCTTGGCCACATGCCGCAATTCGTCGAGCCGGAACGGGTCGTCGCTTTCATCGAACGCATTGCCGACCGCGCATTTGCGCCGAAGTCCGACACCGGCAGCTGACACCCTCCCGGACGCGGTATCGGCCGGCAGGGTGCCGCCCCGCGCATCCCGGCCGCCGGGAATACCTCCGAACCTAATCAGGATATCGGCTATTCCTTCACGGCTCCGGTCATCGAGGAAACATAGTGCTCGACAAAGAACGAATAGAGCACCACCACCGGCAGCGAGCCGATCAGCGCTCCCGCCATCAGCGCCCCCCATTCATAGACGTCCGAGCGCACCAGCTCTGTGAGCACGCCGACCGGCACAGTCTTGTTTTCGGACGACTGGATGAAGGTCAAGGCGTAGATGAACTCGTTCCATGACAGCGTGAATGCGAAGATGCCGGCGGAAATCAGGCCCGGCACCGACAGGGGCAGGACGATCTTGGTGAGGATCTGCCAGCGGCTCGCCCCGTCGATCAGCGCGCATTCTTCCAGCTCGAACGGGATCGAGCGGAAGTAACCCATCAACAGCCATGTGCAGAACGGGATCAGGAAGGTCGGATAGGTGAGGATGAGAGCGAAGGGCGTGTCGTAAAGGCCAAAGTTGAACACCATCACCGACAGCGGAATGAACAGGATCGAAGGCGGTACGAGATAGGCGAGGAACACCGCGAGGCCGACCTGGCGCGCCCCGGAGAACCTCAAGCGTTCGATGGCATAGGCCGCGAACACCGCAGCCAGCAGCGACAGGAAGGTGGCGGCGGTCGAGATGATGATCGTGTTGAGCAGCCAGCCCGGATAGGAGGTCTCGAAGAGCAGGTAGCGGATATGCTCGAGCGTCGGATGCACCACCCAGAACGGATTGAAATTGGCGTAGTCGGTCATCTCGAGATTGGGCTTAACCGCCGTGATCGTCATCCAGTAGAACGGAAACAACAGCACGATGACGAATATCAGCAACGGCAGATAGACCGTCACCACGCGGCGCGGCACGCTCTGCAGGTAGCCCATGCCGCCTTCGTCGAGTTCCGGGCGTTTGCTCGTTTCGATCGCGATCATGTCAATCTCCGCCGCCCTGCTGCCATTTGCGCCGTTGCAGGCCAAAGTAGCTGAACAGGATCGCCGCCAGCAGGAACGGGATCATGGCGACTGCGATCGCGGCGCCTTCGCCAAGCTGGCCTCCGGAAATGCCGCGCTGGAACGACAGCGTCGCCATCAGGTGGGTGGCATTCACCGGCCCGCCGCGCGTCAGCACATAGATCAGCTGGAAGTCGGTGAATGTGAACAGCACCGAAAACGTCATGGTGATGGCGATGATCGGCGTCAGCAGCGGCAGCGTCACATAGCGGAACAATTGCCAGCGGCTGGCGCCGTCGAGCGTGGCGGCCTCGTAGAGCGACTGCGGAATCGTCTGCAGGCCGGCAAGCAGCGTGATCGCCACGAAAGGAATGCCGCGCCAGACATTGGCGGCGATGACCGAAGCCCGCGCATTCTCGGGATCGCCGAGGAAATTGATGCGATGGTCGATCAGGCCCATTTCCATAAGCGCCCAGGACAGGATCGAGAACTGCGAATCGTAGATCCACCAGAAGGCGATGGCCGACAGCACCGTCGGCACCACCCAGGGGAGCAGGACGATCGCGCGGAAGAACGATTTGAACGGCAGGTTCTGGTTGAGGATAAGCGCCAGCCAGAGGCCGAGCACGAACTTCAGGATCGAGGCGCTGATCGTATAAAGCAAGGTGTTGAAAACGGAGAGCCAGAAGACGGCGTCGTCCCACAGATATTCGTAATTCTCGATGCCGATGAAGATGCCGGGGCGGCCGATGCGGGCATCGGTGAAGCCGAGCCAGACGCCGAGCCCGAGCGGATAGGTCAGGAAGACCAGCAGCAGTGCCGCCGCCGGCAGCATGAAGCCGAAGCCAAGCGCGTTTCGGCTATCGGCCAAGGTCGCCAGGATGCGAGACAAGATCGAGGGACGCGGCTGAACGGCGGCGGAGGTCACGGCCATGGGTCGGCTCCTCTAAGGTTTCGTAAACGGCCGGGCGGCCATGCGCGATTCGAAGCCGGGCAGCATGGCTGCCCGGCCGAGCCGGCTCAAACGCGATAGTAGCGGTTGGCGCGCTTTTCGGCCTCCTCCATCGCCTCTTGCGGCGTCGCCTGGCCGGTCACCGCCTTGGCGAACATGTCGACCAGCACATAGTCGGCCATGGTCGCCGCCGAGGCATAACCGAGCGGGCCGGCATAGCCGTTGGGCCGCAGCGTCGCCGAGGCCTTGGCGTAAGCGGCATTGTTCGGATCGGCCGTCCAAACCGGGTTGTTGTCAAAGGCTTTGAGCGTCTGGCAGCAATAGCCTGCCGACGACGTGATCCACTGCGACATTTGCGGATCCTCGAACATGAACTGCAGGTAGGCCTTGGCCGCGTTGGGGTAGGGCGTGTAGTCGAAGATCACGGCCGTGGTCACCTGGAACAGCTCGACGGATTTCCCGACCGGGCCGATCGGCAGGTTGGTGGTGCGGATGTCCTTGGCTATTTCAGCCAGCTTCGGATCCTTGTCCTTGTTGATCTTGGCCGTGTTGTAGGCGGAAATGCCGTTGGCGATGACGCTCAATTCGCCGGCCAGGAAGGCGCGGTTGTTGTTGACGTCGAGCCAGCTTTCAGTGCCGGGAATGAAGGTCTTGTAGAGTTGCTGCGCGTATTCGATCGCCTTCAGCGTCTCCGGGCTGTTGATCGTCACCTTGCTGTTCTCGTCGACCATCTGGCCGCCATGGCTCCACAGCAGCCAGTGGGCGTAGTTGTTGCCGTCGCCGACGCCGTGGCCGTGCGTGAAGCCGGCCGGGTGCCCCTTCGCCTGCAATGCCTTGCAAAGCTCGAGCAGGCCTGCCGTGTCCTTTGGAAATTCTGAGAAGCCGGCCTCCTTCACCCAGCTTTCGCGATAGACGATGGCATTGCCGATGGTCGCTAGCGGCAGGCCGAGGAACTTGCCTTGCCGTGTCGCATATTGGTGCGGTCCGTCGTGCCAGCCGCCATATTTCGAGCCGAGATATTCGCCTAGTTCCGTCACATCGTGCAGCTTGTCGGGATATTGGTGCGGGTCGTCGAACCAGACGAACATCAGGTCCGGGCCGGAGCCGACATTGGCGGCGACCGCCGCCTTGGGGCGAATGTCCTCCCAGCTTTCCTTGTCGACGCGGACCTCGACGCCGGTCGCTTCGGTGAAGCGCTTGGTGTTGGCCAGCCATTGAACCTCGTCGCCCTGCACGAAAGGCGACCAGCGCAGCAGCCTGAGCTTGGCGCCGTCCTCGGGCTTGTATTTCAACCCCTCTTGAGCAAAGGCGGGAGAGCCGATGAACCGGCTTCCCAAGGCTCCCGCCGCCGCGCCGGCGGTGGTGCGGATCACGTCGCGTCTGGTGAATTTCATGTTCGCTTCCTCCTGCTTATTGTCCTTGCCGTCCTACTGCCCGATGGGTGTTTCGAACCGCTGTCCGGTTTTGCCGTGAAAGAGATGGATGAGGCCAGGCTCGGCCGTAAGCCGGATGGTTTCGCCCGGCGTGAAGGAATGCCGTTCCCGGAAATTGGCGACGATCTCCTCGCCGCCGGCGGTTCGGCCGATGAGCTGCACTTCGGACCCTGTCGGCTCGACCACCGCGACGGTGACCGGAATGCCCTGATGGTCGGACAGCCGTAAATGCTCGGGCCGTATCCCCAGCACGACCGGCTCACCATTGCCGATGGAAAGTGCTGAGGCCAACGGGACCGAAATCCCTCCGGCGCCGCGAAACGACGGCGAGCCGTCGCTTACGATCTCGCCCCTGAGCATGTTCATGGCGGGCGACCCGATGAAGCTGGCGACAAAGAGGTTGTTCGGCCGGTCATAGAGCTCGAGTGGCGGCCCGATCTGTTCGACGATGCCGTCATGCATGACGACGATCTTGTCGGCCATGGTCATCGCCTCGATCTGGTCGTGGGTGACGTAGACCGTCGTGGTCTTCAGGCGCTGGTGCAGTTCCTTGATCTCGGCGCGCATCTGCACCCGGAGCTTGGCATCGAGATTGGACAGCGGCTCGTCGAACAGGAAAACCTGCGGGTCGCGCACGATCGCCCGGCCCATGGCGACGCGTTGGCGCTGGCCGCCGGAAAGCTGGCGGGGATAACGGTCGAGCAGCGGCACCAGTCCCAGGATCTCGGCCGCGCGCCGCACGCCGGCATCGCTCTCCGTCTTGGGAACGCCCTTGAGCATCAGCGAGAACGCCATGTTCTCGGCAACCGTCATATGCGGGTAGAGCGCATAGTTCTGGAAGACCATGGCGACGTCGCGCTCCTTTGGCGCAACGTTGTTGACCACACGTTTGCCGATCGCGATCTGGCCGCGCGAGATCTTTTCTAGGCCGGCGATCATTCTGAGAAGGGTCGACTTTCCGCAACCCGAAGGTCCGACCAGCGTGACGAACTCGCCGTCGTTTATATCGACGCTGACCCCGTGCAGGACCTCGACGGTCCCAAATGATTTGTAGACATCGCCGATTGCGACAGACGCCATCGATCTCCTCCCGATTGATTCCTGCAACGACTTCGAAGGAAACCGCTTTCTGCCTGGCCCGCGGCGACGCCCAGGCTCCTCCCCGGTCACGCGCGATGTAAGACGGTAGCGCTACCAAACCGACCTGTAAAGCACGCCGGCATCACTGGGATATCGACACGCCCTAATCCGAAACCTCGGTCTGCGGCCGGTCGCGGCCGTCGGCGAGCTCGTCGTGCCAGTTGCCGTCGGCGTCCTCGTACTGGATGCCGTCGGTGTTGCCGGCGACCTGCTGTTCGGCCGAAGCGATCTCGGCGGCGCGCAAGGCATCCTGATGGGTGGGGAACGTTTCGGAGAATGTCGAGCCGACCTTGTAGGCCCAGCCTCCGTCATGCTCAACGATCTTGTAGGTCAGTTTCGCCATGAAACCCTCCGGTTGAAAGCCCGTTGCCTCAATGCAGCCTGTCGTCGGCCAGCCTGTCGTCTGGCAGCCTGTCGTCTGCGACCAGCACGTCCGATTCCCTGGCGGCTTCGATCAGTGCCCGGCGCGCATCCGCCGTCGAACGATAACCTTCCAGCACTTTTAGGCAAGTGTCGAGGGCATCACGATGACGGGGCCCGCGATTGAGTGGCCAGACCGTCATCAGGCACTCCGCCGCCTCCTGGGCGCTGCGGATGTGGCGATACTTGCCGACATGGCCGAGTTCGACCACGACCGGCTTTTCAAATGGCTTGCTGTCCATCATCGCCGCCAACGCGGAGCGGCCGATTTGGTTGCAACTGCTATTTTAGCTCAGGCGAAAATAGCTCAATAGCCGCAGCCATTGCGCAGCCAGCGCGCATTCGCCCAGCCGGTGCGGCCGCCGAAATCGACCTGGTACCAGTTTCCGCGCCGGTCGAAGATCTCGGTTTGGTCGCCGTTGAACAATTGCGCGATCATGCGTGACGACGAGTTCGGTCGGGCCCGAACGGCGAGAAAGCCACTTCCGGTTGCCAGATTGTAGTGCTTGGAAAGACCGTGAACCGTACCTTCGCAATATTGCGCCCCGGCCGGCGTCGATGCGGCGAACGACAGCCCGGCCACGACCGCGGCGGCAGCCGCAATGGAAATCCCCCTGAACGACATGTCTCTGCTCCCCCAACCCGCCGCGCCCAGCCGCGGCCCCGGCCACTCTACACCGGCAGAGGATCAATGCGAAGCTGTCCTGGCCCGTCCAGCGAGACGAACCCGCCGTCAGTTCGCCGCCTTCATCCAGTGCTGCATCGTCGTCACCGAGCGGGCAAGCTGCGGCGCCGGGTGGATTTTCTCGCCGAAGGTGGCCGCGGCGCGCCAGCCCCAGCGCGGATCGGCAAGAAAGGCGCGCGCCAGCGCCACCATGTCGGCGCGGCCGTCGGCGACGATCGCCTCGGCCTGTTTCGGATCGTCGATCAGGCCGACGGCCCGCGTCGGGATGCCGACGGCCTTGCGCACCGCTTCGGCCAGATGCACCTGGTAGCCCGGGCCGGTCGGCAGCTTCTGCAATGGCGAATTGCCGCCACTCGAGCAGCAGAGATAGGCGACGCCGGCTTCCTTCAGCGCTTTTGCCACTTCGATCGCATCCTCGACGTCGAAGCCGCCATCGACCCATTCCTTGATCGACAGACGCGCGCCCAGCATCAGCCTCGGCACCGCCTTCTTCACCGCCTTGGCGATCTCGACGGCGAAACGCATGCGGTTTTCCAGCGAGCCGCCCCAGCGGTCGGTGCGCCGGTTGGAAAGCGGCGACAGGAACTGGAAGATCAGGTAGCCGTGCGCGGCATGCAGCTCGATGAAGTCGAAGCCGGCGCGCTCCGCCCGCCGCGCCGCGTCGGCAAAGCGTTCGATGATTTGCAGGATCTCGTCGTCCTCCAGCGCCCGCGGCACCTGCCAGCCGGTGTCGTAGGCGATGGCCGAGGCCGACACGATCGGCCACGGATCCTGATCGGCATGCAGCGGGCCGCCGCCCTCCCAGGGTTTGCGGTTCGAGGCCTTGCGGCCGGCATGGGCAAGCTGCGTGCCGAATTTCGTGCCCGGTGCGGCGACACGCTTGGCTGCATCCAGCGTGCGTCGCGCGGCCGCCTCGTTGTCCTCGGAATAGAGGCCGAGACAGCCATGCGAGATGCGGCCGCGCCGTTCGACATCGGTCATCTCGACGGTGACCATGCCGGCGCCCGACATCGCCAGGTTCATCCAGTGATAAAGGTGCCAATCGCTGGCCGAGCCGGTTGCCGCTATTTAGGCAGCCGACTGTGCCAGCGCCAGACACGAGACGGTGAAACGGCCCCTGGACCAATTGGTGGACCGATTGCACGAACGGCCGTTCGCGGCTACGCCTTGCCGCGGCAGCAGGGAGTCCACCATGGAAGATCGCATTCGCATCCGCTCTGAGGAAGTCCTTTCCGACGAATGGGCGGTTTTGAAAAAGACCGTCTTCGATTATCGCCGGCGCGACGGCAAATGGGAAACGCACACCCGCCAGACCTACGATCGCGGCGACGGTGCGGTGATCCTGCCTTTCGATCCCGAGCGGTCGACGGTGCTTCTGGTGCGGCAGTTCCGTTACCCGGCCTACGCCACCGGCCACAAGGAGCCGCTGATCGAGGCCTGTGCCGGCCTGCTCGACGAAGACGATCCCGAAACCTGCATCCGCAAGGAGGCCGAGGAGGAACTCGGCTACCGCCTGAAGGACGTGCAGCGGCTGTTTTCGCCCTATATGAGCCCCGGCAGCGTGACCGAGCGGCTCTGGTTCTTCGTCGCACGCTATTCGCCCGCCGACCGCATTTCGGTCGGCGGCGGCGCGCATGACGAAGGCGAAGACATCGAAGTTTTGGAGATGCCGCTCGACGAGGCGCTTGCCGGCATCCACGACGGGCGGATCATCGACGCCAAGACGATTATTTTAATCCAGCACCTGAAGCTGAACCCGATCGGTGGGTGAGGGGTGGTGGAGCTGAGTGCGCCACGGGACCTCGCCGTGTCCCATTAGGGAGTGCGAAAAAAGATGGAAAGACAAATACCGGCCATTTCAGGATTTGATTCAGACGACTTGCGAGTGGTGCAACTCTTTTACCCTTTCGCTTTCGAACAGACGATGCGGGGCATTCAGCAGCAGATTCGCTTTGCTCACTATTCCTCCGCCGAAGCCGCGATGAGGATATTGCAGAGCAATCAGGTGTGGATGCGCAAAGCCTCGGCGATGAATGATTTCCGAGAAATCGACTATGGGAAAGAATGCCTAATTGGTGCCTATGCCAGCGACACGGGGAAACGGCTGAAGGCGGCCCTCGAAGAGATGTTTCAGGGCATCACCGGGGACATCGAGGAGCGGTTCAACGCTTGGTATCCACATTTCGAAAATGGCACCTTTCTGACCTCCATATCTGAGCACGATCCCAGTGAGGATCGGATCGGCCGGTTGTCAATGTGGCGGGCGTATGGTGGCACAACCGGCGTTGCCGTAGTATTGAGAGGAACGTCGTTTCTTGCCCCAAGTGACGCGCTTAAAGCCTACACGAGTCCCGTCGCGTATTTATCGCATGCGCAGTTCCAACGAGAGTTCGATCGCTTGGCCGAGGGCATCATTAGCAACGCTGAATTTGTGAAGTCGAGAGGGCGCGAGGAGGTGCTCGCGAACATTTTCAATGCGTTTCGCATGGCGACTGTCTGTACAAAGCACCCAGGGTTCCATGAGGAAAAAGAATGGCGGGTCATTTACAATCCGGCGTGGCAGCAGTCCGATCGAATTACCTCATCTGTCGAGGTGATCCGCGGGGTACCTCAAATCGTGCAAAAAATACCGTTGGTAGACGTGCCTGAGGAAGGTCTGGTCGGCATAACAATACCGGACCTAGTGGAGCGTATCATTATTGGCCCGACCGACTTTCCTCTTGAGATACGAGAGGCGACGATTGAGCTTTTAAAATCAAAGGGCGTGGCAAACCCATCCGAAAAAGTGATCATTTCGGATATTCCGCTTCGCCACTGAAAGTGCGGTCGGCCGATAAGGCGACGTTTGAGGGAATATTGGTCAATTCGGTGCAGGGCGAAAATCGTCGGCACACCCAATTCGCGCATCGAATCTACATAACTCTGGCCGCGTTGGTTGGCATCCAATATGTACCGCTCAAAATCGGTTGGCCCGGACGTGTCGAAAATCACGCGTTCAATCGGGGGCTTGGTCAGCACCGTGACACCGACGACAAGGTAGTGAAAAAGTAGAAATCACATCAAGCCATTGCGCGACTCCATCCTAGAGGCAAGCGAGCGGATACCCGTACGGACACCCTGACCAATTTTTTGCGAGGCGTCCGGCAAATATGACAACGGATAATCCAAATCTGGTGCGGACGACGGGAATCGAACCCGTACGATCAGAGATCGAGGGATTTTAAGTCCCTTGCGTCTACCAATTCCGCCACGTCCGCAGGCCAGCCCTTTTCAGCCGCCAGCCAAAGGCCGTCAAGCCGTCTTCTGCCGTAGAGAAATCTGGCACTGGAAGCTAGCGAGGCCGATCACCTACAGTGATACAAACAAAATCGTTTCACCTGGAAATATTTTTAGCGGCAGCTTCCGCGGCTACCGCGAATGCGCGTCCCCCGTTCGCAGGATGCGTTCGGGCGCTCTGCCCTGATAGACTCCAATTGGCAATTGGATCGGCGCCGCGATACTCGACGCCGTCCTCTACAAACACTGGGAGATTGTCATGCTCAAGCTTGCCTCTGCCCTGGCACTGCTGCTTGTTGGGACGGCGCCTCTGTTTGCCGATGAGATGCCGATGAACGCCAAAGACATCAAATGGGGTCCTGCTCCAGCTGTCATTCCCGCTGGCGCGGAAATGGCTGTTGTCGCTGGAGATCCCTCAAAGGACGGCGCCTATGTGCTGCGGTTGAAGACACCCGCCGGCTACAAAATTGCCGCACATAATCATCCCACCACGGAATACGTAACGGTGCTTTCCGGCAACTTCCATATTGGAATGGGCGATAAGCTCGACGAGGCGAAAGGTGTCGAACTGACTGCTGGCGGCTTCGGCGTCGCGCCGGCCGGAATGAATCACTTCGCCTGGACGACAAGCGATACGATCATCCAGGTTCATGGCGAGGGGCCATTCAAGATCACCTACGTCAACCCGGCAGACGATCCAAGCAAGAAGTGACAGTTCGGGATCGAATTGATTGAACCGGCTGAAGGCTCGGAACGAGTGCGTCAAACTCCGCGACCGTCGATTCAGAAGGATCCTCTAACGAGACGAAAGCTGATTGGCCGCAACGGAATCGTATTCCGCTTGGGCCAATTTGCCATGAATGGCGCCATGACAGAAAAACCCGCCTCGGGAGGCGGGTCGTTGGAGCCAATTAGCACCATACCCAAATTAGTAGCATAGCTGCCGGCACAAAGCAAGAACAAAGTTGCTGCGGCCGGCACAAAATGCCCTTGACGATTGGCGAAAGCCATGGCGCATCGATCTCCCTCCTTGAGGGGGAGATGGCCGGCAGGCCAGAGGGGGCCGTCGCGCGTCGAGCGCCAGCCTGTTTTGTTCGCGGTAAAGGTTCGCGTCAGGACGTCCCGACCCCCTCTGTCGCCTTCGGCGACATCTCCCCCTCGAGGGGGGAGATCTGCAACTTCGCCGTCCGCGCTTACTTCCTCGCTGGTCAAAATCCTCGCGGCTTGGCACAGTCGGGCAAAGAGGAGCCTGTTGATGCCGAAGACCGCCAATGCGACGAAACCAAAACCCTGGGCCGAGATGGCGACGCATCTGGTCGATGTCGCCATGGGCCGCAAGCCCGCCGATCTCGTCATCCGCAACGGGCGCTGGGTCAACGTCCATTCGGGCGAGATCATCGCCGGCACCGACATCGCCATTGCCGGCGGCCGCTTTGCCTATTGCGGGCCGAACGCCGGCCATGCCATCGGCCAGGGCACCAAGGTGGTCGATGCCGGCGGCCGCTATCTGGTGCCGGGGCTTTGCGACGCGCATATGCATGTCGAGAGCGGCATGGTGACGGTGACGGAATTCTGCCGCGCGGTGATCCCGCATGGCACAACTTCGATGTTCATCGATCCGCATGAGATCGCCAACGTGCTCGGCCTGCCGGGCGTGCGGCTGATGCATGACGAGGCGGTCGCCATGCCGGTCAACGTGCATGTGCAGATGCCGTCCTGCGTGCCCTCCGCTCCGGGGCTGGAGCATGCCGGCGCTGAGCTGACCGTCGCCGATGTTGCCGAGGCGATGACCTGGGAAAACATTATCGGGCTCGGCGAGGTGATGAATTTTCCGGGCGTCGCCGCCAATGATCCGGTGATGTCGGGCGAGATCGCGGCGACGGTGAGGGCCGGCAAGACCGTCGGCGGGCATTATGCCTCGCGCGATCTCGGCCTGCCGTTCCACGGCTATGTCGCCGGCGGCCCGGAGGATGACCACGAAGGCACGCGCGCCGAGGATGCCATCGCGCGCGTCCGCCAGGGCATGAAGGCAATGCTGCGGCTGGGCTCGGCCTGGTATGACGTCGCCTCGCAGATCAAGGCGGTGACGGAGAGCGGGCTCGACCCGCGCAACTTCATCTTGTGCACCGACGATAGCCATTCCGGCACGCTGGTGCACGAAGGCCATATGGACCGGGTCGTGCGCCACGCCATCAGCCAGGGCTTGAAGCCGGTGACGGCGATCCAGATGGCGACGCTCAACACCGCCCAGCATTTCCGGCTGGAGCGCGAGATCGGCTCGATCGCGCCGGGACGGCTCGCCGATCTGCTGATCGTCTCCGATCTCGCCGAAATGACCATCGACGAGGTCTATGGCCGCGGCGTCAGGCTGGCCAAGGGCGGCAAGCTCGAAATCGACATTGCAGCCTACAATTATCCGCGAACGGCGAAGAACACCGTCAAGCTCGGCAAGAAGCTCGAGGCAGGCGATTTCGACATCGCGGCACCGATGGGCGCCAACGAAGTGCGGGTGCGGGTCATCGGCGTCATCGAAAACCAGGCGCCGACGCGGGCGCTGGAGGCCGATCTTGCCGTCGAGGACGGGCTGGTCGCCATGGATCGCCGCAACGATGTCTGCCAGATCGCGCTGGTCGAACGCCACAAGGGCACCGGCGGCGTCACCAACGCCTTCGTCTCCGGCTTTGGCTATATCGGCGACTGCGCCATGGCCTCGAGCGTGGCGCATGATGCCCACCACATTATCGTCGTCGGCACCAACAAGCAGGACATGGCTCTGGCCGTGAACCGGCTTGGCGAGGTCGGCGGCGGCGTCGTGCTGTTCTCCAAGGGCAAGGAGCTGGCGCTGGTCGAGATGCCGATCGCCGGGCTGATGTCGGACGAGCGGGCGGAAATCGTCGCCGCCAAGGCCGACAAACTCAGCGACGCCATGCGCCAGATGGGCTGCTCGCTCAACAACGCCTACATGCAGCACTCGCTGCTGGCGCTGGTCGTCATCCCGGAGTTGAGGATTTCCGATGTCGGCCTGATCGACGTGACAACTTTTCAGAAGGTTGATTTGTTCGTTTAGCGCTGTCGATATGCCGGCCTGCAAATGGCAATTTTCTGCGCTTCCGGTGGTCCCTTCAGGGGTAAATCGCGTACCCTGAAGATTAGCCGAACATCCGTCGCTTCGTCATCCCAGGGCGGAGCAGGAGCGAAGCGACGTCGCGAAGACCCTGGGATCCATGCCGTTACATCTGTGGCGCACGAAGGCGGATCAGAATCGAACGCCTCTTGGCTCCGGCAGGCAATCCAGCGATGCCGAAAGGTAACTGACGCTGTTGCGGATACAAGCCATTCCGAACCGCTGCAATCTTCGGCAGATGTAACGGCATGGATCCCAGGGTCTGCGCTCCGCTTCGCGTTCGCTCCGCCCTAGGATGACGAAGGCATGGTGGCTTAGGTTTAATCGCCAGCGTCGGCGATTAGCGGCTGCAGGCCGATCGACAGCGATCGCTCACCCGCCGGTGGCGATGGTCAGCACTTTGAACGGCGTGGTGATGACGATTTCGGCGACCGAACCGACGGCCTTGCCGAGGCCCTGGCCGAGATTGTCGAGCTGGGCCGGCGCGGTCTCTTCGGAGGCGAGGCCCGCCGGGGCGCGCAGGCGGTCGCCGAGCAGCTGCACCAGGAACGGGTTGTCGGCGAATTTGGCGTGGTTCAGCCGGTCGCCGCCCTTGGTCTTGGTCAGGTCGACCACCGAGACGCCATAGCTGGCGAGGTCGGCCGCGTCGCCATAGTCGCCGACGCGTGGCTTGTCGCCAGAGATCAGGGTCGACAGCCTGAGCGCCCGGTCGTCGCCCGAAAGCAGCACGGCGAACGGCTTGTCGGGCTTGCCGTAGCGGATCATCTGCTTCTTGAACACGTCGACGTCGATGTCGGGTGAGGCCAGGATGACGTAGCCGAGCTTGCCGCCGAGGTCGCGGTCGCCGGTGATGGCAAGCTGGCGCAATGCTTCCATGGTCACCCAGGTCCCCATCGAATGGGCAATGATGTCGATGCTCTTGGCGCGGCTCTTGGCGAGCATGCGCAGCGTCGCTTCGAGATCGTCGCGCGCCGCATTGGCGCTTTCCTTGTCGTAGATGTAGCCGGTCGTCTTGCCGCTCGACGCCCACGAAAACAGCACCGGCGTTCCTGGGTATTTCGTGTCATGCGCGATCTGCGTCAGCCGGTAGATGCCGTCGTCGAAGCCGTTGTTGAAGCCGTGCACGAAAACCAGCGCGCGGTCGCCGCGCATGGCGATATCGGCGCCGACCGCCTTGGCGAATTGCGGCGCGCCTTCGTAGAAGGTGACGCCGGTCGCCGTGAAATCCTTCGCCGGATTGCTGTTGGCCGAGCCCTTGACCCGCTCGATGGCGCCGAGCTGGTGAATTTTGGGCACCGTCACCTCGACGCTGGCAAAGCTGGTGGTCGGCGAACGGTCGCCGTCGAACACCTGCCGGGGCGCTTTCATTGCCTTTTGCCGGGTTGTGGCGACGAAGATCTTGTGCGTCGCCGCAATGTCCGAAGCAGGCACGGTGATCGTCGTCTTGTTGAGCAGATCGTGCGTGTTCTGGCCGGCGCAGCCTGCCAGCGCGAGCGCGAACGCAACGACGAGAAAGATCTTCGAAGGCACGGTCACGCGGGCTCCCGCAAAGGCGACGTCGAGCCGGAGACGTCTTGGCCTATTCGATAGAGGCAGAGGTAGGCACGGTCCAGTTCAAACTGTTCCGATGGTGCGGCGATGGTCAACAGTTACTGCCGCGCAACGCAGCTATTGTCCGACCGAGGCGATGCGGTCCGTCACTTCGCGGTCGCTGGCAAACCCGTCATCCTCGCGCAGCTTCTGGCCGATCAACTGCACCAATTCCGGGTTGTCGGCGAATTTGGTGTGGTTGAAACGGTCGGCACCCTTGACGCTGGAGAGGTCGACGACCGACACGCCGTAGCTGGCGAGGTCGGCGGCGTCCTTGTAGTCGCCGCCGCGCGGCCGCGCGCCGGCGATCAGGCCGGACAGCCTGAGCGCCCGGTCGTCGTCGGAGAGCAGCAGGATGAACGGCTTGTCCGGCTTGCCGTAGCGGCGCATCTGGCTCTTGAACACGTCGACGTCGATGTCGGGCGAGGCCAGCACGACGTCGCCGAGCTTGCCGCCGAGATCGCGGTCGCCGGTGATGGCGAGCTGGCGCAGCGCCTCCATGGTGACCCAGGTTCCCAGCGAATGGGCAACGATGTCGATGCGCCGCGCGCCGGTTTGCGCCAGCATTCTCAGCGTTACTTCGAGCTGGTCGCGGGCAACGCTGGCGCTTTCCTTGTCGTAGACATAGTCGGTGGTCTTGGCGCCCGACGCCCAGGAAAACAGCACCGGCGTGCCCGGATAGCCGGAATCATGGGTGATCTGGGTGACGCGGTAGACCGCGTCGTCGAAGCCGGTGTTGTAGCCGTGGACGAAGACCATGACGCGGCCGCCGCGCGCCGCGATGTCGGCGCTGAGCGCACTGGAGAATTTCGGCTGGGTGTCGTAGCCGACAACCTCGGAAGCCATGAAGTATTTGGCCGGATCGTCCGACTTGCCGCGCGAGCGCCGCTCGATCTGGCCTGTCTTGTGGATGCCGGGGACGGTGACGTTGACGCGGGCATAGTTCAGCGTCGCCGACCGCTCGCCGTCGAAGACCTTGTTGGGATCGTCGGAGCGCTTGCGCGTCGTTGCGATGAAGATCGAGTGGTTGCCGGCGATTTCCGTCACCGGCACCGCCATCATGGCGCTGCCGAGCAGTTCCTCGGTTTGGCGGCCGCCGCAGCCGGCGAGCAGCGCGGCAAGGACAATGATGCAAATCGTCTTCAAGGGCACTTAAGCAATTCCACTCCGGCCTGACCAAAGGCCATCCACCTCCGCCGCCCCTCCCGGACAGGCGAAGTGCGGCAGAAGTAAGTCGCGGATGCCGAAATGCGCTCAGTGCCTCGCGACGGCCATCGCACTGTTGCGCGAAAGCCAGAACGGCGGCAGGAACGCCGGGATGTTGGAAAACGGCAGCACTTCCGGCTTCAGCCTTATGCCAAGCACGTCGGTCATGAAGGCGCGGCGCGCCTCGATGCGGCGCCAGGCTTCGGGATAGCGCGCGGCGATCTCTTCGCGCAGCGCGTCGTCTGCCAGCGCGATCCCGTCCTCGATGTTGGTGGTGAAATAATCGGTGCCGGTCGCTGGGATGATGTCGACCTGCAAGGCCATGCCCGACTTCAATCTGATATCGGAGCCGGAAAATACCGGCGAATGCATCCATTCGTCGATATGGATGAGATGGCCGGGGTTGAGCGCTACGCCGAAGAACCGATCGCCGATCCGCTCGTGCACCGCTTGCCACAGTGCGCCGCCGGGAACGCCGATGCCGACCGTCTCATACCAGTCGACGACGGCGCAGAAATAGGGCGCGACCAGTTTCTCGACATAGTCCCGGATGCCCGTTGGAAGCTCGGCCGCGTCCTCGACCAGAAAACCGGCGCGGGCGTTGAGCGAGCCCTGGATGCCATAGGCCATGGTGATCGGGTCGCCGCGTTTGATGACGTCGAGACGGGGGCTCGGCAAGCCATAGGCTGCGCGCCTGCCGGCCGACAGCATCGGGTGACAGCATTGCGGCAGGCCGTTGATGCCCATCAGCCGCGCCGCCTGCAATTCGGTCATGCCGGGTTCGATGACCTGCAGGATATTGCGCAGGCCTTGCGAGGAATAGGTCGCGGAGAATTCGAACGCGGCCAGCTGGTCGGCCTCGTTGATGGCGCGCAGGCCGTCGGCAGGGTTCATCAAAAGGTTCGCCGCGTTGACGATCACACCCCTGTCGCCGGCAAGCGTCCGTAGCGTGTCGGCGATGAAGGACGGCAGGTCGAGCGTCGTTTCGCCAAAACCGGCATCGCCGGGACCGAACGGTTTCCAGCCGATGGCGCCGATGCGCTGGCCGGCCTTCAGGCCGCAATCGGCAAGAATGTCGGCGAGCGCTTGCGAGCGGTCGCGCGGCTGCGCCGGCAGCGAGAACGTCTGGTAGAGCACGCGCTCGTACGGCCCGTCGCAGATCTCGGCATAGCCCCAGCCCTCATTGCCGACCAGCAGTTTCGGCGGCTTGTCGGGAACGATGACCAGCAGCGTCTCCTCGAAGCGCGGATCGTAGCCGCAGAGATAGGCAACATTGGCGGCATGTTCGCGGTCGCCATAGACGACGAACGCGTCGAACTCCGCTTCGCCGCCGCGTGCAACCAGTGCCCTGATGCGGGCCTCATAGGTGGCGAGCGGGAGCAGCGGCATCACCGTCGGCTCGCCGAACTCCGGCAGCGACACGGTTTTCTGGGCCACCGATGCGACAGGCATGAACAGACGCTCCTAACGGCCAACGAGGTTTTGGGAACACCCTTTCAGGGTGGCCGGACAATGGCTTCGTGAAGCCGGATATGCAATAGCGGGACCGAATTCGGCTAGCCTGTGGGGTGCTCTTGCCATGACCAGTTTCTCCTCTCGCGTCGCTGCCGCCGCTGCCGCGATCCGCGAGATCTTTCCGGAAACGCCGCTGCAGGAAAACGACTATCTGTCGAAGAAGAGCGGCGCGCGGGTGCTGCTGAAGCGCGAGGACCTGACGCCGGTGCGCTCCTACAAGATCCGCGGCGCCTTCAACTTCTTCCGCAAGACGCTTGCCGCCGGCAACGCTGCCGAGCTGTTCGTCTGCGCCTCGGCCGGCAATCACGCGCAGGGCTTTGCCTTCGTCTGCCGCCATTTCGGCAAGAAGGGCGTCGTCTTCATGCCGGTGACCACGCCGCAGCAGAAGATCGACAAGACGCGGCTGTTCGGCGGCGAGTTCGTCGAGATCAGGCTGGTCGGCGATTTTTTCGACGACTGCTACCGCGCGGCACTCGAATTCACCGAAACTGCCGGCGCGCACATGGTGCCGCCTTTCGACCACAAGGACATCATCGAGGGGCAGGCGACGGTCGCCTACGAGATATCAGGCCAGATGCCCGGCGCGCACATGGCTGATATCGTCATGCTGCCGGTCGGCGGCGGCGGCCTGGCCGCCGGCGTCACCCATTATTTCGCCGACCAGCTGCGTGAAACACGTTTCGTCTTTTGCGAGCCGGCCGGCGCCCCGAGCCTGAGCGAAAGCCTTGCCGCCGGAAAGCGGGTCAAGCTCGCCAAGGTCGACAATTTCGTCGACGGAGCGGCGGTGGCCGAGATCGGCCGCGAGCCGTTGCGCCACCTCAAGGAGTTTGCTGCCGATGCAGTGCGGCTGATCCCGGAAAACCGGCTCTGCGCGACCATGATCGAAATGCTCAATGTCGAAGGCGTCGTGCTCGAGCCGGCCGGTGCGCTGGCGATCGATGCGCTCAAGGATTTTTCCAAAAAGGAAATCAGGGGCAAGACCATCGTCGCCGTGGTGTCCGGCGGCAATTTCGATTTCGAGCGGCTGCCGGATGTGAAGGAACGGGCGCTGCGCTTCGAGGGCTTGAAGAAATACTTCATCATCCGCTTTCCGCAGCGGCCCGGCGCGTTGCGCGATTTCCTCGAATTGCTAGGCCCCGACGACGACATCGCCCGCTTCGAATATCTGAAGAAATCGGCGCGCAATTTCGGCTCGGTGCTGATCGGCATCGAAACCAAGGACCGCCGCAATTTCGACCTGCTCAAGGCGAATTTCGACGCCGAAAGCGTTCACTACCAAGACATCACCGACAACGAGACGCTCGCCGGGTTCATCATATGAGCAGCAACGACCTTCCGAACACTCCGGCGAAGGTTTTTATCGCGCTGTTTTCCGGCATCAATGTCGGCGGCAACCGCATCGTCAAGATGGCGGAACTCAGGTCATTTTTTGAGCAGCTCGGCTTCTCCGATGTCGCCACCTATGTGCAGAGCGGCAACGCCGTGTTCTGGTCGCCAGATGGCGATGCGGCGACGCTGACCAGGCGGCTGGAAGCGGAATTCGAGAAGAGATGGGGCTTCCAATCGCGCATCATGGTGCGCGATCTCGGCTGGCTCGAGCGGCTGGCGGCGGACAATCCCTATCCGGAAGCGGCCGGCGAGCCGACTAAGCTGCATGCCTATGCGCTGGAGCGCCGGCCGACCGCCGAGGACATCGCCCGGCTGGCGGAAAAATGCACCGGGCCCGAACGCTTCGAGATCAAGGGCGACGTGCTCTACCTGCATGCGCCCGACGGCCTCGGCAAATCGGTCTTTGCCAATCTCATCCCGCGCGTTCTGAAGGTGCACTGCACGGCGCGCAACTGGCGCACCGTGCTGATGCTGCTCGAGATGGCCAAGGCTCGCGGTTGACAGGTCGTCTACGCGGCCGGAGCGCGTTGCCAGTCGAATGCCAGCTCTTCACGGAAGGCGAAGCGCTTGATGTGCTCGGCGACGACCGTTTCCAGGCGCTCGAGCGAGCCGGCTTCATCGGTCGTCACCGCAATGTGCAGCGCAGCCGGGTCCGCATCGAGAACCGTGCGGCCGAGCGTCAGATCGATGGTGCCGTGGTTCGGGTCGAATTCGACGGGAAACTTGTGCGCCCAATGTTTGCACAGCTGCTGCAGATAGCGGCTGGCATGTTCGGTGGCGACGTCGACATGGCTGGCCGGCATGAATGAATTCTCCTTGGGAATGCGGACGCGAAAACCGAACCAGGGCGCCGCCTGCGTCCGCTCAAGATAGCGTGATCGGTTACCAGCTGCCGGTGTTCGGCATCGAGGCCCACGGCTCGGCCTTCGGCTTGGCCGGACCTTTCTGCAACAGCTCGATCGAGATGCCGTCCGGCGATTTGACGAACGCCATGTTGCCGTCGCGCGGCGGCCGGTTGATGGTAACGCCATTGTCCATCAGCCGCTGGCAGGTGGCGTAGATATCGTCGACCTCATAGGCGAGATGGCCGAAATTGCGGCCGCCCTTGTAGTCTTCCGGGTCCCAATTGTAGGTCAGCTCGATCAGCGGCGCCTTTTCGGAGATGCCGCTCTGCTCGTCTTCGGGCGCGGCGAGGAAGATCAGCGTGTAGCGGCCCTGCTCGTTTTCATGGCGGCGCACCTCCTTGAGGCCAAGCTTGTTGCAGTAGAAATCGAGCGAAGCATCGATGTCGGCGATGCGGACCATGGTGTGCAGATAGCGCATGATTTCCTCCTTATGTTGCGTTGCGGCGCACCATAGGGGCGGCCCGGCCAAAGGGCAATCGGCCACGCTTGCCAGCGCCGGCAAACGGCAAATCCGCTATTCCTGTACGGAACCGTGAAAAAAGGCACGTCAGGTCTTGCACACACCGGAAGCCGCGGTGTTAATCTGATACCAAGAATCAGTTGCAGTGTTTCTTGAAAAAAGGGGGCGTTCTTATGGGGGAAAAGGCCTCTTTCATGGGGCGGGACGGGGCCGGTAGCGATGCGTTGAAGCGGGATGAGAGCGCCGATACGGCCGATCTCGTCGAAATCGCCGGCGCCATCAAATGGTTCGACGTGGCCAAGGGCTACGGTTTCATCCTTCCCGATGATGGTACTTCGGGCGACATCCTCCTCCACGTGACATGCCTTCGAAAGGACGGTTTTCAGACCGCGCTTGAAGGCGCCCGCGTCGTCTGCCTGGTCAAGCAGGGCGAGCGTGGGCTGCAGGCCTTCCGCGTGCTCTCGATGGATGTCACAACGGCGATCCATCCGGCGGAGATGCAGGAGCAGCGCACCCATGTCGCGGTGACGCCGGAAAGCGGCCTCGAACGGGCGCTGGTGAAATGGTTCAACCGCACCAAAGGGTTCGGCTTTCTGACCCGGGGCGAGGGCACCGAGGATATTTTCGTCCACATGGAGACGCTGCGCCGCTACGGCATCACCGAACTCCGCCCGGGCCAGGTGGTGCTGGTCCGCTTCGGGCGCGGCGACAAAGGCCTTATGGCTGCCGAAATTCACCCCGATATGGGTACCTTGCCGGTCTCGCATTAGTTCCGGTCGAGGATTTCATATGGCTCACAGGAACCGGCTGACGGCGGGCGCGCTCTGCGCCGGGATTTTACTCATCGTCGCCGCAAGTGCGTTCTTCTATTTTCAGCAACCGAGTTCGGCCGACGGCAAGGCGATGATCCTTCCCGTCGACCCGGCGCCGCTGGTCGCGGTGACGAAGGCCGGCGAGCGTTCTTTCTCCGTCGAAATTGCCGACACGCCCGCCGAGCGCGAGGCCGGCCTGATGTTCCGCCGCCACATGGCCGACAATCACGGCATGCTGTTCGTGTTCGGTGCGCCGCAGGATGTGAGCTTCTGGATGAAGAACACGCCGATGCCGCTCGATCTGATCTTCGTCGGCCAGGACGGCCGGATCCGGGCGATCGAGCAAGGCGAGCCGCAGTCGGAGGCGATCATCTCGCCGGGCGAACCGGTGCGCTTCGTGCTCGAGCTCAGGGCAGGCACCGCCGCCAAAAAGGGCATTAAGGACGGCGACCTGCTGCGCCATCCGGCCATCGGCACGGCGCCGGGGCCGGCCATGCCGCCGCCCGACAAGGGCGACGCGCCGAGTGTCGATTCCGACTGAACGAACGGGCAGGATCTTCGGCCGATGCAGTTCTTCTCCCATGGTGGTTTCGACCTTGCTTTCCTTGATCGCCAATCGGCATCGGGGCTGGGCGATCCGGTGCTGATGATCCACGGCTTTGCCTCGAGCCATTACGTCAACTGGGTGTCGCCCGGCTGGTTCAAGACGCTGAACGATGCCGGCTACCGTGCGATCGCCTTCGACAATCGCGGCCATGGCTCGTCGTCGAAGAGCTATGACGAAGCCGACTACACGCCGGCAAAAATGGCGTCCGACGCGGCAGCGCTTTTGAACCATCTCGGCATCGAACGCGCCCATGTCATGGGTTATTCAATGGGCGCGCGCATATCGGCGTTCCTGGCGCTCTCCAACCCGGACAAGGTGGCGACGCTGGTCTTCGGCGGTCTCGGCGTCGGCATGGTCGACGGTGTTGGCGACTGGGATCCTATAGCCGACGCCCTCCTGGCCGAGGATCCGGCAGGCACCAGCGACCCGCGCGGCCGGTCGTTCCGCGCCTTCGCCGATCAGACCCGCAGCGATCGCCGCGCGCTTGCCGCCTGCATCGCTACCTCGCGCGAATTGCTGAGCGAGGCCGACATTGCCCGCATTGCCCAGCCGACGCTGATCGCCGTCGGCACCAAGGACGACATCGGCGGCTCGCCGGATGAACTCGCCGCTCTGATGCCCAACGCCAGGGCTTTTCACATCGAAGGCCGCGACCATATGCTGGCGGTCGGCGACAAGACCTTCAAGCAGCGCGTGCTGGAGTTTTATGCCGAGCATCCGCTTTGATGGACGGCTCCCGAAGCGGCCATTGCGCCTGAAGCTGGGGTCCTTAGCGGTTTTGCAACGATACAGGAGTAAATAAGCGCGACGTGTGGATCGGTTCAAACCCGCCATGCGCTGAACGGAGGGCAGGGGGTATCATGGCACAATGGGGAAGGACCGACGCCGCTTTGCCGGGCGTCATTGCAAAAAGCACGTTCGGCGAATGGTCCGTTGTTCTAGCGCTGGCTGCTTTAGCGGCAGGGGCGATGGCGATCACCGCGTTGATAGCAATGCCGAGCGATGCGTCTCCACTGCTCCAGAATAGTGCGACGGGCTTCTTCGCTGCGGTATTTTTTCTGGCCGGGCCTTTGGCACATCTTACGGGAGTGGTCTTCGGGTTGATGGCCGTTGGTCGCCCAAACGACAATCGTGTGCTCGGCCTGGCTGGCATCGTGGTCAATGGTGCGTCGCTGGCGGCTGGGGTGTTCATGTTGTGGGCAATGGCATCGACTTTTGGCGCATTCACCTGATTTCGGGCAAACCTCCGGCGGGCCAGCGAGCGACGCGTCGACCTACGATCCGCCTGGGCGATTGTCGAGCGCCCTGAGCGAGCGTGCAATGTTTTGCTTGGCCCGCGTTTCGAAGCGCCGGCGGAATTCCTCGCTGTGAAAGATATGCGGTCGCGCGAGGAAGCCCTTCAGGACGGCGGCACGGCCGGCCCGCCACATAGGCTCGTCGACCCACTGGTATTCGCGGCGAACCGCCTGTTCGTAGGCGTCAAACACGTCAGGCGCGGCACCCAGGATCGCCAGGTCCATGTCGAGGAACAGCGCCGCGTCACGAACCGAATGTTGATCGCCAAGGGGCGGCAATTCGTGGCTGGCAGTGGCAGTGATCATCGCCGCGATGCGACCGATGCGTTGTGCGTCGGCGCGGCCAGCGAGCTTCTCCTCGGCAAGTGCGGCACTCCTCGCCTCATTGTCCTTGGCGCGGCTGTCGTAGATCGCGTCGTGGAACCAGATCGCCGCTTCGACTGCTTCAGGATCATGCAGCAATGCCTTGTAATCGTTGGCTAGCGCCAGCATCGCCTCGATATGGCCAAGGTCGTGGTAGTGGCGATCTTCGGCCGCATAGAGCGCGGAAAGCTCGCGCTTCAGGGTCTCGTCCATCAAGGTTGCGTTTTCCATGGCTGCTTGAAATTCCGCCAACCAAATCCATTTGACGAAGCACTAAGGAAAATTGAGTTCACCCGTGCTATGATCTGGCTTATAGGTGCGGCCGGAGAATAGGCAAGCCGCCAACCGAGACAGTGGATGACATTGGATGGCCGGAGACATCAGATGAACAGCGTTACGATTTCCCGTCCCACCATGGTGCAGCCGGTAGATCCGATCTGGCGTTCGATCCGCGACGAAGCGATGGAAGCGGTCAACCGCGAGCCGCTGCTGGCGGCGTTCCTCTATTCGACCATCCTCAACCAGGAAAACCTGGAAGAAGCGGTCATTCACCGGCTGGCCGAGCGCCTCGCCCACCAGGACATCGGCTCCGACCTCATCCGCCAGACGTTCAAGGCGATGGCGGCCGACGACAATGATTGGTCGACGACGGTGCGCGTCGACATCCAGGCCTATTACGATCGCGATCCGGCCTGCGACCGCTTCATCATGCCGGTGCTCTACTTCAAGGGTTTTCATGCCATCCAGACGCACCGGCTGGCGCATTGGCTGTGGAACCAGGGCCGCCAGGATTTTGCACTGTATTTGCAGAGCCGGTCGTCCTCGGTGTTCCAGACCGACATCAATCCGGCCGCCCGCATCGGCAAGGGCATCTTCCTCGATCACGCCACCGGCCTCGTCGTCGGCCAGACGGCGGTCATCGAGGACGACGTGTCGATCCTGCACGGCGTGACGCTGGGCGGCACCGGCAAGGCCGGCGGCGACCGCCACCCTAAGATCCGCTACGGCGTGCTGATCGGCGCCGGCGCCAAGATCCTCGGCAACATCGAGATCGGCCATTGCTCGAAGATCGCGGCCGGCTCGGTGGTGCTGTCGCCAGTGCCGCACAACAAGACGGTTGCCGGCGTGCCGGCCCGCGTCGTCGGCGAGACCGGCTGCGATCAGCCTTCGCGGCAGATGGACCAGCTGTTGCCATCGCAGACGATGGACCACGTCGTCAGCTTCGACATCTGAGTGCTCGGGCGGGGGCTGAATTCCTGCCCCCTGTGCCGGCTTGCCTTTACATGGCCATTGTCGACGTGCCAGAAGCGCGCTCACCAATGCATGTCGCCCAAAAGTGCCCAGCAGTTTTGGGATAGCGACATGCATGAAGAAGGATTCAAAGCGCGTCGCATCGATCTCTTCAGACGCGACGCACTTTAGCAAGCGACGATCGGAGAAGACTGTTGAAGCCGGACGAAATCAGAAAGCTGGATGCTTATTTCAAGCGCACCTTCCAGAATCCCAAACTCGAAGTGAAGGCGCGGCCGCGCAAGGAAGATTCGGCCGAGGTCTATGTCGGCGACGAGTTCCTCGGCATCGTCTTCAAGGACGAGGACGACGGGGACTATAATTTCTCGATGGCGATCCTCGACATCGATCTGGCCTGAGCCGGAGATTTAGCTGGCCGCTACGCCTCAAGCGCAGCGGCGGTACGGAACCTTGCAAGACGCCGGCGGGACAGCGCCTCCCTCTGGCCTGCCGGCCATCTCCCCCACTTGGGGACCACTTGGGGGGAGATTGGCAGCTTCGGCGCTGCGCTCTTCCTGCAACATTGGAGATTGGCGAAAGCCAAGATGACGGCCGATCTACCCCCTCGTGGAGATGTCCGGCAGGACAGAGAGGGACGCGAAGGATCCCTGCGGAACGGCTCGTTTCGTTGCTTACCGCCCGGTCTTCAGCACACGCGCTGCCTCGCCCGAAATCGCCGCGTCGAGCGCCTGCCAGTCGCCCAGGAATTCCCGGGGGAAGCGGTAGGTGAGGCTGAGATTGTCGCCGACCAGGATGTCGCGCTCGCAGGGCGCTAGCGATTCGTCCGCGCTCGGGCCGCTCAGGCAGCGTGCGACGAACGGATCCTTGCCGGGGCGGTCGGCGACCGCCAGCACTTCGTTGAGATAGCCCGATTTTTCGCTGAAGGCGTAAAGCGTCGTGCCGCCAGGGCCGGGCGTACCCAGCTTGGCAATCAGCGCACTGTAGATCGGCGCAAAGCGGCCGCTCATGTCGCGCGACATCATCTGCGGCTCGAACGACTGGAAGACGATGTCCTTGCTGGGTCCGGTGTGGTTGAAGTCGTTGCGGGCAGCCTCGCTGTAGCCGTCCATCTCGGGATAGCGCAGATAGAGGTCAAGCCGCGAGGCGATGCCGTCGCGCCGGGCCTGGGCAAAGCGGATGACATTGGCCGGCACGGCGATGACGTTGTTGCCGATGACGACCTTGTGGACCGTGGTGTCGTCGGTGTACCCGGCCATGGCGATCGAGCGGCCGAACCATTTGCCGCCGAGGCTGATCGCCACGGAAAGCAGCGCCAGCGTCGCGAACGCATAAAACACCCGCTTCATCAGCGTCGAATCGACGACGCTGAGTTGCGGGCCCTCTGTGGCGGCTGCCTGCTTCATCGCGACCCTCATTTGCCGTCTCATCGGGTGTACCTGAGCGGCACATCTCGGCGCGGCACGGCTCTTGCTTCGCAGCTTTTGCGGACGACTGTGCGATTTCATGGTAAACGGAGAGTAAAGATGGGGCCGGTCGAACAAATCATATTCAGTTTTATGGCTGGGCTGACGGCTTGCGGCCTGGCCGGATCGGCGATGGAGCTGATCGCCGGCCGCAAGCTTGCCTTCGTCCAGCCCTATGTGTCGTCGAAGCACATGTTGCGCTCGCTCGCCGCGACGGCTTGCGCCGGGCCGCTGATGTTCGCCAATGAGGCGCTGGACGCCTGGCGCGAGCGTCGCATTTCGGTGCTGGCGCTGATCTCCTGCGGCTGTACGGCGACCATTTGGGCGCTGGCGCTGGGCATGGTGGTGATCGCCATTGCGTCCTGGGCGGCTTCGCTTCTAGGGTCTGACAGCTTGTCGGTGTGAGACGATCTGGAGACAGCAATGCCGATCTACGCGATTGACGGAAAAGCGCCCGCCTTCGAGGACGTCGACAGCAACTGGATCGCGCCCGATGCCACGCTGATCGGCAATATCAGGATCGGCCGCAATGCCGGCTTCTGGTTCGGCGTCGTCGTCCGCGGCGACGACGAGCCGATCGTCATCGGCGCCGACACCAACGTGCAGGAGCACACAATCATGCACACCGACGCCGGCTTTCCGCTGACCGTCGGCCAAGGCTGCACGATCGGCCACCGTGCCTTGCTGCATGGCTGCACGATCGGCGACAACAGCCTGATCGGCATGGGCGCCATCGTGCTGAACGGCGCGAAGATCGGTAACAACTCGCTGGTCGGGGCCGGCGCGCTGGTCACCGAAGGTAAGCAATTCGCCGACAATTCGCTGA
The DNA here is from genome assembly GCF_040322115.1 of Mesorhizobium sp. M0195. Taxonomy (NCBI): domain Bacteria; kingdom Pseudomonadati; phylum Pseudomonadota; class Alphaproteobacteria; order Hyphomicrobiales; family Phyllobacteriaceae; genus Mesorhizobium; species Mesorhizobium sp. M0195. The sequence goes on along the minus strand of NZ_JAMYSV010000012.1, from coordinate 129,474 downwards.
TCGTCGGCTCGCCCGCGCGCGTCGTCAGGACGCTCGACGAAGCCGCAATGGCCAGGCTGCGCGCCTCGGCCGCGCATTATATGGCCAACGGGAGGCGATTCAGGGCTGGGCTGAAGAAGGTCTAGCCGATCCAGAAATGGTGGAGCCGGCCTTGGGATACCGAAAGCATAGCCCCTTCCAAGTCAAACCGGCTGGGCGGTCGGCCGGAACAAGATCTCGTTGATATCGACGTCGTCGGGCTCGTTGATCGCGAAGGCGACCGTGCGGGCAAACGTATCTGGCCCCACGGCGATCTTGCTCACGAAGTCCCTGGTGTCCTGCTGGATATCCTTCTCGCTGATGTGCTCAAGCAACTCTGTGGTGACAGCGCCCGGCGAGATCACCGTGGTGCGGATGTTGTAGGGTTTCACCTCTTTCCGCAGACCCTCGGACAGCGCACGCACGGCGAACTTGGTGGCGCAATAGACCGCCGCACCCGGGTCGACCACATGGCCGTATACGGACGAGACATTGATAATGTGGCCCGATCGCTGTTCCTTCATGTACGGAAGCGCGGCCGCGATGCCGTAAAGAACGCCCTTGATGTTGACGTCGATCATCCGGTCCCATTCGTCGATCTTGAGCCGTTCGAGCGGGGCCAACGGCATGAGGCCCGCATTGTTGAGCATCACGTCGATGCGGCCGAATTCCCGGACCGCCGTGTTCACCAGATGCTGGACCTGGTCGCTGTCGGTGACGTCCGTGGTGACGGCCTTGGCATTGTGCCCAGCGGCGGTCAGTTCCTGGACAAGGGCGTCGATGCGGTGTGACCGGCGTGCACCCAGAACCACGGAAGCGCCTCGCGCGGCAAGATGGCGTGCCGTCGCTTCACCGAGGCCGCTGCTGGCACCGGTGATGACGACGACCTTGTTCTCGATTCCTTCGGACATGAGATTCTCCTAGACAAGAATTGAAAGAGTTCAGGTGCGGGGGCCGGCCGAGGCGGCGAGCAAGGCCGAGCCCGTGAGCAGGACGGCCGCGAGAAGGAAGGCGCTCCACCAGCCGGCCGCGTCGAACAGCAGGCCTCCCGCGATAGCGCCGCCCGCGATCGCGAGCTGGATCAGGGCAACCTGCAGTCCGCCGCCGGCCTCCAGGTCTTCGGGGATGAGCGCGGTCATCCAGGTGTTCCACGCCACCGGGATCGGAGTCGCGAAAAATCCCCAAAGAACCAGCAGGCCGGCCGTGGCGCCTGCAAACGGTCCAAACGCAATCAGCAGTAGAGCAAAGATCGCGAGTGCACTCGGCAGCCCGATCAGCACGGCTGTGAGGTGCCGCCGGAGGATGAGGCCGATGATCGACAGTCCCGCCAGGCCACCGAGGCCGACACCCAACAAAGCTATTGAGAGGGTGCTCACCTCGAGGCCCGTCACGTTTTCCAGAAACGGCCGCAGATAGATCGAGAGCGCGTTCTGCCCGATGAAAGCGAGCCCGGTCGCGCCCATGCCGATGGCGAATCTGCGATTCCGCAGCAGGCCGAACATGCTCGACACCGAGGCGGTCTCCATCGGTGGCAACTTCGGGAGAACGGCCAACTGCCACACGAGCGCCGCAAGGCCGATGGGGACAGTGACGAAAAAGGTTCCCCGCCATCCGATCAGCGATCCGAGGAAGCTGCCGACGGGCGCGGCGATCACCAATGCGAACGCAGTGCCACCCTGGAGCAAGGCAATGGCCTTGGGCAGGTCGGGTCCCGGGGCCAAGCGGGCCAGAATGGCCGTCGACAGTGACCAGAAACCGCCGATCGCGATGCCGACCAGCGCCCGCCCGGCCAGGAAGACCAGGAAGTTGGGAGCAACCGCCACCGCCAAGCTCGATGCGGCCAGCACTGCCGTATGGAGCAGAACCACCGTCCGTCGATCGACGTTTCGCAACAGCGAGTTGCCGAAGAGGCTGGTAACCACGGCGAAGAATCCGGATACCGCGATTGCCTGGCCGGCCTGACCCTCGGAGACGGCCAGATCCTGAGCGATCGGGGTGAGCAGGCTCACCGGCAGGAACTCCAGTCCGACCAGAAGGAAGGTCAGCAGCGACAGGCAGACCACCGCAGACCATGGGGTCGTCGTGCTGTCAGCAGCGGCGGCCTCGCCCAGCGCGAGTTCAATGGTCATAAGGCAGTCTCCTGTCCGTTCCCGAATTAAGTAGTCGGGCTGGCCAAATGCGACTAGCGGGTATAATTTTGATGTGGTTGTGAATGAGGCTCATCAATGCCACGCGACGAGTTCGCCGAAATGCGCGCGTTTCTGGAGATCACCCGGACGCGGAGCTTCACCCGAGCAGCCGCCAAGCTCGGCGTCACTCCTTCGGCTCTTAGCCACACCATCAAGTCGCTGGAGTCGCGGCTTGGCGTCCGTCTTCTGTCTCGCACCACGCGCGACGTGGCCCCGACGGCGGCCGGTCAACGCCTCAAGGAAGGCATCGAACCGCATTTCGAAGGCATCGCGGCTGAGGTCAGCGCTCTCGGCGTCCTGCGCGACAGGCCGTCCGGCAACATTCGCCTGGTGTGCACCGACGATTCGGTCGACATTGTCTTCCGCGCCCGGCTGCCAAAGTTCCTGAGCGACTTCCCCGATATCAATGTCGAGCTGGTGGTTGATAACGCCTTCACCAACATCGTCGAGCGCCAGTTCGACGCCGGTGTTCGGCTGGGCGAGTCCATTGCCCGGGACATGGTAGCCGTGCGCATCGGAGCCGACGTGACCTACACTGTCGTCGGCTCACCCCGTTACTTCGCCCACCGGACACCGCCGCAGACGCCGCAGGAGCTGACCGACCATAACTGCATCAACTACCGGCTGCCGACGTCAGGATCGGTCTATGCATGGGAATTGCGGGAAGGAGCGCGCGAGTTCAGTGCTCGGGTCGAGGGGCAACTGACGCTTAACAACATGGGGCCGGCGATCCAGGCCGCGCTTGACGGAGTGGGCTTGGCCTATCTACCGCGCGAACTCGTCCTGCCACACATTGAGAGTGGCCTTCTTCAGGAAGTCCTGACCAAATGGTGCCCGACGTTCCAGGGTTACCACCTGTACTATCCAAGCCGACGCCATCCCTCTCCGGCGTTTTCCGCCTTTGTCGACACGTTCCGTATCAGGGGCAAGTAACAGCGTTTCGACGGCAAACGGCAGCTCGTATCCCACAAACGATCGTGAGACAGCTTGGATGACGAAGCGCAGTTGGAGGCAAAGCCGAGATAACTGTATCGAGATGTTGTTCCGCCGGAAATGGTGGAGCCGGCCCGGGGACGGGGCCGGCTCCTTAAACCCGGTCGTTGGGGACGGGGAGGGTGGGGACTCGACCGGGTTTCTCCTAAAGCGCGAAGTCATGCGACGCACTTAACCTCTGTTTTATGCATGTCGTTATCCCACAACCGCTACGCGCTTTTGGGCGACATGCATTGGCGTCCTCAGCGGACGCTGGCGACCGCGTCGGAGCGGCCGTCGTTGATCGTCACCCAGGCGCCGGAATTCCGGTCGGACTGGCGCTTCAGATAGGTGTAGCCGGTATTGGTCCAGGACAGCACCTTGGGCTGGAGATTGTCGAGGATGAACTCGCCAAGACTGGTGCGCACGGTCAGCACAGCATGGCCGTCGCCGTTGCGCTGACGCACGACCGTCATCAGCAGATCGCCGGCCGGCACGCCGATGCTCATCAGCTCGCGGCGCTTTTCCAGCGCATAGTCCTCGCAGTCGCCGAAGCCGTTATTGGGAAAGGACCAGACTTCCTCCTTGCCCCACATTTCCATGTCGGTGCGCGGCGCGACCTTGCTGTTGACCGAATTGTTGATCTTGACGATCGTCGCCCACAGCTTGCGGGTGAGCTCGACCGGTGCCTGGTCAGGCGTCCTCTGATTGCATTCCCGCGGAAACTGCTGGCACAATTCGTAGTGACCGACCGGCTGTGTGGTGCGGCCGCCGGTGTGCATGAAGGCCGGCTCCGCCGCGTTTGCAGTCCCCCAGCCGAAAAGCTGCATCGCTATTGCCGCCAGCAACAGCTTGCCCCTCATCCTGTTCATTATTCCGTCTCCCCGTTTGAGGAGACAATGACACGGCTGGATTTATTTGACGCAAAAGCGCGAAGTAGACATTAAGTAAAACAACAATAGAATAAACATAAAATTTGATGCAATTGAGTATAGAATTGTTTATGGATTCCAGCCGGGTGCGTTCCCATGCTTCGTCGCCCCGTTCGAACAGCTAAGATGGCGGGACGAGGGGGCGCGAAGGTCGCCAGCCTCGCTTCCCGATGGCGCTAACGCTTCCGCGTCAGCCGCGCGGTGAGCTGAATTCGGTATCAAGCGTTTCGGGGCGCTGGATGACGGCGAACTCGATGGCGATGCCATCTTCGAAATGGCGCACCACCTGGCCGCGCATGGTGCCCAGCGTCACCTGGACGCCGATGGCCGGCTTGACGTCGATCTCGATCGCCGCGCCCGACAGCGACAGGTCGATGATGCGGCACTGGTACTGGCGTCCGTCGGCAAGCTGCAGCACGCTCGTCGGGTTGCGCGGCGCGACGCGTTCATGGCGGCGGTCTTCCGGCAAGTCGAGCTCGTGCTTGTTGGCAAGCCAGGTCAGTTGCGCGGCGAGCTTGTCCCTCTTGCGCTCCGACGCGATGACGGTCATCGCAAAGCCATCCTGCAAAGTGCGGGTAATGACGCCCTCGATGCGTCCGATATGATCGATATAGGCAATGACCTTTTCGCCAGCCAGGCCGGCGCGCTCGGTGCGCAGCGAAACGTTGCCGGGCGACATGTCGACTACCTGGCAGGGATGTTCGGTGCGGTCTTCCAGCATGAAGCGTCCGTAAATCTTCACGCGGACGCGCTGAAAGTTACGCCTTTCAGCTTGGGACGGTGCATGGTCGACCGCCGCTGACCTCATCACTGCCATACCCCGTTCGGCATTCCGCGCATGGATGCGGGGAATTTCAGCGGAAAACTACAACAAAGCAGGTTAACAAAGGGGAAAATCCGGCGCTGTTGCTTTAAGCTTTGGGCATCATTCCTCGCGTCCGCCGTCGAAGACGACCAGGTGACGGATGCGGCGGGCCTGGCCGAGCGCCGAAATCGTCTCGGGCGGGTCGAATTCCGACGGGGCGAGCGAGGGAACCTCCATCGCCGGCCGGTTCTTCAGGAACATCGGCTCCTTGTCGGGATCGACGACACGGATCGAATCGATCAACGCGTCGAAAACCGGGTCCGCGCCCAGCCAGAAGGGCTTTTCGACGGCGCTTATCACGCCGAGGCAGCGCGGGCTCTCGACCCCGCCGTCGAGCGGCAGCGCGAGCAGCTCAAACCTGTTGGAGCGGCCATTGCGGCTGAAACCCTCATAGGTAATGAGGGCCGCCGATTTCAGGTCGAAGACGCCGTCGGTGAGCTTCGAGATCAGCCGCTGGTCCTTTTCGCGCCACAGCGAAGGGAATGAAAATCCCTTTAATTCGCGGCCATAGACTGCGCAAAGCCTGGTGCCGGCGAGCCGGAACACCGCTTCGCCGCGCGTGTCCTTTTCCAGGATGAACGTGTCGGCCAGCAGCGACTTGATGTCGGCCGGTTCGACTTCCGAGCGCTTCGGGGCAGGGCGTCCGTCACGCAACCGGTTCCAATAATGGAACAGCGTGATCGATCCGGTCTGGTTCATGCTAATGCTGCTCCGCGCATTCTGTCTTCAGATGTCCCATCGGTGAACAGAAGGGCGCCCTCCGAAGACCTACATGCGTTGCGGAGCAGGATGCGTGCCAGCATCGTTAATACTTGTTCACGGGTCGGGGCGGTTAAGGTTAACAACTAGTTTACGTTGCGCGCCTGCCAGCCCTGTGGCACACAAAAACCACTCCAGAAGCGGTCGTTTTGCGACGATCGGCAGCACTTCAGTCAAGAGTTCAGGGGGAGCAAGGGGGCTCGACCAGCCGTTCAAGGGAAACCTTGGACGGCTTCTTTTTCGATTCGGGCCTGCTGATTCGCCGTTTGTGATTCGGTTGGCCGTGATCTACATGCTCGCGAAGTCCAATCCAGCGACTGAGTGCAAGCCATATGAGTGACCCAGAAAGCCCACCGGAGATCGAGCAGGGCCAGGGTGGGCCTGTCGCCCGCGAACCGGAGCAGCGCCGCGAGCCGGTGTTCAACCTGCCGCCCGTGGTGCTGGCGGTGATCGGCATCTGCGTCGCGGTCCATCTGATCCGGGTCTATTGGCTTACCGACGACCAGGACTTCGAACTGCTTGTCCGGGCTGCCTTCGTGCCGATTCGCTATTCCGGCCGCTTCGACCTGGATTTCTTCGCGTTTTCAAGCCCTTTTACCTATGCCTTCCTGCATGGCGGCTTTGCCCATCTTGCCATCAATATGGTGTGGCTTGCGGCCTTCGGCTCACCGTTGGCCAACCGCTTCGGCGCGCTGCGCTTCAGCCTGTTCTTCGCCGCCACCGGACTGGCGGCGGTGGCGCTGTTCTGGGCCATGCACCCGCTTGGCGACGCACCGCTGGTCGGCGCCTCCGGCGCGATTTCCGGCATGATGGGCGCGGCGGCGCGCTACGGCTTCCGCATCGACCGCTCGTCGGGCAGGGCCGCCTTCGCTGGCCGGCCCTTACCGATGGCGGCGGTCCTCCGCTCGCGCGGCGTCGTCACCTTTCTCGCCATGTGGATGGTGATCAACCTGGCGACCGGCCTCTTCGGCCTGGCGCCCGGCATTGACGGCCAGATCGCCTGGGAAGCCCATATTGGCGGCTTTGTTGCCGGCTTCTTCGGCCTGCGGTTTTTTGATCGGCGAGAGCAGGTGCCCCGGCAGACGGAGGAGCCGGAGAGCTGAGACCTCCGCACTTGAAAAGCAACCGATCGCGGCGCACCATGTTCATCCCAGGGAAAGCCGGCCAGGGCAGGAGCCGGCAGGAAATGCAGAGGAGGACGCCATGACTGTTAAGGCAATTCTCGAGGCGAAAGGCCACGACGTGGTGACGCTCGGGCCGAACGAAAAGCTCAGCGAAGCCATCCGCATGCTTTCCGAACACAGGATCGGCGCGCTGGTCATCACCAACGGCGATCACAAGATCGTCGGCATTCTTTCCGAGCGCGATGTGGTGCGGGTTCTCGCCAAGGAGGGAGCCGCGGCGCTCGACCTTGCCATCCGCTCGGCGATGACGCCCAAGGTGAAGATCTGCAATGAGAACCACACCGTCAACGAGGTGATGGAGATCATGACCAAGGGTCGCTTCCGCCATCTGCCGGTGGAAAAGAACGGGCTGCTCGACGGCATCGTGTCGATCGGCGATGTGGTCAAGCGGCGCATCGAGGATGTCGAGCGCGAGGCCGAGGAGATCAGGGCCTATATCGCCACGGCATGAGGCGGCGGCGGCCGGGTTGCCGGCCATTTGAATTTTTCAAGCTGCTATAGCAGTCCATCGCGGCAGCTGCGGGCCTGTGCCGCGTCGGCACCTGCGGCTTGGCGCTTGTCTCGCGAAGCGGTTTGCACTAGCGAAGTTGCACACCAAAATATGCGTTCCGCATATCCGCAATTCCAATATGCAGGCCCTTATGAGCATCATCGATACCCGCACGCCCGACGCCAAGCGCCTGGTTCCCGGCGCCACCGGCGACTGGGAGATCATCATCGGCCTCGAGGTCCACGCGCAGGTGACCTCGCAGGCAAAGCTGTTTTCCGGCGCCTCGACCACTTTCGGCGCCGCGCCCAATGCCAATGTCAGCCTGGTCGATGCGGCGATGCCTGGCATGCTGCCGGTGATCAACGAGGAATGCGTCAAGCAGGCGATCCGTACCGGTCTGGGCCTGAAGGCCCAGATCAACCACAAATCGGTCTTCGACAGGAAAAACTATTTCTACCCCGACCTGCCGCAGGGCTACCAGATCTCGCAGTTCAAGCAACCGATCGTCGGCGAGGGCAAGGTGATCGTCTCCGTCGGCCCCGACCGGCAGGGCGAGTTCGAGGATATCGAGGTCGGCATCGAGCGCCTGCATCTGGAGCAGGATGCCGGCAAGTCGATGCACGACCAGCATGCGACGATGTCCTATGTCGATCTCAACCGCTCCGGCGTGGCGCTGATGGAGATCGTTTCGACGCCGGATATGCGCTCCGCCGATGAAGCCAAGGCCTATGTCACCAAGCTGCGCACCATCGTGCGCTACCTCGGCACGTGCGACGGCAACATGGACGAAGGCTCGCTGCGCGCCGACGTCAACGTCTCGGTACGCCGGCCTGGCGGTGAATTCGGCACGCGCTGCGAGATCAAGAACGTCAACTCGATCCGTTTCATCGGCCAGGCCATCGACTCCGAGGCGCGCCGCCAGATCGCCATCCTGGAGGACGGCGGCAAGATCGACCAGGAAACGCGGCTGTTCGATCCCAATAAGGGCGAAACGCGCTCGATGCGTTCCAAGGAAGAAGCGCACGACTATCGCTATTTCCCGGATCCCGACCTTCTGCCGCTGGAATTCGACCAGGCCTATGTCGATGCGCTGGCAAAGGACCTGCCTGAACTTCCGGACGCCAAGAAGGCACGGCTGATCTCCTCGCTCGGCCTGTCGACCTACGACGCCTCGATCCTGGTATCGGAAAAGGCGGTCGCCGACTATTTCGAGAAGGTGGCCGCTGGTCGCGATGGCAAGCTTGCCGCCAACTGGGTCATCAACGATTTGCTGGGTGCGTTGAACAGAGCCGGCAAGAGTATTGAAAATGCTCCGGTTTCGCCCGATCAGCTCGGCGCGGTCATCGATCTGATCAAGGAGGGCACCATCTCCGGCAAGATCGCCAAGGATCTGTTCGAGATCGTCTGGAACGAGGGCGGCGATCCGCGTCAGCTGGTCGAAAGCCGCGGCATGAAGCAGGTCACCGATACCGGGGCTATCGAAACGGCGGTGGACGAGGTGATCGCCGCCAACCCGGACAAGGTCGAACAGGCGCGCGCCAAGCCGACCATGGCCGGCTGGTTCGTCGGCCAGGTGATGAAGGCGACCGGCGGCAAGGCCAACCCGCAGGTGGTCAACGAGCTGGTCAAGGCCAAGCTCGGGATCGAATAGGATGTTCGTCCGCACCGCCAGCGAGCGCGATCTTGCGGCGGTGCGCGCATTGCTGGTGGAGACATGGCACGCCACCTATGACGCCATCTACGGCGCGGCGCGGGTCACCGAAATCACCGACGAATGGCATTCGATCGCCGCGCTCAAAGCGCGGTTGACACGACCGAACTCGGAATTCCTGGTCGCGGACGACGGCAAAAGCATCGGTGGCATGGCTTTCGCGGCCGCCACGACGGATGCCGGGGTCGTCATGCTGAACCAGCTTTACGTGCATCCGGCCTGGCAGAGGCAAGGCATCGGCCAGGCCCTGCTGGACGAGATCGAGGCCAGCTTTCCGGAGGCCCGAACGCTGCGCGTCGAGGTCGAGGAAGCAAATGCTCCGGCCGTTGCCTTTTACCGCTCGAGAGGGTTCACGCCCGCCGGCAACACGGCCGATTGCGGCGGCGCCTCAGGATTGCCGGCGCTGGTTTTGGAGAAGGCGATCGGCTAGCTCGTTCGCCTGGCGCTCAGTTGCGTTTCACGGGCAGGTTGAAGCAGCCGGCGGCGAGAAACTCGCACGGCAGGCTGCCGCCGCCGCCCGACGTGTGCGGGGGCGTAGCGGCTTCGATCTTTTCGACCTCGTAATATTTCGAGGTGACGCCCCATTTTTTAACGCCCTGGCACGTCGAGCGCACGCCAACCTCCGTCGCCTTTGCCGCCGTCTTGTAATAGGTGGTGATCCGGCAGGATTGGCTGACCGGCAGCGCGTTCGCCGGGATCGTGACCGGCGGCAGGAAGTTCGGGAAGGCAAGCAGCGAGATTGCCGCAATGATCCGGACGGCGGGCATGGTGTGGGGCGAGTGCAGCATCGTGCGTCTCCATCGATGGCGCCGCTCGCTCGCGGCGCAGCGGCGCGTTTGTTTCCGCAAGATCAGGCCATGACGCCGGCGCTGCCGCATCGGCCGCGCGGGGGATGGCGGGAACTGCCGCCGTGATCCGCGAGCGGCCGCGTCAGCGCGTTTTCGGCTTGATAAGCGTCTTTATCGGAACGGCGACTTTTGGAGGCCGGACCGTACTGGTTCCACCATCGACGGCCAACTCGCCGCTATTGAGATAGCGTACCGTATAGTGCAGCTCATAGGCGGGAACTCTGATCCATGTAGGCTTGGGATTGAACTGGTCCGGAGGCCTCGAATACCACTTCGGGATCTGCATGATCTTGGAACCGGCACCGAATCCCGCAGTCTTGGCCGCTACTGCGAAGGCGCTGTCTCTGGGATCGTTCGGCGGCTGGTCGACATTGCCGATGACCACCAGCGAATCGTATTTTCGCGCGTCGAGCCGTACTGCGGGAAGGTTCAGCGCAGCCACGTCGCCTTCGCGCATCGTCAGCGCCTTCTGAAGGCCGTCCTCATTGGCGTAGACGTTGAGGTTTATAGCCTCGGATTCCGCATAGACGACATTGCTGTGGAAGTCGCGGGCTGACAGGCGTGTGAGGCTGTCGAAGGTGACTTCAACCGTCGGCTTGGCTATGGCGTCCGTCACCACCAGGTTGCGCCGCGGCACCGTCCAGAAGATGAGATCATCGCCGGTAGCCTGCGTGCCGGCATCGGAGCCGTCTATTGCCGAGCATTTCGAATTTGGAACCGGCGTCGTCACCGGTAGGGGTGCCGAAAACGAGTTGCGTACCTGCGCGTCGATGTAATTGCCGACGTTGAAAACGTCCTCGAGGATGTTGCCGCCCTCGAAGCTCGCCGGGCCGGGTTGCGAGCGGATGATGACCTGGCTGGAATCGGTCTGCCAGCCGCTGCAGAAGACGTTGACGTCTATGGGAATGCCGATGTGGCGGTCGGAGGTCACAGGGATCGAGACTTTGATGGTCAGGATGTAAGGAACTTTGACAAACCAGCTGTTCGGCTGGTTCAGCATCTGCGTCGCAAAGCGCGACGGCCGCCATTGCTTCAGCGATTCGATCGATGCGCGCGACGATCGTCCCTGGGCGGCCAGCTGTGCGTTGGTGGCGTCGACCTTGGCTTGCGCCAGGTTGCGGACGGTGTTGGTGATCAGGAACACGCCGAGTTCGGCTTTGCAGGGCCTGTTCGATTGTGTGGCGTTGCATGGGGCAAGTGCCGCACTGGGAACCGGCGGCCCCGAAGGCGGCGGCTGGGCGGCCGCGGTGGCCGCCATCAGGCAGAAGAACAGCATCATGCAGGTTTTCAACATGGTATCCTCGCTCTCTGGTTGGAAACCACCCTCCGGCTAGACGCCAGCACTTCTTCGATAGCGGTTCATCGCCCGCACGGGGGATGAACCGCGAAACATCGGGCCGGCCCAGCGACGTCGAGCCGCCGTCCTTTCGGGTCGGACATCTACTGCTTCACGACGCCTTTGGTTGTCGCCTTCGGCGCGACGACCTTGGGCTTGGGGGTTTTCGGGCCGGGGTCGACTACCAGTGCAGCCGTGCAGGAGCACTTGCCCGAACCGCAGTTCAGGTCGCCCTTGCACATTTTGGAATGCCGCATATCGGTGCAGTCGGCGGTCCCGGAGCAGGAGCAACTGCCTTGCCCGATCGTTCCGGACTGACATTTGAAGCTCCATGCCGGACCGGCGGCAAGGCCGGCCACAGCGAGCGATAAGGCAAAAAGCGTCGTCGAGATGAGTTTGCGCATGAATACCTCCCGGTTCTATCGAGCGATGGAACCACGAAGCAGCAACGCCTTCATCTCCCGCGCGGGGGACGAACTCGCATACCGGTGACGATCGTCAATGCTGTCCCTTCAGCACGACGAGATAGCCGCGTTCGACGCGAAGCCGGAACGCGATTTGCCCTGCAGTGCCGGGATCCTTGGAAACCTTGTCGATAACATAGCCGCTGGGATGCGAGCCAAGCCATTCTTCCGGTTTGTCGGTGCTTTCGAACGGCCTTTGCAACCCGGCCAGGAAGCCGACTTCGCCTTGATAGTCGAAAGCCACGGCCCAGTCCGCATCCTTTCGCTCGTCGATGAAGTTGGCGAGCGGCGTCAGGTCATAGCGTTTGAACGCGGTTGCCGATGCCACCGCGTGGCCGATGCCGAAAATGACAAGCATGACGACGGCCGAGCTTTTCAGCCTGGCGAGCGGGATCTCCGCCATGAAATAGCCGAACAGGATGGTCACGAACGGCAACATCGGCACGACATAGTGAGGCTGCTTGCCGGATATCGCGCTGAACGCCAGCAACACGGCAACGAACGAGAACGACAGTAGGCGCAAGGCGCGCAGATCCGGCGACTTCGTCTCGATCAGGTTGCGTATCCGCGTGCGCAGCTTCAACCGCCAGACCTCGGGTATGAAGATCCAGGGTATGAACATGACCGGCAGCAGCAGCAGATAGAGATAGAACGGCCGGCCGTGCGAATTGCGCAAATTGCCGGTGACGCGCCCCGCCGATTGGTTCCAGACCAGATCATAGACGAAACTGCCCTTTGTCAGGATCGTCGCCGGCACCAGCCAGATCGCCACCGGAATCAGCGCGGCGAGCACTGCCAAGCCCACTCCAGCGAGGAAGTTCGGTGTCGTCAGTCCCGCCCGTCGGTCGCGCCAGAACGGGTAGAACAGGATGGGCGCGCCGATATGGATCAGCACCACCGGGCCTTTCGTCAGCACGCCTATGCCGATGAACAGCCCGGCCAGAACGGCCTGCCAGCGATTGCCGCTCCGGGCAAAGGCAATCAACGACAACAGCGCGGCGAGCACAAACACCGTCAGCAACAGGTCGAATAGGATCAGCGTCGAATAGATGACGAACACGCAGCTTCCGGCAACCAGCCAGGGGATGCGCCGTGCGATGTCGTCGCGGCCCGGAAACAGGGTCTTTGCCAAAGCCGTCGTCAGCCAGATGACGAGCGAGGAGGCGGCGAAGATTACCAGCATCGCGGCCGGCCGGCTGGCGCCGAAAATCTTCCAGACAAGGTCGATGAGCCAAAACAGCAGAGGCGGCTTCTGCAGATAGGGCGCGAAATTCATGGTCGGGACGAAGATCTGTCCGCTCAGATACATTTCCCAGGTGACGCTGAGATATCGCGTTTCGTCGACGGGCAGCAGTGGCCGGAAAGCGACCGCGATTGCGATCAGCCCAAGCAGAAAGAGGTAGGGGAGCAGCCGCTCGGTAGATGTCGGTGTCAAAGATCGAGATCCGCGCCAGAAACCATTTTCATTCCAGCCGAGCAGAGTGCCGCGTTTCTGGACCGCGAACGACCGCACCATGATTTTGGCCGAATTGCAACGATGCCGGTTTCGTTTCGCAGATTTTGCGGACGATGGTCTTAAAGGCTTGGGAAAACTGACCGGCCGGGCCTTTTGGACCGCCGCCGGTCAGGGGAATCTGCGCAAAATCAACTGGCGCGCAACGGCGGCGACAATTCGCGCATCAAGAGTTCGAGCTCGCGCTGATCGCCGGTACCGGTCTTGTCGAAGATCGTCGCCAGCTGCGACTTGACGGTGCCGTCCGAGACGCCGCCGGCCGCGGCGATTTCCTTTCGCGTCAGGCCGGCGGCAACGTGACCGGCGACCCGCCTTTCTGCCGCGGTCAGTCCGAACAGCGCCGCAATGGCGTCCAGCGCCGGGGTCGGTGTCGAACCGCCCGCGGCGATGAAGATCGCTGCGGCGGCGCGCTGCGAGATGCGCGCCGAGATTTCACGCCGCGCCAGCGGCATAACATGGGCCACCGCCGGAACGGCCGTCTTGGCCAGGGGAATGTTGATGCCGCAAGGTCCGAGTGCGAATTCGTCGCGCGTGCCGAGCTGGACGGCACGGCCGATCGCGGCGTTGGCGTTGGCATAGGTGAAGGACAGCTGTCCGCGCACGCAAGCGACCGAAATGTTTTCGGCGAGCAGCGCTTCGGCTGACGGGTTGGCGAAGATGATGGTCATGTCTTCGGCGACGATCAGCACCGGATGGTCGAGGCTTTCGATGATGGAGCGGAAGATTTCGGCCTTGCGCCGCTCGGCCTCGAACAGGTCGCCGATGGTCACCGCGCGCCGCACATGCGGCGCCAGCAGGCAGACAAGCTCGAGATCCTCGCGGGAAATCTGGCGTCTGTCCTTGTCGGTCACCACCATTAGCGTACCGATCCGGGTCGGCCGCTTCATCAACGCCACCCAGAAGAAATCGTCCAGCCGGTTGGGTTGTACCCATTCGCGCACGATGCGGCTTTCGAGCCATCTCTGTCGTGTATCCGGGCCTTGCAGGGCGTAGATCGAATCGACGGTGAAGGGCACGTCGATCTCCATCTTGGGAACCGCCGCATAGAACGGTACTTGCGAGCCGTAGTCATGCTTCAACGGCTCAAGAACTGCGGGATCGCCGCAGGATACCGAAAACCGCGCAGAGCTGCTGATCGTGTCGATGACGGCGAGCATGGCAAGCCGGCCTTCCGCCAGATTGCAGATGGCCTCGAGTGTCGCCTGCCAGCGGTCGACGTCGGCAATCGAATCGTAGATCGCCTCAACGACCTGCGGCAATGCGCGACCGGCCGTGCCCGCCAGCGATGACATAAACCCCTCTCATTTGCCGTCCTAGGCAACGAAGCATCAACTGTTAGAATAACGCTGCGTAAGGTTGCCAACAACTTATTTCATCTGCTTCGGACGGCCGCGAAAATAGCATGAACGTATCGCTTTTCCGTCAGCCATTTGCTCGCCGGTTGCGGCAAGACCCTTGCCTTCGCAATGCCGTGACGCCATAAGCAGGTACAGGCGCCGCAGCCGCCGCGAGGACTTGCCACAAGGACTTGCCACGAGGATTTGGATGAAGACTTTCCTTCTGCAGTTTTTCACCTGGTGGAACAGCCAGACATTGGGAACGCGCTTTCACACCTGGCGGCATGGCAAGAAGGTCGGGCAGGACGAGGTCGGCAACGTCTACTATGAGGGCGGCGTCGATTCGGAAGGCCGCACCCGCCGCTGGGTCATCTACCGCGACTATTCGGAAGCCTCGGCGATTCCGCCCGGCTGGCATGGCTGGATCCATCACCGTGTAGACGTTCCGCCGCCAAGCGAAGACTACAAGCCACGCGACTGGCAAAAGCCGCATGTGCCGAACCTCACCGGCAGCCCCGCAGCCTATCGGCCGAAGGGGTCGGTGCTGACCAACCGGCATCGTCCGCAGGTGACGGGCGACTACGACGCCTGGACGCCCGGTTCGTGATCGATCGCCGCGACAGGCCGCGGTCCCCCACGGAGGCGGTCCCCACGCGGGCGGTCCTTTGTCGCCACAATTACTGTTTAGCTGTTTGCTGATCCGACAGCAGCAACTAGCCTTGGCGTTAAGAGAATCACCCGGGCGCAAATCACCGGACCTTGCATGAGCATGTTCAGCCGAATTTTGACGGGCGGATTAACCGCGGTCGTTCTCGCTTCCATGGTGGCGCTTGCCGCTGCGCAGGAATTGGCGCCGGACGCGTCGGTAGCGCCTGCAGCACCGGCAGTATCCGAACGCCTCACCAATCCCGTCGCTGAATTCGCCGGCATCGACAAGATCACCGGCCGGATCATCACCTTCGATGTCTATATCGACGAGACGGTGCAGTTCGGCGCTTTGCAGGTGACGCCGCGCATCTGCTATTCGCGGCCCGAAAACGAAGAGCCGAAGACGGATTCGTTCGTCGAGGTCGACGAGATCACGCTCGACCGGAAGATACGCCGTATCTTCACCGGCTGGATGTTTGCCGAAAGCCCCGGGATCAACGCCGTCGAGCATGCCGTCTATGATATCTGGCTGAAGGGCTGCAAGCAGAAGTCCGACGTGCCGGCACCCGCCGCCCCCAAAACCAACTAGAATCTGTCAGCGCGCGGCGGATACCGCGCCCCGCGGAACCGCCGCGTTCCCCGAGCGTTGGTGCCTCTCTACGGAGGAGGTTGCCATGATGATGGCCAACAAGAACGAACTTCTCGACATCGAAAGGGGATTCTGGAGCGGCGACGCCGACTACTTCAAGGCCAATGCCGATACCGAATGCCTGGTGGCCTTCCCGCAGATGGCGCGGGTGATGAGCAATTCCGATCTGGCCGAAACCGCCACGGACCAGAACCGCTGGCGCGATCTCGACATCGACCTCAAGGGCATCATCGAGCCGGGCAGCGACATCGTCATGCTGACCTACGAGGCGCGTGCGACCCGGCAAAATGGCGAAGCCTATGCGGCGCTGGTCAGCACTGGCTATGTCCACCGCGTCAATGGCTGGAAGATGATGTTCCACGCACAGACGCCGCTGTGACGGCAGCAAAAAGCTGACTGGCCGCTAGAGCAATTCCACGAAAAGTGAACGGTTTCCGTCCGGAATTCTGTGAAAAACGATGAACCATTCTCCAGGTTATGGAAAAAACACCGCCTCGCCCTTCAGCGCCTCGGCCAGCATCTTCTCGTACTTGCCGCGCGGCACGTCGATTGCGCCGAAGCGTTTGAGATGCTCGGTGGTGAACTGCGTGTCGAGCAGTGCAAAGCCGCGCGCCTTCAGGCGTTCGACGAGGTGAACCAGGCAGGCCTTTGACGCGTCGGTCTCCCTGGCGAACATGCTCTCGCCGAAAAACACGCGGCCGAGCGATACGCCGTAGAGCCCGCCGACCAACCGGTCGTCGTGCCAGGCCTCGACCGAATGGCAATGGCCCATCCGATGCAGCTCGATATAGGCTTCGCGGATCGGCGCGTTGATCCAGGTCGACCGACGTTCCTCGCGCCTTTCGGCGCAGGCCTCGATCGTCGCCTCGAAGTCGAAATCGATACGGAACTCGAACAGGTTCTTGCGGATCGTCTTTCTCAGGCTTTTCGGTATGTGGAACCCGTCGAGCGGAATGATGCCGCGCGTCTCCGGCCGCACCCAGAATACTTCGGGGTCATTGGCGCTTTCGGCCATCGGGAAGACGCCGGAGGCATAGGCTTTGAGCAAAAGGTCGGTCGGGATGCGATAACCGGGTGCGTAGGGACGGGTCATCGCTTCGCCCCTGTATCACTCGCCTTCGGCCAGGTATTTTTCCAGCCAGTGGATGTCGTAGTCGCCATTGGCGATGTCGGCGTTGCCAACGAGGTCGCGAAACAGCGGCAGCGTCGTTTTGATGCCGTCGACGACGAATTCGTCGAGCGCGCGCCGCAGCCGCATCATGCACTCGACGCGGTTGCGGCCGTGCACGATCAGCTTGCCGATCAGGCTGTCGTAGTAGGGTGGGATCTTGTAGCCCGAATAGACGCCGGAATCGACGCGGATACCGAGGCCGCCCGGCGTGTGAAAGTGGGTGATGGTGCCTGGCGAGGGGGTGAAGGTGCGCGGATCCTCGGCGTTGATGCGGCATTCGATGGCATGGCCGTGGAAGCGGATATCCTCCTGGCGCACCGAAAGCCCGCCGCCCGAGGCGACGCGGATCTGCTCGTGCACGAGATCGATGCCGGTGATCGCCTCGGTCACCGGATGTTCGACCTGCAGGCGCGTGTTCATCTCGATGAAATAGAACTCGCCGTCCTCATAGAGGAATTCGATGGTGCCGGCGCCGGAATAGCCGAGATCGGCGATGGCCCTGGCGCAGACGCCGCCAATATGCGCGCGCTCCTCGGCATTGAGCGCCGGCGAGGGCGCTTCTTCCCAGACCTTCTGGTGGCGGCGCTGCAGCGAGCAGTCGCGCTCGCCGAAATGCACGCCGCGCCCGGCGCCATCGCCGAACACCTGCACTTCGATATGGCGCGGCTTCTGCAGATATTTCTCGATGTAGACGGCGTCGTCGCCGAAGGCCGCACCCGCCTCCGAGCGTGCCGTCTGCAGCGCCACCTCGAGGTCGGCCTCGCTATGCGCCACTTTCATGCCGCGCCCGCCGCCGCCGGCCGACGCCTTGATGATCACAGGGTAGCCGATCGCGGCGGCAATGCGCTTGGCTTCCTTGTCCTCGGTGACCGCGCCGTCGGAGCCGGGCACCACGGGGATGCCGAGGCGCTTTGCCGTGCGCTTGGCCTCGATCTTGTCACCCATAATGCGGATATGGTCGCCGGTCGGGCCGATGAAGGTGATGTTGTGCGCGGCGAGGATGTCGGCGAACTTGGCGTTCTCCGACAGAAAACCGTAGCCGGGATGCACTGCGTCGGCGCCGGTGATCTCGCAGGCGGCGACGATCTGGTGGATGTTGAGATAGCTGTCGCGCGACGGCGGCGGGCCGATGCAGACGCTCTCGTCGGCGAGACGCACATGCATGGCGTCGGCGTCGGCGGTCGAATGCACCACCACCGTCTGGATGCCGAGCTCCTTGCAGGCGCGCAGCACCCTGAGGGCGATTTCGCCGCGATTGGCGATGAGGATTTTCTGGAACATCTTTCGCCTGTTCCCGGCTCTACTCGATCACAACGAGCGGCATGCCATATTCGACCGGTTGCGCGTCTTCGAACAGGATCGCCGTCACCGTGCCGGCGCGCGGCGAGGGGATCTGGTTCATCGTCTTCATCGCCTCGATGATCAGCAGCGTCTGGCCTTCCTTGACCTTCTGTCCGACCTCGATGAACGCCTTGGCGTCGGGCGACGGCGCCAGATAGGCTGTGCCGACCATCGGCGAGGCGACGGCGTTCTTCGACACGTCGGGCGCCGCCGGCACGGCGGCTGCCGCGGGCTGCGCGGCTGCCGGCGCGTGGGCCGGCTGCGCTGCGGCGACAGCATGGACGGCCGGCGCCTGCCGCGAGACGCGCACCTTCAGATCGCCCAGCTCGACCTCGATCTCGGTCAGGTTGGTGTCGTTCAGTATGCCCGCCAGATCGCGGATCAGCTGCTGGTCAACACCGTTCTTCTTTATCGACATTTTCGAGCCTTCTGTTTGTTGGCCGGTCATAGGCGTGCAGCCAGCGCCTGCAGCGCCAGCGTGTAGCCGAGCGGCCCGAACCCGCAGATCATGCCGACGGCGACCGGCGCGACCATGGAGACGTGGCGGAATGGTTCCCGCGCATGGATGTTGGAAAGATGCACCTCAGCTACCGGCAGCGGCGCGACGGCGCGGATGGCATCGTGAATGGCGATCGAGGTATGGCCGTAGGCGCCCGGATTGATGACGATTGCGGCGGCCTTGTCGGCGGCCTCCTGGATCCAGTCGACGAGGTCGCCCTCATGGTTCGACTGGCGGAAATCGATCTCCAGCCCAAGTGCGGCACCTGCCTGCTTGCAGTCGTCGGCGATCGCGGCAAGCGTCTTGCCGCCATAGATACCAGGCTCGCGCTTGCCGAGCGCGTTGAGATTGGGGCCGTTCAGGACGAAAACCGTTTTCAAAAAATGCCGACCTTTCCCGGCGCGGCTAAGCCGGCGCGCCGGACCCTCTATAATGGGCATAGACGCTGGCGAAAAGAGCGCAAGTGCGTTCTTTCGCCGTCCACAACAGCCGGAAAACGGCCCGCGCCGGAAACCCGCAGCCCCAATCGAAACCCGAACGCTAATCAGAGCGCCGCCTTCGCCGCCTCGATCTTTTCGGCCAGCACTTCCTGGCCAAGCGCGCCGAACACAACCTCGTTGCCGACCACGTAGGACGGCGTTCCGGTGATGGCGAGCTTGGTGGCGAGATCATAGGTCTTAGAGAAGGCCTCGGTGATGCTCGGGTCCTTCATCTTTTCGCGCAGCGTCGTCTCGTCGGCGCCGAGCGACAGCGCCACCTTGATTGCCGCCGCCTCGGTGGCGCGCCCCTGGCCGCCGAGCAGCGCATTATGGAATTCGCCGTATTTCTCGGGCTTCAGCAAGTGGAAGGCCATCGAGACGACGCTCGCCTTCTGCGAATCCGGGCCGAGGATCGGGAATTCCTTGAGCACGAAGCGCAGGTCCGGATCGGCCTTGGTCAGCGCGCGCATGTCGTCGATGGCGCGTTTGCAGTAGCCGCAATTATAATCATAGAATTCGACGATAGTGACCTTGCCGTTGGGATTGCCGACAACGCCGTCAAAGGAGGAATTGAAGATCTGGTCCTTGGCGTCTTTGATGACGCCGAGACTGGCGACGCGCTGTTCTTCCTTCTGCTTGGCCTCGAGTGCCTGCTGTGCTTCCAGAAGCACTTCCGGGTTCTTCAGGAGATAGTCGCGGACGATGCCTTCGACTTCGGTGCGGTCGAGCTTGGTACCCGAGGACGCCGTCTGGGCAAGCTGCGCCGTGCCGGCCTTCGCCGTCTGCGGATTGCCGGCGACGAAGCCGAACGCCAGCATGGCGAGAGCCGCTGCCACTCCGGTAGTGCCCAGCAGAATTGCCTTGGTCATGATCCTCGATCCTCTTGCCCGTGTTCCGGTCCGCTCGCTTTGGCTGTGTCGCAGCCTGCGTCCGAAAGGTTCACTTCTTCTTACCTGATGGTGCGTAGTTTATAATGTCCTGCGCGCGAAGCCAGCCCGGCTCGCCCCGCTTCATGCTCTGCTGCGCCCGCATGGCGAAGATCTTCGCATTCTTGTAGTCGCCGGAATAGAAATGCCCTTCGGCGGTTGCAAGCTCGGCGGCCGGGATGTTGCCGAGTTCCCCGTAAGCCTGTGCCAGATAGCGGTATCCGTCGGCGTTTTCGCGATCCCGTCCGAGGCCGGTGTTGATCTGCGCCACTGCCTTCTTCAGCGAATCCGCCGTGCCGATGGCCATCAGCGCCTGGCCGTAAGAGACCGGCAGCAGCCCGGATCGCGCCGGATCGAGGCTGACCGCCTTGGCATAGGCGTCGGCAGCATCCTTCGGCCGGTTCGCCTTCATCAGGATGTCGCCGCGCAATTCCTGGAAATACGGGTTTTTCGGCTGTTCCTTGATCAACGCGTTGGTCTTGGTGAGCGCCGAAGCCAGATTGCCGAAAAGATAGGTCATCTGCGCGTCGCCATAGCGCGAGGCGAGGCTGCCGGGGTTCTTGCGCATCAATCGTGACGCCGCCGCCTGGCCTTGCATGTAGGCGGCGATCTTGATGCGCATCATATCGTGGCGCTGCTGTAGTGCCGGCGGGTCGACCTTGTCGACGTAAGGGCTCTGCTTCACCAGCACTTCGAGATTGGCGATACGCTCCTGCGGCATCGGATGGCTGATGCGATAGGGATCGACTTGCGCGCCCGAGAGCGACAATGCGTTCTGGAAACGGCCGAACGTCTTCAGCATGCCCATGCCGGACTGGCCGGTTGCATTCAGATAAGCGATTGCCGAACGGTCGGCGGTCATCTCTTCGGTGCGCTGATAGGCGAGGATACTGCGTTGCGCCATCTCGCCGCCGCCGGCCATCACGCCCATGCCGGCCCCAGCGAGGCCGCGGCTGTTGCTGGTGGCGCCGGCAACCATGGCGCCGGCGCCAAGCAGCGTCGCCAGTATCGCCATCGTCTTGGCACGCTCGAGCTGCTCGCGCAGTTTCTGCTGATGCCCGCCGGCGATATGGCCGGCCTCGTGGGCGATGACGCCGATGATCTCGTTGGGCGTTTCGGCCGTCATCAGCGCGCCGGTGTTGATGAACATGCGGCGGCCGGCAACAAAGGCGTTGAAGCTCTGGTCGTTGACCAGCACGATGTTGATGGCGTCGCCCGACAAGCCGGCCGCCTTGAAGATCGGCCGCGCGTAGTCGCGTACCAGCGCCTCGATCTCGGCATCGCGCACCACCGGCACATTCTGCGCAAATGCATCGACCGAGCCGGCCATGGCGACCACCGCCGCAAGCGCAAGCGTCGCGAAGGCGCGCGCTGTCCTGGCGATCGTCGATTTGGGTCGGCTCAACATGGCAGGTCCACTGGTAGACGAGTGGGCGAAGGATGAAAAGTCGGCAGCCTAAACTTACCGAACTTGTGATCCCCACACCAATCGGGCATTTGTGCGGCGCGGCCAGCATGGCCGGCACGCGCGGACAAGTGTGGTGGATTGAAAAATGACTGTTTCGCTTTCGCGCCGCGGCGCGGTCGAACCGTTCCACGCCATGGACATCCTGGCCGAGGCGAATCGGCTGAAAGCCAAGGGCCTGCCGGTCGTATCCATGGCCGTCGGCCAGCCTTCCGATCCGGCGCCGGCCGGGGTTCGCGAAGCGGCGGCCAATGCCTTGAAAGCAGGCCGCATCGGCTATACCGACGCGCTGGGCCTCGCCGGTCTGCGCAAGGCGATCGCGGCGCACTATGGCGAGCATTACGGGCTTGACGTTTCGCCCGAGCGGATAGCCGTCACCACCGGATCGTCGGCTGCCTTCAACCTTGCTTTTCTGGCGATGTTCGATCCAGGCGATCGCGTCGCCATCGCCGCCCCCGGCTATCCGGCCTATCGCAACATCATGGCCGCGCTCGGCATCGACATCGCCGAGATCGAGTTGGACGGCGCCGCCTATCTCCATGCCGAGCACCTGCAAGCCGCGCATCGCGAAAAACCTCTGAAGGGCGTGCTGTTCGCCAGCCCGGCCAACCCGACCGGCGCGGTCATTCCCGCCGGCGATCTCGAGGCGCTGGTCAAGACGGCGCAAGAGCTCGGCATCGCCGTAATCTCGGACGAAATCTATCACCGGCTGGCCTATGCGGCGCCAGACACGACCGCGCTTTCTTTCGGCGCGGATGTGACGGTGATCAATTCCTTCTCGAAATATTATTGCATGACCGGCTGGCGCATCGGCTGGATGGTGCTGCCGCAGGAGCTGGTGCGGCCGGTCGAGCGCATCGCCCAGAGCCTCTACATCTCGCCGCCCGAGCTGTCCCAGATTGCCGCGATCGAGGCGTTCAAGGCGACGCCAGAGCTGGAGGCGGTGAAGGCGCGCTATGCCTGGAACCGCGAGCTCCTGATGCAACGCCTGCCGGAGCTAGGCTTTGCTTTGGCCGCGCCCATGGACGGCGCGTTCTACGCCTTCTGCGACGTCACCAGGCACACCAATGACAGCATGGCGTTTGCGCGCCGGATGCTGGCCGAGGCGCATGTGGCGGCGACGCCCGGCCGCGATTTCGACCCGCTGCAGGGACATCGCACGATGCGCTTTTCCTACGCCGGCAGCCACGACGACATGGTCGAGGCGATGGCGCGTATCGAACGCTGGCTGAAGTAGGGGGGGCGACGATGCCGGAGCTTGAACAGGCGTCTCAACTTGAACAGGCGCCCCAGCTTGAACAGGCCTTGCGCGAGGTCGCCACCGAAATGGCGGAGCGTACCGATCGCGGCGACGTCGCCAGCTATATTCCCCAGCTCGGCAAGATCGATCCGAAAAAATTCGGCATCGCCGCGGTGACCAATGACGGCCGCGTGCTGACCGCGGGCGACGCCGACGAGGCGTTTTCAATCCAGAGCATCTCAAAGGTGTTCACGCTGACGCTGGCGCTCGGCAATGTCGGCGACGCGCTGTGGCAACGGGTCGGGCGCGAACCTTCGGGCAATCCGTTCAACTCGATCGTCCAGCTCGAGCACGAGAACGGCATTCCGCGCAATCCATTCATCAATGCCGGCGCCATCGTGGTCTCAGACATCCTGCTTGCCGGCCATCAGCCGCGCGAGGCGATCGGCGAGATCCTGCGCTTCATCCAGTTCTTGGCAGATGACGACACGATCATCGTCGACCGCGAGGTCGCGGCGTCCGAACGCGCCACCGGCTTTCGCAATTTCGCGCTCGCCAATTACATGAAATCGTTCGGCAATCTCCACCATGCGCCGGAACTGGCGCTGGGCGTTTACTTTCACCATTGCGCTATCGCCATGAGCTGCCGGCAACTGGCCCTGGCCGGCCGCTTCCTCGCCAATGGCGGCAAGAACCCGGCGACCGGGCATTCCGTCGTCTCGGCAGAGCGCGCGCGCCGCATCGGCGCGATGATGCTGACCTGCGGCCACTATGACGGCTCCGGCGACTTCGCTTTCCGCGTCGGCATTCCCGGCAAGAGCGGCGTTGGCGGCGGCATATTGGGAATCGTGCCGGGCGTCGCCTCGCTTGCCGTCTGGTCGCCTGGCCTCAATGCCAACGGCAATTCCAGGCTGGGCTCGATCGCGCTGGAAAAACTGGCGAAGATAATGAACTGGTCGATCTTCGCACCATAGTGTCGTCGCCTGCAATTGGGGCAAAAAAATCCCGCGCAGCCGATCGGCGACGCGGGACTTTTCCAATCAGAAAGTCTGGCTAATGCACGCAAAGGCTTAGAAAAAGCCCTTCCGCTGCCACCAGCCGGCACGCTTTGGCTTGTCCTCGGTCTTTGCTTCCTCGGTCTTTGCCTCGTCGGCGACGATCGAGGAGACGACCGGCACGACCGGAGCATCCACCGGTACGGGCTTGCGGCGCGACGGCCGGACCTTCGGCGTTTCCTCGGCAGCCGCCACTTCGGTCTCCGGCGACACCGGCGCGGGGGTCTCGCCGGAAGCCACGGAGGCGGCCTCGGCAGCCGATGTCTCGGCGCCCGCAATCTCGGCAACTGCTTCCGCCGCAACCTTCTTCGGCTTGGCGGCGCGGCGCGGCTTCTTCGGCTTTTCGGCGCTCGGCATGTCGTCGTTCGCCGGAGCAAGCACCGCAAGCTCTTCGGCCGGCGGGGCACCTTCCGGTTCGCCGGTCACGGGCTCTGCTTCCGACACGGCACCTTCCGTCATGGCGGCTGGCTCGCCGGCGCTGGCTTCGACGCTGTCCTCGCCGTCTTCACGGCGATTGCGCTTGCCGCCGCGCTTGCCGCGCCGGCGCTTCTTGCCGTGACCGTCGTCCGCCGCTTCCGCCGTTTCGGCAACACCGGCCGGCGCTTCACGTTCCGCTTCGGCGCCGTGGTCGCCGTCGGCTACCAAGGCATCGTCTGTCGGCGCCGAAACGGAAGCACCTTCCACAGCAGCGCCATGTTCGCGGTCCCGGTGTTCACGATCCCCGTGTTCACGATCCCCGTGTTCACGATCGCCGTGTTCACGATCCTTGCCGCCGCGCCGTCTGCGGCGCTTGCGGCGCTTGCGATCGCGGCCTTCGCCGTCCTCGCCCGACCTTGGCTGCTGCGGCTGCTGGGCAGGGCGTGTTTGCTCGGCCTGCACCGGTGCCTCGTCTTCCTCCTCGATGACGATCTCGTCCTCGGGTTCTTCCGGCTCGACATAGGCCGGGAAGGTGCGCGCCTCGACGAAGCCTTCCGGCTTTTCGGCCAGCGCACCGCGGAAGATGGCATAGTGTTGTGCACCGACCGTATCATCGGCTTCGATGGTGATGGTCACACCGAAGCGGTGCTCGAATTCCACCAGCGTGCCGCGCTTGTGATTGAGCACATAGAGTGCGGTCGCTGCCGGCGTCCGCACCGTGATGTGGCTGCGCGAATCCTTGAGCAGGAATTCCTCGATTGCCCGTACCACCATCAGCGCGACCGACGAATCGGAGCGCACATGGCCGGTGCCGCCGCAATGCGGGCAAGGCTTCATCGTCGATTCCAGCACGCTGGCACGGATGCGCTGGCGCGACATTTCCATCAGGCCGAAATGCGAGATGCGGCCGACCTGGATGCGGGCACGATCGTTCTTGAGGTGATCCTTCAGCCGCTTCTCGACGGAGCGGTTGTTGCGGTTCTCCTCCATGTCGATGAAGTCGATGACGATGAGGCCGGCGAGATCGCGCAGCCTCAATTGCCGGGCGACTTCCTCGGCAGCTTCCAGATTGGTGTGAAGCGCGGTGTCCTCGATCGAGTGCTCCTTGGTGGAACGGCCCGAATTGACGTCGATGGCGACCAGCGCTTCCGTCTGGTTGATGATGATGTAGCCGCCGCTCTTCAGCGTCACCTGCGGCTGCAGCATGCGGTCGAGCTGCGCTTCGATGCCGTTGCGCACAAAGATCGGCGTCGTGTCGCGGAACGGCTGAACCACCTTGGCGTGGCTCGGCATCAGCATGCGCATGAAGTCCTTGGCCTCGCGGTAGCCTTCTTCGCCGGAAACCAGGATCTCGTCGATATCCTTGTTGTAAAGGTCGCGTACCGAGCGCTTGATCAGGCTGCCTTCCTCGTAAACCAGGGCAGGGGCCGTGGATTGCAGCGTCAGATTGCGGACGTTTTCCCAAAGCCGCATCAAATATTCGTAGTCGCGCTTGATCTCTGCCTTGGTGCGGCTTTCGCCGGCCGTACGCAGGATGACACCCATGCCCTGCGGCACTTCGAGATCGGCGACCACTTCCTTCAGCCGCTTGCGGTCCTGCGCATTGGTGATCTTGCGCGAAATGCCGCCGCCGCGCGCCGTGTTCGGCATCAGCACCGAATAGCGGCCGGCCAGCGACAGATAGGTGGTCAGCGCCGCGCCCTTGTTGCCGCGCTCTTCCTTGACGACCTGCACCAGCAGGATCTGCCGGCGCTTGATCACTTCCTGGATCTTGTACTGGCGGCGCACCGGCTTGCGGCGGTTGCGCACTTCTTCCAGCGCGTCTTCGGCGCCGACCGATTCGACCTCGTGATCGTCCGAATGCGAGGATTGCACCTCTTCCAGCATGCCGCGATCATTGTCTTCGGAGGTTGCCTCGCCGCTTGTCTCGGCCCCGCCCGTCTCGGCTTCGCTTAGCTCGACTTGCGGGACGGCTTCCGAGATTACGTCGGCATCGACGCTGGCAGCGATGGAACTGGAACCGCCTTCGGACGGCTCGGTCTCGCCGCGATCGGCGACTTCATCGCTCTGTCCGGCGGCACCCTCGCTCTGTCCAGCAACGTCGGACATGGTTTCGCCATTGTCGGTAGCGGCATCCAGCTTTTCTGCGACGGCACCTTCGCCGTTCTCGCCGTCGGACGCGCCTGCCTCGTGCCTGTGCTCGCCGCGGTCACGGCTCTTGCCGCCGCGCCGGCGTCCGCGCTTGCCACGGTCGCGGCTCTGGCGGTCCTCGCCTTCGGCGGCTTCCTCGTCCTCTTCGTCCTGGGCTTCCTGTGCTTCCGCACGCAGCAGCGCCTGACGGTCGGCGACCGGAATCTGGTAGTAGTCGGGATGTATTTCACTGAAGGCGAGGAAACCGTGACGGTTGCCGCCATATTCGACAAAGGCTGCCTGCAGGGAAGGTTCGACGCGCGTTACGCGGGCGAGATAGATATTTCCTTTGAGCTGCTTCTTGTCCTGGGATTCAAAGTCGAATTCTTCAATTCGGTTACCGCGAACGACGACAACGCGTGTTTCCTCCGGGTGGGAGGCGTCTATCAGCATTTTGTTGGGCATTATTTCGTTTCCTCCCGGCAGCCGTCGGCCGCAGCTTGCGGGGCAATGCCCGCTGCCGTGGACCTGGAACATGAGTGCCGGACAATTGAACGTCCGCCGGCCGCTGCCTGAGCGCCATGGCGGTGCCGCCCGCAGCCGTAGTGGCGCGGTTTGTTGCGGACCTTTCCATGATTGCGCTTGAAGCCATCGTCACCAGCAGAACCTTTTGAACCAAAGCCCGGGAAAAACCGGACCAGCTTGTTTGCTCATACAGAGCCGGCACGGGACAATCCCGGCCGTTTTGCTCACGCAGGCGATTCCCCCGCCACGGGAGCACGCCTGCGAAAATCGTCGCGATCACCGATGCCTTCTTCGCCTGAAGCGAAAGGAGCCGTCTTGCGTCTGACCTGTAGCAGGAAGCTGCGGAGGAGGACGGTTCCAGGATTGCAGTGATCCACCATCGCTTTTATGATTTGGCAGGTTGGAAGGCAACCCCGATTCCCGATGCCGGCAAAAAGCCGTTCCGCAGCGGAAGCACAGGTCCCAAGCCTTCCATGAAAAGGCTTGGTTAACCTTCTCTGGATACCAATCGTTAATCGAGTTCGCGGCCTGCCGGCACTTTGACAAGCAACAGGGCCCTTCGACAAGCGGTCGGGCATGACGCCAAAACGGGAGCGACTGGTAGAAAGATGGGACTGGCAAGCTTCGCAGACAAGGGCCGTCATCATGGAGGCTGGTTCTTCCGCACCGCCTGCCTGCTGTCGCTGATCCTGGCTTGCCTGGTCTTTTCGCCGCTTTCGCGTGCTGCCGACGCACCGCTTGCTGCCACAAGCTACAAGATGGCCGGCGATGCCACCAAGATGCGCATCGTCATCAATTTCGACCGCGAGCCCGACATCAAATGGTTCCTGCTGCGCGGCCCCGATCGCCTGGTCATCGATCTGCCGGCCACGAGATTCGCCCTCAATGCCAAGGACGTAAAGCCGCGCGGGCTTGTCCGCGCCGTGCGTTACGGCGAGCTCGGCGAGGGGAAATCGCGGCTGATTCTCACCGGCAAGGGACCGTTCGCCGTCGACAATCTCG
The DNA here is from genome assembly GCF_040322115.1 of Mesorhizobium sp. M0195. NCBI lineage: Bacteria > Pseudomonadati > Pseudomonadota > Alphaproteobacteria > Hyphomicrobiales > Phyllobacteriaceae > Mesorhizobium > Mesorhizobium sp. M0195. The sequence continues at coordinate 101,309 of NZ_JAMYSV010000012.1, read as the reverse complement.
ACGTGCTCAAGAACGGTGACGGCAACGGCTACCGCATCGCCATCGACATGTCGGCGGCCTCGCAGCGAGAATTCGACGCAGCGCTCGCTAATCAGGCGCTGACGACCGGCTCGACGGTCTCCGCCGACAAGGCCGGCAGGGTCGGTACCGGGCCGGTCTCCAATCCGGGCCATCGTTTCACCGTCGTCGTCGATCCCGGCCATGGCGGCATCGACGGCGGTGCCGAGGGCCTGAACGGTACGGTCGAAAAGAACGTGACGCTCGCCTTTGCCATGGAACTGCGCGACAAGCTCGCCGCCAGCGGCAAATACGACGTGTTCCTGACGCGCGAAACGGACGAGTTCCTGCGGCTCGACGACCGCGTGCGCATTGCCCGCCAGCATGAGGCCGACCTGCTCATCTCGATCCATGCGGACACGATCAGCCTCAAGGGCATTCGCGGTGCAACCGTCTACACCGTGTCCGACAAGGCTTCCGATCCCGAGGCGCAGGCGCTTGCCGACCGTGAAAATCTTTCCGACCAGTTCGCCGGCATGGAGATCAAGGACGACAGCAAGGAAGTGACCGATATCCTGATCGACCTGATCCGCCGCGAGACGCATAATTTTTCGATGAGCTTCGCCCATACTCTCGTCGGCCAGCTTTCCACCAGCGTCGGTCTGATCAACAACCCGCAGCGTTCTGCCGGCTTCAAGGTGCTGAAGGCGCCGGACGTTCCATCCGTGCTGGTCGAACTCGGCTATCTGTCGAACGCCAAGGACGAAGCGCAGTTGCTCAGCGCCGATTGGCGCAACAAGGCGACCCAGAGCATAACCAATGCCGTTGCCCTGTTTGCTTCGGCCAGAAGCGGAACGGGGGCCGGAGGCTGAAATGCCCACCGGCGCCCACAACCTGAAGCAGCGTTGCACGGCGACAACACCCTGTGCTTTTATTTCCGGCATTCGAAACCGAAATCCCGCGCCGCCGTATTTTGCCCACATGGTCGCGACATGGATTTTGCGATTACGGTTTGGGATCGTCCCGAAAGCTTGCGTGAAGGGCGGCTTCGTTTAGGAAATTCCCGAACCAAGGACTGGAGCGGGTATGATTCGTCTCATTGGCTATTTCTTCGGCATCGGCACGACGCTGGCCCTTTTGGTCGCGGCGGGCGTGGCGATCTATATCGGCCATTTGTCGAAGGACCTGCCCGATTATGAGGTGCTGGCCAAATACGAGCCGCCGGTGACGACCCGCATCCACGCGTCGGATGGCGCGCTGATGGCCGAATATGCGCGTGAGCGGCGGCTTTATCTGCCGATTCAGGCGATCCCGGATCGTGTCAAGGCGGCCTTCCTGTCGGCCGAGGACAAGAATTTTTACAATCACCCCGGCATCGACGTGACCGGCCTTGGCCGCGCCATTGTCGTCAACCTGCAGAATGTTGGCTCGGGAAAGCGCCAGGTCGGCGCCTCGACGATTACCCAGCAGGTGGCAAAAAACTTCCTGTTGTCTTCGGATCAGACCTACGAGCGTAAGATCAAGGAGATGATCCTCGCCTTCCGCATCGAGCAGGCCTATTCGAAGGATCGCATTCTCGAGCTCTATCTCAACGAGATTTTCTTCGGCTTCGGCGCCTATGGCGTCGCCGGTGCTGCACTCACCTATTTCGACAAATCGGTGAACGAGCTCACCGTTGCCGAAGCCGCCTATCTCGCCTCCCTGCCAAAGGGGCCGAACAACTACCATCCCTTCAAGCATGCCGATCGCGCCTTGGAGCGCCGCAACTGGGTCATCGACCAGATGGTCGAGAACGGCTACGTCACGCATGAAGAAGGCGAGAAGGCCAAGGCCGAGCCGCTCGGCGTCACGCCGCGCCGCACCGGCAACTATCTCTTCGCCGGGGAGTATTTCACCGAGGAAGTGCGTCGCCAGATCATCGCGCGCTATGGCGAGAATGCGCTCTACGAAGGCGGCCTTTCCGTCCGCACGACGCTCGATCCGAAGATGCAGCTGATTGCCCGCAAGGCCATGCAGAACGGTCTCATGAAGTTCGACACGTTGCGCGGCTACCGCGGGCCGGTCACGAGCATCGACATTTCCGGCGACTGGGGCGTGCCGCTCGGCAACGTCAAGCGATTGGAGGACGTGCCGGAATGGTCGCTCGCCGTCGTGCTCGACAGCTCTGCCACCGGCCTGTCCATCGGCCTGCAGCCGACGCGCCAGATCTCCGGTGAAATCGTCAAGGACCGCGTCGAAGGCACCGTCAGCAAGGAAGACATGAGCTTCGCCATGCGCCACGTCGTCGACGGCAGGACCGTCAAGGCGAAGTCGCCGGCCGACGTGCTGAAGCCGGGCGACGTGATTTTCGTGCAGAAGAACGAGGGCTCGGACAACAGCTACAGCTTGCGCCAGGTTCCCGAAGTGGAAGGCGGCCTGATCGCCATGGATCCGCATACCGGACGTGTCCTGGCCATGGTCGGCGGTTTCTCCTACGCGCAGTCGGAGTTCAACCGGGCGACGCAGGCCATGCGCCAGCCCGGATCGTCGTTCAAGCCGATCGTCTATTCGGCCGCCCTCGACAATGGCTATACGCCCGCCTCCGTGATCATGGACGGGCCGATCACCATCCAGAGCGGCAACACGACCTGGACGCCCAAGAATTACGACGGAACGGTTGCCGGCCCGGCGACCTTGCGCTCCGGTATCGAGAAATCGCGCAATCTGATGACGGTGCGGCTTGCCAACGACATGGGCATGAAGCTGGTCGTGGAGTATGCCGAGCGTTTCGGCGTCTACGACCATCTGGCGCCGTATCTGCCGATGGCGCTGGGATCAGGCGAGACGACGGTGATGCGCATGGTGTCGGCCTATTCGATCATGGCCAATGGCGGCAAGTCGATCAAGCCGTCGCTGATCGACCGCATCCAGGACCGCTACGGCAAGACCGTCTTTAGGCAGGACGAACGCGGATGCTCGAACTGCAACGCCGCCGAGTGGCAGAACCAGCCAGAGCCGGAGCTGGTCGACAATTCCGAGCAGGTGCTCGATCCGATGACCGCCTACCAGATCACATCGATGATGGAGGGCGTCGTGCAACGCGGCACCGGCGCCACCATCAACGAGCTCGGCCGTCACATCGCCGGCAAGACCGGAACGACCAACGACGAAAAGGATGCCTGGTTCATCGGCTATACGCCGAACCTCGTTGTCGGCCTTTATATGGGCTACGATCAGCCGAAAGGCCTTGGCAAGGGCGCGACCGGCGGCGGCCTCGCCGCGCCGATCTTCAAGGATTTCATGCGCGTGGCGCTGGACGGCACGCCCAATGTCGACTTCAAGGTTCCGGAAGGCATGAAGCTGATTGCGATCAATCGGAAGACCGGCATGCGAGCCAACGCGGGCGACGCCGGAACCATCATCGAAGCCTTCAAGCCGGGTACCGGTCCCGCCGACAGTTATTGGGTGATCGGCATGGGTGCGGACGGCTCCAACGCCACCGGCGGGGCGCTGTCGCCGCAGGCCAACCAGGCCATCCAGTCGGGCGGCGGCGGGCTCTACTGATAATCGCTGCATCGGGTCGGACCGGCTTGACGATGATGGTCGAGCCGGTCCATTCCGCTTTACAGGGGCCGGTACATTACAGGGCCGGCGCTTTACAGGAGACTGTGCCGTCCCTATGTATCGCGCCACCAAACCGCCATCCAGCAACAGGACAGAACAGCCAGCCATGCGCGCGGAAACGCAAAACATTGTCGACGAGATCAGGCAGGCAATCACCCTGCTGAGGAGGCATCTTTGACTGGGACCAAGCCATAAAGCGGCTTGAATACCTGAACGTCCGTGCCGAGGATTCGAGCCTCTGGAACGAGCCGCTGGAAGCGCAAAAGCTGATGCGCGAGCGTCAGGGCCTCGAGGAAGGCATTGCCGCGGTCAAAGGCCTCACCCAGGCCCTGGAAGACAATATCGGCCTCATCGAGCTTGGCGAGGAAGAGGGCGACGAGGGCGTCATCGCGGAGGCCGAAGCGGCGATCCGCTCGATGCGCGGCGAGGCCAAGGCGCGCCAGATCGAGACGCTGCTGTCGGGCGAGGCTGACGCCAACGATAGCTATCTGGAGGTCCATGCCGGCGCCGGCGGCACCGAAAGCCAGGACTGGGCCTCGATGCTTCTGCGCATGTATACGCGCTGGGCCGAGCGCCGGCGCTTCAAGGTCGAGGTGCTTGAAGTGCATGACGGCGAAGAAGCCGGCATCAAGTCCGCCACGCTGCTGATCAAGGGCCACAACGCCTATGGCTGGCTGAAGACGGAATCGGGCGTGCATCGTCTCGTGCGGATTTCGCCCTATGACAGCAATGCGCGCCGCCACACCTCCTTCGCCAGCGTCTGGGTCTATCCCGTCATCGACGATACGATCGACATCGACGTTTCCGAATCCGACGTCCGTATCGACACGTATCGGTCGTCGGGATCGGGCGGCCAGCACGTCAACACCACCGATTCGGCGGTGCGCATAACCCATCTCGCCACCGGTATCGCGGTTGCCTGCCAGGCCGAGCGCTCCCAGCACAAGAACAAGGCCAAGGCCTGGGAAATGCTGCGCTCGCGGCTTTACGAGGAAGAGCTGAAGAGGCGCGAAGCGGTGGCGAACGCCACCGAAGCGTCGAAGAGCGATATTGGCTGGGGCCACCAGATACGGTCCTACGTGCTGCAGCCCTATCAGCTGGTGAAAGATCTGCGCACCGGCGTCGAGAGCACCAGCCCGTCGAGCGTGCTCGACGGCGACCTCGACGATTTCATGGAAGCCTCGCTGTCGCAGCGGATCGAAGGTGGCGCCGGCGAAACGGTGGCCGATATCGACTGAGGCGCCGGGCACCAATCCGGCAGGAACGTGGGTTCATCACGCGAGCGTTACGGCCACCGCGCGAGAGTGACGAGCTCTCAATTCGCACTTACCTGTCGTTCTACAACTTTGTTTTTCATCGGATTCTTCAAGATCGATTTCCGCTTTTGACGCGGATGTCGCCGGCCGCCGGTGCCAAGCCTGGAACCAGCGCGAGCCAAATCCCGTTATTGGCGATCCCGTTGCCGGGCTTGACCAGGTTTCGTCAATCAGGGCGGCAGGTTGGTTCCGACTGCAGAGGTCGGCGTTCGGTTGCGACAGCAATTGCTTGCGCCAGCCAAGGAATCAGCCCAGCATTCATGCGCTGGGGAGGAAAAAGCATTTATGGCCGGACGCGGCGTATCTGCGACCTGACGATCCGGCCACTGGGAAGACACGTTCCGGGAACGGGCAAGCGAGATGCTTGACAACCGTTGATAGGAACTGCGCTCATGCCTGCTCTCACAACCAGACCGGCCTCAGTCGCCCGCACGGCGCGCCGACTCCTGAATTCACTTGTCGCGGCAGTGGTTTTGATTGCTGCCGCCATTCCATTTGCGGCGCCTGCTCTGGCGCATGATGCCAAACCGACCGCGGCCATGCCGCAAGGCTGGAGCTATCCGTTCTCCTGCTGCTCGGGCTATGATTGCCGCGAGGTCTCTCAGACATCGATCAGCGAACGTCCGGAGGGCTATGTCATCAAAGGAACCGGGGAGGTCGTGGCCTATAGCGACAAGCGGATCAAGAATTCGCCCGACGGCGAATATCATTGGTGCTCCGTTGCCGGTGCCAATGACGGAAAGACCATCTGCCTGTTCGTGCCGCCATCGTCCTATTAGCGCATGACGCCCAAAGCTTGCCGACGGGTGACCCGAGGGTGTGCGGCGGCTTTGGATCGATGAGCCTTCGATCGGCACTCCAGCACTGTTAACCTGTGCATCGCAGGCTCACAGGCCTGCTGACCGGCAGTTGTCAGGAGCGTTTCTTTATGCTGCCTTTGCCGTACGGGCGGCGGCATTGTGAGGGACCAATTCATGACCATCAAGGCAAGCTGCCACTGCAAGGCGACGACATTCGAGGTTTCGCAAGCGCCGCAGACAGTGACGCGATGCACCTGTTCCTTCTGTTCGAAACGCGGTTCGTTGTGGGCCTATTACACCCCATCGCAATTCAGACTCACCAGCCCGCCGGAGAATGTTTCGTTCTACCTGTGGGGATCGAAAACCATAAAACACGGTTTTTGCGCCACCTGCGGCTGTGGCACCTTCACCGAGACGCCGGACTGGTCGACAGGCGAGCCGAATTTCGACAATCCGAAGATCAGCGTGAACTCGCGGCTGTTCGACGATTTCGATCTCGACACGGTCGAAGTGGTGGTCATCGACGGCAAGAATCTCTGGTAGCCGGTCGAATTGCGGTGGTCGCACGAGCCGCCGCAGGCGTGTGGAATTGGGCCGGGAAAAGCCGCGGCAACGGCTTTTGCTGGTCCGCTTTTCGCCGCATTTCATGTTACAAGTCGCTGGAACGGCTGATGCGGTGCGCCGTTGCGCGGCCGTGGAATGGAGAGGGACCACCATATGAAAAAGATTGTGCTCGCCGTCGTGGCGACGGCTGTGCTCGTGAGCGCATGCACCACCGATCCCTACACCGGGGAACAGAAGGTTTCCAACACCGCTGCCGGCGCCGGTCTCGGTGCTTTGGCGGGTGCCGGGCTCGGCATGCTAGCCGGCGGTAACGACCGCCGCAACGCGCTGATCGGCGCGGGCATCGGCGCGCTTGCCGGCGGTGCCATCGGTGCCACCATGGACCAGAACGAGGCCGAACTGCGCCGACAGCTTCAGGGCACCGGCGTCAGCGTCACCCGCACCGGCGACCAGATCATCCTCAATATGCCGTCCGACATTACCTTCAACGTCGACCAGGACGCGGTGAAGGCCGGTTTCTATCCGGTGCTGAATTCAGTGGCCCTTGTGCTGAAAAAGTTCCGCCAGACCACGGTCGACGTGTTCGGCCACACCGACTCGACCGGCAGCGACGAGCACAATTTCGACCTGTCGCAGCGCCGTGCTTTGGCGGTCGCCAACTATCTGTCCGGACAGGGCGTCGATTCCCGCCGCTTCGCCGTCACCGGCTTCGGCAAGACGCGTCCGATCGCCTCCAACGCGACCGCTGCCGGCCGGGCTCAGAACCGCCGCGTCGAGATCCAGCTGTCGCCGCTTACCTGAGGCAAGCGCACAAACCGGCAGCGGCCTCGCAAGGGGCCGCTCTAATGGCTAGGCCGGCCCTATGGCCGCCGGCACCCTTCATTCGTGATGTCAGGACCGGGCCGGTTGATCGACAATCGCGGCAACGATCCGGCGCACGATCGGAAGCACAATCAGCAGACTGGGAAACGCAACAAGCCATGAAGCGCCCCATGCATAGCTCCAGGCCGCTATAAACCCGTTGGTCCAGCCTGCGCCGATTGCCGTCGAAACCGCCGAGACAATCGACGACATCAGAATCGAAAGAACCAACGGCATCACCACCGCGCCGTAGGAGGGCGGCAGCTTTTTCAACTTGAAGGCTTGGTCCGGTGATGCTTGCATCGAAGTCTCCTAATCAGAAAATATGCGTAGGCGTTATTGTGAGGACGATCAGGCGGCATATGCCGTCTGCAGCGCCAGTTCCCGAATGAAGCTTCGCAGCGAACGCGGCTCGCGGCCAAGCACGGCACGCAACGTCAGGCTGTTCCCGCCGAGGCCGTATTTGGCGTAGTGGCTGTGTACTTTGGCCAGCATCTGCAACTGCCTGTCGGTATAGGGAAGGCGGGCCTTCGCCGCCCAGTCCTGAAATGTCGGCTCGCCCGCCGAAACCGGCCGGCCAAGCGCTTCGCTCATCATGGCGACGACCTCTTCGCGGCTGTGCATACCGTCGGCGCACAGCTCGAGGGTCGCATAGGACAAACGCGCTTCGGTCAATGCGATTGCCGCCACTTCAGCCACATCGCGATAGTCGACGCGGGCGAGCTTCGCCGTCCTTGGAAACGGCTCGGCGAAAACGCCGTGCTCGACGACGGACGGCCAGGCCGCCGCGATATTTTGCATGAAATTGGCCGGGTGCAGAATGGTGTATTCCATGTTCGTCGAATAGAGGGCAGCTTCGACGGGTACCTTGCTTGCATGGTTTTCCAGCCTCGTATTGGTCGGCTGGATCACCGACGAAAAGACGAACTTTCGAACGCCCGCTCGCGCCGCTGCCTCAACCATGGCAACCCCCATGGCGGCTTCGTCGGCAGCAAAGGCCGGTCCGATGTGAAAGACACCGTCGACACCTTTCACGGCCTGCTCAAGGCTCTGATGGTTGCGCAGATCTCCGATCGCGATCTCGGATGCGCCGGCTTTCCGGGCTTTTTCGGCACTCGCGGCGTCACGAACAAGCGCCCGAATCCTGGCATTGCGGCGGACGAGTTCAGGCACCACCAAACCGGCAACGCGGCCTGCGGCGCCTACGACCAGGACGGTTGGACTGGGTGTTCGCATGACGATCTCCTTCCCTCGAGTCTGCCTTTCGGCCTGTGCAGGGAAGATAAAATCTAGCGGACTGCGTTACAATTCATCGATTTTGCGATAGTTTATCCCGATTTTCGGGAGAAATAGGCGATGAGCCGGATAGACGATTTCGAAGCCTTCATTGCCATTGTCGAGCATGGCAGCCTGACGGCTGCCGCACGCCGGCTGAACCGTTCGCTGCAGTCGGTCAGCCGGTCCCTGGCGACATTGGAGGAATCGATCGGGGTCGAGCTTCTGCACAGGACCACACGCCGCTCGACGCCGAGCGAAGCCGGAGCGGCCTTTTTCCAGCGCATCAAACTCGCCGTCGAGGAGATTAACGAAGCCAGGCTTCAGGCGGCCAACCGACGATCCGAGCCGTCCGGCATCCTGCGCATGAGCGCCCCGGTTCTGTTCGGCCCGGACTTCCTCGTGCCGGTTATCGCCGACTATATGCGCACATATCCCCGGGTCGAGGTTGACCTCCAGCTTTCCGATGAATTTGTCGATCTCGATGCCGAGGGTCTCGATCTGGCGGTAAGGATCGGCAATTTGCCGGATTCCAATTTACGTGCGAAGCGCCTGGGCGCACTGCGGCGCGTGGTGTTCGGCGCACCTGCCTACTTCCAGCAACACGGCCGACCGGCCCATCCGCTCGAATTGCGCGAGCATGAATGCATCGTACGAACCGATGACGGCCGCCCAGGCGAATGGATGTTTCAGATAGAAGGCAAGCCCCGGCCGGTGAAGGTCGCGGGCACCTTCCGGTCAAATTTGATGATATCGATCTATGCAGCCGCGGTTCACGGATTGGGTTTGGGCTACTCGCCGCTTTGGCAGGTAAAACACCTGGTGGACGACGGCCGCCTGGAACTGGCTCTGACCGAATTCGAGCCAGTGCCGGTGCCGATACACGCCGTGTGGCCGGAAGGCAGATCATCCTCGGCCAAAGTCCGCGCTTTTCTGGACCTGTTGGCATCCCGCCTGGAACTCAAGAACCTTTAGGCGCAGACCAAACTCAACGCCGAGCTTACCTCATTGACATCAAGTTCGTGACTAGAACAGCCGTGGCGGCATCGAGTGCGGGTTGATGGACGTCCGAATGACCGATGTCCTTCAACTGATCGGTCGTCAAATCTGCCAGTGCCCTCCGTCTTGCGGCGGTCCGCCGCCATCCCGTGAAGGCAGCGATCATCATTGCTGCGCCTTTCAAGCTAGACCCAAGCAAGCGTTTGGACATGCTGCGGGCGGCGCGAGTTTCCGAGTGAGCCATTGTTTTGGTCTCCCATTTCGAGTTTGCGCATGGGAGCGTGCCACGCAGACGTTTTCGGCCTGTTCGGCTGGGCGTGAACAACTGGGAGAAGTCCGGCGATCCGCCGTTAAATCGGTGTTAAATCGATCCACCGAGATGCTATTCTGTCGCCGCGGTCAAAGTCTGGAGACGATTTGTGCGCATCCGGTTGCTTGGTGGCCTGGAGGTTACTTCCCCGGAGCACCGGCCTGTCCGGTTCGCCACGCGCAAGACTTCGCTCCTTTTTGCTGCCCTGGTTCTCGCGGGCCGCCGCGGCCATGGTCGCGAGCAGCTTTCCGAAGCCTTTTGGCCGGGGCGAAGCAACGGGCAGGCCCGCAATAGTTTGCGGCAAGCGCTGGTCGACATCAGGCGCACGTTCCCCGCCAGCTCGGATGCAGCCGTCTACATCTATGGGGATCAGGAAACCGTTGCGCTTATTGCCGGTCCGGATGAGGCGGACATCTCGATCTTCGACCGGAAATTGGAGCAGGGCCGAACCGCCGATCTCGCCTTCGCCGCCGATCTCTACCGCGGTGAGCTGCTTGCCGGGCAAGCCATCCCTGACGAACTGGACGAGTGGTTTGGACCGTATCTGAGCAAGTATCAGCGCAAGGCGCTGCAATTGGTCGACCGGCTGAGCCTGGCGCTGCCCGCACCCGGCTCAGCCGAAAAGACGGCCTGCGAAGGGCTCGCGGAGCGATTGCTCGCCTCGGATCCGACGGCGGAGGCAGCCCATCGGGCGCTGATCCGCATCCATGCTCATCGAGGCCACGAAAACGCGGCCTTGCGTCAGTTCGAGCTGTGTCGGGCAGCTTTAAGGAAACATCTGAACGCCGAGCCTGAAGAGCAGACAAGCTCGCTGGCGGCTTCCCTGCAGTCCCGTGAACGACCTGAACATCAGCGGCCGGAGCCAAGCTCTGGCGCCGCATCACTGGCGCCGGTTCTGGCAGTCCCGACGAGGCGCGACGACCAGCCATCGATTGCGGTGCTGCCGTTTCAGAACCTAAGCGGTGATATCGAGCAGGAATATTTTGCCGACGGCATGGTGGAAGACATTGTCACCGCCTTGGCTCACTTTCGGCACCTGTTCGTAGTCGCACGGAATTCGAGCTTCACCTACAGGGGACGGTCCATAGACATAAAGCAGGTCGGGCGTGAGCTGGGCGTGCGCTATGTGGTCGAGGGAAGTGTTCGCCGGGCGGGCGACCGCCTGCGCATCGCCGGGCAGCTCATCGACACCTCGACGGAGGCCTATCTCTGGGCCGACCGTTTTGACGGGACGCTCGCCGAAGTCTTCGATCTGCAGGACCAGGTCGCCTCGAGTATTGTCGGCGCAATCACACCGAAAATGGAGGAGGCTGAGATCGAGCGTGCCAAACGCAAGCCGACAGAAAGCCTCGACGCTTATGATTACTACCTCCGCGGGCTGGCGGCCTTTGACCGGACGATCACTAGTAGATCGGCCATCGACGATGCCTTGCGCCTCTTCATGAAAGCGATCGACCGTGACCCGGAGTTTGCCGCAGCCTATGCGCGGGCGGCGCGGTGCTACGCCACCCGAAAAAGCAACGGCTGGATGACAGACCGCGCGAAAGAGAATGCCGAGGCTACTCGACTGGCCAGGAGAGCGGTCGAACTCGGAAGGGACGATGCGATTGCGCTTTCCTTCGGTGGATACGTCCTCGGCTACGTAGGTGGCGACCTTGACGACAGTGCGGCTTGCATCGATCGCGCGCTCGTTCTCAACCCGAATCTAGCGGCCGCGTGGGGCCTAAGCAGCTGGGTCAAGGCTTGCTTTGGCGAGCCAGGCAAGGCCGTCGAGCACGCCGCGCTTGCCATGCGCCTAAGCCCATTGGATCCACGCCTGTTCGCTTGGCAATTCAACACCGGGCTCGCTCATTTTTGTGCCGGCCACTACGATGACGCCGCCGCTTGGGCGGGAAAGTCGCTGCGGTACCAACCAAACTACGTGAGCGCGATGCGTGTAGTGGCGGCGAGTCATGCCCTTGCGGGGCGCCTGTCGGAAGCGCAGCAGATGATGGCCCGGGTCTGCGAGCTCGATCCTTCGCTGCGGCTTTCGAATCTCGCCGAGGTGCTGCCGCCGTTTTATCGACCGGACGATCGCATCAGATATATCGAAGGCCTTCGCAAGGCGGGCCTGCCGGATTGACTGGCGACAATGCTTCGCGCGTCGGCGGGGCCGCGCGCGAGCCGTGTCAGACCTTGGCGACGATCCGCATGAAGGCCGGCATGTCGTCGCCGAAGCCGATGGTCGCGTCATTGTCTTCCTGGCGCTGGCGGGCAGGGCGCTCGCGCTGCGGCCTGGTGTCGCCCCGTTCCGGCGCGCGCCGTTCGTTGCGATCGGGCGAAGCCTTGCGTTCAGGTGAAGCCTGGCGCTCGCTGTTTTCCGAGCGGATCGCCTCTTTGCGGGTACGCCGCTCGTCGATGTCGGCGACGGTGGCTTCGGCCACGACCGGCTGTTCCTCGCTAACTGCTTCTGGCGCTGCTTCTTCGCTGCGCTTGGCGTGGCGTTCACGCGGTTTGCGCTCGCCCCTGTCCTTGGCGTCGTCCTTGCGGCCGGCACGGCGTGGCGCACCGCGGCCACGGCGCGGGGCCTCATCCTCGCCGCCTTCGCTGGCAACGACCGTCGACAAATCGCCGTCATGCCACTCGATCTTCGTGCCGATCAGCCGCTCGATGGCGTCGATGTATTTGGTGTCCGACTTGGTCGCGATGGTGAAGGATTTGCCCGAGCGCCCGGCGCGGCCGGTACGGCCGATGCGGTGGACGTAATCCTCCGCGTGGATCGGCACGTCGTAATTGAAGACATGGCTGACATCGGGAATGTCGAGGCCACGCGCCGCGACATCCGAAGCAACGAGGTAGCGCAGCTTGCCGTCACGGAAATTGGCCAGCATCTGCATGCGCGCGCGCTGGTCCATGTCGCCGTGCAGGGCGCCGGCGTCGAAGTCATATTTCAGCAGCGAGCGGAACAGCTCCGATACCTCGATCTTGCGGTTGCAGAAGATGATGGCGTTCTTCAGCTCGGCATCCTCGGCTTTCATCAGATTGCGCAGCGTCTCGCGCTTGTCCCAGGGTTTCGGGCCGGATTTCACCAGCCGCTGGATGATGTTGGTGGCGGCCGATGCTGCCTTCGACACTTCGACGCGCACCGGTGCGTGCAGGAATTTCTCGGTGAGCTTGGTGATTTCCGGCGGCATCGTCGCCGAGAAGAACAGCGTCTGCCTGGTGAACGGGATCATCTCGCAGATACGCTCGATGTCGGGGATAAAGCCCATGTCGAGCATGCGGTCGGCCTCGTCGATGACGAGGATCTCGACGCCGTTGAGCAGGAGCTTGCCGCGCTCGCGATGGTCGAGCAGGCGGCCGGGGGTCGCGATCAGCACATCGGCGCCGCGCTCGAGCTTCTTGTCCTGCTCGTCGAAGGACACGCCGCCGATCAGCAGTGCGATGTTGAGCTTGTGGTTCTTGCCGTATTTGACGAAGTTTTCCTCGACCTGCGCGGCGAGCTCGCGCGTCGGCTCGAGGATCAGCGTGCGCGGCATGCGGGCGCGGGCACGGCCCTTTTCCAACCGGGTGAGCATCGGCAGGACGAAGGACGCCGTCTTGCCGGTGCCGGTCTGGGCAATGCCCAGCACGTCCTTGCCGAGCAAGGCGTGCGGGATAGCACCAGCCTGGATCGGCGTCGGCTCGGTGTAGCCGGCATCGGTAACTGCGGAAAGGACCTTCGGCGACAGGCCGAGGTCTGCGAAGGTCAACGCTTCTTGAGCGATCTGGGTGTCTGAGGACAAGTTTGGCTGTCTTTGGCTGGTTCGGGGGCGCAACATATGCAGTCGCGGCAAGCGCCGCGCGCCTGCAAGATCGGTATTGCAGGTAGGCGCAAGCCCACGATTTGTCAACACAAACGGGCGGCATTGGCGCGATTGTGAAGCCGTAACCTTAATCGCGATGCTTAATTTGCGCAGTGGCTGCTGCGCCGGCTCAGTAGCGGAACTGTTCGGCGAGAATGCGCTCGTTCCACGAATGGTTGGGATCGAACAGCAGTGTCGCCGTTGCCGTCGGCGATTCCCTCACCGTGACCGTCGTCACCGCCTTGACCTCGGTGTGGTCGGCGGCGGCATTCACCGGCCGCTTTTCCGGCTCCAGAATGTCGAAACGCACGATCGCCTTGTTGGACAGCAGCGCGCCGCGCCCGCGGCGCGGACGAAACGGGCTGACCGGGGTCAGCGCCAGCAGCGGAGCATCGAGCGGCAGGATCGGCCCGTGCGCCGACAGATTATACGCGGTCGAGCCGGCCGGCGTCGCAATCATCACGCCGTCGCAGTGCAATTCCTCCAGCCGCTCTTGCCCATCCACGGTGATCCGGATCTTGGCCGTCTGATAGGACTGGCGCCAAAGCGCGACCTCGTTGATCGCCAGCGCCGAAATCGTCTCGCCTTCGGCCGTCACCGCCTGCATCTCCAGCGGACGGATCGTTTCGGCAACGGCCGCCGCGATGCGCCCGGTCAAGCCGCTGGCGCGGTATTCGTTCATCAGAAAACCGATGGTGCCACGGTTCATGCCGTAGACCTTCTTTCCCGTGCTCATCGTCTCACGCAGGGTCTGCAGCAGAAAGCCGTCGCCGCCGAGCGCCACGACGATCCCGGCTTCTTCGACGGAGGCCTGGCCGTAACGCGCAGAGAGGCTTTCCAGCGCTGCATTGGCGTCGGCTGTACCGGATGAGACGAAGGCGAAACGGCTGGCGGTTTTGCTCATGGCTCTCAACGACAACCGATTGGCGACGACCGTCTGGCGACCGATTGGCGGCGACCGGTTGCTGGGCCGCGCCAGCGCCGGGTTAGCATGGGTGGGCATTTCTGCAAAGGGAGGGAGGTGCCTGGAGATGGCGACCAAACAAGCCGCACTCGCGCATCATGTCGGAGGACAAAATGATGTGATGGTTAAGACTCGCCTTAAACTCTCGTAAAGCCATATCGATCATGTTAGCCGGCAGCGGACGGGCGGCGTGGGGGCTAACCAGTCGAGGCCGATCTATTGCCGCTGGCACGCTTGATTATTGTCTTCCTGATGCTGGCAAGTTTTGCCCTGGCTTTCGCGGAACTGGTGCGCCAGGCGGAGGAAAAGAGCTTTAGACCCGAGCCCACGGCCTCGCGCTGCGGCGACGCGGCGGGGACACCCTGTCCGCAAAGGGCGCTTTGACGCCACAGCGCCAGTGCTTATCGGGCTTGCAACAGATGGCAGCCGGCCTGGCGCTTTTGCGCGAGATACTCGTCGACAAGCTGGCGATAGCGAACTTTGCCGAAACTCGGGAAATGGCCGCCGTGCACTACCGAGACATCGAGATCGCGCATGCGCAGCAGCGTTTCGACATAATCGTCGATATCGGAGTGATAGACGTCGTCGATCAGCGGGCCGTCATAGATGATGTCGCCGGAAAACAGGATGCCCGTCCTGTTTTCGTAGAGCGCAATGCCGCCGGGTGAATGGCCGGGCGTGTGGATGACCTCGAAGGCACGGTCGCCGAGATCGACGATGTCGCCTTGCTCGAGCAACCGGCCGGCTGGTGCGGGCAGGATCCGGTAGCGCTTCGTGTCCCAGCCTTGCGGCATGCCGTCGAACATCTCGTCGGTGGCATAGCGGTCGGCAACCGTCCATTCGTTGCGTGGATCGGCGAGGATTTCGGCCTCGGCCGGGTGGACGCAGCGGTCGGGAAATTCGTGATGGCAGCCGATATGATCGAAATGCGTGTGGCTGGCCACGCAGGTGAGCTTGCGCTGCGTGACCAGCGGCACGTGGCGGCGCAGGCTGAAATGGCCGAGGCCGGTGTCGAACAGAAGATCGCGGTCGAGGCCGCGCACATGCCAGATGTTGCAGCGGAAGAACGGCTTGATCCACGGCTCGTGGATCAGCGTCACGCCATCGCCCATGCGGATAGTTTCGTACCAGTCAGGAGCGTCGATGATTGGAAGCGTGCTCATGTTTGGTCCGCAAGCAGGATGATGTCGCCAGCATCGCACGATACCGCGACAACGTCGCCCGGCTGGACGGCCGATGCGGCCGCGACCTTGGCGATGAAGTGCAGCGCCGGGTCGGTCGTGGAGGTCCCCAGCACACGCTTGAAGCTGCCCTGGAAGACGACGTCGCTGACCTTGACCATGCCAAGCGCCACAGCACCGCCTGCAGCGCCGAGAACAAGATGCTCCGGGCGGATGGCCAGCGCAACGGCCAAGCCGGGCGGCAATGTGCCGGGCAGCGAGAGCGACCCAAGCTTCGTGGTGACGGTGATTTTGCCGCTCTTCGCCTCGGTCACCGTTCCCGATAACAGTGTGCTTTCGCCCATGAAAGTCGCGGAAAAGCGCGTCGCTGGCCGTGCATAGACGCGCTCGGGCGGTCCTTCGTCCTCGATGCGCCCGTCATTCATCACCACGCAATGATCGGCCAGCGCCATCGCCTCTTCCTGATCGTGAGTGACGTGGATGAAGGCGGTGCCGACGCGTTTCTGGATCGCCTTCAACTCGTCCTGCATCTGCCGGCGCAATTTCAGGTCGAGCGCGCCGAGCGGCTCGTCGAGCAACAGCACCGCCGGCTCGACCACCAGGGCGCGCGCCAGTGCCACGCGCTGCCGCTGACCGCCGGAAAGCTGGTGCGGCTTCTTGTCGAAGGCAGTGGCCAGCCCAACCAGCGCCAGCGCCTCGCGCGCCCTTGCTGCCCGGGTTGCGGCATCGACACCCCGCATGCGCAGGCCGAAGCCGACATTGCTGCCGACGCTCATATGCGGAAACAGCGCGTAGTCCTGGAACACGGTCGTCGTCGGCCGCTTCGCCGGTGGCACGGCAGTGCAGTCCTCGCCGCGGATCAGCACCTTGCCTTCGCTCGGCGTGACGAAGCCGCCGAGGATGGACAGAAGCGTCGTCTTGCCGGACCCGGACGGCCCGAGCAGGATCGTGTAGCTGCCAGGCTCGATCGTCAGCGAGACGTTCTTCAGCACGGTATGCTGGCCGAAGCGATGCGAGACGGAGCTTATATCGACCAGTGGCGCACTCATGCCGGCTTCCTCCGCAACAGCATCAGCTCGAACAATACCAGCAGCACGATGGAGACGGCGAAGACCAGCGAGCCGACGGCGTTGGTCTTGGGATTGAGGCCGGAGCGCAGCAGGTTCCAGATCTCGACCGGCAGCGTCGTATCGAAGCGCGTCAACAGGAACGAGATGACGAATTCGTCCCAGGAGAAGGTCATCGACAGAAAGAAACTGGCGAAGATCGCCGGTGCCATGACAGGCACGGTGATCAGCAGCAGCACCTTCCATTCGGGCGCGCCGAGGTCGCGCGCGGCGCGCTCGATGTTGATCTGGTGGTCGCCCATCTGGCTGTAGACGATGGCAAAGCAGAGCGGCAGGTTGATCACGACGTGGCCGATGCCGGCGGCAGTGAGCGACTTCGGCACGCCGGCCCAGTTGAACAGCACCAGCAGCCCCATGCCGATGATGAGATAGCTGACGGTCAAGGGCAAGGTGATCAGCCCGCGCATCAGGCCCGAGCCCGGCAAAGCGAAGCGCGCAAAACCCCAGGCGGAGAGAAAGCCCAACGTGACGGCGGCAGCCGAGGAGACGACCGCCACCAGCAGCGAATTGACCAGCGCCGAAGTCAGCCGCGTGTCGGCGAGCACGGCCTCGTACCAGCGCAGCGACGGTCCGGTGAAGGGCGGGATCGGAAACGACGTTGCCTGCAGCGAAAACAGCACCAGAACGATGACCGGTAGAAAGATGAAGCCGTAGATTGCGATGGCGTAAAGGCCGGAGACGAGGCGGATGAGCGCGCGCATGGTCAGGCCCGCTCGATCTTCAGCCAGCGGGAGCAGGCGAGATAGGCAATGGTGACCACCGCCATCAGGAGATCGACAACGCCGAAGCGAGCGGAAAGTCGCCGCGCCGGCCGATCTGCATCATGACGAGCTGCGGCATCAAAAGCTCGTTGTTGCCGCCGAGGATCTGCGGCGTGATGTAGTCGCCGATGCACAGCACGAAGGTGAGGAAGGCGCCGACCATGATACCGGGGAGCGTCAGCGGCAGAACGACATGCAGGAAAGTCCGAACCGGCCCGGCGCCGAGGTCGGCGGCGGCCTTGCGGTAGCTGGGGCTGAGCTGCTTCAGATTGGCGAAGATCGTCAGCGTCAAAAGCATGACGAAGAAATGCACGAAGCCGGTGATGGTGGCCAAACGCGTATTGGCGAGTTGCAGCGGTTCGCCGAACAGGCCGGAGCCGGTCAACGCGCGGTTGACGACGCCGTTCTGTGCCAGCACCAGCAGCCACGAATAGGAGCGCACGACATAGGAGGTCCAGAAGGGCAGCACCGCCAGCATCAGCGCCAGCCGCTGCCAGCGCTCCGGCACCTGTTCGGCCAGAATCCAGGCAAAGGGATAGGCAAGCAGCACCGAGATAATGGTGACGATCGCTGTGACCTGTAGCGAGTTCACCATCGCCTGCCAGTAAGATGGATTGGCAAAGAATTGGCTGTAGTTGGACAGCGTGAAGCCGCCGCCTTCATGCGCCGTCAGGCTGGATACCGCCATGGCGACGAAGGGCAGCACGAAGAACAGCAACGTCCAGCCGAGCGCCGGCGTGACCAGCGCCCAGGGCAGGGCGCGCCCGCTGTTGACGGAGTTCACGACCGGCAGCCGGTCATTGCGCCTGCAGCATTTCGGTCCAGACGTCCTGCATCTTCTTGTCGAGATCGGCGTTCGGCACCGGATAGGGCTGCGCCCGGGCAAGGAATTCCGGCTGCTCGTCGAAGCGCAGGATCTTCTTCTGCTCGTCGCTCAGGGCCGCCTTGCTGTTGGCCGGCATGCCCCAGTAGCAGGACGAGGTGGCGAGCCGCGCCTGCCCTTCGGGGCTCATAATGTACTGAATGAATTTAAGCGCCAGCTCCTTGTTCTTGGAATCCTTGAACATTGCCAGCGACTGCGACCACAGCACCGCGCCTTCTTTCGGAATAGAGAAGTCGAGGGCAGGGTTTTCCTTGGCCAGCCCCGCCGTCACCCATTCGCCGCCGCCGACCAGTATGTCGACTTCGCCGGTCGCCAGTGCCGTCTGGCTGGCGGTCACTTCGCCGACCAGCTTGGCGTTGGCCTTCATTTTGAGCAGCTCTTCCTTGATGGCAGGAAGGTCGGCTTCGGTCAGTTCCGCCGTCTTTTTGCCGATCGCCAGTGCGGCCATGCCGATGACCGGCAGGTAATAATCGTAGATGGCGATCTTGCCCTTGTATTTGTCGCCGGTCAGCGCGGCAAGCGACTGCATGTCGGCCGGGTCGACCTTGGTCTTGTTGTAGCCGATCGTGTTGTAGCCGAACTTTTCGGTGATGCCGTAACGCTTGCCGTCGACGACGGTCGAACTATCCATCTTCACTTGCGGGAACAGGTCGACCAGCGGCAGCTTGTCTTCCGGTAGCGGCTCGAACAGGCCTTTTTCGACGCCGCGCGGTATGTCGATGCTGTCGATCACCATCACGTCCCAGTCGCCGGGCTGTGATTGATCGACGATGGCCAGGCCGGCGCCGGTGCCTTCAAACTCCTTGACATTGACCTTGACGCCGTTCGCCTCCTCGAACGGCTGCAGCAGCGCCGGATCGGCGTGATCGCACCAGATCAGCGCGTTGAGATCCTGCGCCTGAGCGAGGCTGCCAGCCGCCAGCAGCAGTGCTGCCGCGGCACACGCGCCTTGGAGATGGCTCTTCAGAACGGAAAGCGGATTCCTGACGGTTGGATTGGGGGTCTTTGGATTGACGGACATCGAGTGTTCTCCCTTGCCTTTTTGGCTTGTAGGAAAAATTGAACCAATTCTAAAATTGAGTCAATTCTGTTTTTGTGGCAAACAGCCGTTATGAGCGGATTGCGGGCAAGGCAGAAGGCGGATCGGCACCGCCGCATCATCGAGGCGGCGGCGGAGCTTTTCCGCGATGCCGGTTATGAAGGCGCCAAGATCGAGACCATCGCCGCGCAGGCCGAAGTCTCGGTCGGCACGATCTACAACTACTACCAGAACAAGGGCGACATCCTCGGCGCGATCGTTTCGATGGAGGTCAACGAGGTGCTGAATGCCGGGCGCGGCGTCGTCGCCAACCCGCCGGCCAATGTCGGCGACGCTCTCGATACGCTGCTCGGCATCTATATCGAACATTCGCTGCATTATCTCAGCAAGGAGATGTGGCGGCAGGCGATGGCAATCTCGACGCAATTGCCGGACAGCCCGTTCGGCCAGGCCTATACCGCGCTCGACCGGGCACTGACCGAGCAGATCCGTGCGCTGATCGCCCGCCTGCAGGCGCTCGGCCTGGTGCGCCGCGACATCGATGGTCCGGCACTCGGCGAACTCATCTTCAACAACATGAACATGATGTTCATCGAGTTCGTGAAGCGCGAGGAAGCGAGGATTGCAGAGTTACGCACGGCGATACGCAGGCAGAACCGGATATTGGTGGCGGCGATTGGGGTGTAAGAAGATCAAGGGCGAGTAGGACCAGCAACACAAATCGCCGCAGCCGGAGTATCGCCTAACGGTTGATCAGCCATAGAATGGCCGAGAGCACGATGCTGACCAGTATCGCCGTGGTGATAGGGACATAAAGCCTGAAGTTCTCACGCTCGATCACGATATCGCCGGGCAGCCTGCCAAGGCCGGAGCGGGCCAACCAAGGCCACAGCAGGCCTATGGCGACTATGCTGAGACCAACGACGATCAGAGTTCGCGACATGGCATCCTGCCGAAAATAATATCGTGCCAGGAATATAATGTTGACGGGTCTCGCAAGCAGCGCTTCCACTCGATATTGCCTCTTGAGTTGAGGTTGAAATCTGTTACAACCTGAACGGGCATCAAAGGAGGGATTGGATGCGGATTTCCATCTGGCATTGGGCTATACTGCTGCTGCTGATCGGCGTGCCTGTTTTCTTTGCCGTTCGGTCAGCCGCAAAGCCATTACAGGATCCTTCGGCTCTCGTAGGTTTTGGAGGCTGGCTTATGCTGCTGGCGATTGGACAGTGCTTGGCACCTTTCCGCACGCTGGCTGAGCTGTTCTCTTCGAGCGGGGGCTATCGACAGCTAATGACGCTCCCCAACGGCGCCTTGGCGGTCTACGGCGAGGTCGCCCTGTTGCTGGCGTTTCTGGTGCTCCAGCTGGTTGTGTTCGTTGCAATGCTCCGGCGGAGTTCCCGTTTCAAGCAGCTGTTCCTGTATCAGTGGTTTGCAATACCAATCGTGTTTATTCTGGACACGACATGGATCTCAGCGGTTATGAGCGCTCCTGTGAGCTTGGTGCTTGCAGGGGATGCGCTGGTAATGCCCGCAGTTTCTTTTGTCCTGACCGGGATCTGGGTCGCCTACGTCTACAAGTCGGTCAGGGTGAGAAACACGTTCGACCGGGCCGCGATATCCGGTCAGGTCGCGAGTGCTTCATAGAGCTTGCCGCGAGCCCTATGTATGGCAGCCGACAAAAATGCCGGGCGCGCTGCATCGACCCAGATTACCCGGCCTGTAGGCCTGCTCGAGCGAGGATTTCAGGAGCCGGCGTGACATGCCCGTGCGGCTTGCAGTAGCCGGGGTCGATCGCGCGATAGCCAAGCAGATGGCCGAGTGGCGCCAGGATCCCCAGCGCCACTCGCTGAATAGCAGGTGGCGGGTGCGTGAAGACGATCACGTCGGCAAATTCCCTGGCGATGACCGCTGCCTGAAGCGGCGAAGGCCTGCCTTTTCTGTCCACCTTGCCGGCATTGGCCAGGCCGAAGAGCATGCCGATCAGCAGCTCGAAACGGTTCGGGTCGACATTGTCTGCACCTGGCGCCCGGTCGACTTCGACCAGCACATGCGCTTCTTCGGTTTTGCTGCTGTTCCACCAATCATGTGCGACGCCTGCTTCGACCGTGGCGGATTGGCCTGGCCCCAGGGACAAAGTCTTCCCGGCGATGCGAGCGTCGAGCCGGCCGCCGAGGACGGCAAACCGTTCCGTCAGGTTCGGGTGGTAGTGCTCGCCCACCACTGCGGCTCCCGGTCGGGCGGTCAGATGAGCGATGCCAGGTCCCTGGCCGCGGTCTTCGGTGCCACGCAGGATGACGGCATATTCGCCGGTCACCTTGTTCTCGTAGACATCTCCACAGCGTGACATGGATCAGCTCCGGGTTTCAGAGCACCGCTGCCGGCAAGCTTACGGTTAAAGGGTTGGCGGTTCAACGGCCGCTCGAACGAGCGGTTGTGAAACTCCTGCGCCGGCTCGTCGACACGGGCGCGACCGGTGCTCTCTACCGGACATGCTTAGGCGGGCGCGCTCGTGGAAACGGCACGACCGTCAGTGGCGCCTTGCGGAATTCCGCGATGGCTATTTCTTCAATCAGCGCGTCGAGGGCCTCGTTGACGCGTTGGCTCGTTTCATCCACGCCGCAGAGGCGGTTTTGTGCGC
This sequence comes from Mesorhizobium sp. M0195, assembly GCF_040322115.1. Classification (NCBI taxonomy): domain Bacteria; kingdom Pseudomonadati; phylum Pseudomonadota; class Alphaproteobacteria; order Hyphomicrobiales; family Phyllobacteriaceae; genus Mesorhizobium; species Mesorhizobium sp. M0195. The sequence goes on along the minus strand of NZ_JAMYSV010000012.1, from coordinate 79,164 downwards.
ACTCCAAAAGCTCGCGCGCCGCGGCGAAATCACTACGCATGACAACACCTTTGGTTTTTGGCCCGCCGCACGGGCATTGTCGGCGCGCTTAATTGAGTGAGTGCTAATATACACTGGAGCAATTTAATCGAATGCTGTTAAGTGGCCGTCGGGAGGCGGGACGAACCTATGGCCCAGCAAAAAGCAAGACAGGAATGAGCTCGGCGTCTCCTAGTAGGAGATGCTTGAGCCCGATCTGGTTCAGGCTAAGCCGGCAATTTCACGGGAACTTTCTGGCGATCCCGACGCTTCCGGTACGTACCGTCCTAATCTGTCGTATAGTCAGGCCCAAAACGGGTCGGCAGGTTGTCGGCGAGTTTCAACCAAGGGAGCTTCTCCTCAAAAGCGACATGCAGCGTAGGTGCAAATTTTTCTGGCTCCTCCATCGCCGCCGCAATAAAATGCATGACATCAGACATGTTCTTTGAGCGGAAGGACAGCGGCGTACCACAGTGATCGCAAAATGTTCTTTCCACACCGGGAGAAGAGTTGAATACCTTCGGTAGCTTGCCCAGCCATCGCCATTGGCCGTTCAAGACGCCAATATAGGTGGTCATCGGCGCAGAACATTGCCGCCGACAACTTTCACAATGACAGACCACGCAGGCCTGTGCCGGACCATCGACTGCAAAAGCAATAGCGCCACATACGCAATGACCACGCATGCAAATACTCCTTGAGCCAACAAGGACAGCTTCATGCCTGGGCGTGAGGGAGGCGCCATGAAATGCGTCGAGCTGGCGCCCAATTCCGACATTCGGCGCTGGCGATTGTCCTCGCCTGCGCGAGGCGTTGCCTCCAAGCTGCCTTCACTATCGCCTTTGCGACATATTGAAATGTTCGTAGAGTTTCTCCGCCAGGCCGCTGGCGCCAAAGCCCGTCAATACCGATGAAAGTGCCAGCGGCGCCTTCTTGTCGAGCATGGCCTTGGCGATCATCAGATCGTCGCTTCGCTTATGAGTCCGCAGCCTAATACGATCTTGGGCGGCTTAAGAATTCTCTGGCGGCGGCAATCTGGCGCCGATGCTCGCGAAGGAATGCCGCGCCGAAGCAAATGGCGAAGGCCAGGACTGACAGGCTTGTCGTTGCTCGTGATGCAGGGTCAGGATCGGGACTTACCAGGAAACGGCAGCCGAACGCCAAGGCGAAGACGACAACGCCACCAAACATGCCGCTGACGAAGGGGGCGGTCGTGCGTTTCTGCTCCAACGAAGACTCCTAGGTTTTCCGCTAGGGAACTATGGTTTCCGCTAGGGAATATATGCGTTGAAGCTGATGTGCTACCGATCCCGACGGCCCCGGCCTGTGGATATCGGGGATGAGCAGATATCAAGCGCCCCGGAGGTCTCAAGAAGCCCGTGCTGGTGCCCCCGGACGGGATCGAACCGCCGACCTTCGGTTTACAAAACCGCTGCTCTACCAGCTGAGCTACAAGGGCACGGCGCTCCGGTTAGCATATTTGCTGCGCCAGTAAAGACAAAACTCCGTTTTTCGGTTCCCGGCGACCGCGCCGGTTCTGCCGCCAGGGCGTCCTGAAAACGGCCAATTCGCTCCCTATATTGATGCAAGGTGCAATCGCATCAGCGAGGCATTCGCATGATCAGGTTTGTCATCATTCTCCCGCTCGTCGTCGTGGCCTGGGTTCTCCTGGTGAAACTCGTCAAGGATCTGAAGCGCGCCAATATCGACTGGACCGGCGTCACCACCATCATCGGCTTCATCGCGCTCGCGTTCTGGCTTCGCCATATCACCGGCATGGGCTGAGGCCTGCCGATTGTTCCGGTGACTGTCGACCAGCGCGACCGTTCGTGGTCGCGGCTGACAATATCAGACTGGCACCCCACTGCCCCCTTTTCTGCGTGTCTGAGTGGCAGGGCAGAGGGGTTGTTCCTCCGACCTCTTAGGACCTGGGTTCCTCGCCCGCCGCGAAGCAGGGGAGAGGTGGCCGCGAAGCGGCCGGAAAGGGGCCTTCGTACGGCGCGGTCCCCTCTCCGTCGCGGCTTCGCCGCGCCAACTCTCCCCACCTCCGTGGGGCGAGGAACCCAAGCTGGAATAAAGTCGCGCTCCGTCAGCCTCTCTGTCCTGTCGAACATCGCTCAAGGCGAGATCGGATGCCGCTTCAGCATTTGCCAACACTCTTGCCGATGTACAGGGATTTCCCGACAGCCTAATCTACTGCCGAGCCGAAACAGGGAGAGAGGGCGCTTGGGCGAGCACGATCCGAACGAAGAGCCGATCGAGACGGTTTTCCGCAACGGCACAATCACCACGGTCGGCATCCTGCTGGCGTTCTCGCTGGGGTTCATCACGCATTGGGCCGCCAACCCGATACCATGGGAAATCTATCACCTGGCCGCCGTCGTGCCGATTTTGATCGGCATTGCCCTGCAGATACGAGCGCTGCGGTTGCTGCTCGACATAACGTCTCTACAACGGCGCGTTTATGAACGCGCCAATCGTATCTTCATTGCCGGCCTCATCTTCACCGCCTGCGGAGTTGGGCTGGCGATGCTGCTTGATTTCTACGACCTGTCGACCAAGAGCGCGGTGCCCGGGGGCTAGCTCTGGCCATCCTGGCAGATGTCGCACCATTCGGCGCTGGTCAGCGCTGCCATGCGCTCGGTTCGCTGCCAAGGCCGGGAGGGGTCGGCAGGCCGCCGATCATCCTAGTCACCTGCGCTGCTGCATCGCGCACCAGCGGGCCGATTTCGGCCAGCCGCTCCGGCGTGACCCGTACCGTCGGCCCGGAGACCGAGACGCCGCCGATCGGTTCGGCGAATTCGTTGAAGATGGCGGCGGCGACACAGCGCATACCTGGATGCCGCTCCTCGTCATCGACCGACCAGCCGCGCAGCTTGATCGTCACCAGATCGCGGGCGAGCGCCGAGATGTCGGACAACGTGTTTTCGGTGAAGCGCTCCAGCCCGGCCCGGCGCAGTATGGTGGCTACCCGTTCCGGCTCGAGATGCGCCAGCACCGCCTTGCCGATGCCCGAGGCATGAAAGGAACTGCGCGTGCCCGGCCGGAAGAAGGCGCGGATCGCCTGGTGCGTCTCGACCTGGCTGACGAAGACCACGCAATCGTCCTCGGCGACGCCGAGATTGGCGGTCTCGCCGGTCTTCTCCATCAATTCCTGCATGACGATACGGGCGCGGTCGACCAGCTTGCGTCGGCGCAGGAACGCTGCGCCCATGCGATAGGTCTCGACGCCGATCGACCACAGCTGGTCGGTGCCTTCGAACTCGACCATGCCATGGTTCTCCAGCGTCGTCAGCATGCGGTAGGCGGTGGATGCCGGCAGGCCGGAACTGGCGGCGATCTCGCTCAACGACAGGCCGCTGCCATTGGCGACGATTGCCAGGATGCGCAGCGCCCGGTCCAGCGACTGCACCGAGGCGGTCTCAGACGGCCCGTTGAAAGCGCGCGGCCGGCCGCGCTGGCGTTTTTCGGTGGTTTCCATCGGGCCATTCTTCGCTCTGTTCGCCCAACAAGCAATGAAAAAGTTTTTCACAGGCCGGCGAAGCGAATTTATGGAAAACAGAAAGGCAAATCAATTCAAGCAGCAAGAGCCGTTCCCTGGAAATGAAAAAATATTCTGAAAAAATTGAAAAATAATCGACGCACTGGCATCATCAGCCATCAACAATTCCGTGGAGGCTGACATGGCCAAGATGCGCGCAGTCGACGCAGCGGTTCTCGTTCTGGAAAAGGAAGGCATCTCGTGTGCCTTCGGCGTGCCGGGTGCTGCGATCAACCCGCTTTATTCGGCGCTGAAGGCAAGGGGCAGCATCCGCCACATCCTTGCGCGGCACGTCGAGGCGGCCTCGCATATGGCCGAAGGGTTTACCCGCGCCAGATCGGGCAATATCGGTCTGTGCATCGGCACTTCGGGTCCGGCCGGCACCGACATGATCACCGGCCTCTATTCGGCCGCCGCCGATTCTATCCCCATCCTCTGCATCACCGGGCAGGCGCCGCGGGCGCGTCTCAACAAGGAGGATTTTCAGGCCGTCGATATCGCGGCCATCGCCGCACCCGTGGCCAAATGGGCGGTCACCGTCATGGAACCTTATCTGGTGCCGATGGCGCTGCAGAAGGCGTTCCATCTGATGCGCTCGTCGCGGCCGGGGCCGGTGCTGGTCGACCTGCCGGTCGATGTGCAACTGGCGGAGATCGAGTTCGACATCGATGCCTACGAGCCGCTGGTGCCGTTCAAGCCGGCAATGTCGCGCGCTCAGGCGGAGAAGGCGCTGAAGATGCTCGACGCGGCGGAAAAGCCCGTGATCGTCGCTGGCGGCGGCATTATCAACGCCGATGCGTCGGACCTGTTGATAGAATTCGCCGAAGTCACTGGTGTGCCTGTCATTCCGACGCTGATGGGCTGGGGCGCGATCCCCGACGACCACCGCCTGATGGCCGGCATGTGCGGACTGCAGACCTCGCATCGCTACGGCAATGCGACGATGCTCGAGGCCGATCTCGTTTTCGGCATCGGCAACCGCTGGGCCAACCGCCACACCGGTTCGGTCGATGTCTACACCAAGGGCAAGAAGTTCATCCACGTCGATATCGAGCCGACGCAGATCGGCCGCGTCTTCGCACCGGACCTTGGCGTCGTCTCGGATGCCGGTGCAGCGCTTAAGATGCTGCTCGACGTCGCCACCGAGTGGAGGACGGCCGGAAAATTGCGCGACTGGTCGGGCTGGGCCGGCGAATGCCGGCAGCGCAAGAAGACGATGAAGCGCAAGACCCACTTCGACCAGGTGCCGCTGAAGCCGCAGCGCGTCTACGAGGAGATGAACAAGGCGTTCGGCCGCGACACCACCTATGTCACCACGATCGGCCTGTCGCAGATCGCCGGGGCGCAATTCCTGCATGTCTACAAGCCGCGCAACTGGATCAATTGCGGCCAGGCCGGACCGCTCGGCTGGACATTGCCGGCAGCGCTCGGCGTTCGCGCCGCCGATCCGGACCGCACAATTGTGGCATTGTCCGGCGACTATGATTTCCAGTTCATGATCGAGGAACTGGCGGCCGGCGCACAGCACAGATTGCCCTACATCCATGTCGTGGTGAACAACGCCTATCTCGGGCTGATCCGCCAGGCGCAGCGCGGGTTTTCGATGGATTTCGAAGTCAGCCTGGCCTTCGAGAACGTCAATCGACAGGGCGATGCCGAAGCTGGCTATGGCGTCGATCACGTCGCGGTTGCCGAGGCGATGGGCTGCAAGGCAGTCCGGGTGCGCAGGCCGGAGGAATTCGCCGGTGCCTTCGAAGAGGCAAAGCGCCTGATGAACCAGCACCAGGTTCCGGTGGTGCTCGAATTCATCCTCGAGCGCGTCACCAACGTTTCGATGGGTACCGAAATCGACAAGATCACCGAATTCGAGGAGCTTGCCGAGCGCCATGAAGATGCCCCCACGGCGATCGTCATGCTCGATTAAGCCGCATATGAGGAACTACTGCCATGCCACGGTTTTCAGCCAATCTTTCGATGCTCTTTGGCGAGCATGACTTTCTCGACCGCTTCGATGCCGCTGCCCGCGCGGGCTTCAAGGGCGTCGAGTATATCGGTCCCTATGACCATGCGCCGGATGTCGTCGCGGCCAGGTTGAAGAAGAACGGGTTGACGCAGGTCCTGTTCAACCTGCCTGCCGGCGACTGGGCCAAGGGCGAGCGCGGCATTGCGATCCTGCCGGACCGCATCCCGGAGTTCCGGCAAGGCATTGCCAAGGTCGTCACCTATGCGCACGCGCTCGGCTGCGAGCAGGTCAATTGCCTCGCCGGCATCGCGCCGCAGGGCGTCGATCACTCAGTGCTGGAAGACGTCTTCGCCGAAAATCTGGCTTTCGCGGCGGAAAAGCTGGAGCAGGCCGGCATCAGGCTGCTGATCGAGCCGATCAACACCCGCGACATTCCGGGCTTCTTCCTGAATTACTCGGATCAGGCCCTGGCGCTGATCGACCGCGTCGGCTCGAAGAACCTGTTCCTGCAATACGACATCTATCACATGCAGATCATGGAGGGGGATCTCGCCCGTACCATCGAGGCAAACCTCGACCGCATCGCGCATATCCAGCTTGCGGACAATCCCGGCCGTCATGAGCCGGGGACGGGCGAGATCAATTTTCCCTTTCTGTACAACCACATCGACCGCATCGGCTATTCCGGCTGGGTCGGCGCGGAATACAAGCCGAAGGGTGGGACGGAAGCCGGACTGGGCTGGTTTCGGGAGTTGGCCGGGCAGGGGAGTGCGGCGGCGTAGACGCTACGCATCGCCGCCTACAAGAAACGGAGAAAGACATGGAAACCATCGGCTTTATCGGCCTCGGCATCATGGGTGCGCCGATGGCGGGGCATCTGCTCGACGCCGGCTACACCGTCGTCGCCAGCGATCATCGCTCGAAGCCGCCGGCCGATCTCGTCGCCAAGGGTCTGAAGACCGTCTCTGGCCACAGCGCCGTCGCGAAAATGGCCGACATCATTATCACCATGGTGCCGGATACGCCGCAGGTCGCCGACGTGCTGTTCGGCGAAAACGGCGTCGCGTCCGGGCTGACAAGGGGCAAGCTGGTCATCGACATGAGCTCGATCTCGCCGATCGAGACCAAGGAATTCGCAAAAAGGATCAACGATGTCGGCTGCGACTATCTCGATGCGCCGGTGTCGGGCGGCGAGGTCGGCGCCAAGGCTGCGTCGCTGACCATCATGGTCGGCGGCGAGGAAAGGGCCTTCGAACGCGCCAGGCCGATGTTCGAAAAGATGGGCAAGAACATCACGCTGGTCGGACCGAGCGGCGTCGGCCAGACAACCAAAGTCGCCAATCAGATCGTCGTCGCGCTGACCATCGAGGCCGTCGCCGAAGCGCTTGTCTTTGCTTCAAAAGCCGGTGCCGATCCGGCCAAGGTGCGGCAGGCGCTGATGGGCGGATTGGCCGCCTCGCGCATCCTCGAAGTGCATGGCGAGCGCATGATCAAGCGCAGCTTCGCGCCCGGTTTTCGTATCGAACTCCACCAGAAGGACCTGAATCTCGCTCTCGAAGGCGCCAAGGCGCTCGGCGTCGCGCTGCCCAACACCTCGACGACACAGCAACTGTTCAACTCCTGCGCGGCGAATGGCGGGGCCAAAGAAGATCACTCGGCGCTGGTCAGGGCGCTGGAGCGGATGGCGGGATGTGGAGTGGGTGAATAGTGAGTAGTGAGTAGTAAATAGCACTGAGTAGTTGGTAATGAGTTGGTCACGACCTACGTGCAGTCTCACCATTCACTCTTTCAAAAATTTCCTTGCCGCATAAAGGCTCACCGCCGCCGCATTCGACACGTTGAGCGAGCGGATGGCGCCGGGCATGTCTAGCCGGGCAAGCGTCGTCACCGTTTCGCGCGTCTTCTGGCGCAGGCCTTTGCCCTCGGCGCCGAGCACCAATGCGATCTTTTCTCCCGAAAAACTCTTTTCGAGCTCCGCCGGACCGTCCGAATCCAGCCCTATCGTCTGAAACCCGGCCTCGTGCAGTTGGCCGAGCGCATCGGCCAGGTTCTTCACCTCGATCTGGTCGATGTGTTCCAGCGCGCCGGAAGCCGACTTCGCCAGCACGCCGGATTCCTGTGGGCTGTGGCGCGCCGTGGTGATCAGCGCGCCGGCGCCGAAAGCCACCGCCGAGCGCAGGATCGCGCCGACATTGTGCGGATCGGTGATCTGATCGAGCACCAGCACCAGCCTGGTGTCGCCAAGCGCATCGAGCCGCTTGGGTTTTAGCGGCTCGGCCTCGATCAGCACGCCCTGATGCACGGCATCCGAGCCGGTGACCTTGTCGATGTCCTTCGGCTCGACCAGTTCCGCCTTGAAGGGCAACGCGGCAAGATCGGCGATTGCCAGGCGCTCGGCAGCGTTGCGCGTCACCAGCATTTTTTTGATCTTGCGGCGCGGATTGTCGAGCGCCGCCCGCACCGTGTGCAGCCCGTAGAGCCGCACCAGCCCATCGGCGGCGGTCTTGCCCGGCGGCACCGGCTGGCGTGGCCTGAACGCCGGCGCGCCGCCGCTCTTCTCGTCGCGATGTGCACGGCGCAGCTTGGCGTAGTGGGTGTCTTTAGGGGTCTTGGGCTTGTTGTCGTTGCTCATGGCCGGTTCTATAGCCGTGTCGTCCGGTCATGGATACAGCCGCACAAGCTGCTTGTTGGGCGAGGTGTGAAATTCAGCGCTTTTTGCCGGGCTGTTGCGGTTGACAGTTTTGGACGCTCCCGCCATAAGGCGCTGCGCGGAAAGGCTGCTTTGGCGGCCGCGACGCGTCGATGCCTCGTTGCATGGCTCCGGCGGCAGACTGGAGAGGTGCCCGAGTGGTTAAAGGGGACGGACTGTAAATCCGTTGGCTATGCCTACGTTGGTTCAAATCCAACCCTCTCCACCACTGCCGGCCCGGAAGCCCTGAAACGCAGCGCGAGCGTCGGAGCGGATCCGATGCTTGACTGAAAGGCGCGGGTATAGCTCAGTGGTAGAGCAGCAGCCTTCCAAGCTGAATATGCGGGTTCGATTCCCGCTACCCGCTCCAGCCATCCACTTGAATTCATTGATGAAATCGCTTTCTAAAAGATGCGCCGTGTCACGCGTGTCACTGGCGTGTCACTGTCTTAGTTTGGCTCGGGCCTCGGCCACCTTGCGGTTGTTGTCGAGGTCGCCGTTGCGGACGTAGCCTTGCGTCGTCTTGGTGGTGGTGTGGCCGGCCATCTTGCGGGCAGATTCGAGATCGGTGGCGATCTCGGCTTCCGAAATCGCGCCAGCGCGGGTGTCCATCGACCAGACGCTTGCCGGCACCTTCGCCGCGGTCGCCACCTCGCGCCAGTCGGTGGCATAATAGTTTTCCCGGTAGGGCAGGCCGGTCGCTTCCGAGACGATCAACGGCCCGAAGGCGGGCAGCTTGATGCGCCTCAGCACCATCTGCACCAATGGACATTTGCTCAGATCGTGCTCGGTCGCCGCCTTGTTCTTGGCGGTGATCGGTACGGTCAGGACATGGTCGGCCGAGATGTCGGCCACCGTCAGGCCGCGCCACTTGGTGGTGCCGCGCACAATGCCGCCGGCATCGCCGGCCTCGAGTGGAAGCCATTCGCCGATGATGTGGATGCGGCGCAGCGCGGTGTCCCATTGCAGCGCCTGCGTCAGCGCGATCGACGGCCGCTTCAGCCTGATCGCCGTGGCGCAGATGGCGAGCGCGTGCCTGTATTCCATCTTGACGCGGCGCGGGTCCGGTGTGGCGAATTCCATCAAGGACAGGATCTCGCGCGCCTGGGCGCAGCCAGCCAGGCGTTCCGTCGTTCCGAAGGACAGGACCGATCGCAGCTTGCGGATGGCGCCATGGGCACGGCGCGTGCGGCCCTTCGATCCCCATTGCTCGAACCAGCGGCGGAAATCCGAGCCGACCAGGTTGCGCACCAGGCGCTTGCCGACGGTGTCGATGATGAGCCTCAGCGAGGGATCATAGTCACGAATGCGGGTCGGGTGCTTCAACGCCTGATAGGGCGATTGCGGATGCGTCTTGTAGACAAGCACCGCCGAGGCGACAGACCCGTCATATTCCGGGCTCTTGCCGTGGCCTTCCAGATCGGCGAGCAATTCATCGGTCCAGGTCCGGCAGATTTTCGAGATGGCCTGGTCGTCGGTTGTGACGTTCGGATGCTCAAGCAGGGCTTGGGCAATCGCTTCATCGGTGATCGGCCGCGGGTCGAGCGCCTTCGGCGCCGTCTTGCAGGCCCGCTGCGGCACCCAATAATGGGCGCGGCTGCCGTTCGCCCTTGGCCGGTATTTGTAGCCCGGCCGGTCCTTTCGCTGTTCAGTCATTAAAATTTTCCTCTCCGTCCACGGCGGCGGGAATGCCGCCGGTACGGGAAGGAGAGTCCAAACCGGCGCGCCGGTCAAAGAAAACTTCGACGGAACGGCGATCGGTCTTGTTCACAAGCTCGTCGCGGCGTGGAAAATGGCGCGTGGCGCGCAGCCGGTCGAGCGCGCGCTCGGACAGGCCGAACCAGGCGCGCAGCTCCTGGTCGGTCATGAAGCGCGGTACGAATCGCTCGTCCCGGTTCATGGCCTTGCCTTTCGGATGGCGTTGCCGCTGGTGACCATCTTGTAGCCGTCGGCGAACTCGACGCGGATCGAGTTGAAGCGGGCCGGCTTGGGCAGTCCGAAGCCCGGCAGCGCGAATGAGGCCGCGCCTGGCTTGCTGCGTGCCGTCGCGGCGCAGGGCTGGCCTTTGCGGCCGTGGCGATCCCAGCGATAGATGTAGGGCAGGGCGTGCACCTATGCCCTCCAATCCCAGAAGCCCTGCAAACCCTTCGCCGGCTGGATCGGCTCCAGCGGCACGATGTCGGACAGCGGCCAAGCCCAGTTGGTATGCTCGTCGCGATCGCTGTCATTCAGCTTCGCGCCGAATTCGGCGACGATATCGTGGGCGCGCTTCGGCTCGCCCAGCATTGCCGTGCCGATGATCGAGGCCAACGGCAGCGCGAACGGGTTGGAATGCCAGCGCTCGAGCATGGCCAGCGCCTCCGGCTTCAGCGCGGTTGACCACGATTCGGTCGAGCGCAGGCGGATTATCAGGTCCGCCAACTCGGCTTTCCTGACCGGCCGCGCGCCGGCATGAATGGCGATCCTTGTGCCGCGCAGCGCCTTCGGCGCCGGCCAGCCGCGAAACTCGTAGGGTTTGACGCCGGCGATGATCAGCGTCGCCCATGGCTGCCAGATTGTCAGCGCTTTCATGCCGCCACCTCGTAACCGATTGAGAAGGTTTCCATGCGGTAGCCATGCTCCATGGCGTTCTCCCAGAACTGATCGCAGAAATAGCCGCTCGTCTTACTGGTGAGACCTTGGAACAGAAACACGCGCAGGAACGCTCGCTTGAGACCTTCCCGGACACGGATGGTCTGCGCCTCCTTAAGACTGAAGCCGCCGTAGCCCTGGCGTTCAAAATCCGAGTGGGTGGCGACCACGTGCCCGTCAGGTGCCGTCACGACGCCGCAAATGCCTTGATGCTTGATGGTCATGCGCTGACCCCCGGCATGGCGTTGTGTTCGACGCCGTCGAGCAGCCGGCCGGCACGTTTCTTGCCGATCCGCGAGACGCATTGTTCTTCGTCGTAGTTGCCATCCTGCCAATCGCACCACATGGGCCAGAAGGGCTCACTCCAGCGACCGTCTTCCCATTCACGGTGTTCGAACCGGCTGATTTCCGGATTGTCGTCGAGCGTCCACCCGTCGACAGCGCCGATTTGCGGTGCCCACTCGCCCCATTGTTTGAAAAAGAACGCCGTCCCTGAAGCGGCACACTGGTCGCGGATCGAGCGCGACCAGGCGGGATGCATGGGCCGCGCGCCCGGGCCGCTCTCGCCGCCAACGATGATCCAGTCGAGCTTTCCGCCATCATGCCGAAGCCCGATGTCGATGTCGCCCAGGCGATTTCCGGAGGGATCACGGGCTTCCGCCTGCATCTTTCCGGCAGGCGCATTCAACCAAGTCGCATCCTGGGCATTCGCCGGCCAGTGCGGATCGGGATGACCGCCGCAGTCTTCGAAGGTGTCGGTGAACTCCCCAATCCGATCGAACCTGATTGGTCCAAGCAGCGGCTCGGCCGAGACGAAGCGGATCGCGGCTGGAGTCGCCAGCAGTTCGGGCACGCGCTCGTCGGCGCGCTTCTGATCCTCGGCCGAGACGCCGCACCAGACGTTGTGCAGCGGCCAGGAATAGACCTCGGCCGGCTTGCCGGTGAAAGTGAACCAGTTGACGTAGATGTCCTCGAGCAGGTCACGGCGCGACAGGAACTCGCGCATGCGGTCGGCACGCTTGGTCAGCACCTGGTAGGTGTGATGGTCGGCGGCGGCCATGACGGTGAACACGTCGAGGATCCATTCGTCCGGGACGTTTTCGGCGAACAGGTCGCCATGGGCGCAGACGAAGATCCGGCGCGGCTTCTTCCAATCGAGCGGCTGATGAAGCCATTGCCGGTTGAGCCGCACTTCGCCGGTCCAGACAGGGCCGGCCTTGGTGTCGCGCGTCAGGCCCTTGCGGCTGTCGATGTGCTTCAGCCGGGTGCCGGCGAGCTTCATAGCGTAGCAGTTGGTGCAGCCGGGCGAGACGATCGAGCAGCCGGTGATCGGGTTCCAGGTCGCGTCCGTCCACTCGATCGAGGAATGGTCAGCCATTTTCAACTCCATCGATATTAGTATGCCGCATGACGATGTCGGCGCCGCCGTCAGCATCCAGCCACGTTTCCACCGCCGACGTTGGGGCGGGCGGAGCTTCATTCTCATCGACGTTCTGATCTGACGCTACTAAGGCTCCGCCCTCTTGGCCGTCGCCAAGATCTGATGTTGGGACGGCTTGGGCCTTGGAGAGGGCGGCGAGATACAAGCGTGCTGCTTGATCGGCGCGGTCTTGGATGCCAAGATCATTCGAATGTAGCGCGAACTGTAGCTCCTCAATAACGTCACGTGCCTCCCCATCCACCACCGATGTTGGAGCGGGCTGGAGAGCGGTGGTGAGACATCGGATCATTTCATTGTAACGTGCCTCTACCTTCCGATGAAAGTCAGCCGTCCCAATGCCGCTTTTGATGCGAGGATCGTCAGGATGTGCTTCGAACCATGACGCCCAATCGCTGTGCGTGAACCGATGATATTTTAGCCAGGTGATGACATCTTCTAGCGTCATCATGGGGTGGTTGACATCGGCTCGATGGGCGGCCCGAAGGCGCTCAGCCTCGGTCTTCCACTGCAACGCTTGGCTGATGGCCTCATCTCGCTCTTTCACCAGCCCCTCAGCTCCATCACTGGCAGGAGCAGGCGGGGTGGCTACGAGAGCGGCTGAAAGTGCGGCTCTCATGTTCTTTTGGTAATGAGCTTTGACGAAAGGTTCTTCATCAGCCCACGTCGATGTGAACGCCTCGCATGCACGCTCTATCGACGCATCGTCCACCACGGCTGGCGCTTCCAGATTGCTGAGAGTGGCAGGGGCGAGGTAGAGCGCCGCGTTGAAATCGTAGTCTTGCGTGTTCTGGATAATGGCCCGAACGCCCTGGTTCGGCATTGCCATCAACTCAAAGCCTTTCTTCGACAGATAGCCGACTGCCTTCACCGCCACACGGGCATGGCACCGATCGCGCTCAGCTTCGAGCGTCGCTATGTGGGCGGCGGCTTCCGCGCGGGCGTCGCGCGCCTCCTGCTGGTAGCGGTTGTTGGCTTCGAGGAGCTCGCGTTCCCGATCCGGAGAGAGGCCAAAGCCCTTCAGCGCAAAATCGCGAACAGCAAGTTTGTCGTGGTCATAAGCGGTTAACAGCCATTGCGGTTCGGGATGCCATTCGGTGGTTCCATAGTAGACCTTGTCCGGGGTTATCGTCCGGATTGACGTCTCGCCGCGCCAATTCGTGTAGGCGAGTTTGAGATGGAGATTCTTTCTGGAGAGCGTGGCGTCCATCATCAAACCCTCATTGGCATCAGGACGAAGAGCGGCTTGAGGCCGGTCTCGTCGGCGGTCTCGGGCTGGATCAGCGTCGGCGAGCCTGCTTCACCCAGGCTGAACACCAGGCGCTTGCTTTCAGCGGCGTTGAGCAGGTCGAGGCAGTAGCGGCCGTTGAAGCCGATCTCGACGCTGTCACCTTCGCCGTGGTCGATCGTCACCTCGTCATTGGCGCTGCCGGCGTCGGGATTGTTGGTAGTCAGCGTCAGGTTGCCGCCGGCCTCGAAGGCGAACTTCACCGCGCTGCCGCGCCCGCTCGACACGGTGCCGACCCGGTCGACGGCGCTGGCCAGTGCTTCGCGTTCGACGGTGAAATGGTTGGCATTGCCGGCCGGGATGACCCTGACATAGTCGGGGAAGCTGCCGTCGATCAGCTTCGACAGCAGCGTGCCTTGGCCGGTCTCGACGCGGATCTTGGTGTCCGACATGCTGACCTTGACTGCGCCCTTCTCGCCGATCAACTGGCGGATCAGCCCGACCGCGCGGCGCGGGATGATGATGGCCGGCATGCCCGCAGCACCCTCTGGCAGGGGCGCGGCGAACTTGGCCAGGCGGTGGCCATCGGTGGCGACTGCGTTCAGCGTCTCGCCGGCGTGCCAGTAGATGCCGTTGAGGTAGTAGCGCGTTTCCTCGCTCGATATGGCGAAGGAGACGCTGTCGAGCATCCGCTCGAACAGGCCGGCGTCGAGGTCGAAACTGTGGCTGAACGTGCCCTCGCTCATCGTCGGGAAATCTGTCGACGGCAGCACCTGGATCTTGAAGCGCGACCGGCCGGCGCTCAGCGTGGCGAAATCCTTCTCGGCGACAAGCGCGATCTCGGCGCCCTCCGGCATCTTGCGCACGGCATCATGCAGGATCGCCGACGGCAGCGTGAAAGCCTCGTCCCGGCCGGCCTGGCAGGCGAGTGTGGCGCGCAGCTCGCAATCCAGGTCGCTGCCGGTGATGGTCAGTTTGCCCGCCGCGGCGTCGACGGTGAGCAGGACGTTGGCCAGCACCGGGATCGTGGTGCGCCGCTCGACCGCCTTGTTGACGAGCCCGAGCGCGGGAAGCAAAGCCTCCCGCGCCGTGATGATGGTGTTGGGCGTCTTCACGCCGACATCTCCGGCGTGCCTTCATAGGTCGGCAGGCCGGTCTGGTCGCGCGCTGCGGCGAGCACGTCGCGGACGTGCTCGGTGATGAACTGGTCGGGCCTGTAGATCTGATAGAACCAGGTGACCTTGCCGCCCGCCGGCCGGTAGCGCAGCCGCACCGGAATGCGCACCTTGTCGCCCATGAAGAACGGCGCGATGTTCAGCATGAAGATGCCCGGCACCTTCAGCGCCTTGCCGTCGGCGCCGCTATGCGTCTCTTCCCAAGCGATCTGGCCTTCGCCACTCTGCAGCGTGGTCGAGGCCTTGACCTTGCTCTCGACGTTGACCTGCAGGCCGCGCGACAGCTCGACCAGCTGCGCCGGCGTCGCGATCGTGGTGGCGAAGTCGCGCTCGTATTGGAGCTTCTCCTCCTCGGTAGGCGACGACAATTCGGCGACGCGATCCTCGAGGAACCAGGCGAAGTCGCCCTGGTCCATCTTCACGCCGTCGCCGGCAACCCATTTCTGCCATTCTTCCGACAGCGGGAAGGCATAGTGCACGCGGTGCTTGCCGAAATTGGCATGGCCTTCGGCAAGCTCGTGATAGTCGATGACGGCTGTCAGCGTCGGCTTCTTCCAGTCCATATTGGCGAAGATGGCGCTGTGATCGGTCAGATGGCGCAGCGTCAGGTTGCAGAAGGCCTCGAAGGTCTGGGCCGTCGCCTGGCCGGTCTTGCGGGCGGGGAACTGGCGGTAAGGTTCGAGCAGGCGTTCAAGACCTTCGACGCCGGGTGCCGTGCCGCGCTTGAGCAGGACCGGGACAGCACCGGGCAGGCCGGGAGCCTTGGCGGTGTTGGTCAGCGTCGCGATTTCGACACCTTCCGCCTTGGCGCCGAGCCATGCCGCGACGTTGAGGTCGACGGTGAAGGGCGAGGGCGAAAGCAGCGCTTCGCCTGCAACGTTGGAGGTCTTGTCGGCCATTGGGAAGTTTCCTTCAGGTTTGAGGGTTTGGGGGTCAAGACTGCTGGCGTTCGGATGCCGCGCGCGGGCCGCCGAACATGTCGGTCTGTTGCGGGTGTTCGGTCGACAGCGAGCCGTCATCCAGCACCCAGTAGAAGGACGAGCCGCGCGCCGGCTTCGGCCGCTTCGAATCAATCTCGCACGAGATCGTCGCCGTGCCGGCCTCGACCTCGAGATTGAGCTTGAGGGTGACGTTGCCCTTGATCTTGGTCTTCGGCCGATCGCCGGAGAGCTCCTTAAGCTTGGCCAGCGTCTCGGTGATCTCGGTCGACATGGCGGCGGCGACTTCGCCGCCTTCCAGCATGCCGATGATGGTCTGTGCGTCTCTGATTTTCTTCATGTCCTCGCGGCCGTTCCGCGCCCGTCTTGAGCTTGTCCGATCCGGAAGCGCCCGGGCGCTGGCCTCCGGACGGGGCGGCGAACGATCGCCGGCCCGCAGTCGCGGGCTAGAAGGGGATATGGTCCGTCGTATGGGCCGCGATCGCAGCGCTCGACAAAGCCTCCGATGTCGACGCGTGCCAGATTTGAAATCGAGCGAAGGGTGCCCTGAAGAGCTTTCAACTGATCCTCCAGACGCTCTACTTTTCGTCTGTCCTCATGCCACCAGTCTGAAAACTTCTTCACCTCTCCAGCTAGGCGCCTGATGGTCACCTCCGGCGTTTCGGTCTGGTCCCTCGCCTCGACGGCATGCTTGACCGGCTTTGCTGCCGCCTTGGCGGCCAGACGGTTCTGCAGTGTGTTTCGCGCCTTCGCGACGACAGGCTTCTTCCTGGCTTGCGCCATGGTCATGCTCCTTTGGTTAGAACGGGATTTCGTCGTCGAGCGCTTCGCGCATGCCGGGCGATTGCTGCTGGTCCGGCCCGCGCTCCTGGCGGCTTGAGCCGCCGCGCTGCGTGCCGTAATCGTCGGGGCTGCGGGCGGGATGGTCTGATTTGTCGAGCATCTGGATTTCGCCGCGGAATTTCTGCAGCACGATCTCGGTCGAATAGCGCGCCGCGCCGGCCTGGTCTTCCCATTTGCGGGTCGCCAGCTGGCCCTCAACATAGACCTTCATGCCCTTCTTCAGGTATTGCTCGGCGAGCTTGCAGAGGTTCTCATTGAAGACGACGATGGTGTGCCACTCGGTCTTTTCCTTGCGCTCGCCTGAAGTCTTGTCGCGCCAGCTTTCCGACGTGGCCATGCGGAAATTGACGACGCTGTCGCCGCTGTTCAGGCGGCGGATTTCGGGGTCGGCGCCGAGGTGGCCGATGAGGATGACCTTGTTGACGCTGCCGGCCATTAGTTTTGTCCTTCGCTTGTCGCGGCTTCGCCGCTCGCTGCGGACGGCCGGGCCATTAGGCCCGACGCCCGGTCGGGCTTGTCGCCTTCGGCGGATTGAGCTTCTGTCAGGCCGGCGATCTGCGCCTCGATGTCGGCGATCAGATCCTTGCGCAGGCTGGCGGCGAACGGCGCGGCGAGCATGATCTCGCTCGAGTTGTAGAGTTTTTCGCCGATCAACAGGCGCAGCGGCTCGCCGCCACGCAGCCGCTCGACCGTGTCATGCCACTGGCGGATGGTTGGCTCGCTCACGCTGCCCTCACGACGATGCCGAGATAGCGCTCCAGCCGCTCGAGGAAGGCGATTTCGGCCTTCATCGCGCCCCATGGCTCGATCGTCCCGGTCAGCCTCGGCGGCTTGAGCCCTTTCGGGATGCAGCGTGGGTCGGCGTTCGGCCCGAACAGGGCAAGCGCTTCGGCGACCAGCATCCGGTCGTCCATATCCTTCACCTGGCGGACATAAAGCGGCATGCGGGTGATGTCGGGCAGCTGCGCCGCCTCGTATATCGCGAGATCAATGCATCGCTTCACCTCGCCGATGGCGCGATGCACGAGCTTGTCGATGAACTCCGGCCGGTCGAGCTTGGCCGCTGCGGCGAGCTTGGCCACCCAATGCTGGATCAGGTCGACCGCCGGCCGGGTCACGTCACCGAAGGGGTATTCGTGGCCGTCATGCAGCACGAAGTAGCCGGCCAGCACGCTGTCGCCGGTCTCCCGGAAGATGGCGTCGGCGCCCATGACCGAATGCTGCGCCACCGAATAGGCTGCGCAGCGATAGATGCCATTGAAGCGCGCGATTTTGGACAGGGCATTGGCCATGTCAGCGAAGTCGATGTCGGAGGCCTTGGGATTGACCAGGTCGAAAGCCGAACCGTCTGGCCGGAACGCCGGAACGATCGAGGAGACGCCGCGCACGGCGTCCCCGGCGCGCTTGGCAGTGGTGATGTGGCGCACCTCCTGGTTCATTGCGCCACCTTGGCCAGCGTCTGATCGACCGCGCGGATGACGGTCTCGCGGTTGGCCTGCCAGATCGGCAGCTGGTTGAGGTAGCGCGTCAGCAGCGCCAAGCAGCGCTCGCGCTGGCCCGACCACGGGTCGCGCACCAGCGCGTCGCGGGCGGCGCAGTAGCGGCCCCACGATACGATCAGCGCCTGCGTTTCCCTGGTGTCACGCGGCAACGGCAGCCGGTTAGACATGGCTTGCCGCGCCTTGTCGATGATGTCAGCCATCAGATCGGGCCTGGCCGACACTTGGCGCATGCTCAACTCTCTGGCGAGCCTGGCCGCATGGTCTTTGAACTCGACGATCTCGGCGGAGGTGAAGTCTGCCTGGATCAGGTCGGCGAAACGAACGCCGCCGCCGGCTGCGTGCAGATCGCGCATCGCCTCCGCCATTTCGCGGCAGCGCGGGTGTATGTCGCCACCAGCCTCGGGCAGCACAGGCCGCGTTTGCGGCGATGGACGGTGATGGTCAAGCATGGATCGCCTCCCTGTGGGCTTTGGCTATTTTTTCGGAAAGAAGCTTTGGTGCGCTGCGAGGCTCCCCTCTCATGGCCTCAGGCGGCATCTCGGCATCGGCCTCGCAGCGCTTCCACGCTTGCAGCAGATCGCGCAGCAGGCGTTTTTCCATGTAGCGTTGCGCGCGGCGGTGGATGTGACCGTCGCTGATGAATTCGGCGGCGCGCTTGGCCGGTATCTTGGCCGACGGCGCGACGATCAACCCGGCTTCCGTGGCTTTCGCCTGTTCGAATGCCTTGCGGGCGAGGTAGACCTCCCGATAGGCCTCACCGGTTTTGATCATCGCATCGCCGATGTTCCACATGGCGGAGCGGCGCTGACGATTGTAGCCATGCGCGATCCAGGCGGCCTTCGACGCCGTTCTCGGCAGGTCACCCTGCCGCACGCCATCGACGAGGCCGACGCCCATGCGCTTCCACAGGTGGCCTTTCTTCGGGTAGGCGGACAGGTTCCCGGCCTCGCCAACGATGGCCGCCAACGATGCCGCGCCGAAGCCCTTGACGCCTTCGCCGAATGCCGCCCAGGCCGGCAGTTGCGAGGCGAGCCGCGCCATCTCCTTCTTGGTGGCGGCTTCGACCTGGTCGAAAGGCGCGCGCGCCTTGATCGATGCAGCGATCAGGTCCCGCCATTCTGCGTATTCCGCGCCGTCTGAGCCGGGGATTACCTCAAGGTTTGGCTTGCCGGCCTGCAGGCTGACGGCTTCGCCGATCTTCAAGAGGTTGGCGGCCTTGGCCTTGATGGCGTCGCGATCAGCTGCCGCCTGTGCCAGCGACCAGCCCAGCGCCATGCGTAGGAATGAGCCGAGCGCGAGGTTGGCGCGCTTGCGCTGCTCCATCGCGAAAGCGCGCTGGCGGTAGTAATAGCGGATGCCGTCGCAGAGCGCCTGAACGTCAGTGGGCATCGATCATCTCCGCTGCCTGTTGGAGCAGGCGCTGCGCTTCGGCGACGCTCACCAACTGTCTGATCGGCGCGTTCCTGTCGGCAGGGACGCCCCGGTCCCGGATCAGCGTCAGGAAGGCTGCCGAGTGCCTGTCGGCGGCAATCAGCCGGTCGAGCGACGACCATGGCACGTCGCCGATCGGGCGGCCGTCGCGGACCTTGAAGCTGTCCAGGATGGTCATCGCGACGAGGCGCGACCCCGCCTTGGCACTGGCGAGATAGGAAGGGGAAACGGGGCGCGGCAGCTGGATATTAGCCTTGTCGGCACACGAAACGTGGTCGGCCCCGTTTCCTTGGGGGGCAGCGGAACCGGGCAGCTTCTGCACGGCCTTTTCGGCACCGCCTACAAGACCCGGTCCGCTGCTTTCTGGCGACGATGAAGCCGGCATCGCCTCAATGGCCTTGTCGGCAAAATTCAACTGGCCGGCTTCATCATCATAGGAGTGCGCGGCACGGGCAGAGATCGCATGACCCTTGTCGGCATCTTCCAGATGGCCCGAGCCGCTCGTCTCGTAGGCGCCAGCGAGCAGCGCCAGCGCGCGTTCGTAGCTGCCGCCATTGTTCTGGAACTTCGCGATCGCCACCGAGAACTCGGCTTCGTTGGCCGAAGGTCCGCCCGCCCGCTGCATTGCCGCCGCGAATGCTGACATCGCGCCCATCACAGCGCTCCGAAAATGACGGCGGCGCAGAACAGGATCGCTGTGACCGCGATAAGCGAGGCCAGCGCCTTGGCCAGCGAATAGTCCTCGTGATAGCCTCGTGCGCGCTGCAGGCGCTCACCTTCGATGACGCCGAGATTGCGCGGGGGGACAGGATGCGACGATTGATACTGGCGGCGGCGCTCTGCGCGGCTTGGACCGGGCGGGGTTTCGCCTATTCCGACACGCAGATGGCCGTCATGTCCCATATCGGCCAGGCCATTGCGGGCACGAAAATCTGTTCGAAAGTCAAGATAGCTGAAGGGGCGGCGGCCTTGATGCTGGCGGCCCACCAAGTCAAGCTCGGCGATCCCGTCATAGCGGCCGTTGTCAGGAGCAAGATCAGCGAGACCGTCGCGGCCTGGAGTGACAGAAGCGAGGCGGCGGCCTGTGCTGCCGTATTGACCCTCTACGGGCCGGATGGCTCCAATGTGCCGGGGCTTCTGCTGCTGAAGAACTGATCGCACGAAACGCTCCATCGGTTTGACGATGGTGCAAAGTGTGAATTACTCACATCGCAGTGTCAAGCGAAAATGTGATAAACTCACACTTCAAAATGCGGGAGTGAGAATCATGCGGGTTTTATGGGGCCCGTTTGCGCGGCTTGGCCATTAGCACTGCCGCCAGTTCGCTCGCCAGATCGACGACCTTGGCGCGCTCCTCATCGTCGAGCGGCGCAAGGTAGGCGGCGATGACCTCTCCGAACTGCGAAGCCAGATCCTCTCCGAACGACCGCTCCAGCCTGTCGACCACCTCCCGGTTGAGGCTCTTGCCGCCGCGAACCGCCTCGAGCCGTGCTTTGAGTTCGGGCGGCAGGCGGACATGGAAGCTGGGGCGTGACGGTCGCGACATGACCCCGACTTATCGCCGAAAGGTCAAGTGTTCGAAATGGTTCCACATTTTGTAGAAAACTGGTACTACTTTCCCCGCTATTCACAGGGCATCGTTACAGGTTGAAACAATCTGGTGATCATTCAGCAACGGTTGTATGCGTACCGAAATGGGACACTGGACGGCGTGAAAAAACTGATTTGACAGCCTAGAGGAAATTGTTCGTAACTTCACTGCCGTTCGGTTTGGGAGAAGAGACAAGTGATCCAGTACGAATCGCGCGAAGCTGCGGGCGATCAGGCAATGGACAAATTGCGAGCGATCGCGACATCGCCTCAATCAAGAGCAGCGATGATCTCCGAGCGCATTGCCAGGGACACGCGATCAATCGCAGAGGCGATGAGGGAAATCCATGGCGGGCACTGGCGCGTGCTTATAGATCACGATGTTGGCGTGGTCGCGGTTTCGCGGGATTTTTCGGTGCTGCTCGGCTCGCCAAGCGCGAATCTGGCATAGGTCAGCACGGCGGCCTGGACCTCCCGTGGCGCCGCCGCCAAGCGCATGAAAATCTCGCGCAGCTCGTCGCTGCCATCTATATCCTGCGGAGAGCCTTCGCCGGTGATGAGCCAGGCTTCCCTGACCCGGAAAGCGCGGGCATAGTCCTTGACCGCGCGGGTGATGCCGGTCCGGCCGCTTTCGTGCTGGATGTAGGTGTTGTAGTTAAAGCCGAAGCGGTTCGCTGCGGCCTTCGCATTGTCGAAGCCGCGCATCTCGCGCGCTTGGCGTAGGCGCGCCGCCTGCTGGTCTACTCGGGTTACATCCGTCATGGCGTGACTTTTTCACATTTCTGGTGTGAGTTTCTACTTGACAGATTGATGTGACTTTCTCACACTATCGGTCATGATGGATCATTCGTTCGAACTAGAGACGGTTGTCGACGTGGTCGCCCTGCGAGGCGAGCTCGGCTGGACGCAGCAGCAGCTCGCCGACCATTGCGGCGTCGACCGCTCGACGGTCTCCACCTGGGAGACGAGGCCGCCGACCAAGGGGCCGGCGCTGATCCTGTTGCGCCAACTCCAGGCGTCGCTTTCCGATGCTGCTCGCCCCGGCGGCGTCGCGGCCGGTCCCGAAAAATTCCCCCAAGCCGGGACCGGCCACCCTCTTTCTAGCGAGGCGGCCGAATGACCGCGCTCCGCTGCTCGCCTTCGTTGACCTTGTTGCCGCCGCCGGCTGAGCCGGTGCGCCGGTTGCCGCCAAAGACGCTGCGGCTGTTGAAGCTGCTAGCCGCCTTTGCCCGCGAGCATCCTGCCGACCTTCTGGCGCGCCTGTTGCGTGACGAGGCGCGGCGGACGCTGCGTTTGCCGAGGGAACCGCCGTGAGGCTGTGAATGCGGGTTTTCATGCCCGCGAGTTGAACCGCTTTCCACCTCGTCCCGCCATGGGAAATGCAGACCGCATTTCCCGCGCCGGGAAAACTGTGCCCGGAGCCGACATGGCCGAAATTTCCAGTCAGTGGTTTTACCGCCTCAAGGCAGCCCAGCGCGACCTGATCGAACGCTGCGGCACGATCGAGCGCGCCGCTTCCATCGCCTCGCTGTCGAAGAGCCAGATGGGCCGCTTCAACAATGCCGGCGATCCCGAGCTGATGCCGCTGTCGGCGGTGCTTTTGCTCGAAGCCGAGTGCGGCACGCCGCTGGTCACCAGTGTCATGGCCGAACTGAACGGCCGGCGCCTTGCCGATGCCGACGCGCCAGGTGCCGCCAACGCCACGATGATGGCGGCGCATGCTGATGTCGTCGTGCAGTTCGGTGAACTGATCGCGTCGGCCGCCATGGCTTTCGCCGACGGCAGGCTGACGCCAGCCGAGCTTGCCGGCATCGACCGGGGTGCGGCGAAACTGGAAGTCGCACTTGCCGAACTGCGCAAGGCGGCGGCCGCAGCCCGCGGCGCCGGCGGCCTCAGCCTGGTCAGCGGTGCGGCATGAGGTTCGTCAAGCAGCTGTTCCGGCACGATCCGGCCAATGGTGTCTATGGCGACTGCTACCGCACGGTCGTCGCCTGCCTGCTCGACCTCGATCATGACCAGGTGCCGCATCGGCACGAAGTGCTGAGCAATGAAGAGCAGTGCGGCTCGATGGACGCCTTCCTGCAGGATAGAGGGGTCCACACCATCCGCATCGCGCTGAATGGCGGCGATGTCGACGGCGCACTTGCGGTCGCCGCGACGCTGAGCGACGGGCTGCCCTACCTCTTCTCCGGCCAAAGCCGCAACGGCACCAATCACGTGGTGATCGCCCGCGACGATCGCATCATCCACGATCCGTCGCTTGATGACAGCGGCATCGTCGGCCCGACCGATGTTGGCCAGTTCTGGGTCGAATGGCTGGTGTTGCCCCTGAATGGGTATCCGGTATGAGCGACTGGTCCGCCGACGACCTGCAGGCGCTGCGCGAGCTGGCTGGCGAAGGCCTGTCCGCCGCACAGATTGCCGCTCGCCTGCCGGGTGATCGCAGCCGCAATGCCGTCATCGGCAAGCTGAAGCGCGGCAAGGGCAGCCATGGCGCGTTGCTTGGCCAGCCGAAGAACCAGGCGATCGGCCGGGCCACGCCCAAGACCGAGACGCCGCCAAAGCGGAAGTATCGTCCCGTGCGCCCGGTCATGGCGGTCACGCGGCCGATCACGCCGGCCTCGCCAGTCGAGCTTCTGTTCACTTCTCCGGATTGCGTGCACTTTTCCAAGCCGATCGAGGCCGTTCCGAACCTGCCGGCGACGCTGCCAATCACCTTCCTGCAAGCGGTGATGACCGACCGGTGCCTTCACTATGCCGGCGCGCCCTACGATCCTGACGGGCCGGATATGCCGGTCTGCGGCGCCGAGCGGGCGGCGGAACCGCTGCATACGCGGTACTGCCGGCGTCACCTGATCGCGAAACGGCAGGTTGCGGCATGAAGGCGCTTGGCATCCAAACTATCTACGGCACCGATGGCGAGTACGAGACGCCGTACATGACGCGCGTCTGGATTGGCCGCCTACGGTTGCACATCTTCCATCGCGGCGACGCCGACCCCGATCCGCACGATCATCCGTGGGATTTCTGGACCTTCCCGCTAACGAGCTATGTCGAGGACTTCACACTACGCATTCTCGACAGTGATCGCAGCCATGATGCGTTGCCGATGGTCGCCCTGAAAATGGGCTGGGTGACAAAGCGCAGACTAGTGCGCGCTTTTCGTATCCACCATCGCCGGGCGAATTATCTACATAGGGTGCTTGGCCGATTTTCTGGAAATTGGTGGCACGACTGGCCAGGTCGATTGCGCGGTCATCCACCTTTGCCATGTTTCGATGGACGCAAGATCGTCACCATCGTTTGGGTCGGCCGGCAGTCCAGAAAGTGGGGCTTCCTCCGCTACCATGACGGCAAATGGTGCTGGACGCCTTGGCGCGACTACATCTTCGGCGGCGGCAAGCATGCGCCCTGTGAGCCACGCGATGGGGGGGCGCGCAATGACACTCTCTGATCGGCCACGAGTTTACACGCTTTGTGGGAGTAGCCGCTTCCCTGAAGCTTTCCACTTGGCAAATGCTCACCTCAGCATGTGCGGCCACATCGTTATTTCGTTAGGCCTGTTTGGCCACGCTGATGAACCGCGCGGCTCTCGATTCCTGACATCAGACGGTAACGAAGCCTCGCCCGAGAAGAGGAACTTGGATCAGCTTCATTTCCGGAAGATCGATCTCGCTGATGCGATTTTCGTGATTAACGTAGGCGGATACATCGGCTCTTCGACAAGGCGGGAGATTGCATATGCAGTATCCCAGGGTAAGGCCGTCGAGTGGCTGTTTGCGCCCACGACATCGGTCGACGGTGCTGCCGCATGACCGCGCATCCCGACTATGCCGAATTCCTCAAGGCCAAGGTGCGCCTGGCGCCGGCGCTCGGCTTCGACGTGGACCCGGCAACCGTCAATCCGCTGCTGAAGCCGATGACGCAGGCGATCGTGCCATGGGCTTGCCGCGGCGGCCGGCGCGCGCTGTTCCTGCGCTTCGGCCTGCACAAGACATCGACACAGCTCGAGGTGATCCGGCAATGCCTGGTGCATGCCGGCGGTCACGGGCTGATCGTCGGGCCGCTTGGCGTGCGTCATGAATTCTTCCTCGAGGTCGAGAAGCGCCATCCGAACATAAGGCTGAAGTTCATCAACCGGCCCGGGCAGATGGAAGCGCCGAACGAGATCGGCGCCGAGAGCGTGCTGATCCACCTTACCAATTACGAGACGATCCGCGACGGCAAGCTCGACCCCTGCCTGTTCACGGCGGCATCGCTCGACGAGGCTGCCGTGCTGCGCGGCTTCGGCGGCACCAAGACCTTTCGCGAGTTCATGGCGACTTTTGCCGGCGACGATCGCAAGAACGGTCGCAAGCATGCCGGCGTGCGCTATCGCTTCGTCGCCACCGCCGTGCCCGACCCGAACGAATATATCGAGCTGCTCGCCTATGCCGCCTTTCTCGGCGTCATGGATGTCGGCGAGGCAAAGACCCGCTTCTTCAAGCGAGACAGCGAGAAGGCCGACGCGCTCACGCTGCATCCGCACAAGGAGGAAGAGTTCTGGCTGTGGGTCGCGAGCTGGGCGCTGTTCGTCCAGAAGCCGTCAGATCTCGGCTATTCCGACCAAGGCTACGACCTGCCGCCGCTCGATATCCGTTGGCACGAGATTCCGTCCGACCATAGCGCTGCCGGCGAAGAGCGCGACGGGCAGGGCAGGCTGTTCGCCAATTCGGCGCATGGCGTGACCGAGGCCGCGCGCGAGAAGAAGCGCAGCCTTGACGCTCGCATCGCCAAGGTCATGGAAATCCGCGCCGAGGATCCGGGCGCGCATCGCATCCTCTGGCACGATCTGGAGGCCGAGCGGCACGCGCTGGAGAAGGCGATTCCGACCGTCAAATCGGTGTGGGGAACGCTCGACGACGACACCAAGGAAAAGCGCGTCGTCGGCTTCGCCAGGGGCGAATTCGAAGAGCTTGCGACCAAGCCGGTCATCAACGGCTCCGGCTGCAATTTCCAGTACTATTGCTGGTTGGCGATCTACACCGGCATCGGCTTCAAGTTTCACGACTTCATCCAGTCGGTGTTCCGCATCCAGAGATTCGGACAGACGCATACCGTGCGCCTCGACCTGATCTACACCGAGGCCGAGCGCGAGATGCGCCGCACGCTGGAACGGCGCTGGCGCCAGTTCGAGGCGCAGTCGGAAAAGATGGCGGAGATCATCCGCCGTTTCGGCCTGGCCGAGCAGGCGATCGAGGGCGCGCTGAAACGCTCGATGGGTGTTATCAGGCGCGAAGTGCGCGGCGAAAGCTACCTGGTCGTGCACAATGACACGGTCGAGGAAACCAGGTCGATGGCTGAAAACAGCATCGACCTGATCGTCACCTCGATCCCGTTCTCGACGCAGTACGAATACACCCCGTCCTTCAACGATTTCGGCCACACCGACGACGACGCTCATTTCTGGGCGCAGATGGACTTTTTGACGCCGCAGCTGCTGCGCGTGCTGAAGCCCGGCCGGCTCGCCGTCATCCACGTCAAGGACCGCATCGTGCCGGGCGGCGTCAACGGCTTCGGCTTCCAGACGGTCAACCCGTTCTCCGACGATTGCTGCGCGCATTTCCGCCGGCACGGCTTCGCCTTCATGTCGCGCGTCACCATCGGCACCGACGTCGTGCGCGAGAACAACGGCACCTATCGCCTCGGCTGGAGCGAGCAATGCAAGGATGGCACCCGGCAGGGCAATGGCATGCCGGAATACACGCTGACCTTCCGCAAGCCGCCGACCGACCGGTCGAACGGCTACGCCGACCATCCAGTTGCCAAGCAGAAGCCGCTGTCCTTCACCGATCACACCGAGCAGCCGGACAAGGCGCTGCCGCTGGGAGGGGGCGTGCGCACCCAGACGTTCGAACGCGCGCTGCGCAGCGTGCCCGGCACCGGCTATTCGCGCGGCCGCTGGCAGATCGACGCGCATGGCGTGCGCCGGTCGAGCGGCGACCGGCCGCTGCTGCCCGACGAGCTGCGCCGCCTGGTCAAGCTCGACGCCAAGCTGATCTATCGCGGCTGGAAGAAATGGGCGGAAGAGAACGTCTACGATCACGCACTGCACGTCGAATTCGCCGAGGTGCTCGACGCCGAAGGCAGGCTGCCGCCGACCTTCATGATCGCGCCGCCGCATAGCGACCATCCCGAGATCTGGACCGACGTGGCGCGCATGCGCACGCTCAACATGCTGCAGCAGCGCAAGGGCCGCGAAATGCATCTCTGCCCGCTGCAGTTCGACATCGTCGAGCGGGCGATCGAGCAGCATTCGATGCCTGGCGAGACAGTGTTCGACCCGTTCGGCGGCATCATGACCGTGCCCTATTGCGCGCTGCGCATGGGCCGCAAGGCGGTCGCGGTCGAACTCAACCCGGATTATTTCGCCGACGGCGTCACCTATGCTGAGATCGCAGCCGGCGGCGGGCAGGGCCCGGGCCTGTTCGATCTGCTGGCGGCCGAGCAGGCCGGAGCGGAAATGGACGAGGCGGCGGAATGAACCTCGCCCCGGACTGCACGGACGCCTTCGATCCCAACCATGTCGATTTCGACGTGTTCGCCATGTTCCTCGAGGCGCGCCGCGTCCACCGCCGCAAGTCGGCGCGCAAAGTTGCCAAAGAGGCCGAGGTCGAGCTTGACGCCGTGCTGCGCGCGGCGCGCGGGCGCAACCCCGGCAGCTATGAGTTCTTCGCGCTTTGCGACTGGATTGGCGAGGAACCGGCGCTCTTCCTGAAGAAGGAATTCAGGCATGGCTAGGCTCGCCACCTACGACTATCGCGGGCTGGGCCGACTGCTGCGCGCCCGGCTGGAAGATGACGGGCGCGGCTGGCGAGCATGCGCGGCCGAGATCGGCGTCTGCGCCTCCGACCTGTCGCGCATCTGCAACGGGCAGAGCGTGTCGGCGCCGAAGGCGATCGCTGTCTGCGACTGGCTGAAACTGTCCTTCCGCGCCTTCTACGACCCGCCGCAACCGCCCGAACCGGAGCGTGAAACACAGGAAATGTTTCACGGGAAGAGCACTGAAACAGAGGGGCAGGCCGATGTCGGATGATCCCAAGCGCTACGTCTACTGGGTGCAGCTGGTCAACGGTTTTGGGCCGAAGGCCAGGGCGTTCGTCGTCGTCTTCGAATGCCTGCACGCCACCACGGCCGACATCGAGCGGGAGATGCGCCAGCACGGCGTCGTCAACGGCTCGCGCCTCGACACTGTCGACGACGGCAAGGGCGGCCGACTGATCCGCAGCCGCGCCGATTTCATGTTCGGCGTCGCCGGCGTGGTCTCGATCCAATCCTACCACAAACCTTGCTGGGAGCCCGAAGAATGGCCGCTTTGAAGAGATCTGCCGCACCTGGTTTCGGCAAGCCGGGCAGCATCGACCCGGCCCGGCTGTTCAAGCTGCCGCTGGCCATGCAGGCGGAAGGCATCCGCCTGTTGTTCGAGATGGGCCTGAGCATGAACCAGGTGAAGAAATGCGTCGGGCTATCGACCGACGGCATCAACCTGATCCTGCAAAAGTCCAAGCCATTCACCCGCGGCGGCGACGCCAGCATCGTGACGGAAGGTGTGTCATGAAGAACAGACTGTCCGACCTCAACAATCATCTGTTCGCGCAGCTTGAGCGCCTCTCCGACCAAGAGCTGACTAAGGAGCAGATCGAGCAGGAAGCCACGCGTGGCGAAGCCATTGTCGCGGTCGCCGACCAGATCATTCGCAATGCTGCATTGCAGATCCGAGCAGCGGAGCTTGTCGCTGAGTATGGCTCAAACCCGGAACCGTACCTTCCGCAGATTGAGGGCAAGACCTCATGAGAGGGGCTCGCATCAGTTATTCCGTGCCCGAGATGAAGTGGCTGGAGAGCAATCGCTCAATGGTCATCAGCGACTACCATCGGGCATTCTGCGCCAAGTTTGAGCGGGAAGATGTGACTGCCGCACATTTGCATGGTCTGCGCAAGCGTAAGGGTTGGAAAGTCGGGCGGCAGCCGGGCCGATTCGTGGGCCGACACCTGCGCTATTCCAGCGCTGAGGTCGCTTGGCTTCGTGACAACTGCGCGATGGAAATCAACGCCTGGTGCAGCGCCTTCCGCGCGACGTTTGGACGGGATGATGTGACGCCAGCCAAACTGCACAGCCTGCGCAAGCGCATGGGTTGGAAGACCGGTCGTAGCGGACACTTCGAAAAAGGGCACGTTTCGCACAACAAGGGCAAGAAGATGCCCTTCAACGCGAACTCGGCCGAGACACAGTTCAAGAAGGGGCAGGTGCCGGCCAACTATCGTGGACCAGGGCACGAGACGATCGGCGACGATGGTTATATCTGGATCGTCACTGATCAGACTAATCCGTGGACAGGCGCCTCGACGTGGCGCCTCCACAAGCATCGCTGGCTTTGGGAAAGAGCAAACGGGCCTGTGCCGGAAGGCCATGTTCTCAAATGTCTTGGCGACAAGACGAACACCGACCCATCGAATTGGGAGTTGGTGCCGATCGGGCTGTTGCCACGGCTTAATGGAAAATCGGGGCGTCGCTACGACAAAGCGCCCGCCGAACTGAAGCCAACGATCATGGCCGTTGCCAAGCTCGAGCACCAAGCGCGGAGCGTGGCGAAATGACCGTTCTTCAAGCGGCCGCTGCCGTCACCCTTTGGCGATCCGGATGGTTCGACACGTTGCAGATCGCGCAAGTGCTTGGGGGGCTTGCCGAAGCTGACGTTTGCCGCATGCTCAACGCCGTGCGCGAACGCGAGCGCGGCCCCGACCTGCACCTCGTGCGGGAGGTAGCGGAGTGAAATCCTTTCAGCCGACGCTCTTCGAAGGGACAAAACGCCTTGTCTACGACGAGGCAGTCGACCTGACGCTGCAGTCGATGCAGGCCTATGGGCCGGCGCACGATCACTGGGGCATCGCCTGGTCCGGCGGCAAGGACAGTTCGGCAACGCTGTCGCTAATCGTCCATCTGATCGATGTCGGCCGGCTGGTGGCGCCGAAAAGCCTCACTGTGTTCTATGCCGACACGCGGCAGGAATTGCCGCCGCTGGCGATCGCGGCCGAGCGCATCATGACGCAGCTCGCCGAGCGCGGCATCCGTTGCGAAGTGGTTCGTGCGCCGCTCGACAAGCGATTCCTCGTCTACATTCTCGGCCGTGGCGTACCGCCGCCAAACAACAACACGCTGCGCTGGTGCACGCGGCAGATCAAGATCGATCCGATGGCCGAAGCGCTGGAACAGAGGCTCGGCGAACTCGACGGCAAGATCCTGATGATCACCGGCGTGCGCCAGGGCGAAAGCGCCATCCGCGATGACCGTATCGCCATGTCGTGCGGCAAGGACGGCGCTGAATGCGGGCAAGGCTGGTATCAGGAGGTTCTGCCCAACGCCAAGGGCATCCGTGGCCGCATCGCGACCCTCGCGCCCTTGCTGCATTGGCGCGTCTGTAATGTTTGGGACTGGCTGCGCATCTATGCGCCCATGGCCGAATATGGCGGCTGGGCGACGGCGGCGATCGCCGACGCCTATGGCGGCGACGAGGCGACCGAGATCAATGCCCGCACCGGCTGCGCCGGCTGCCCGCTGGCCAGCAAGGATATGGCGCTCGACACGATCGTCGCGTCGCCGGCATGGGCACATCTTGCGCCGCTCAAGGGCCTGAAGCCGCTCTATCGCGAGTTGCGCGAGCCCCGGCATCGCATTCGCAAGGCTGGCCTTGAACGGCTGAAGGACGGATCGGTGGCGGCCAATCCGCAAAGGATGGGCCCGCTGACGTTCGCAGCCCGGCTGATGGGGCTCGACCGCGTGTTGGCGATTCAAGCCGAGTGCAATGCGCGCGCTGCCGAGCTGGGCCGGCCACTGCTGGACATCCTCAACCATGAGGAGGAGGCGCGCATCCGCGAGCTTATCGCCGCAGAGACATGGCCGAACGGCTGGGATGGCGATGAGCCTGCCGCCGATACACCGATGGACAGTTACTTCTCGGACGGCTCCGTGCAGCCGCTGCTGGTGTGACGATGACACAAGGTTTCGACATTGGCCATTGGTCTGGCGGCCTAGCCGAGTGGACAGACGAGGATACCGCCTACCTCTCGGTGGCATTCACCTGGCGCCTCAACGACGCCTATCAGCGCGCCTGCTGGTACAAGGCGTCCGGCTACAAGGTTCGCGCCGGCGGGCCGGGCATCTTCACGCGCAAGCACTTCCTTGCCGATGTCGCCGAGATCGGCGGCTCAATTCCCGACGCGGTCGTGCACCACAATCCCATGGCGACGTTCGCCAGCCGCGGCTGCCCGGTCGGCTGTTGGTTCTGCATCGTACCGAAGTTGGAAGGCAAGACCTTCACTCTGTTGCCGGATTTCCCGGTGCGGCCGGTCCTCTGCGACAACAACCTGTCCGCGCTGCCGGCTGACTTTCAGGATCACGTCATCAGCCGCTATCGCGCTGCCGGCGTGCCGCTTATGGACGCCAACTCAGGCTTCGAGCCGCGCACCTTCGACGACGAGGTGTTTGCGCGTTGGTCGACGATCAATGTCGGGCCGTGGCGCTTCGCCTATGACGACCAGGCCGAGCGGCCCGACGTCGAACGCGTCATGCACATGCTGCGCGATGTTCCGTCTCGCAAGAAACGCGTCTATGTGCTGGTCGGCAATGAGCCGATGGCGGCCTGCATCGAGCGCGTCCGCGAGGTGATCGCATGGGGCGGCGAGCCTCACGTGCAGCCTTACATGAAGCTGAACGCCCTCGAGCGGAGGCCGCATGTCCGCTTCGACTGGTCTGAGCAATCGCTGCGCGATCTGGCTCGCTGGTCGAACCGATACCTCTACAAATACACTGATTTCGAGGGCTATCAACGCTCGGCAAAAACGGCGCGCCGCAATGTGCCGTCCGATGACCTGTTTGCAGGGTCGGCGGCATGAGCGAAGCCATAAAGCTGTTCATCGAAGATGCGCGCGCGGTGTCGATCGAGGAGGCCGCGAAGATCATGCGGCTGACTTTCAAGCGGACCGGCGTCGAGCATCCGCAGCCTTGCCCGCATTGTTTTGGCACCGACACATTTTCGTTCAACACGAAGAAGGAAAAGTGGAACTGCCGGGCAGGCGGCATAGGCGGCAACGATGCGATCGGCATGGCCGCCCATTGCGAGGGCCTCGATCTCAAGAGCCGCGAAGGTTTGCTCGAGGCCTGTTCGATCGTGCTCGACCAGGACATTCCTGACGAGGGTGAGCGCGAAAGCGACGAGGATCGCGCCGCGCGCAAGAAACGGCTGGAAGAACGTCGCCTGCAGAACGATGCCGACGCCGCCGCGCGTGCTGACAGCCAGGCCGAATTCCGCGAGAAGGAAAGAGCGAAGGCGCGCGGCATCTATGAAGCGGCTGCCCCTGTTGGGCGGCACGGCCGTCCTGTCGCGGATTACCTCGAGGCGCGCGGCTGCGGCCAGATCGGCGCGGCGCAATGGCTGCGCTATGCGTCCGATCTTCCCTACTGGCACGGCCAGGACGAGCGCGGGCGGCCGCTGGAGCTCTATTCCGGCCCGGCCATGGTCGCGCCTTTCATCGGGCCCGACCTGGTCGCGATCGGCTGCCACATCACCTGGCTCGACCTGAAGCGGCCGCCGAAGTACCGGCCACAGCTCTCCGACTCGGACACTGGTGAGTTGCTGCCGACCAAGAAGATGCGCGGCTCGAAGAAGGGCGGGCTGATCCCGCTGTTCGGCGATCCTTCGGTCAAGCGATGGGTCGGCGGCGAGGGGATTGAGAACGGTGCCGCCTTCGCGGCATGGGAAGGTTTTCGCGAGGATACGTTCTACTTCGCCGCCGGCGATCTCGGCAATCTCGCCGGCCCGGCCGATCCCTCGTCACGCTTCGCGCACCCGACGTTGAAGAAGCCGGACGCGAAGGGCGTCGCGCGGCCGGTGACGATCGCGGGGCCACGGCCGAAGCCCGACCAGGACGGCGACGATGCCATGTGGGTGGCCGATCACGTCCGCGAGCTGGTGTTGCTTGCCGATGGCGATTCCGAGCGGGTGATGACGGCTGCCGCAATGGCTCGGGCCCGTGCAAGGCATGCCCGGCCGGGGCGCATCATCCCGATCGTCTGGCCACGGGCCGGATATGACTTTTCACGCATGGCAGTCGAGACGGGGGAATAGTGGGCAAGAAAAAGACTGGCATGCCTGAAGAGGTGGCCACCATTCTCGACGAAGCGACGCGCCAGGCCGAAGCGGCCGGGCTGCCCCGCACCCCGCTCGATGTCGATGTGACTGTCGACGAACTGGATGATGGAGAGCCGGGCACCGGGCCGCGCCGCGGCAGCAAGGTCGATATGGAGGCGGTCAAGGCTTGTGCAGGCCTCGACCATTCCGATACCGACAATGCCGAGCGGCTGCTTGCCCATTTCGGCGAGGATCTGCTGGTGCTGGCCCAGGCGAAGGCGCGCAAGGCCGCCTACGCGGTTTGGACTGGCACGCATTGGGACATCGACACCGGCGATCCGCGCTCGCTGGCGGTGGCACAGAACCTCGGCGGGCGCATCGCGCTGGAGATCGAATATATCGATCACACACCGGCTGAGAAGATCGCGATCGAGCGCGGCCATGAGGCGCTGAAGAAGCTGGAGCAAGAGCGTTCTCCTGGCGAGAAAAAAGTCGCCAAGATGGCGGAGGCGGCCCAAAAGAACCTCGCTGCGCGCATCAGCCGGCGCATGTCGCACGCCGTCTCTTCGAAGAACAAAGGGCGGCTCGAGGCGATGCTCGCCTGTGCAGCACCCCACGTCATGCGCGGGCCTGACGAATTCAACGCCGACCCGCTGAAGGTCGCGCTGCGCGGCCATACACTGTGCTTCCGCAAGGTGATCAAGACGGTGCGCAATCCCGCCTTCGACGATCCCGACGACAGCCGCGAGGACGTGCCGGAGTTCATCGTCGCGCCTGTCGCCGAACTGAAGGTGGTCAAGGGCCATCGCCGGCAGGATCTGATCACACAGGTCGTGCCGGTCGATTACGACGCAAAGGCCGGCTGCCCGAAATGGCTCGCCTTCATGACGCGTATGCTGCCGCACGAAGAGGTGCGGCGCATGGTCCAGGTCGCGGCCGGGCTCGGCCTGATCGGGCTGACCGTGCAAAAGCTGTTCTTCCACTACGGCTTCGGCGCCAACGGCAAGTCGGTCTTTCTGGAGGTGCTTTGCCGCCTACTGGGCGAGGTCTCGGTCACGCTGCCGTCAGAATCGTTCACCGGCGAGGGCAAGGCCGGCGGCTCGGCCAATCCGGATATGGCGCGGCTCTATGGCCGCCGTTTCCTGCGCGTCAAGGAAATGCCGGAGGGCGAGGATCTGCGCGAGAACCTGGTCAAGGACCTGACCGGCGGCGAGCACTTTGCCGTGCGTGACCTGTTCCAGGGCTATTTCGACTTCAAGCCGATCTTCACCGGCCATATGTCCGGCAACGGCTATCCGAAGATCTCTGGCACCGACAACGGCATCTGGCGCCGCATGGCCGTCGTCCACTGGCCGGTCGTCCTCGAGGCGAGTGAGCAGCGCGAGTTCGAGGAGGTCGTTTCCGAGTTCCTGCCGGAGCATCCCGGCATCCTCAACTGGCTGGTCGAGGGCGTGATGATCTTCCTGCGTGAAGGCCTCGTCGTGCCTGAGGCGGTGCGGGCGAAGACGCAGGAGTATCGCGACCAGATGGACCCCACGGCCGCCTTTGTGGCGCGCTGCGTTGTGCGAGAGGAGCAGGGCGAGCCGGTCACCGCCAAGCAGTTCTATCAGGCCTATGTCGACTTCACTGTCGACCAGGGCGGCAAGCCGGTCTCACTGACCCGCTTCGGCCTGATCATGCAGAAGAAGTACCGGCGCGAGGATGGCCGGATCGTCCATTACCACGGCATCCGCCTCGTCGACGTGCCGCCGGCCAAGCGCGATGGCGGCTCCGGCCAGCATGATTTCGAGGAGCATCTTCGCTGATGACGCGTCTCCCCGTGACCCCTCGTTTGGCTTGCATTTTGGCCCGCAAACCCATGCGCGCCTTGAATTTATTGGCTTTTCCATGCCGACACTTGGCGACAGTCGCGCCAGTTCGCGCTACTCACTTCGCAGTGAATAAGACAGCGAAAACAAAGGGTTGCGACAGTCTGCACCACTTTGGCGAGGGCTATAGGTGTGAAGAGGGGTCCGGGGGAGAAAAAGTTTTATGCGTATAGGCATCGAATAACTATCGCTACTCCCGCAACGACACGTCAAGACATTGAAACCGCTAAACAAACTGTCGCTTCATAACTATCGCTGAACTCCCGCAAACTATCGCAAACTGTCGCAAGGATAAGAAGATGAAGACCGTGACCATTGAGGAATTGCTGACCTGGGCCTTCGTCAATGAATTGCCGAAGGGCGGCGGGGTTGATGGGCTGGACAACGCCAACTCGGCCTGGCGGATGCTGGAGGCGTCATCATGGGGCAAGATCACGAGCTTTGCCGAGCTTGGCGCGATCATCGACAAGGGCCGGGGCGATACCGAGAACTACTGGATCGAGCAGGGCGAGCCGCATGACGACGCGGTTGCGGTCGGGCGTGCGGTTGCCGGGCTGTCGCGCTGCGACGTGGCGGTGCCAAAGGACTGGAACGCGCTGGCCGACTGGCCCGATACCGAAGGTATGGCCGAAGCGGCGGTCAAGAAGGCCGTTGAGCGCTACATGGTGCGCACGCCGCAACGGCGGGCGGCGGGTATCATCAGCCTCGTCGTCGGCACGGCCATTCTCGGCCGGGAGCCGGACTTCGCGGCCGAGCCGTCCAAGACGCGCATGATCGAGCGCAGCGGCAAGCCGGCATGGTTCGTCATGAAGCGGCTGACCGACATCCATGGGCAGACCTATGACCTGGAGGTTCACGGCTATGACGAGCGCAAGCAAAGGCCGGTGAAGGGGGCCTATCGCAAATATGAATTCTCGACCGATCCGACCGGCGACATCCTCGGCCGGCTCGATTACCAGATATGGGTCGCGGCCCTGCGCCGGCTTGAGGTAGAGATCGCCATGCAGATGACCGGGCACAGGCTGGTCTATTCGGATCGCTCGATGACGCCATGGTTGGACGCCGACAGGCCTGGCGTCGCCATCGTCGAAAGGGCAGCAGATCGGCCTGTGAAAAAAACTGCCGTTGCTTGTTGACGCGCGGGAGAAACTTGACATACATCTGAACACGGTAAAAAAGAAATCACCTCGGCGCCCCAAGCGACCGGGGTTTTTCATTGGGAAAAGCGCGTGACGGTCGAACTCCATGTCGATGCGTCCGACTTCGAGCAACTCGGCCGCGCGATTGCGCGCCTGCCCGATCAGATCAAGGCCAAGGCCGCAGCGCGGGCGATGCGCCGCATCACCGAGATGGCGCGCAGCCGCATCGTCAAGCGCAATGCCGAGCGCATCGACATCCCGCCATCGCGGGTGCGGGCGGTGACCACGGCGCAGTTCAATGCGGGCGGCAACACGTCCGATGTTATCCTGAGATCGGGCTGGCTGCCTCTCTACAAGCTCGGCGCAACCCAGACTGCCAAGGGTGTGCGCGTCCGATTGAGAGGATCATATCGCTCTGCCTTCATCGCTGAGATGAAGAGCGGCCATGCTGGCGTGTTCAGGCGGCAGGGCAAGGAAAGACTTCCGATCCGCGAGCTGTTCGGGCCGAACCCGGCGCACGACATCACGAACAACCCGGAGGTCTACCTCCAGGTGCTGACCGAGCTGATCGAGCAGAGCTTGATGCCTCGCTACCTGCATGAGGTCGAGAACCTCCTGCCCCGCTGACCCCACCCCCGGTGTAGGGACCGTATCAGCGTTTCCAACCCATACGGGCCCGGGGGAGCCCGGGATTTTTCTAGTAGGCGCGTCGGAAAGCGGTACACGCAAGAACGTGTGATGCACGCGTGCCGCACGGGACACTGCACGCATGGTCATCGAAACCGACGCCGACGCCGGCGAGTGGATTTCGATCACGGACGCCGCGGCGCGTTTGAGCGCGGCCGGTGACCGGATCGACCGCTCGACCTTGTCGCGCTACCTGAAGCAGCACGCGCAAGCGTTGCCGACGCGCGAGGAGGGTAAGTCCCACCTGGTCGAGTTCGGCGTGCTGGTCGCGCACCGTGGCGAGAACATTCGGCTGCGCGCGGTACCGCCGGTCTCCGGGCAGGCTGCTGGCCTGGGCCTCAAAGCGATGGCGCCGCCTTCAAGGTTCGCCGGCAGCCAGTCTGACGGCTTTGCCCGCAAGGCGCAGGCCGATGCCGAGATGCGCGAGATGGACCTCGCCAAGCGCCGCGGCGAACTGACGCCGACGGCCGAGGTCGACAAAGCCGGCCGCGACGCCATCGCGCTGATGCAAAGCGCCTTCGACCGGGCGATCGAGAGCGAGGCGGCGAGCCTTTCGGTCAAGTATGGATGGGACGAGCGCGTCGCGCGCATCGCGCTGAAAGGTTTCGTCCGCGTCGGCCTCGACGACTTCAACCGCGAGATCCGCGAGCGCCTCGACCAGCACGAGCGCGAGCGCGCCGCCGGCGACACCGGCCCGTTCGACCAGGCCGGCCTGCAATGAGCTATCACGACGCGCGGCTGTCCTTTCCGGAGCTGCCGCATGGCGCCGAAATCCTGTTCACAGGGCTCGAGGCCGCCAGCCGGCCGGTCGCCGACTTGACCATCTCGGAATGGGCCGACCGCTACCGCGTCGTCTCGCCGGAATCGGGGTCGCCCTGGCCCGGCCCGTTCAAGACCGACCGAGTTCCCTACCTGCGCGAGCCGCAGGATTGCCTGCATCCCGACCATCCGGCGCGCCGTGTCACCTGCCGCTGGGCGGCGCAGCTCGGCAAGTCGACGGCGATCGAGAACTGGTTCGGCTTCATCGTCGACCAGGCGCCCGGCTCGATGATGATCGTGCTGCCGACGCTGGAGGAAGCGACGAAGTTCAACCGGGTCAAGCTGCAGCCGACGATCGAGGCGAGCCCACGCATCGCCCACAAGGTGATGCCGGTCAACAGCCGCGACGAGCAGGGCTCCACCACCTCGTTCAAGCGCTACGCCGGCGGCTTCTGCCAGATCGTCAATGCGGGGTCTTCCAAGGGCCTGCAGATGGTCTCGATCAAGTATCTCGCCATGGACGAGGTCACCGGCTACCCGCGCGATGTCGACGGCCGTGGCAGCCCGCGCGACCAGGCTCGGGCTCGCCAGAAGATGTATGGCGACCTCGCCAAGGAATGGGAGGGCTCGACGCCCGGGATCACCGGGGAATGCGCGATCTCCGGCGACTTCGAAGCCGGCGACCAACGCTACAGCTACGTGCCTTGTCCGCATTGCGGCATCTATCAGGCGCTCGAATTCGACCACATGCATGACGCGGACCCGGCCCGAAACCTTCCGGTCCACATGGCCTGCATCGCCTGCAACGGAGCCATCCTCGACGGTCACAAGGCCGAGATGAATGCCCGGGCCTATTGGATCGCCCGCCGCGTCCATGACGGCGAGGAGCCGGTGCCCGAGGCAATTCCGCCGGCGGACATTGACCGCTGGCGCTGCGATCCCTGCGAGGGCCGCTGCCGCGACTGGCAGCCGAGCTATCATCTGTGGGCCGCTTACGCGCCACGCGAACGCTTCGCCGACATCTGGAACCGCTTCAAGGACGCCGAAGGCGACACGACGAAGCTGCGCACCTTCTACCAGCAGGACCTGGCGCTGCCCTATGATCCCGGCGGCGTCGCGGTCGAATGGGAAAAGATCGTCGAGGCGGCGCGGAAATTTCCGTTCCCGCAAGGCATAATCCCCGCCGAGGCCGGCATCATCGTCTCGGCGGCCGACGTCCAGGGGTACGGCATCAAGTGGTCGGTTTGGGCGATCGGGCCGCGCGATCGTGCCTGGCTGATCGATCGCCAGGTCTTCATGGGCGCGCCGGACCAGGTCGACGATGCCTGGATAGAACTCGCCGATGCGCTCGGCAAGACCTACCGCACCGCCGGCGGCGGCGAGAAAGGGATCGATCTTTCCGGCGTCGATTCGGGCTTTGCCACCGACCGGGTCTACCGCTTCTGTGCCTCGCGGCCGAACGTCTACGCACTCGACGGCCGCCACCCGATCGGCCTGCCATGGCTCGGCACGCCGGTGAAGAAGGATATTCGCGACCAGCGCAAGCGCAGCGTGGCCAAGGTGATGCTCTATCCGGTCGGGCTTTACGACATCAAGACTTCGGTGATGGCGGCACTGGCCAATTTCGTGCTCGGGCCGGACGAGCGGGGCAGCTGGCCTCGCAACACCATCCATCTGTCGAACGAACTCTGCGACGACGAGTTCGCCAAGGAGATGACTGCGGAGCGGCTGGTCGATCCCGACGAGGAAGCGCGCGCAACGGTCTCGCGGCGGGCTCGCAACCTGATCAGTCCGAAGGCGCCGCGCGAGTGGAAGAGGATTTTAGGCCGCGCCAACGACTGGTTCGACACCACGGTCTATGCCTTCGCGCTGGCCTGGCATCTGAAGCATAAGCGCCGTCTCAACACCGAGCGCTGGGCCGATCTCTTGACCGAAGTGCATGGCAAGTCGACCGAACCAGATCTGTTCGAAGCGGCGGACGCCGGGCCGTTCACACAGAAACCGAAACCAGCTCGCGACATGAGCGAGAAACGGAAAGCCTGGGCAAAACGGAAATGAGCAAGCCACGCATCAGAGTGCCGGCCGGCTCATCGTCACAGGCACTCGCTGTCCAGCGCCCGCCGATGACCGCATCCTACCTTCGCGACAGCCGGTCCGGGATCATCAACACACGGGCGGCCTATCTGCGGGAGAGCCGTGACGATATTCGCCAAGCATGGCGCCGTTCGGCCGGCATCGCGGTCGACCTGATCCAGAATTCCGGCCGGCTGCGCGGCGCCGCGGACCAGGTCATTGCCGATACAGTCGGGGTCGAACTGGTGCTCAGCCCGCGGCCGAACCTCGCCCGCCTCGGCTGGAGCGAAAAGGAAGTCGCCGACTGGATCAAGTTGGTCAAGGAGGAATGGAAGCGCTGGTCGTGGAGCCCGCGCGAATGCGACCTGCGCGGCAAGTTCACCATCCCGCAGCTGGTCGATATCGCGCTGCGCTGGGATATGGCCTATGGCGAGGCGACCGGCGTCATGTCCTATATGAGTGCCGCCACGCGCCGCCATTATGGCATCCGGAGCGGCACCAAGCTCTGCATGGTCCCGCCGCACAGGCTTGTCCAGGATACCAGCGAGTTCGAAGGCCTCTACCAGGGCATCTTCCACGACGCCAATGGCCGGCCGACACATTACCGGTTCGAAGAACGCAATGCCGGCATGCTTGAGAAGCGGGACTATCCGGCCATCGACGCGCAGGGTCGACCGGTCGTCATCCATGCTTTTGATCCGATGGATGCCACCGACGTGCGCGGCATCTCGCGGATGGCGCCGGCCTTTCGCCAGCACATCCAGCACGAGGTTCTGGTCGACACGACCATTCAGACGCAGATCCTGCAGACGATCTTCGCCGCAACCCTGACTAGCGCCTCGCCGTCGAAGGAAGCCTTCGAAGCCTTGGAGGCTTTGCCAGACGATCAGTCCGAACTGCGCGACGAGTTCCTCGCCTATTTCGGCGGAGCGCTCGAAAGGGCGCGGGACGGCGACATTACAGTTTCCGGCGACCCGCGCATCTCGCATCTCGCGCCGGGCGAAGAATTTATGCTGCACGGCGCCAAGACACCGGGTCCGCAGTTCCTGCCGGTCTGGCAGGCGCTGTCGCGCGACATGGCTCGCGCAATTGGGATCACCTATGGCGGCCTGACGATGGACCATAGCAACGCGACCTATTCGTCGACGCGCATGGAGAATGCATCGATCTGGCCCGTCGTCGTGCGCCGCCGCGAGCGAATCGCCGGCCCGATCTGCCAGTCGACCTATGAGAACTGGCTCGACGAAAGCGTTGGCGAGGGGCGTATTCCATTCAAGGGCGGCTACATGACCTTCGCAGCAAACCGCGATCTGGCATGCTGGGCGCTTTGGCAGGGCCCGGCGAAACCTTCGGCTGACGACGGCAAGAGCGCAAAGGCCTCCACCGAGCGCCTGGTCAACGGCACCTCGACGCTGGCCAGCGAATGCGCCGAACTCGGCTACGACCCTGAAGAAGTGTTCGAGCAGCGCGTGCGCGAGCACCAGAAATATGTCGCTGCCGAAATGCCTTCGCCCTTCGTGCCGCGCAATGCCGGCCCGCCCGACACCGCCGCGCCCGAAGAGCCGGTTAAAAAGGCAGCCGCATAATGCCAATTCTGGTCAAGATCGCTGGCGTCACTGTCGACGCGGAAGATCCGTGCGCTCTCTATCAGGCGCTTTATGCGGCCAAGCTGAAGCTGATCGCCGGCGAACGTGTCGAGGAGACCGAGGTGCGCTCGCCGGTCACCCACCAGCGCGTCCGCGTCTCGGTCGGCAGCGTCGCCGCGCTCGATGCCGAGCTGATGCGGCTTGCTGCGGCTTGTTCGGCAC
The DNA here is from genome assembly GCF_040322115.1 of Mesorhizobium sp. M0195. NCBI lineage: Bacteria > Pseudomonadati > Pseudomonadota > Alphaproteobacteria > Hyphomicrobiales > Phyllobacteriaceae > Mesorhizobium > Mesorhizobium sp. M0195. The sequence continues at coordinate 37,677 of NZ_JAMYSV010000012.1, read as the reverse complement.
TGTCCGGCAAGCGGTCACGCTACGCCAAGTCCATGCGTTTCACCCGAGGATATCCTAATGGCGGCAATTCTTGCTGACGGCGAGCTGACGCTCTCCGGCGATGTAGGCGACGCATGGTTTGGCGACAGCTTCACCTATTCCGAGGTCGTCATTCTGCTTGCGCAGATCGATGACGATGCCGAACTGACTGTCCGGCTGAATTCCGGGGGCGGCATTGCCACTGAGGGCGCTGCAATCCACGCGCTGCTCGCCCGCCGCGGCGGCCGCACGGTTGTTGTCGTCGAGGGTATCGCGGCATCGGCCGCCTCGCTGATCGCCATGGCAGGCGAAACGGTGACCATGGCCGAGGGGTCGATCATGATGATCCACGATCCGTCCGGCATCACCTTCGGCACGTCCGACGATCACGCCAAGTCGATCGAAGGCCTCGAGGCATTGGCAACCGCCTATGCCCGTGTCTATGCGGCGAAGTCCGGCCTGACGGCCGACCAGTGCCGCGAGATCATGAAGCGCGAGACCTGGCTGACAGCCGCCGAAGCGGTCGAGCAAGGTTTCGCCGACGATGCCGGCGACGGCAAGGCTGGCGCAGTCGCCGCCTTCGATTACCGAATTTACGCGCATGCGCCGAAGCGGCTCACCGCTCTGGCCAAGAAAAACGGCTGGTCGCATGAAGCGGCCAGTTCGCCAGCGGCGAAGTCCGCCGACACCAACCGTCAGCAAAAGGAGACTTCCATGACGGACAAAGAACGCGCGGACGCCTTGGCCGCCGAGCTTGAACAGATGAAGACCGCCCATACGGCTGCGCTTGCCAAGGCTGCTGCCGACGCTATCGCTGCCGATCGCGCCCGGCGCACGGCGGTCATGGCACTGGACGAAGCCAAGGGCCGCGAGGCGCTTGCCGACACGCTGATCGCGACGCAGCTGTCGGTCGAAGACATCAAGGCGGCGCTCGCGGCGGCGCCGAAGGCCAGTGAAGCCGACCAGAAGGCTTATGAGCAGCAGCGGCTCAACGCTGCCGGGCTCTCGCTGCCGGGCGGCCAGAAACCCGCCGATGCTTCGGCCGGCTGGAAGAAGGCGGCGGATAGCATCAACAAGCGCAACGGCTGATCGAGCCTTTCGCGCACCATCCTCAAGATCGTGAAAGGCTGAAGCCATGACGACTGTTACCGAAGGCCGGCATGCCGGCGAATTCCTGCTCAGCGAGGCGAATTTCCACCGCTCGCGCGATAACGCCACCGTCGCCTTTTTGCAGACGCTTCTTGCCGGCACCGTGCTCGGCCGCATCGCGGTCGTTGCCGGCGTTGTCGCCACCGCGGCCGCCGATGCCGGCAACACTGCCGGCTCCGGCGCGCTGACGCTCGCCAATCCGGCCGTCTCGTCCAGGGTCAAGGACGGCGTCTACAACATCATTTGTACCGAGCCGGCGACCAATGGCGGCACGTTCGAGGTGACCGATCCGACGGGCAAGTCGATCGGCAAGGCGACGGTCGGCGTCGCCTTCAACAAGGAAATCAAGTTCACTATCGCCGACGCCACCGACTTCGTCGCCGGCGACCGCTTCACCGTCACGGTCGCGGCCGACGCGGATGATTTCCAGTATGTCGCCTACAATCCGGCCGGCACGGACGGTTCCGAGGTCGCGGCGGCAATCGCGCTCTATCCCGTCGTCACGCCTGCCGACGCGACGGCGGCCATCGCCATCATCGCCCGCTCCGCGGAAGTCAACGGCCACCAGCTCGAATGGCCGGCCGGCATCGCCGCAGCCGACAAGGCCGACGCGGTCCAGGCGCTCGAGGCGCGCGGCATCATCATCCGCAACTGACGGTGCGGCGGGTGACCGCCGGCCATTCCGATTGAGCCCGCGGCCCGCCGCGCCGAACCATTCCTGCCAGTCAGGATTTCCAAAGGGAAACCCAAAATGGACAACATCCTCGACATCTTCAAGAATGACGCGTTCAGCTGCACGTCGCTGACCGATTTCGTCAATGACCTGAAATACCGGCCCGGCCGCATCGGCGAGATGGGCCTTTTTTCTTCGCATCCTGTCACGACCACGAGCATCGCCATGGAGCGCGTTGGCGACATCCTGCAGCTGGTCAAGCCGAGTCCTCGAGGCGGTCCCGGCGAGACCCGCGACATGCCCAAGCGCAAGATGACCGATTTCAAGGTGCCGCACTTCCAGCGCGACTGGGGCGTGCTCGCCGACCAGGTGCAGAACGTTCGCGCAAAAGGGACGTCTGACCAGTTGGCGACGGTGCAACAGATAGTCGGTGCCGTCATTGCGGCCAATACCTCGGACTTCGACCTGACCGAGGAGCATGCCCGCCTTGGAGCCGTCACCGGCATCATCACCTATGCTGATGGTTCGACCTTGAACCTGTTCACGGAATTCGGCATCAGCCAGGTCGCGGAGGTCGATTTCGACCTGGACAACGCCACGCCTGACGATGGCGCCCTTCGCCTTGCCTGTACGAAGGTGATCCGAGCAGAGAAGAAGGCGCTCGGCGCCGTGCCGTTCGCCTCCGTGCACTCCTTTGTCGGCGACACCTTCTTCGACCAGTTGCTGACCCATAAGGAGGTTCGCGACACCTACAAGGGATGGTCCGAAGCCCAGATCCTGCGCGACTCTTTCGTCGGCCAGAACCGCTCGTCGAATCCGACGTTCGAATTCGGCGGCATCGTCTGGGAGAACTACGGCGAGATCGACGGCGAGGGCGTCGGCATCGCCACGACCAAGGCGCGCTTCTTCCCGGTCGGCGTGCCGAACCTGTTCAAGACCTACATCTCGCCGGCCGATTACATGGAGACCGTCAACACGCTCGGCGAGCGTCTCTATGCCAAGCAGTGGCCGATGCAGAACGACAAGGGCATCAATGGAGAGTTGCAGATGAACGAGCTGCAGCTCTGCACCCGTCCCGGCACGCTGATGGGCGCGCGCAACACCTGATCGACCCGGCGGCGCTCGGCGCCGCCAATATCCTGTACCGAGGCGCTTGGTTATGATCGACTGGAACGAGGCTTCGGCGGCGCTCGAAACGACCGTCGCCGAAGTCTTCGACCGCGAGACCTTCCGCGTCGTGCCGACGGCGCGGCGGGTCGGCGTCAACGATACCCGCATGGCCGATCCAGACCGTGTCGGCTTCCCATTCCTCGGATCGATCCATTTCGGCCCGGCCGCTCTCGCGCCCGGCTTCTCTCATCCGTCCATGCTGTCTTCGGATCGCGACCGGGCGCGCGAAATGCCCACGCATGAGGCTGTCGTGACCGCGCTATCGACCGACTGGCCCGAGCCGGTCAAGGTCGAGGACCAGATCGTCTGGCTTGACCTCGAGACAGGCAGTGAGAAGGGCCGTTTCCTGATCGCCGCCATTCCGATCGACGGCGGCAAGCGCCTGGCCATCTTCGTCAACCGCACCAAGGGCCGGCCATGACCATCGCTGCCGAAATCGCCCGGCTGGCCGCCGTCGAGAGCCTGTGTCCGACCGCCGCCCTGCTTGCCGAAACGGCGCTGCCGACCTTGGCGCGCCATCGCGTCTTCGACAGCCGCCGTCCGGCGATCGACGAACTCGACGCCGGCGAGGAATACACGCCGGTGCTGTCGCTGTTCACCCGCAAGTCGGAATTTCCGCGCCGCGGCCAAGGGCAGGGCAGCGTCGCCCGAAACGGCCGCACCATGCTCGAGGTGGTGGCGGAGCTCTGCGTGTCGGCGCATGACGAGGACGGCTCGCCCTATACCGACGCCATGGTCGGCTCCGACCCGAAGGCGCGCATCGTGCTGTCGGCGCTCTGCGCGCAGGTGCGTTTCGTGCTGACGCAAGGGCCAACAGGCACGCTCTTTCGCCAGATCGTCATGGCCATCGAAAGCATCGACGAGGAAGGCTTTGCCGTCCCCGAGCTTGGCCTGCGCTGGCAGCGCACCACCATGCTGTTCGACTGCCAGATACCCGACGACGATTTCTCCGGCGGGGCAGGGCTGCCGCAGCCGGCCGCGCGCATCGCAGCGCTTCTGCCCGACAATTCCTACGCCAAGGCCACCCTGGCCAATATGGCCGCGCAGTTCGTCGCCGCCGCACCATTGCCGATCATCGACACGATCGCCTTCGAAGTAAAGCAGGCCGGCGTCTCCGGTGAGATGGGTCCTGCCGCCGCGATCGCGCAACCCTTTCCTGAGATCGAGGAAGAGACATGACCACGCTCGTTCACGTCAGACTGGCGGATGCCGCACATCGCATGCCGCACCCGTTCAACCCGAGCGTCGACTTTCCGGCAGAAGGGCTGACCGTGGACCGCGAGGACCCGGCCTGGATGCAACTCATCAATGACGGCTCGCTGACGATCGTCGAAAAAGAAGCGCCTGCCACGGCAGGCAAGCGCAAGGAGAAAAACTGATGGGCATCCTGTTCAACAACATCCCCGGCGCCGGCCTGGTCGCGCCGCTGTTTGCCTTCGAGGTGACCTCCGGCGGCAGCTACCAGTCGGCCTCGCGCCTGCTGCTGATCGGCCATAAGAACACCGGCGCGCTCATTGCAGACAATACCCCGACGCCGGTCGGCTCGGCGCAGGAAGCCGTAGCACTTTGCGGCGCCGGCTCGATGCTGGCCGAAATGGCGCGTGTCGCGTTCTTGAACGCGCCGACGCAAGAGACCTGGATCATGGCAGCGCCGGCGACTGGGACGGCCCGCGTCGACACCATCAAGGTCAATTCGGTTCCGGCCGGCGGCGGCGTCGCCACGGTCGAGATCGGCGGCGAGCCGGTGCAGGTGCAGATCGCCGCCGGCGATAGCGTCAACACGGTCGCCGCGGCGCTGTCGGCCGCCATCAACGCCTATTTCAACACGCTGACCGGTGCGGCGCTGTCGGTCGCCGCGACGGTCGCCACGGACACGGTGACGGTGACCGCCCGCCATCTCGGCCTGATCTATGTCGACTATGACTTCTATGTGCCGACCGTCGTTGCCGGCAACGCCTTTGCCGGCGCTGCCGTCACCATCACCAACACCGTGGTGCCGACCGGCAGCCCGGACCTGTCGGCTGCCCTGGCCGCCCTCGGCGACGATCCCTTCGACTGGATCGTCTCGCCCTTTTCGGACGCCACCAACATCGCCCGCTACACGGCGGCGATGAACGATGTGTCCGGCCGCTGGGCGTACAATCGCCAGGTCTACGGCCACGTCTTCACCACCGCAGCCGGCACGCTGTCTGCGCTGACCACGATCGGCCTGGCGCTCAACGATCGCCATCTGACCATTCATCCGCGCCTGCCTGTCGCCGCCGGCAACCCGACGCCCGCCTGGCTGGCCGCCGCTGCCCGCACGGCGCGCATCGTGCCATGGCTGTCCGACGATGCCACGGGCAATGTCTCGCGCAACCAGAAGGGCCTGGTCGTTCAGGGCGAGCGGCCGCCGCGCGACCGCTCGCTCGTCCCGATCTATGCCGGCCGCAACACCATGCTGCGCTCCGGCATTTCCAGCGTCATCGTCAACACCGATGGCGGCGTGGCGATCGACAAGATCGTCACCACCTACCAGAAGGACGCCAATTCGCAGCCGGACGAGACCTTCCGCGACATCCAGGCAATGGGCCAGCTCGTCGCCATCCTGCGCTATTTCCGGGCGCAGCTTTCTTACGAGCACGGGCAGAAGTCGCTTGCCGACGAAAACCCCGGCGGCCTCGGCGCGATCTCGACGCCGAAGTCGATCAAGGCGACACTTGTGCACGCCGCCGACACGCTGGAAAATCGCGGCGTGCTGGAGAACGCGCGCGGCTTTGCCGACCGGCTGATCGTCCAGCGTAACAGCCAGAGCGCCAACCGCGTCGACATCATGGCGCCGATCGACCGCGTCAACCCGCTCGACGTAATCGCCGCCAACGCGATGCTTTATAGCCAGTATCGCGCCGCCTGATCGCCGCCTGACCATTCCATTCAACTGAGAGGATAAACCGATGCAGAATTTCGGCGGAGAAATGACGTTCGGTCTTTCGACCGGCGATCGGATCGTGGTGCGCGGCGCGGCCGAGATCATGCCGTCCAATGTCGAAATCACCGGCGCCGCCAACCAGGACGGCTCGCCCTATCGCACGGTCGAGCCGACCGCCTTCAAGGCCAACCTCACCTTCGAGGATCTGCCGACCGACGATTGGAACCGGCTGATGCGGGCGTCAGGCTTCAACGTGACGCTCAACGAAAGCTTCACTGGTGTTCAGCACCTGTGGACCGAAGCCGCCTTCACCGGCACGCCGACGATCAACCGGGCAACCGGCGAAGTCACCGGTGTGGCGCTGATCGCCCGCGTCTACCGGAAGATCTGACATGGCCGAGAAAATCGTTCCGCTGTCGCGGCGCTACGAGGCGCATGGCGAGGCCTTTGACAGCGTGACGGTGCGCGAGCCTCGCTTCGAGGATCTGCTGGCGCTTGGCGAGCCTTACGAGGTGCAGCGCGCCGCCGGCAACAATGTCGTCATCGAGAATGTCGACACTGTCGCCGCCTATGTTCGCCGCTGCGTCGTGTCGCCGGGGATCGAGAAGCTTGGCGTGCTCGAGCTGGCCGATGCCAGGTTGGTGCGCGATGCGGTGATCGGTTTTTTTATGCGTACCGCGCAGGCGGGCACCGAGTAGGCGACGTCATCGGCATCCAGGCCGATGACCTGATGTTCTATTTCGGCTGGCAGCCCGGCGTCGTTCTGCCGATGCCGTTTTCCGACATCGCCATGCTGCACAGGCGCGGCATTGAATTCCTGAAGCGTAGGCCGAAGACATGAGCAACCGCACGATCGAGGCCATATTGCGCCTGTCGGCGAAGCTCGGCCCGATGGGTGCCTTCGGCCAGTTGTCCAGCAAGCTCAACCAGGTCAATCAAAAGGCTCTGGCGTTCAACCGCACGCAAGGATTGATGGCGCGCAACAGCATGCTGGCGGCAAACGCCGTCCGCGGGCTCGTCGCCTATGGTCTTGTGCGCGGAGCCGGGCAAATGGTGACAAACTTTGCCGGCGCCGAACGGCGGCTGAACCGCATCGCCATCAATGCCGATGCCGGCAAGGACAAGCTCGGCGAGATGTTCCGCACGGTCGACCGTGCTGCGCTCGACTATTCGATGACGCAGGACGGCATCACGGACGGCCTCGAATCGCTTGTCGCTTCCGGCCGCAGCCTCGACGATGCGCTGTCTTTCCTGCCTTCCGTCGCCGCCACAGCGCAGGCGGCCGGTGCCGAAATCGCCGACATAGCAACCACGGCCGATGCGATCGGCAGCTCGTTCCATTTCGCCGGCAACAACATGCAGCGCGCGTTCGACATCCTTGTGACGTCGGGCAAGCAAGGCAAGTTCGAGTTGAAGGACATGGCCCAGTACCTGCCGTCGCTGGCGCCCGCCATGGCCTCGCTTGGGTATGAGGGTGAGAAGGGGTTGGGCAAGCTCGCTTCCATGCTGCAGACGGTGCGCCTGCAGACCGGTGATGCGAGTTCCGCTGCCACCAATTTGCAGAACGTGCTGCAGAAGATGGAAGCCGATCAGACCGCCAAGAGCTTCTCGAAGTTCGGTGTCAATCTGCGCAAGGAAATGGCCAAGGCGCGCAAGGAAGGCCGTGACCTGATCGACGTGTTTATCGAACTGACCGATCGCGCCCTCAAAGGCGATCTTTCGAAGATCCCGCAACTGTTCACCGATGCACAGTTCCAGCAGGGCATGCGCGCACTCCTGCAGGGCCGCGACGCGATGGAGGGCTTCCAGAAGGGGCTCGAAAATGTCGATGGCGCGACGATGCGCGATCTCGGCCGCATCCTCGACGACAACCAATCGAAGATCGACAGAATGTCGGCTTCCTGGGAGCGGATGATCCGCTCGATCGGCAGTGGCATCGCTGGCCCGGCGACCGGTGCCATGGACTTCGTCAGTTCCAATATGGACAAGGCACAGTTCATCAATGCGCAACTCGACAAAGAAGGTATGAACTTCTGGGACAAGCGCATGTGGTGGCTGCGCAATGGCTTCGACAATCAGGACCAGGGGCTGACGGCGTTCAAGGGCGGCTGGCGTTCTCCGGAAGGACTGCTTGCCGCCAAGGGGCCGATGGGCGCCAGCCCGGAACTGCCGTCTCGCCGTCAGGACCAGCCGGGCCGCACGCCGATCCCGACACCGCGTCCGGTCGCGCCGAGCGTGGCCGAGCAATACCGGCTCTACGGTCGCGGGCACGCAGCCGCGGTGCGCAACAGCGTTCGGGTCGAGAAACCGGCCGGCTACTTCGGCAACGAAATCGATTTCAGCGCGATGGAACGAGCCACGGACGCCGCAGCCGCCGACCTGAAGGGAGCCGGCGTCGAGACGGCATCGTCTGTTGCCGATGGCGGCAAGCAGGCCGGCGACAGCATCAAGTCGGGTGCCGACACTCTTGCGTCGGTCGCCGGCAAGCTGGAAGCTGCAATCGTCGCCGGCGCCAATGCGCTTGCCGGCGCCGCCCGCAGCGCTGCCGCCGACCTGTCGCGGCCTATCGGCTCGCTTAAGGCGGTTCGCGCCGACACCGGCAAGTCCAATGCCGGCCATCTGATGGGACCACGCTGATGCGCGACTGGCTGAAAGCCTTTCGGCCCGCGTCATTCCGTGGCGTGCCGTTCTTCGTCGAGGCCGAGGAAGCCGAAGGCGGCCGGCGCGTCGCCATCTCGCCGATCGCCTATTCCGATCTGCATGTCACCGAAGACATGGGCGGCGATGTCAGGCGCTTCAGCCTGTCGGCCTATCTCGCCGGCGACGTTGCCGATGCTGCCGCCCGCAACTTTACCGCCGCGCTCAACGCACCGGGCGCCGCGACGCTTATCCTGCCGATGGGCGGTCCGGTTCTGGTGCGGGTGCCGCGCTGGTCGCTGTCGCGCGAACGGGCGAGAGCCGGCTATGTAGGCTTCGAAATCGAGTTCGTTGCGGCCGGGCTGCCGGCGCTGCCTTTCGCTGCAGTGCCCGGCGCCTTTGCTATTGCCGGCAAGATCGCTGCCGCCATTGACATGATCGCGTCTGCCGCCGCTTTCCGCATGCGCGATGTCGCGCCCGGTCAGGCGGCACCCTCGGCGCTTGCCGCCGCATCCGCCGCGGTGGCGATGGCCTCGGTCGCCGATGCGGCGGAGATGCCGGCCGAGACGCGGCCTGTCATTGCCGATCAGATTGCGACGATTACGCGCCTGTCGTCGGAGCCGGTCACCCAGGCCGGACCGATTGCCGCGGCGATCGTCTCCACGGTCGGCGCCCTTGCCGATGCGGCGAGCCCGACCGAAGCCACTGAAGCTTTTGCGGTTGCCGCCGCACCTTCCGGCACCGATGTCTTCGCCCTGGTGTCGGCAGCCGCCTTCGCCGCTGGCTTTTGCCAGGCGCTTGCCGCCGGCGATTATGTTTCGCGCCAAGACGCGCGCCGCGCCCGTGACCGCATTGAGCCGGTCGTCGATCCCGTCCTCGATGCCCTGTCGACAGGCCTCGACGTTGCGGTCAGCGAATGGCTGTCGGATATCGCGGCGACCGCGGCATCGGACCTCAGTGCCGTTGCCGCCAATCGGGCGCCACTGGTCAGCGTGCAGACCGAAATCTCGTTGCCGGCGACAGCACTGGCCTACGCGCTTTATGGTGATGCTGGCCGCGCCGGCGAGCTGGTCCAGCGCAACAGCGTCGCCACGCCTGCCGCCATGCCGATCAGCTTCGAGGCCATCGCCCCTTAGCTTACGTGTACACGCTGCCCTCACAGGGGCGGCCTGAGAGGATCGTGCCTTGCCGCTTGAGACCATTGCCATCCAGGCGGGCGGACTATTCCTAACCTGGCAGGATGTCTCGATCTCGATCTCGGCCGAGGAGGCGGTGCGCAAGGCTATCGTGAATGGGCACATCCCGCCGGGCGCATCGCCACCATGGCCGGACACGAAGGCCACTCTTTCGGCGAACGGCACATTGCTGCTCACCGGCTATGTCAGGGATCTGAGCCCCGACCAGGGATCAGATGATTGGCGGGCGGCGATCTCGCTGGTCTCCCGCACTGTCGACGCGGTCGAGACCTCAATCCTGCACAAGACCGGCCTGGTCGAAAACAAGGACATCAAGGGTATCGGCGAGGCCTTCGACAATTGCGGCATCGGCATCGAGGCGAAGGGATCGTTTGAAACCATCGCCAAGCATCAGATCGAGCCGGGAGAATCTCTCTATTCGACACTGGAGCCGCTGGCTCGTGCCGAGGCGGCGATCATCCACGACACGCCGGAAGGCAAATTGCGGATCGTCCAAAAGCCGGAAGGTTCGCATAGCGGCGGCCTGGTTGCCGGGGTCAACATAATTTCGGCCGGCGCCGAGTTTTCCGGGCAGGGCAGGTTCGACCCGGTGATCGTGCGCGGCCAGCAGTCGCGCGGCACGACGCCCCAGGCGCTGCGTCCTGAGGCCAAGGCGCCCGACCCCTCGGTCGGCCGCAGCCGCCCCAAGATCGTCGTTCTCGATGGCGAGGCGACGACGAAGCATATGAAGAATGCCGCCGAATGGGAGGCCCGCGCGGCGGCCGGCCTTGCTGTCAACGCGACCATCACCGTGTCGGGTTGGCGCGATGCCGGCGGCAGGATATGGACGCCGAACTTTCTGGTCTATGTCCGCCATCCGCGCGTCTTCCTCGATCAGATGATGGTCATCAAATCGGTGGAACTGACGCAGGACACACAAGCCGATGGTGACGGCACGCGGGCGACCTTGACGCTGACCGATCCGCGCGCGCTCGGCGGCTCTTCGTCCGGTTCGAAGTCGGGCAAGGGCTGGTCGGCGCCGGAGCCAAAGGCGGAGTATTCGGCGCAATGAAATCTTCCGCGCACCTGACGCGTTTCGAGATCGACTCTTCGCGCTTCGACAATGGCCAGCTGCTGATCTCCGGTCGCGGACTTGCCGGCGAGACGTTCAAGGATCTCCTCTACGTCCAGCCGCATGGCGCCGCCAGTCGTCCGCCCAAGGGCGCGATCGGCGTTGCCATGGTCATGCCTGGCCGCCGCACCCAGGCGATGCTGATGGGCATCGAGCACGCTCAGCACCGGCCCGACCTGCCGGACGGTGCCGCGGCACTTTACGATGCGTCTGGAAACATCATCAAACTGTTCGCCGGAGGCGTGACCATGGATTTCGGCTCGCGGACCATCACGCTGACCGGCGGCACCTGGAATGTAAAGGGCGACCTTAACGTCGACGGCAACATCACCGCCACCGGCTCGATCATCGACGCCGGCGGCAACACACCGCACCACACGCACTGATGATCAGGATCGTTCCACTCACCGGCGACGGCGAACCGCTGCTGTCGCCCGATACGCTATGGGACGGTACGTCGGGCGACTGGGCCATAGAAGGCGACGACAAGGCCAATGCCGGCGGCCTGCGCGCCAAGGCGGAACTTGCCACCGCCGTGCTGCTCTGCCTGATGACCGATGCGCGCGTCGAGCCGGACGAGCTGCCGCCCGAAGAGCAGAACCGCGGCTGGCCGGGCGACAGTTTCGACCTTCGCACCGACCTCGGCGAGACGATGATCGGTTCGAAACTCTGGCTGCTGCGCCGCTCGACGGCAAACGATGCGACCGCATTGCGGGCCGAAGACTATGCCCGTGCCGCCCTGCAGACACTAATCGACCAGAAGGCTGCGGCCACTGTTGAGGTGATCGGTACGGCCGATCCGGCGCAGCGGCGCATCGATTTGAAAATCACCTTGAAGGACCGCGATGGCGCGGTCGTCTTCGATCGCCGCTTCGGCGTCCTGTGGGAGCAACTGCGTGGCCTGGACCGTCCTCTCGCCAACTGAGATTTCGACCCGGCTGCGCGGCACCTTGCGTCGCTACCTGCCGGGCACCGATGCACTGGTCTGGCCCAACAATTTGACCGCAATCGTCAAGACCGTCGCCGCGGGCATGCACGACATGCATCTGCGCGCCGCCTGGCTTTACGATCAGATCTTCGCGACCACGGCGAGCGTCCAGCATCTGGAACGGCACGGTGCCGAACTCGGCATCTATCGCCGGCCGATGGCGCGCGCCGAGGGTGTGGTGACGCTCAATGGCTATGCCGACACCATCTATCCGGCCGGCATCGCCTTCATCGCCGGCAACCGGCTCTATCGCTCGGTTTCCGATGCGCGCTCCGACCTGGCTGGTTTGCTCGCGCTGACCATACTGTCCGACGATTATGGCGTCGCCACCAACATCGCCGCCGGCGAGACTTTGCAGCGCGCCGACCCGACGCAGTTTCCGAACCTCGATCTGGAAGCGACTGTGGCCAGCGGGGGCATTGGCGGCGGCGCCGACACCGAGACGGATGCCAGCCTGCGCGCCCGCATCCTCGATCGGAAACGGCGGCCACCGCAGGGCGGCGCCTATTCGGACTACGAGCAGTTCGCGCGCGCCGTGCCCGGGGTCACCCAGGCCTGGGCCTTTCCGTTTGCGGATGCGCCCGGCACTGTCGGCGTCTGGTTTTTGTTCGAAGGCCGCGAGAATGGCATTCCGCAGGCCGGTGACATCGCCCTGGTGGAGGATGCGCTGGATGCGCGCCGCCTGATCCGTGCGGGCCTGTCGGTTTCGGCACCGATCCCGTCGCCGCTCGACATCACCATTGCCAATCTTGCCGTCGACACGGTGCAGACGCGCGCGGCGATTGCCGCCTCGATCGCCGCCATGCTGGTCAGGCGCGCGCGGCCGGGCGTCGCTTCCGCGCCGTTCACCCTGTCGCGCTCGTGGATCTCGGAGGCGATCAGCCTTGCCGTCGGCGAGGACCGGCACTTCCTGATCAACCCGTCCGGCGACATCATCTATGTCGGCGGCGAGATGCCGGTGCTGGGCACGGTCGACTATGTCTGATGCCGTGCGCTGGCCGCGCTATCCGGGCGAGGACGAGCTTGCCTTCTTCCACTTCGCCCCGGACGATCCGTTCATCGGCGCGCCGCCGCAAGGCGATGTCCTGTCCGATCCCTCGGATGAAGCCGCGGAAGGTTTTTTGACGGCGCTGCTGCCGAAGGGTGCGGCATGGGGCACGCCCGACAACCAGGCGCTCGATCCACTGTCAGTGCTGTCACGGTTCTGGCGCGCAGTCGGCTCGGCCTTTGCCGATGCCTATCGGGCGCTGTTCGGCGTAGCGCTCGAATCGACGGCGGTGACGCTGGTCACTTCGCTGGACGACTGGGAAATCGAATACGGGCTGCCCGATCCCTGCCTCGGGCCGGACCAGACGATCGACTCGCGCATGCGCTCGCTGCTGCTGAAAATCCGCTCCGGCGGCACCATTACGCCGGCCGATTTCATCAAGCTTGCGGCCGATGCCGGCTATGCCATCTCGATCGAGGAGCCAACGCCGTTCCGGGCCGGTGCATCGACTTGCGGCGGACCTGAGGCAATCGCCGGCGGCGAGGTCGTCGAATATGTCTGGATCGTCAGCGTGCCTGGCGTGTCGGTCGAATTCTTTCGCGCCGGCGACGGCCGTGCCGGCGAGACGCCGCTCGGCCGGCTCGGCCTGCCTGACGATCTGATCTGCCTGTTCAACGCGCTGAAGCCCGCCTGGACCACCATCGTTTTTTCCGTCTGAAAAGAGGCCGCCATGAAGTTCGTCAACCCGCGCAATGCGCCCGTATCGAGCGAGCGCATCCCATACTGGAACGAGAACCGCGCGGCTGGTCTGACCGGTGCCATCCCGCCGGCCGATGTCTTCAACGATCCGCAGGACGAGATCCTGAAGGTGATCGTCGAAGCCGGCCTCACCCCCGATCCCGCGGACAAGACGCAGCTCTGGCAGGCTCTGCAGGCGCTGATCGCCGACATCGTTGCGGGCGGCACGCCGTCAATCGAGGTGCCGCCCGGCTCGGTCTCGATGTTTGCTGCCGCGACGGCGCCGACCGGCTGGCTGAAATGCAATGGCCAGGCGGTCAGCCGCGCGACCTATGCCGATCTGTTCGCGGCGATCGGCACCAGCTGGGGCGTCGGCGATGCGGTCTCCACCTTCAACGTGCCCGACTTCCGTGGCGAATTCCTGCGCGGCTTCGACGACGGCCGCGGCATCGACACCGGACGCGTCTTCGGCAGCTTTCAGGATTACGCCACGGCGCGGCCGCAGACGGACGATGTCGCGCGCGTCAATGGCGATGGGTCGCTTGGAACGCTTCGGCAAGCCGGCAATGCGACACCATCGACCAACCCGTCTGAGGTCGGCTTTGCCCGCGTCGCCAAGACCGGCGAGCGCAACGTTAATGACGGCTGGGATCCGGGCGGCGGCGGCAACCCCTATGTGGACATCGTCAATGTGACGACAGGCGATGCCGAAACGCGGCCGCGCAACCGGGCGGTGCTTTACATAATCAAGACCTGATTGCCTCACGGGCCGCATCCTCGCCTTTTCGGCTGGCCCCCTTTCTCCTTCACCGGATTGTAAATCATGGCCGCACCCGACCTGTTTGGGATACTCGATGTCGTCAAGAAACTGACGCCGCCGGCGGGCATGGGCACCGCCCATGTCGATGGCTTCTCCTGGGCGCGCAACGGCCTGTCCTATGGCGATTCGACCAAGCTGACCGCCGACGACTGGAACCGCATCATCGCCAATTTGCGCGTCGTGCTGATCGCCTCCGGGGTCAATCTTTCAACCCTCGACCCGGCCGACCCGGCGCTGTTGCAGACCGTGCTGCAGCTCTATCTCGGCGCGGCGGTCACCGACATCCTGTCCGGCGTCGATGTCGGCGGCTACGGCATGATGGCGAAGTCGATCTATGACGCCAACAATGACGGGCTGATCGATATCGACCATGGCGGCACCGGCGCGTCGAGCCTGATCGATGCCGCCGATAATCTGTCGGCCATGTCGACCGACATCGCCAGCGCGGCGACCACCGATCTCGGCGATGCCACCGGGATCAATATCCGCATCACCGGCACGGACGCGATCTCTTCCTTCGGCTCGGCGCCGAATGGCGCCATCCGCCGCCTGACTTTTGCCGCAGCGCTGACGCTGACCCATAACGCCACCAGCCTGATTCTGATCGGCGGCGCTGACCTTGTGACCGAGGCCGGCGATACCGCCTGGATGCAGTCGCTCGGCTCCGGCAACTGGCGCATGCTCGGCTTTTTCAGGGCCAGCGGCGCTGCGCTCAGCAGCATTCTGCGGCAAGGCTCAAACCCGCTGCCGACCGCCGAAGGCGATATCCGCTGGGATACCGACGACAACATCCTGGTCATCGGCGACGGCGCCGGGCAAAGGCTGTTCCTGCCGGCGCCGGCTGGCCTGTTGGCGGGCGACGTGCTCTATGCGACGGCGCCGAAGGTACTGGCGCGCCTGCCCAAGGGCGCGGCCCGGCGCACGCTGCGCATGAATGCCGCCGCGACCGCACCGGAATATGGCGGCGGCAACGGCCTGCCCGACGCCATCCTCGAGGACCAGAAGGCGTCCGGCGTCAGCGGCGGCTCTTCGGCGCCCGGTAATGGCGCCTGGGTGACGCACATCCTCAACACCAAGGTGCGCGACCCTTACAATCTGATGGCGCTGGCCAGCAACGTCTTCACGCCGGCGAACGATGGCCGGGTTGAATGGCAAGTCGTCGGCTATGGCACCGAACTGCAAGTGCGTCTGTTCGACGTGACCGCCGGAGCCGAGGTCGGCATCGGCATGGGCGCTGGAGGCAACACGTCGCCGGACACGGGTTGCATCGCCATCGGCGGCGCGATGGTCGTCGGCGGCCACGCCTATCGCCTGGAATGGCGCACGTCACACACGCATGCCAACGGCCTCGGCCTGGCCTTCGGCTTCGGCTCGATCGAGGTCTATGCCCGCCTGAAATATTGGGGAGATTAGATGAGCAATTTCGTCCTCGTCGAAAACGGCATCGTCGTTCAGTCCGACCGAACGGGCGCCGCCCCGGAAGGCTTTATCGAAGCCGATGATGCGGTCTGCCCCGGCTTCCTGTTCGACGGCGAAGTCTTCACCTCGCCCGTACCGGTGCCGGTCATTCCGGACCGGGTATCCGCGCGGCAGTTCAAGCTGCAGCTGCTCGCCGCCGGATTGCTGGCCGAGGTCGAAGCCTGGATCGCGGGGCAAGGCCCGGCCATCCAGATCGCCTATGACAACAGCGGCAGCTTCGTGCGCACCGATCCGACGATGCAGGCCGGCTTTGCCGCGCTGGGCTTTTCGGGCGCGCAGGTTGATGCCTTCTTCACAGCGGCATCGGTTCTCTGAAATCATGGCAAAATATGTTTTCCCCGATGTCGAGCCGATCCGGCCCGGCTACGATTTCCAGATGCGCCTCCAGTTCCCGCAGGATCTGTGGGACGCCGAACAGATCGGCAGCGGCCGGCTGGTGGCGCAGTTCCGCGCCGCCGTGCCTGGACCGGTGCTGTTCGAAGCCGACACGATAGATCTGACGATCCAGCGCGAGGCGCCGCGCACGCTGGCCTTCTTCCTGTCGGAGGAAGCGACCAAGCCTTTCGTCGCCTCGACCATCGTCGTGTTCGATATCGCCCGCTTCGACGGCGACGACAGCCGCATGGTGCTCGACAAAGTGATCTGGCCAGTTCTGACAACGGTGACCCGCGATGTCGTATGACGCGATCCTCGAAATCCCCAATGTCGTCGTCGTCTCCGGCCCGGCTGGCCAATCCTTCCTGCCGGTCGACGATGCCGCCGAGCTGGTCGCCGATTTCGGCCGCGACGGCGACCGCGCCATCATTCGCGCCAATGGCGACGAGTGGCTGAAGACGGCCGGTTCGTGGGCCGCGACCGGCGAAAATTTCTGGGGCACGCTGCTGGCGCAGGGTGCTGCCCAGGTCCAGCAGGCCGCCGCGTCGGCAACGCAAGCCGAAACGATCGCTGAACAGTTCGGCGACCTCGAGACCGGCATTACGCTAGCGCAGGCGGCCGCTGCGGCCGCTGCGGGCGATGCCGGCCAGACCGCGGCGGATCGTGCGCAGACCGGTGCCGACCGCACTCAAACCGGCCTTGATCGCACGGCAACCGGCGCCGACGCTGGCCAGACCGCTGCCGATCGCGTCGCGGCCGCCGCCGATCGTGCGCAAACCACGCTGGATCGCGGGGCGACCGACGCCGATGCCGGCCAGACGGCGGCCGATCGCATTGCCACCACTGCCGACCGCGCGCAAACCGGCCTCGATCGCGCGGCGACCGGCGCCGATGCCGCCCAGACCGCAGCCGATCGGATTGCTACCGCGGCCGATGTTGTCTCGACCCATGCCGATGTTGGCCTTGCCAATGCGGCGATCGGCGGGGTGATCTATGACACCACGGCCGCCGGCATCGCGGCCACTACCAACGGGCAGTTCTTCATCGTCAAGGGCGACGGCACGAACACCTATGCCTTGATGTATAAGAACGTCGCCGCCGTGGCGACGCTGGTCGCCAGCTATCCGAGTAAAACCGCGTTCGATCTCGCGTTTGATATGATCACAGAATGGATGGCTTTCGGCGGCCTGCTCGGCATTGCTTTCGTCGACACTGCGGGAAAGATTTATGGCGGCTACCGTCAGGACGATGCCCTGTTCCGTTCTCGTCTTGCCCTGGAAAGCAGCGCTGGCGCCATTTCCTACAGCTACAATGCGGCCACCGGGTACACTGACGTAAATGTCATTGGCCTTGAAGCATCGGCTTCTGAGCAGATTGTCGCCGGCAATGTCGCCTACGCGCCGATTGTCGATGCCAACTATAAAGTGTTCGGCTACGGCAGGGCCGATGGCTCCTATTATTTTCATCACCTGGTGGCGGGCAAGATCGACGGCGTGGCCGGTGGCGCTATCGACAGTTCCGCATATTATTTCACGGTCGAGGATGTGTCCGGCCTAAACCAGGTTATCCGCTACACAAAGGCGACCGGCGTCAGAACTCAAATGACGACGGGGTCGAATAACTCTGGCCCGCACCTTTCGTCAGACGGAAGCAACGTCATCTATTCGAGTGACCGCACAACGCCAGCGAGCGAGTTCTTTCAGTCGGTAGCTGGCGGCGAAGAAAATCGCGTAATTGGCACCAGTCTTATTGTGCCGGTTGGCAACTCTCTTTCAACCAGCGGCGGACTTGGCTATTACACCGGGCTTCTGGCGCTGCGGCCCAACGCCTCCTTCCATCTTGAAGCCGTTTCAGGGCAACGGTCAGATGACATGGCCTATCGCCTTGGGGCTACCCCGTTCTCGGGATCGGTCGCAGGCGCGTCCATTCCTGCATCAGGCGCCGTGGTCATTACAGGTCTCGAAACCTCCATCTTCCGTCTGTGGCAAGGCGCGACTGGCGCGCTGCGGGTGAGCATAGCCGGCGTTCCCGGCAACCTCGCTCTCACCGGCTACGGCACCGTTCCAGTCTATACTTTCACACGAGATACAGCCGGATCTATCGTTGCGGTCAGCAACCCGGTTGTCATTACGCCGACTAGCGGCGTTTTGGTCGGCTCAACTGATGCATCGGCGGCGATGGCCCTCAAGGATGTGCTGTCCGGCATATGCATTCTTTGGTTGACCTATAACGACATTGAGCCGGGGTTCAGTCTGGCAACGTCGATGGCTAACATTGCAGCCATCGTCAACAAGGTTCGCCCGCTGGTTAAAAAGATGCTGATCGTTTGCGATCACATCGGGCTCGCTCGCCTGACGGATGCCACGGCGCGAGCCAATGGCTGCCCGGCCGGCATTGGCAGGGCCGGTACGGAAGCGATCAGCAAACAGTGGATTGAGGCAAGTCAGGCTCTCACTGCGGCGACGCTTGCCGCCTATCCGGGCGAGTGCCTTGATCTTCACGCCGCCCTTATCGCGGATGGTTACACTCAAAACGTCACTGTTCTCGGCGTCGTTTATCCGCTCGTCACCTTGGCGATCTTAGGCGACGGCGTTCACCCGACAACCGCGCTCGGCAAGACCGTCGAGGCGGGACACATCAACGACAGCCTATTGGCTAGAGGGCTTTAAAAATGGCAAGGTCTCTCATCATTAAGTCCCCATCAGCCATGGCTGCTGGCGTATCCAACCCAACTCTTTTGAAAGACGGGTTGCTGAACGCCGGCTCACTCTGGCTGTTCGACGCGCTCCGGCTGGGCACTTGGGACCCATCAACCGCGGTCGTCGCGGCCAATGCTGTTGTCGGCAATTTGGTGACCGGAGCACCGTCTGCTCTGATTAAGAACAACACGGCCGGCATCGGAGGCGCCGGCACGGCGGTGCTCTCGACCGGGACCGTTGCGTCCATCACGCTCGACGCCGGCGGTTCTGGTTACGCTGCTGCGCCCACCGTTTATCTCGTCGGAGGTGGCGGCACTGGTGCTACAGCAACCGCCAACGTTTCAGGTGGAGCAATCACGGGCTTCAATGTCACTGCGCCAGGATCAGGCTACACCAGCGCGCCTGAAGTCGTAATCGGAGGCCTGAAATTCAGCCCCACCAAGAAGGGCTTTATCCTTGGCCCGACCGCTGACCACGGTGGCATCCAGATCGGCAGCGGCGCTCAATATTTCCAGAGCAATCTCACCCACGATTACTATATGTCGACCATCGTAACCCATCCGGCCGTTGATCCTACCGGGCACATAGGCTTGTTGTTGGTAAAGGGCGCTGCTGCGAACTATGCCGCGTCCGACGTTCCGACGATGGCTCGCCGCTATACGGGCGGCGGCGATATGGCGGTGCGCTTTGATAGTGACGCCGGCAATCCGCTTACGGCGATCAATCTTGGATCGCCGGCCGGCCTGCACCACATCGCCTGCGCTAAGGTTGGAACCAACAACTTCTATTTTCAAGACGGCGTGTTGGTCGACAGTAAGTCGATCGCCGCTCGGACGCCCTGGGTATCCAACCTGTCCCCGTTCACTTGGGGCAATGGCGCGATTGCCGGTATGACGGCATGTCCTGGCCTGACGATGCATCGCACCTATGGCGAGGATTTGACTATTTCGGCGCGAACAGCCGCCGCTGTGGCGGCGCAAGACTACGCCGAAAACATCGCGCGGTTTGCTTGATCGGGCGCCTTTTCTATATTGGTTGAAGAGACCATGTTGATGGCCTGCTCAACCAGTGGGTCCCAATACCGATATCCGACCGGAGAGAAGTGAACTCCGTCCCGAAACGCGGCGTCATACACCAGACCAGCCTCCAGAACAGCGCTGCGAAAGAGTGTCGCGACATCGTGGATTTTCGCCGTGGGCAAAGCGGCGATCTCGTCGTTCTCCATTGCAATCAGCCTGCGATTGAAGCGCGACACCCATTGACCAGCCGAAGCGATATCGGTGATCGTCAGCATGACGAGGGGTTTTTCTCCGAACGAGCGCGAAAGCGCGTCGAGGGCGGATCGAAAGTAAAGGCGACGAAACTCAAGATCGTCGCCCTCGCTTGTTTGCGCGTCGTTCAGTCCAATAGAAACCACGGCTCCGGCGACCTTGCTCCACAGGTGCGCGCCCTTGACGCGACTTACCGCGGCTAAGACATCGGCGATGCGGGAGCCGCTATAGGAACCCCGTGCAACGCGAGGGTTGCCGGTCCCGGCGCACGACGCTTCAACCAGGCTGTCGCCCAGGAGCAAGATCTGCGGAACCGTGGCTCGTCTTAAATGCGCGATAAGGTCGGCCTCGCGATCGGCCCTCGAAGTCCCGACCAATTTGCGAAGAATGAACCGCGAACGTGAGACCGCGTCCCCGACGAGTGTCATGTGAGATTTCCCCCAAAGCCCGCGATCTTCTTAGCTGGTTTTATTTGGCTCGGCTAGATCACGCGAAACCCAAAACATCTACAACCCAACCTGCCCGCGAGGGCGGAAAGGAACTGCCATGGACACCACGTTCAAGGGCGATGCGAAGCGCATCACCGATCTCGACATACCGCGCATCGGCGCGATCATCGGCGTCGGCGAGGATGAAATTCACGCCTTCATGGACGTCGAAGCGGCAGGTTCCGGCTTCGACGCCAAAGGCCGGCCGAAGCTGCTGTTCGAGCCGCATGTTTTCTACCGCAACTTGTCCGGCGCGAAGCGCACCGCCGCGGTGAAGGCCGGGCTAGCCTATGCCAAATGGGGCGCAGAGCCCTATCCAAAGGACAGCTATCAGCGCCTGATCGCGGCCATGGCGCTCGACCAGATGGCGGCGTTGAAGTCGGCGTCGTGGGGCCTGACGCAGATCCTCGGCGAGAACTTCAAGGCTGCCGGCTTCCCGTCTGTCCAGACCATGGTGCAAGCGTTCATGGATGACGAAGCGGCGCATCTCGAGGCGACGGTGAAGCTGCTTGTCGCCTGGAAGGTGGACGACGATCTGCGCGCGCATCGCTGGCCGGTTGTCGCCGAGACCTGGAACGGCCCCGGCTACAAGAAAAACCGCTACGATTCGAAGCTCGCCTCAGCCTATGCCAAATGGCAGAGGATTAAGGATACTCCCTTCTCGCCTGAAGCGCATGCCAAGCCGGTCGCACCTGCTGAACCCGTCGCGCCATCGGCTCCGGCCGTCGACAAGGCCACGATCGAGCGGGTCCAGAAACAGCTCAAGGATCTCGGCTATACCGAGGTCGGCGGTGTCGACGGCAAGGGCGGCACGATGACTTCGACGGCGATCCGCGCCTTCCGCGCCGAGAATGGCCTGCCCGAAGGTGATGGCATCGACGATGCGCTGCTGCTGTCGCTGCAGAAAGCAAAGCCGCGCGTGCTGGCGCCGGCGCGCAGTGAAGCGCCACCCGAGGTCGTTCGCGAAAAGGTGCCGGAGGTGCGCACCAACTGGCTGACCAAGGTCGGCGCGTTCTTCGCCAGCATCGCCGCGCTGATCGGCAGCTTCTTTGACGGCATTCTCGGCAATCTTGACCAGGCTTCGGGCGTCATGCAGCCGGTGAAAGACGCCGCCGGCGACGTGCCCGGCTGGGTGTGGATGCTGGCGATCGCTGGCGTTGCCGGAGGACTCTTCCTGATCGCCCGCCATGGCGAGAAGAAGGGCGTCGAGGCGTTCCAGAGCGGAGCGCGGCGATGATGAGCGAGTATCGCTGCACCTGGTGGGAATACACTGGCCGTCATTCCGAGTTCAAGGAAGGCGTTGCCTCTCCGATCATGCGCAACTTGGAAACCGGGGATGAGGTCATCGGCCGTGATCTGCCGATTGGCGCACTGTGGGTTGCGGAAGGCGACGGCTATCCGAAAGGTGCCGATGGGCTCGCGATCTGCTGCCGTTTGCATGGCCATCACACCTGGTTCATCGACGGCCGGGCATCCAACTGCACGATGAAGGACGATAGCGCTCATCGGTGCTGGGTCCGGCACGGTACCGTGGGCGAAACCATTCACGTCGACAAGGACGGCAACACCTGCGCGGCCGGCGCAGGCTCGATCGCCATAACGGGCTTTCACGGCTTCCTGCATCACGGCGTTCTGAGGGATTGTTGATGTCTGCGCTCATCGGAATAGTCGCCGGCTTAGTTGGCGTTCCACGACCCTTTGCCGGGATCCTGGCATGGGCCTTCATACTGCTCGCGATCTCGGGCGCCGCCTTTGGCGGCTACGAACTCATCAAGCATTGGGGAGCGCAGGAAGTGCGCGACCAGATCGAAAAGGAAAATCAGGATGCGATCCGCAAAGGCGTTGAGGCGAGCCGGTCACTTGACGATTGTGTTGCTGCTGGCGGGGTGTGGGACTTCCGGCGTCAACGGTGTTCCGGCGCTGCGCTTGGCCCTCGGTAACAGCCTGACGGGTGCGCAGGGCAAGACCGTCGAGGATCAGAACCGGATCGACCACACGGTGGCGCCGGGCTGCGCCATCGGCCTCTACAAGCCCGCCGAATGCGACCGCCACACCAAGGCCAGCGCGGCACGCCGCGCCGAACTGAAATCATGAAAGGGCGAGTGGAGAAACGATGGCGGAGAGAGATCCTAGCCAACTGCCGGATCGATGGAGGGATCTCGATAAGCGGACCATCGAGATGGTCTACCGCTGGAACGAGGAAGAGCGCGAACGCATGATCCAGGTCAGCCACCTGACCAAGAAGCAGATGGACCGGCTGGACCAGTTTTTGAAGCTGCCGGACGACAAATGGGAGGCAGGCTTCAGGATCGTCACCCGCTCGGTGCTGTTCAACAAGACGCTGCGCTCGGCGCCAAAATTCGTGCTTGGGCTTGCCGCCGTGCTGGTGGCGCTGAACCAGCTCTGGGCGCTGCTGGCGCCCTACCTGAGGTCGCTCAAATGACGGTGCTGGCCAAATGACGGTGCTGGAAAGAACGCGCGCCTTCGACTGGCGCTCCGCGCTGGTCGCGTCCCCCTTTGCCGTGCTCTTGGCATGGTTGGTCACCATCCTGATCGACCGCGAGCCGCCGACCGTGTTCGAATCGGCGAGCGTGCTGACGCCGCAGGTGCCGCAGGGCGGCGTGCTCGACGTCCAGTACACGGTGATCCAGAACCGCATCTGCGCGGCGACCGTCGAGCGCTACGTCACCGATTCGGATGGCACCGTGCATGTGCCATCGACCTACACGGTCGGCCGCCGGCCGCTGATCGACGGCTATCCGCCGGAAGGCCGCGAGACCTATCAGCGCTCCATCACCATCCCGCTGGCGACCGCGCTCGGCCGGGCGCACTACGAGGCGCGCTTCACCTACACCTGCAACGTCCTGCAGAAGCTGGCCTTCCCAATCGAGGTGACGGCGCCGACGGTCTATTTCGACATCGTGCCGGCGCCGGCGCCGCTGATGCCGCTGACGCCGGAATCACCTTAGCAATCCGCGCCCGGCGGCTCCGGGCAATCTCCCAAAGGAAAACACTTACATGACCACGACCATCAAGGTGAACACCAACGGCAACTATGTTTCGACAATCAAGATCAACGGCGTCGAGTCCGGCACGGTCGGTCCAGGCTTCCCGGCTGAAAAGTCGTTCGGCCTTCCGCACAACAACGGCGGCCCCTCGGTGTTCGAGGTGTTCGAGCGCCAGGCCACGCCCGAGGAGATCGAGGCTGCGAAGGCGGCCGCGACCAGCTGATCATTCTCCCGGCACCAGCACTATGATGATGATCGCCCGCCGTGCCGAAAGGCGCGGCGGGCTTTTTGCGTTCGGGAACCGAAACGTTCAAAGTTTATTGAATAGGGTGCGTTGCGTTGGGGTTTGTATGAGCGGGGCGAGGTTGGCGTTTATTCCTCCGATGGAGCCCAAGCTGGTGGCCAAGCCGCCCGGAGGCGACGACTGGATTCACGAGGTCAAGCTCGACGGCTACCGCTCCCAGATCGTTATCAACAGCCCCGAGGATATTCGCGTCTTCACCAGAACCGGTGCGGACTGGACGAGCAAATATACCGGGCTGGTCGAAGCAGCGCGGGAGCTCGAGGTCGAGAACGCCATCATCGACGGCGAGGCTGTCGTCACCAACGAGGCCGGGCTGCCGGATTTCGCAGCACTCCAGAAAGCCGTCCACAGCGATCCCTACGCGATGATTCTCGGCGCCTTCGACATTCTGCACCTCGACGGCCACGACCTGCGCGACATCGGCTGCAAGGCGCGCCGCGAAATGCTCTATGGCATCATGAAGCCGAATAGCAGGATCCAGTTCAGCGAGGCCATGCCCGGCGACGCCAAGGCGATCTTCTACCTTGTCGACCAAGCTGAGCTCGAGGGGATCGTCTCGAAGCGCGCCGACAGCAAATATCGCAGCGGCCTCACATCGAACTGGCTGAAGACAAAGAGCTGGACCATCGACGAATTCGAACTGCTCGGCGTCGAGCGCGAGCCGGGCAAGGCGGCATTCGCGTTGCTGGCTGATCCCGGCACCGGCAAATATCTCGGTACCGCCTTCATCACCTTGGGCCGCGACATGAAAGATAGGCTATTGAAGCGCGTCCGGGAGCACGCCGGCCCGCCGCCAGAGGCCATGAAGAAGCGGCCGACGACGCAGTGGGTCAAGCCTGGCGTAAAGCTGCGCGTGAAGCATCTCCGTGGCGATCACAGCCACATACGCCATGCCTCGCTGCTGGGTTTTGGCGATGAGGAATAGCAGTCAACCGGCGAACAGTTCCTTGTAGCCGGTCGTCACCATCCAGTTCGCCCGGTCGATATGGCTGCGAACAGCCTTGCGAGCGCGGACCGGTTCAAGCAGGGGGTCGATGCCGAGAATGAGCTTGGCCATCTCCTCTTCGCTGGCATTGTCAGCGCAGGCGTCCAGGATCCGCATGTAGATGGTGAAATTCTCTTTGTCGTAAACCGTGATGGAATCCGACCACGGAACTTCTTCAAGGAGTCCAGGTTTCATGACGAACATGCCCTTTCAGATTGCCATGTCCCCGGGATGATGCCGCGGGCTTGGCATTCGTCAAGGGCCAGCCCTATATCGACCGGATGGCGAAAGGCTGGACACTACAATCATTGATCGATGGCAAGATGCGGCTCATCGCGTTTTGCCACAATCCAAAATGCCACCACAATCAGGCGCTCGACCTGGAGGGGATCAAGGCGAAGCTCGGCCCTGACGCGCCGGCGATGTCGGATGACCTCATTCCAAAGCTGAAATGCGCCAGGTGCGGCGGTAAGCAGGTCGGCCTGACCTACACTCCCGCCGACGACGAGATGAAACGCGTGGACGTGAGCGCTTATCGAAAGGCGAGGGAAGGGCGCTGACTGCGCCCAGAAAGCGCCCAGATACGACCGCGAAGCGCTCAGTTTCGGGGGGAATAGCTGGGCACAAACGGCACGAAAAAGCCCGGAAATCCGCCATTCCTGCGGTTTGAACGCTCGTTTACACCGAACATGTCGGAAGTCGGCAGGGCGGCACTATCCACGAGTGACACGCCTCCTGATCCCGACGGCATAATTTGACACGGCCAAAGGCAGCAATGACACGGCGCATTGATTTCATTGTATTTCTAGGAGCCTTCCAAGCTGAATATGCGGGTTCGATTCCCGCTACCCGCTCCAGATTTCCTCCAGGCCACGGCGCACTTCGCGCACGATCCCGAAGCAGGCAGCGCCAGCGAAGCGCTTGCCGATAGTTCAAAGTGTTCGATGCGCGTCCAGAAGGACGCGCATCTTAATCTGTGTTTTACGCATATCGTTGTCCCGAACCGCAGGCGGCGTTGGGCGACAGGCGTCAGCTCGCGAATTTGCTGAATATGGACGCGAGCTGGTTCTGCTGCGGCACTTGCCCGTTCGGCGTCAGCTGGTCGACAAGTCCCGGCAAGGCTGCCGACAATTGCTGGAGCAATTCCTGCTGATTCAGGCCCGTCCTTTGCGCGATCTCCTGAATGATTTGCGGCCCGAGAGCACTGCCCAGATCGTTGGGGTTGATCGGCTGGTTCTGACCGGTGCCGACCCACGAATTGGCGACGTTGCCGTGGCCGGCGTCCTTCAGTTTGTCGAGCAGGCCGCCCAGACCGCCAAGCAGTCCGCCGTCGGCGGATGCGGTTGTATCCGGCGGGACGGGGGCAGGGCTCTGCGCTGCCTCCGGCTGGGCGGAACTTCCACTGCTCAGCATTTTTCCCACCAAAAGTGCGCCGAGCGCGATCATCAGCGGCTTGGCGACGTTGCCGCCGGGAACGGCATTGTCAAACAGTCCCATTGTGGATCTCCATGTCAAATTGCCCGTCCGTCTCCGACAATGACGCATTCATGGCGAATTTCAAGCCGGTTTGAGCTTTCCGTAATCATGATTTTCAAGTTGGCTTGAGCTTTGCTTAATAATGTGGAAGTAATCGGGTGCGGGGAACGGAGAGGAAAAATGTCAATATTAAGCTGGATTATTCTCGGCGTCATCGCCGGCTTCATAGGCAGCAAGATCGTCAATAAAAGCGGGCAGGGCCTGGTGCTCGATATCGTGCTTGGGATTGTCGGGGCTATCGTCGGCGGACTGATCTTCAGCGCCTTTGGTGCGTCGGGCGTCACCGGGCTTAACATCTATAGCCTGATCGTAGCCGTGGTCGGTGCCGTGGTTGTCCTGTGGGCCTATCACCAGTTCAGCGGCAAGAGGGCTCTGTAGAAGCCGTCCGGCAGTTGCGTCGGCATTCACCCGAATACCGAGCGCCTATCTGATCCTTTTGAGGATCTGGCGGATCAGCGTGTTGAGGCGGCTTCCAGCCCTCTCACCATGATCGGCCATAGTTCCTCCAGCAATCGCTGCCATACGGCATCGCGCCCAATCCTCACGGGCAGATTGGGCATCTTGCCCATTGCCGCCGTCACGTCGCGACGCAGCCGCTCGCCACAGGCGCTTGCGCCGCTGATCGTTGGATCGAAGGGCAGCCGGGTGAAGTCCCATTTTCCGCGTTGCTCGATGCCGAGATTGCCCTCGACCTCTGCATGCGAGAGCACCGTTTTGGGCGTGACCTTGATGCGGTAATATTTGCAGAGTTCGGCGACAACCGCGGTCATCGCGTTCCACTGTGCCCTGGTCATCGGATAGCGGCCGGCATCGAACGGCCTTTCCTCCGCCCCGGCCATGCAGCAGAGCGAAACCCCGATCGAGCCGCCATTGCAGTTGAGCGTGTGCGCGGCATATCCCGGTTTTACCCGACCCGAATTGAGCGCGATCGAAGGCCGGCCCCTGACCAAACGGCCATTCCCCTCGACCAGTATGTGATACGCATCCCTATCGGTATCGCCGGCCGAATGCGAGCCTGCCGTCCAATGGCAAATGACGCGCCTCATCGCAACATTGGGCAACCAGTCGGGCGGCAATGCCACAGAAATCTCCGCGACATAAATTCAGTGACGGAGCACAGTATAGTTTGCTTGGCGGCGGACGCGAAAACGAAACGATAGTTTGGTTGAGCGTTTCTAACGGTCAGCTATTCGCCGGCATCTCCGGCGACCGCGTGTTCTTCATACTGCGGCAGATCGTCGGTGATCGTGAACCACTTCGCCTTGGAGCCGACGAAGATGTGCTGCGTCGGGCGGATGGTTGGCTCGTCGACGAGGCTTCCCATGGCGACATGCACGAAGGCACCGTCCCGGACCACCGAATAGAGCAACGAGCCGCAAGTCTTGCAGTGCGCGTCATGGCCGGTTTCGTCGCCGAAGATCATGAGATTGTCCTCGCCCCTCGCCAGGCTCAGCCTGTCGCGCTCGATGCCGGCGAATGGCTTGAAGGCCGAGCCGGTGGTGCGCCGGCAGTTCGAGCAGTGGCAGTTCGCGGCATAGACGAACGCGTCCGCCACCGCGTACTGAACGGCGCCGCACAGGCACTTTCCGGCGAGCATGCGGTTGCTTGCATTCTGGTTGTTTCCGTTCTCCGGGCTTGCCATACGCTTCTCCACTCAGGCGATCGTCCCTACACCCTCTCCAGCTCTAGGCGACGACGGTTAACCGGCGCTTGCGCTCGTCGAGCGAGACAATGGTCAACCCGCTGGCGACCACCAGCAGGATACCGCAGATGGCCAGCGCATTCGGGAGCTGCCGGAAAACCACCAGGCCTGAAATCACCGCCCAGACGGTAAAGCAATAGTAGAACGGCGCCACCACGCTGGTCGGCCCGACACGATAGGCCATGAAGATGAAGAAGTGGCCGAAGATCAGGAACAGTCCGGCGCCGCCCATCAGCAGCAGGTGACGGGTTTCAGGCACCACCCATTGCTCGGAAACCAGATGCGCAACGCCGGCGCCGGCGAGCACCACAATCACCGCGGAAATAGCCACGACCATTCCCGGCACGTCGGCGGCGACCTTGCGCCCGGCCAGATCGCGCGCCGCGGACAGGGCTGCATTGCCGAGCGCCAGCAGGGCGTAAACCGAAATCCCCTGCATCGTCGGTTGTGCCACCATCACCGCGCCGACAAAGCCGAGCCCGATCAGCGCCAGGCGTACCCCGCCGATCCGTTCGCCAAACAGCATCGAGGAGCCGACCAGCATCAGCAAGGGCGTGATCTGCCCGAGCGCGGTGGAATCGGCGATCTGCATGTTGGCGAGCGCCACCACGTAGCAAAGGATCGCACCCAGTTCGAGCAGGTTCCTGCGCAAAACCGTCGCATCGAGGATCAGCGGAATCTGCTTGCCATAGCCCAGCATGAACAGCAGCGGAATGCCCCACAACGTTGCCGCAGCGCCGCGCAGGAACAGCACCTCATAGGGCGGCAGTCCCGCGGTTGCGAGCTTCATCATCGTATCGTTGACGATGTAGGACCCGGTCGAAACGACCATGAACAGCGGGCCTCGTATGGCAGTCGGGATGAAATGCATCGGCCCACGAAATCAGACCGGCGCCAAAGCGGCAATGGGCCAGATCCGCCTGTAAATCCGTCAAAGCCGTCAGCCGCCGCCGTAGCCATTCCATTTGCCCTTGTTCGTTCCTATATCCGCGCCACATTCTCCGAAACCGGATCACGCGTTCGGGCGGGCGAGCGCGCTCGGCGACAAGGCACTTGTGTTTTTCGGCCTTAGTCGCTAATCGCCCCGCATTCGACTGAACTGAAGGTCCAGGCCGTCCCAGGCCGTCCAAGGAAAGAGACTATGGCAAAAGGTAAATTCGAGCGCACTAAGCCTCATGTGAACATTGGCACGATTGGTCACGTCGACCATGGCAAGACGTCGCTGACGGCGGCGATCACCAAGTATTTTGGCGAATACAAGCGCTACGACCAGATCGATGCGGCGCCCGAAGAGAAGGCGCGCGGCATCACCATTTCGACGGCGCACGTCGAATACGAGACCGCCAACCGCCACTATGCCCATGTCGACTGCCCCGGCCACGCCGACTATGTGAAGAACATGATCACCGGTGCCGCGCAGATGGACGGCGCGATCCTGGTGGTGTCGGCCGCCGACGGCCCGATGCCGCAGACCCGCGAGCACATCCTGCTCGCCCGCCAGGTCGGCGTGCCCTCGATCGTGGTGTTCTTGAACAAGGTCGACCAGGTCGACGACGCCGAGCTGCTCGAGCTGGTCGAGCTCGAGGTGCGTGAGCTTCTGACCAAGAACGAGTTCCCCGGCGACGACATTCCGATCGTCAAGGGTTCGGCGCTTGCCGCACTTGAAGACAGCGACAAGAAGATCGGCGAGGACGCCATCCGCGAACTGATGGCTGCGGTCGATGCCTACATTCCGACGCCGGTTCGTCCGCTCGACAAGCCGTTCCTGATGCCGATCGAGGACGTGTTCTCGATCTCGGGCCGCGGCACGGTGGTGACCGGCCGCGTCGAGCGCGGCGTCGTCAAGGTCGGCGAGGAGCTGGAGATCGTCGGCATCCGTCCGACCACCAAGACGACCTGCACGGGCGTCGAGATGTTCCGCAAGCTGCTCGACCAGGGCCAGGCCGGCGACAACATCGGCGCGCTGCTGCGCGGTGTCGACCGTGAGGGCGTCGAGCGCGGCCAGGTCCTGGCCAAGCCCGGCACCGTCAAGCCGCACAAGAAGTTCGTTGCCGAAGCCTACATCCTGACCAAGGACGAGGGCGGCCGCCACACGCCGTTCTTCACCAACTACCGTCCGCAGTTCTATTTCCGCACGACGGACGTGACCGGCATCGTGTCGCTGCCGGAAGGCACCGAGATGGTGATGCCGGGCGACAACATCACCGTCGATGTCGAGCTGATCGTGCCGATCGCCATGGAAGAGAAGCTGCGCTTCGCCATCCGTGAAGGCGGCCGCACCGTCGGTGCCGGCATCGTCGTCACCATCAAAGAGTAATCGCCGGCGCTGCCGGTTGAGATCGGATGCAAAGGGGCGGTCTTCGGGCCGCCCTTTTGATTCTGATATTCTGGCAATGGATTAACCGCATTGCTTCAAATCCTGTTGCAAGCGCCTCTGCCATAACTAGTATAGGTTGCATCGAGGGGGGCTGCCCGAATGGTTCCATGGCGCCGTTTGCATAGTCAGGCATGGTGGTCGCTAGGGCTGATCTGCCTGGTGTCGTTGCTTGCCATGGGCCACGCTGCCTTCGCAGCGGATGCAAAGAAATCCACGCCGGAAAAATCCGCGCCGGATTTCGGCCCGACGATGCGGTTCGTCGTCGTCCGCAGCAGCGCGCCGGGCTGCGAGCCGACCTGTCCGGAATGGATATCGGCGGAAGGCTCGATAGAAGCCGGCACACCGGCCCTGTTCAAACGCGCGCTGAAAGCGCTTGGCGGCCGAAAGCTGCCGATCGTCGTCGATTCCCCCGGCGGCAATGTCGAAGCGGCGCTGACACTTGGTCGCCTGATCCGCAAGAACAAGCTCGATATCGCCGTTGGCAAAACCCGCTTCGTCGGCTGTCTGCCAGATGTGAAGAACTGCAAGGAAAACGACGGCAAGGGCGCCCGTTATTTTGGCAATGCTTATGCCGATGGCGCCATCTGCAATTCCGCCTGTCCGTTGATGTTTTCCGGTGGCATCCGGCGCGTGGTCGGGGAATGGGCCTTTCTCGGCGTCCATCAGATCACCACGACCTATATCCGGACGAAATTGCTGTACCGCACCACTTATCGCATGGTGAAAGGCAAGAAGAAGATACTCAGCACCAGGGTCGTCAGCCGGAAGAACGCCGGCAGCTACAAGACCTATGAGATGAACAAGCCGCTGGAGCGGAAGCTGGCGGCCTATCTGAAGGAGATGGGCGTCGGCCTGGGTGTGCTCGAGACCATGAAAAGCACACCGGCCAGCGGTATCCAGCAATTGGCTCCCTACGACATGCTGCAAATGAATCTCGTCACCAGCCGGGATGCCGTCGACCTGCTGACCGCGCCAACCCTATGCACGTCCGATCCGTTGCCGGCGAGTTGCAGGGAGGTGCCGGCGCCGGCGAATATCACGAAGCCGGCCGGCGAAGTGGTGGCGAAAGCCGAGCCTGCACCCGCAGGGCTCGAAACCCCGCGGCCGAAGGAGGTCGCAGACATGCGCTTCGTCCTGGTCCGCGGCAGCAACCCGCTTTGCAATCCAAACTGCCCGGAATGGATCTCGGCCGAAGGCGCGATTGCGCCTCAGACCCCGCAGAAGCTGCGCCAGTTGCTCGCCATGCTTGGCAACCGACGGCTGCCGGTGGTGGTCAGCTCACAAGGAGGCGACCTGTTCAGTGCTCTGGCGGTGGGGCGACTTATCCACGAAAAGAAGCTCGACATCGCCGTCGCCCGCACCGATTTTGTTGGCTGCGACCCGGGAGAGTGGAGTTGCTTGGCTAAAGAGGGCGCCTATGCCGGCCTGACCGTCGATTCGGGAGCGGTATGCGATTCGGCGTGCGCGCTCATGCTTGCCGGCGGCGTCAGACGGTTTGTCGGTCCGCAAGCGCGGCTCGGCATGTACCTGATGGGACAGCAGCAGATAATTAAGCCCTATCTCGAGGACATGGCGATTGGTCCCGGTCTATTCGCCGCGCTCGAGCAGCGCTCGGTCGAGCGCCAGCTCGAACCCGACCTAATGCTGAAGGTTGGACTGACGACGGGGCCGCAATCGGTGGACGCGCTGACGGGCGCCACCATCTGCAAGCCGTCGCCGAAGCCCGACAACTGCCGCGTTCTGCCGTCCGCCAGCGCCGAGGCAGAGACTCCGGCGAAGCTTTAGCGTAACCTTGCACTGCCCATCGAGGCAGGTTGAGCGGTCGCTCGGTGCTTCCGCTATCGTCCAGCGCGGTTGAAGACCAGCATGGGAGGGATCGCAAATGAGCCAGGATGCCCCGACATTGTTCGAATGGGCCGGTGGCACCGAAGCGCTGAACCGCCTGACCCAAACCTTCTACGACAACGTCTCTCGGGATCCCATCGTCGGGCCGGTGTTCAAGCACATGTCGCCGGACCATCCCGCTCACGTCGCGGCCTTCATCGGCGAAGTTTTCGGTGGACCGAAAACCTACAGCGAAAAGCATGGCGGCCATCGCGAGATGGTGATGCACCATCTCGGCAAGCATCTGACCGAGGAGCAGCGCCGGCGCTGGATCAATCTTCTCGCCGACGCCGCCGACGAGATCGGGCTGCCTGACGATCCCGAATTCCGCTCGGCTTTCATGGCCTATGTCGAATGGGGATCGCGGCTGGCCAGGATGAATTCCAACAAGGGCCCGACCTGCGATCCCGAGACGGAACCAATGCCGGCCTGGGGTTGGGGGGTGCCGGGCGGGCCTTACAAGCCGCCTTCGGGAACCTGACCGCGCGCGAATCGGTCGAAAGCCTGCCGGCCAGGAAAACGGGTGGCTATGGAGGTCTCGGTCCTCCAGGCTAACGGTTTAAAGTCGCCGTCGAATGGCGCGGCCACATTGAAAACCGGAGGCTTTGCGATGAGATCGGAAGGCAAGAAAAATTCAAACAGCGTCTTTGACAGCGACCGCGGAATCCGAAATCCGTTTGGCGTCATGGACGTCCCCACTCCCGACGACGAGGAGGTGTCGGCGTTCGCCGCCGGCGTGAAACTGGAGGGAACTCCAAGCGATGAAAATGCCGAGGCCTGGGGCACCGAAAGCGACCGCGACCGCAACGACACCATCGAAGGCAGCTGGTCCAGCCGTTGGAACGGCGGTGCCGATCCCACGATCCCGGGCGATACCGAGGATAAATGGAAGTCTGGCCGGGGCGAGGTGAAGACGGCGGGAGAGAGGGTTTACCTGCTGTTCGATTGGCATAATGGCGTGCGCAAGGGGCTCATCGATGCCCGGCGCCAGGGTGCGAAAGGGCTGGTGGGAAAATACATCAATCTGACCGACCCGAAAATCGTGCGTCCATGGGTCGGCTTGATCGTCAGCAATCAACGGATCGACGGGAAATGGCCGGGAGGACGCCTGGACTTTCGAAGATGAAGGCCGGGTAGCGCACGTCGCTCTTTACAGAGCGCGCGGAAGCTTTTAGGAAGCGCCTGCTGCGCCGACATGCGCATACGGGCATAGCTCAGTTGGTAGAGCGGCGGTCTCCAAAACCGCAGGTCGTAGGTTCGAGCCCTGCTGCCCGTGCCATTCTTCGAATGGATACCTAAAACGATTCTTTTGCAGTGCGGCCTTTGAAAACCGGCTTGTGACTTGCCATATAGCATAAGTTGCGGCATAAGGGCCGCATAGCCGGGACGGAACGACTGGATGGTTCCGAGGCGGCGTTTGGGCATAAAGCGGACACTTGCCACTTGCGTGGATCAAGAATCGGTTTTATGTAGACGAAACAGACACGCGACGCGTGGAGCTGGGAAGCCGGCTTTACGCGTCTGATTTGCATGGGCGAAATGATTGCGCTGATTCGGCGCGAACGCACGCTCAAGCGGCACGTCCCGGCCAGCGGGATCATCCAGGAGACCCGGCCAACGGGTCTTGCAGACAGAGCGGCATATGGCTTCGAAAACCACAAATCCTTTCACCTTTCTCCAGCAGGTTCGCGCGGAGACCGCCAAGGTCACTTGGCCGTCGCGGCGCGAAACGATGATCTCGACGGTGATGGTCCTTGTGTTCGCGGTCATCGCGATGATCTTTTTCTTTACCGCAGACGTGGCCATGGGCTTTGCGGTCGAAAAAATCCTCGGCCTCGGACAGTAAGTCCGGCGATTACGGAGAAGTCTTGAAATGACCGCGCGGTGGTACATCGTCCACGCCTACTCGAACTTTGAAAAGAAGGTCGCCGAGGACATCGAGAACAAGGCCAAGCAGAAGGGCCTGTCCGCCGACATCGAGCAGATCGTGGTGCCGACCGAGAAGGTCGTCGAGATCCGCCGCGGCCGCAAGGTCGATGCCGAGCGCAAGTTCTTTCCGGGCTATGTGCTGCTGAAAGCCAATCTGACCGATGCCGTGTTCTCGCTCGTCAAGAACACGCCGAAGGTCACCGGTTTCCTGGGCGACTCCAAGCCGGTGCCGATCACCGAAGCCGAAGCCCAGCGTATCCTGAACCAGGTTCAGGAAGGCGTCGAGCGGCCGAAGCCCTCGGTGACGTTCGAGATCGGCGAAGCGATCCGCGTTTCGGATGGACCATTCGCGTCGTTCAACGGTTTCGTCCAGGAAGTGGACGAAGAGCGGGCGCGGCTCAAGGTGGAAGTATCGATCTTCGGGCGCGCCGTGCCGGTCGATCTGGAATTCGGACAGGTCGAGAAGGGCTGATCCGAAATCCCTGCACCGGTTTCGGCGGCAGGGAAGGCGGCGCGGAGATCGCGCGGCCAAAAACGGGTGGGAGGCGAATGCGGCTTTAGCCGGCCGCGCGGACCGCACCACCAGACTGCAACCGCCGGCAAGACCGGCATGAGAAAAGGCAGGAAGAGAGATGGCTAAGAAGATTGCAGGCCAGCTCAAGCTCCAGGTTTCCGCGGGATCGGCCACGCCGTCGCCCCCGATCGGCCCGGCGCTTGGTCAGCGTGGCATCAACATCATGGAGTTCTGCAAGGCGTTCAACGCGCAGACCCAGGAAATGGAAAAGGGTTCGCCGGTTCCGGTCGTCATCACCTACTACCAGGACAAGTCGTTCACCTTTGTCATGAAGACGCCGCCGGTGAGCTATTTCCTGAAGAAGGCCGCCAACCTGAAGTCGGGTTCCAAGGAGCCGGGCAAGCTCAAGGCCGGTACGATCGGCCGCGACAAGGTGCGCGCCATCGCCGAGCAGAAGATGAAGGATCTGAACGCAAACGACGTCGAGGCGGCCATGCGCATGGTCGAGGGCTCCGCCCGCTCGATGGGTCTGGAAGTGGTGGGCTGAGATCATGGCAAAGATTGCAAAGCGTGTATCGAAGACCCGCGAAGGCATCGATCCCAACAAGGCTTACGCTTTGGGTGAGGCGCTGAAGCTGCTCAAGGATCGCTCCTCGGTGAAGTTTGATGAGACCGTCGAGGTCGCGATGAACCTCGGCGTCGATCCCCGCCATGCCGACCAGATGGTCCGCGGCGTGGTCAATCTGCCGAACGGCACCGGCCGCAGCGTTCGCGTCGCCGTGTTCGCGCGCGGCGACAAGGCCGAAGAGGCCAAGGCCGCCGGCGCCGACATCGTCGGAGCCGAGGACCTGGTCGACATCGTCCAGAAGGGCACGATCGACTTTGACCGTTGCATCGCCACGCCGGACATGATGCCGCTGGTCGGCCGTCTCGGCAAAGTGCTCGGTCCGCGCGGCATGATGCCGAACCCGAAGGTCGGCACCGTCACCACTGACGTTGCCGCCGCTGTCAAGGCATCGAAGGGCGGCGCCGTCGAGTTCCGCGTCGAGAAGGCCGGCATCGTTCATGCCGGCGTCGGCAAGGTGTCGTTCGACGTCAAGGCGCTGGAAGAAAACGTCCGCGCCTTCGCAGACGCGGTGACCAGGGCAAAGCCGGCTGGGGCCAAGGGCAACTACGTCAAGAAGGTGTCGGTCACCTCGACGATGGGCCCGGGCCTCAA
Organism: Mesorhizobium sp. M0195; assembly: GCF_040322115.1. NCBI lineage: Bacteria > Pseudomonadati > Pseudomonadota > Alphaproteobacteria > Hyphomicrobiales > Phyllobacteriaceae > Mesorhizobium > Mesorhizobium sp. M0195. The sequence continues at coordinate 1,511 of NZ_JAMYSV010000012.1, read as the reverse complement.
GCTCGATGTCTCGACGCTCGCAGCGTCCTGATACGAACAATTGGATCGGCCGCTAAAACGCTGATCCGTGAAAGAATTCCGGGCCTCCGACCTGTCGGTGGCCCGGTACCGGAAGTCGAAAGGCTTCCGGACATCCTGTCCGAGATTGCAGGCGGCCCCAAGCCTTAGGTGATGTGGGCCTTAATTCATGTGGGCCTGCATGAGACGGGTGAAGACCGGACAAAGGGGCGAAAGCTCCAATGAAAGGTTCGAACCGTGTTTGCCTTTTGTCTGCGCACCGTCCGGCTAGCCGGCAGGTGTGGCGAAAGGGGGCAGGATCCTCGAGCGTCGTTCGGGAGATCCGTTACTGGATGGCCCGGCCGGCAAAAGGCAACCCGACGCCTGTCCTTCGTAGAGGGCAGGGGTCAACTGGAGATAGGCAGTGGACAGAGCGGAAAAACGCGAACTCGTCACGGGCCTGAATGATGCGTTTTCAAGCGCTGGTTCAGTCGTCGTGGCCCACTACGCCGGTATCACCGTCGCGCAAATGAACGACCTTCGGTCGAAAATGCGCGCCGCCGGTGGCACCGTCAAAGTCGCGAAGAACCGTCTCGCCAAAATCGCTCTTCAGGGCACGGACTCCGCATCGATCATCGAGCTGTTCAAGGGACAGACGCTGATCGCCTATTCGGAGGATCCGATTGCGGCGCCGAAGGTCGCGTCCGATTTCGCCAAGGGAAATGACAAGCTCGTCATTCTCGGTGGCGCAATGGGCACCACCTCGCTCAACGCCGACGGTGTGAAGGCACTCGCCACACTCCCGTCGCTCGATGAGCTGCGCGCCAGGCTGGTTGGCATGATCGCCACGCCGGCAACCCGGATCGCCCAGATCGTCAATGCGCCTGCGGCCTCGGTCGCGCGCGTCATCGGCGCTTACGCCCGGAAGGACGAGGCGGCATGAGGCCGTTCCTCGCTATCACAAACACACGTTCGAACCTTATGAAGGAACATTGCAATGGCTGATCTGGCAAAGATCGTAGACGACCTTTCGAAGCTGACCGTCCTCGAGGCGGCCGAGCTGTCGAAGCTTCTTGAAGAAAAGTGGGGCGTTTCCGCCGCTGCTCCGGTGGCGGTTGCCGCTGCCGGCGGCGCTGCGGCCGCTGCTGCTCCTGTCGAGGAAAAGACGGAATTCGACGTCGTCCTCACCGAGGCAGGCGCTCAGAAGATCAACGTCATCAAGGAAGTTCGCGCCATCACCGGTCTTGGCCTCAAGGAAGCCAAGGACCTGGTCGAGGCGGCTCCGAAGCCGGTCAAGGAAGGCGTTTCCAAGGCCGACGCGGACAAGTTCAAGGCCCAGCTGGAAGCAGCCGGCGCCAAGGTTGAACTGAAGTAAGCGTTGAGTACCGGGGGGCGGCCGACCGCCCGCCGCCACAACCCAAAACGGGAGGGGGGGGGCAATAGGCGCAAAGTGAGAAAAAAAAATTAAAGAGGGGCCCAAAACAGCCATAAGGAAAACGGGTTTTTACCGGTTT
>NZ_JAMYSV010000011.1:0-171737 GCF_040322115.1 Mesorhizobium sp. M0195 | reverse complement strand
ACAAGGGGGCGGAGCTCACAAAGACGAGCGAAATCCCTGCGATCCCGCCCCATCCAAACATCCCCGGTTACTGCGCAACAGGCCCCTCTTGGGCGACGCGTGTCAGCGGCTTCGACAGGCGCGGCACGACGACAAGGCGCTTGATCTTGCCTTTCTTGTAGGCGGCGAGGAAGCGGGCATAGTCCTTGAAGACGACGCAGCCATTGGATTCGGCGCGCCCGCCGCGCAGCATGTAGGTGTGGGCGAGCAGGCCGTCGCGGCCATATTTGTTGCTGCCGCTGGCCGGCGTCAGACGGATCGCCTCGACACCGTGGAAGCGCGATTCCCGCAGCGTCAGATTGTAGGTGTCGGGCGGCGTCGGACCGACATTCTTCTTGTGAACGTAGCGCGGCTGGTCGACCATCGCGCCCAGTCCCGAATGTGCCTCCAGCCGTGAGCCGTCGGGCATATAGACGGTCTTGGCCGAGATGTCGTAGACGGCGACGCCGCTGCCCATGTTGGGCGTGGTGAACAGGTTCCTGAAGGCTCCGCCGAGTCCGCCGGAAGGCATGTCGGGCTTGGCATAGGCCAGCATGTCGCCGCCCTGCGTCTTCGACCGTTTGCCCGACACGGCCGGCACTGCCGCTTGTGACGAATTGCGAGGCGACAGGCTGCCGGGTAGCGTCTCGACCGGCGGAGCGTCGGCCGTCTGGACCTTGCTCGCCCTGGATGCCTGGGCCCTGGATTTCTGGGGCGGCTCCGTTTTTGCTACCTGGGCCTTTGATGCCTGGGCCTTTGATGCCTGATCCTTTGGCGCCCGGTCTTTCGAGGCTTGAGCCTGGGGCGCCGGCTCATCGATGTCCGCCTGCGGACGCAGGGTCGGCAGCGGAACGCTGTCGGGCATGTCGTCCTGCGGCGGCAGCGAGGCCAGTTGGACCTCAGGCTCTTGCGGCCCTTGCGAAGCTGCCGGCTCGCTTGCCACGACGGCTGCCGGAAGCACGTCGATCATCTGCTCGGGCAATGTATTCGCCAGCGCCAGCGCCAGGCGCGACGAACGTTCAATCTCCGCCACCGCCGGCCCGAAGCGCACGGATGCCGGGCCGTTCGGGTCGGGTATGCGTACCGGCTCGGCGAACCGGGCGGCGGCCGGCAGGCTTGCGAGCATGACGGGTGAGCCGGCACGGGCAAAGGCGGCGGCAAGCTTTTGCGGCGACAGCCCTGCTTTGGCCACCACGTCGTCGAAGCTCGATCGCCGCGATGCATCGGCGACAAGCGGCACCGTATTGCGCTTGAGACGCGCCGATTTTCCCTGGTGAACGAAGTTCGAAGCTGACAGCAGGCAGTTGGCATCGCACCCGTGCTGCAGCAGCTTGGCCGACAGCGCCGCGTTTGCTGCGGCCCATGTCGGGGCCTGCGCCTTTGCAAGGCTGCGGCGAGGATCGGCGAGCGCGATGGTGCGCGGCGCGAGCAGGCTTTGCGGGAGACCGTTGGAGGCCGCGGTGAGCGAGGTTCCCATCGAATAAAGGCCGGCCAAGGTCGCCACCGACCATAAAGCAATGGCTGCGCCGACGGCCGGAACCGCGACCCAGCGCAGGCCGGGCCTCATCGAAGTCAATCCAGTTGCAGGACTGTCACCCCGGGTTTTCGCACTTACAAACGCCATTCAACCACTCTCAATCGGCCGATGCCGGCTAGCGGATTTCGCAGCCGTGACATTCACAGTTCGCCTGGTGCCCCCAGCACGCTTCGCGTCTGTTGCCGATTGATTCAAAAGATGGACAAAGTTGGTTAACCAATCCCTCTACCGACCGCCGATTGGGCGACGGTCACACCAAAAAACGCCCTCCAAAACCTGCATAGTTGGCAAAACTGCCGTCCAATGATGACTTTGCTGCCCGTTTTTGTCGGCCGAGTCAAGAAAGCGAAATGACTAGACCTTGCTGGGCGGAGTCGGCCATGGCTGCGAAAGTGAAGCCGGGCCGACCAGAATCTTGCGGCCGGCAGCCACCGTCATCGAGCCCCGGCGATCGATCAGACCGGTGATTATCGACCCGGCACTTGTCGACCTGCCACTCGGGCGAATGAACGGTTACCGTCTGAGATTTCGGGACAGCGGCAAGATGTTTGCCGCGCAGCAGCTGAATGTCGCCAAGTGCCGGAGCGGGATATCCAGCACCTAGACCACTGCCATCACTATGTGAGCCTGAATTTTGGCAGCAACCTTGCCGCTGCCATGCCTGTCTGCAATGGCGGCTGCGGCATAGTCGGTTGCAGCGTCCAGCTTCCCCGCCTCTCTGGCCTCGATTTCGTTGCGAAGGAGAGTGCCCTGGCAATAAGCAACGGCCGGAAGGCGCGGCGAGGAGGCCCGGCTTTGTTCGGCCCTCGTCTCGATCACCACACCGGAAAAACCTGCGTCCTCCAGCTCGCTACGGATCAGTGCCGTATCGTGGTAGCCATGCGGCGTGCGTGCCAGAAAGCGCGGCGGATCGTTCGGAAAAATCCTCGCCAGAGCATTCGTCACATCGTTCGCAAATACATTCTCTTCGATGCGATCCCATACGCTGAATAGAAAATGTCCTCCGGGCTTTAGGACTCGCCGGGCTTCGCGGTAGGCAGATGAGCGGTTGGGAAAGAACATCGCACCGAACTGACAACAAACGAGATCGAAGGCCGCATTTTCGAACGGTAGCGCCAGAGCATCAGCCTGACGCCATTTGATGCGATCGTCGGGAGCTTGCCGCGAAGCGGCGTAGTCGAGCATCGGCTGGTTGAGGTCGGTTACGACATAGCTTGCATCGGCGGACAGTGTTGGCGCCAATGCGCGGGTGACAACCCCGGTACCTGCAGCGGTTTCCAGAACGGCGCTTGGCGACAAGGACGCTGCTCGTCGTGCAAGATCTGCGGCGAACGGCTCGAAAATCAACGGCACCATGTAGCGGTCGTAGTTTTCCGGAATTGAGCCAGCGAACACCTTGTCCGTTTCCAACATTGCTATCCCCCGTCGCCCGTTTGATGGCTCGCCAGCATAGCATGGAATTGTTTGCTATTCGGTCGCATTCGACCGAGGGGCGGTCTCGCTCCCGGAAGCTCCGAAACGTCGTGCTGCAATTACCTGCATATGTGCTAATGTATTGTGGTCATGCGCATTGGTGCGTGGCCAATATAATGGGAGGATGCCATGAAAACCCTAAATCGCAGGTCTGCAATTGCGCTCGGCGTGACGGCGGCAGCGGTAACGCCTTTGTTCACGCTGGCGGCTGCTGCAAAGGTCAAGAAATACGGCCCGAAGGAAGGCAAGGAGATAGCCCCCGGCGTCAGGGTGGTCGAGGTCGGCACCGGCAATTCCGACATCCCCGCCTACAAGAGCATCTCAATTGTCGATGTGGTCTTCCAGCCGGGAGCAGCCGCCCCTGCAATGGTGATGGACAACGACATGGTGTGCACCATTGCCGCCGGTGAATTCACGATCAAGAAAGCCGACAAGGAATTCAAGCTCAAGGAAGGTGACGTATATACCTGCTCCAAGGGCAAGACCGACGCGGCAGCCAACACCAGCAAGGTGGTCGGCATCCACCGCATCGCCGTCTTGATACCTGCCTAGCGCATGCCGACGAAAACCGGCCCGCGTCCTTTTCGGAGCGCGGGCCTTTTGATGACGTGCGTGGCCTAGAGCGGTTCATCGTTTCACCGCTTCGACCCGGTCGACTTCGTCCAAGTGTGGTGAGGCTCATGCTGTTCATGGTTTTTCCGCCCGATTTTTACGTATGAGCGGTTCTCCCTCCGACCGCTTTGAAAGGGTGCGATTATATTAGAGATCGCGCAAGTTTCTGGCTGACTGCTGGCCGGTATAGGGGCCCGCATTGGCGGATTGGCAATCCGGCAGCGCGCTGGGCGTTTGGGCTTCACGAACCGGCTCGGTGCTCCTCCCGCGCTGCCTCCCAGACCTCGCGCGCCGCGTCTGCGTTCAGCGCCGCAATTCCGAGGCCGACGATCAAATCCGGCCATGCCGAGCGCCATAGGAAGGCAGTTATCAACCCGGCCAGTATGATCGCGATGTTGGCGACGGCGTCGTTGCGGGCCGAAAGGAATGCCGCCCTGGTAAGACTGCCGCTGTGACGGCGGTAGCGCGCCAGCATGTAGGCGCACGACAGGTTGACCGCCAAGGCGCCCAACCCCGCCAGCGTCAGCGCTGCCGGCTGCGGCGGCACCGGCATGTTGAACTTTTCCCACGCGGTCCACAGCGTCGCCAGGCCGGGCACCAGAAGGATAAGCGCCAGCGCCATGCCGACCCGCGAGCGGGCACGCAGCGACCAGCCCATGGCGAGCAGTATCAGGAGATTGACCGAGGCATCTTCCAGAAAATCGACGCTGTCGGCGAACAGCGACACCGAGCCGATCGCCAGCGCCACGGCGAATTCGATGCCGAAGTAACCGAGGTTCAGCAGCGCGACGACAAGCACCACCCGGCGAAGGCCGTCCGACGTAATGGCTTGCTGCATAGTCTGCCCCGATGTGATGGCGTTAATGTTATTGCTGGGCGTCCCGTTCCTCGACCGTCTCGATCTCGCAGGCTTTGAGGCCAGCCTAGGCCGAACATGGCACGTCTGTCACCAAAACACCTGCGAGCCAAAACAGGATGGTCACCCTGTTTTGGGCGTGCCCTCATGCGCGCCGCTCGTCAGGCAAAGCCGGGAACCGGCTTGGTCTTGCCGCTCAGTTGCGCGCCCAATGTCAGCGCCTGCGGGAAATTCCGGACGATCGCCGCCATCGCGGTGGCGCTGCCGGGGCGAAGGGCAATTCCGGCAATAGCAGCGGCAGCGTAGACCCGGGTCGAAAACAGTCTTTTCCAGGCCGCCTCGTAGCGTCTGGCGGCGGCCTCGCGCCCCGCTTGGCCACTTGGCGCGGATGCGAGTTCGCTAGCCAGCAGCCAGCCGGACTGAAGCGCCATCGAGATGCCCTCGGCGATAACGGGATGAGACTCTCCGGCTGCATTGCCGACCCGGAAGATGTCCTGTTCGTAGCAGGAGCGAATTCCCGGCCGGATCGGACCCGCGGCAAGCCACGGGCCGTCGAGGTGCGCCGGTTCCAGGGCGTCTCGCACGCCCCGGCATGAATTCATGAGATGGCGCGAGACCACATCGGCGGCTGACACATGGCTCCGGTGTTCGGGGTCATGTTGTTTACGCAGCCGCGCGAGCACATCGCGGCGAATGCAGCACGAGATCGACAACCGTCCATGATCCGCCGAGACCATGCCGCCATAGCCGCCGGGAAAAGCCAGCAGAGGCATCAAATCCGGTGCGAGCGACGACCCGGTGAAATGCGCCTTGAAGCCGAGCAAGTCCGACGGCCGATTGGTCTTTGCGAGCTGGCTGGGTAATGGTCCCGGCTCCCAGGAGCCGTGTGCGGCGACAATCACCGGCGCACGCAACATCACCGCTTCATCCCCGGCCTGAACTCGTACACGTTGCATCTCACCATCCCGGTCGATGGCGACGGCGCGGCAGGGCTGGAAGATTTCGACGCCCGCCGATCGCGCCGCCTGTAGAAGCAGAGAGTCGAGAATGTCCCGGCCGAGCGCCCGGCCGAAGCCGTGTTTCGCACGAGACCCAGCTCCTGCACCAGGCATTGCAGCCTCGACGGAGGTCTCACCGGAAAACAAACCGACGCGGCGGATTTCGGGGCCGGCATTGGCACGCCAGGCATCGCCGATCTCCAGCTGGTCGAGAAGCGCAAGATTGCTTGCCGAGATGTATTCGCCGCAGACCTTGCGGCGCGGAAATGCGGTCTTCTCCACAATGGCCGCGGCCCATCCGCGCCGGGCCAGCGTGAGCGCGACAGATGTGCCCGCCGGGCCGGCGCCTATGATGATCGCATCATGGGTCGACAATCGCGTCATGGCTCGTTACTGGCGCTGGCGCCGACGAAGATATGGGAAAACAGGCCAGCGCGCCGTTCCTCGACCGGTTTGCCGTTGGCCGCAAGCCAGAGGCCGGAAAGCTCGCTGCCGCGAAAGCCGGCACGCACGCTCTGAGCCGCGTCGTTTCGTGTGACGTCGTTGGCGCCGATTGCCGGGAGAAGACGGGTCGCGGCCAGCGCCAGTTTCGCCCGCAGCGGCTCTGTCGCGATGAGCAACGGGGCTTTCGGCCTGATCAGCGAAAACAGACGCACGAGCTTCGCATCGTCGAGATGATGCAGAAACAGATTGACGGTCATGGCATCGAACCGCACGCCCTCGATCTTTCCTGCCCAGTCGAAGACATCGGCGGTGACGCCTTCGGCCTTCCATCCCAGCCTGTCGAAATCACCGCGCAGTTGCGCCGTGACAAGGTCGACGCGGTCGAGCATTACCAGTTCGACCCCGGGCCAATGCCTGGCCATGCGCCGCGCCACCGCCAGCATGAAGGAGCCATCGCCGGCGCCGATCTCCAGGATGCGGCGTGGCGGTTTTGGCACGAACCTCCTGAGCAACGACGTCATGATCGGCGCCTGAAACATCAGCATATTGATGCGACGAAGGTCGCGGCGCGCGACAAGCGCTCGCGGATCGTCGGCAGCAAGTCCGTCGAGGATTTCCGGCGCAAGCTGCCGACGCTCCAGGCCGCTCATGACACCGTTCGAAAGAGCATGGTTTCCGCCGTCAATCCTGGTCCGAACGACATGCCGCACCCGAGCAGGCCGGGTGGCGCCTTCAACATCTCCTTCATCACGAACATGACGGTCGCGGACGACATGTTCCCATACCGGCGCAACACCTCGCGCGATGGGTCCAGCGCGGTGGACACCAGTTTCAGGGCCCTTTCGACGGCGTCGAGAACCGAACGTCCACCCGGGTGCACGGCCCAAAGGTCGATGTCTTCCGCCGATCGACCGCCGAGGATGGCGGCCTGGTTGCTCCGCAACGCTTCATGAATGGCTGCCGGAACCTGGCCGGAAAGAACCATTTCGAAGCCGTGGTCGCGAATGTTCCAGCGCATCAGCTCCCGCCGCTCCCTCGCCACCAGACAGTGAAAGCTATCGAGCTCGATGCCGGCCGGCTCGGCGGTCACGAGCGCGGCCGCGCAGCCGTCACCCCAAAGGCAGAACGACAGCAGTTTTTCGAGTTCAGTGGTTTCGCGCAGATGCATCGTGCAGAGCTCGATATTGACCAGCAGGACCTTGGCCTGTGGGTCGGAGCGGACGATGTGGTGGGCCAGCTTGAGGCCGTTGATTGCCGCGTAGCAACCCATGAACCCGATCATCGTGCGTTCGACACTATCCGGCAGCCCACACCGGGCAACCAGTTCGAGATCGATGCCCGGCGCCGAAAAACCGGTGCAGGTGGTGACGATCAAATGGGTGATGCGGGAGGCGTCGTCGCCAAGCTGCAATCCGTCGATGCCCTTTTGCGCCAGAACAGGTGCTGCATCGTCGAACATTGCCATTCTCATCGCCGTTCCGGGAAACGCACCGCGGATGAACGTCCCCGCTAGGTCGGCGGACGGTCCCTCGGGGTCGGACGCCGGCGCAAAGCAGGAATAGCGGTGCTCGATGCCGGCAAGATCGGCCATGCGTTCGAAGATCCTCCGGCGATCGGCCGCGAGCATCGAGGCCGCAAAACGCAGGTAGAATTGATGAACCTCGTGCTCCGGCACCGCTGTCGCGATCCGGTTGATATAGGCTTTGACGGACATATTCTGTCTCCTCGGCGTATGCACGGTGTGCCGCCGGAGGGTCTTTGGTTATTGACACCGATGTCGAACACCGGATTGAGCTGTTCGATAAACGTTTCCGAAAACTGATTTCTTCCCGAAGGTTCAGCACGTGCTGTTGGCAGGCAAACGGTTGGAGCCGGTGGGCGGTTGCGTCGGGCATCCAAAATCGCCACATCATGTTGACCTTCCATCTACTGGAAGGTCTATTTCCTCTGACAAAGGAGATTTCCGCCATGAACATCGGTATCGCATCCGAAAAATCCGGCCTGCCGTCCAAGACGATCCGTTATTACGAGGACATCGGGCTCTTGCATCCGGCCCGGACAGACAATGGCTATCGCGATTACTCGACGGCCGATATTCACCGGCTGCGCTTCCTGCAGCGCTCGCGAAGCCTGGGGTTTTCGGTCGACGAATGCCGCCAGTTGCTCTCGCTGTACCAGGACAGGGAACGTGACAGCGCCGACGTGAAGGCGATCGCGAAAGCCAAGCTGGTGGAGATCGACAGGAAGATCGCCGAACTGGTCGGATTGCGCGGCTTGCTCCACCATCTGGTCAGTCACTGCCACGGCGACGAGCGGCCGGATTGCCCGATCATCGACGAGCTGGCGGGACAAGGCATGGCGCAGTGAGGCTCGCAGCTGCTGCAACAGTGCTGTCGCTTGCCTGCGTCTCTGTCGTGCTCGCCGCCGCCCATTCGGACCGTGATGCGATCATCGAGGCTCGCCAGACCTCGATGAAGGAAATGGCCGAGGCGGCAAAGACGATCGCCGGGATGTTCGACGGCAAGCGGGCATACGACGCCGCAGCCTTCAAGGCGGCGGCCGAGACCATCCGCGCCCGCACCGGCCCTGCCTTGATTGCCGAATTCCCCCGCGCGACGTTGGGTGCGCCTTCAGGCGCCAAGCCGGATATCGACCCCGCCCGCGCGGAGTTCGAAGCACTGGCTCGTCATATCGGGACGCTGGCCCGCGCTCTGGCCTCCGACGCCGAGCGGGCGCCGCCGCGCATCACCGACGACATGAGAATGGGGTCCGGCCTGGCGATGGGCGGTGGCAGCCTGCTTGGCAAGCGACCATCACTCGCGGAAGCCGATTCCACTAAATTGCCGGCGGAGCACCTCCTGCATCTCATCCTGCAGGATTGCTCGAGCTGTCACTCGAAGTTTCGGCAAAGGGTCGAGTGATGGCCGGCTGGACGCCAGCCGGCAAGATTCGACCATCGGTCCTGGGTCAGTTTCTGTGCCTAGTTGTGCCGCCAGATCTTATATGCCGAAATGATCAGGATTGCGGCCAAGATTGGCAAGAGGACTTGCTCCGGCACAATGCCGAGCAGCAAGCCCCCGATGAACGTTCCGACAATTGAACCCGCTGCCATGACAAGCAAGAACGTCTTGTTCCTGCCGATCACTGAAAAGCTTTGATCCCGGCTGTAGCGGGTGAAGCCCACGAGCATGGTTGGCAAGCTCACCGCAAGCGACAGAGAGCCCGCCAGCTTAATATCGGCGCCGAACAGGAGAACCAGTGTCGGGATAAGAAGCTCGCCTCCTGCCACGCCTAGCAGAGATGCCACGATGCCGATTGCAAAGCCGGCAATGATGCCGGCGACGATCAGTGCCGCACCACTGAACAGCGGTTTGCCTGTCGCGCTCGGGTCGTGACCAAAGACCAGAACGATAGCGATCAACACCAGCAAACCGGCAATCACCCTGTAGAGCGTTTGCGACTTCAATTTCGTTGCCCATCCTGCTCCGAACCAAGCGCCTAGAAGGCTGCCGGTCAACAGATTGAGTATGATCGGCCATTGCGCCGCGACGGAAGGCAGCGGCACCGCCGCTGCTCGGAACGGCAATGCCGTGGCGACGACGACCAAACTGGTCGCCTTGTTCAGGATCACAGCTTCGAGGGCGGCAAAGCGAAACAGGCCAATCAGGAACGGAAGGCGGAACTCTGCCCCGCCAAGCCCAATCAGTCCACCAAGCGAACCGACGCCAGTTCCAATGATAAAGGGAAAGATTCCACGTCGAATTGTCATCCGCCCATATGCTGCGAAGGCATCGAAGTTTTCAACCAGCGCGACTTTATACGTTCCGCTCTGGATTACTCAGCAGTCCATTCGAAGTTCCGGCAAAAGGTCGAGTGATAGCGTCAGCTCCGCAGCTGCTGATCCGCCATGAAACTGCGCCAGCCGCCGAAATGCGAGATCTCCTTTGCATCGGTGAGGCCGGCACTTTCGACGAGGAAGCCTTTTGGCGACGTTCCATCGTCGAGCAGAAGCGTCCCAATGCCGAGCGGCGGCGGGATCGCGGCGACGAAGCGCCCGAAGGCTTGCGGCGAGAGCCGCCAGACTTCGACCTCGATCGCTGTCCCCTTGCCATTGCAGGTCCGCTCGAGCCCCGGTCGCGGCACCGACTGGCCGGCAAGCGCGTAAAGCCGGTAGAGCGGCGCCGTTCTCGCAGCCCGCGCGAACATGGCGCCGAGCTGCTGCAGCTGGCCGTTCAACGCCATCCCCGACAGATGCGCGCCGACCACGGCCAGCTCGATCGTGCCTTCATCCACGTCCGCGCGAGCATTGCCACGCGGCGGCAGCGGCCAGCCGGTAGCGCCTAGCGAAAGGCCGCTTGCCGCATGCACATCGCGCGCAAGCGACGCCGTCAGATGGTCCTTGCCCGCCGCGGCAAGCAAGGTGACGCTCATCGGCAAACCGTCGCTACGAGTTCCGCTCGGCACCGAAATGCCGCACAAGTCGAGCAGATTGACGAAGTTGGTGTAGGTGCCGAGCCGGCTGTTGGTGACGATGGGGTCAGCCAACACCGCTTCAACCGTATAATGCGTCGGCGCGGTCGGCACACAGAATAAGTCGACCGAGGCGATGACCGGCGCGAGCTTGGCCTTATAGCCTTGCAAGGCATAGAGCCCGTTGAAAGCGTCCACCGCCGAAAGCTTTCGCGCACCGCCGATGATCTGCCGCGTCACCGGATGCATGGCCGCCTCGTTGGCTTCCATGAAGTCCTTGATCGCGGCGTAACGCTCCGCCACCCAGGCGCCCTCGTAAAGCAGATTGGCGGTGGCGTAGAAATCGCCGAACGGGATTTCGACCAGCCTGCAGCCCAGCTCTTCCAGCGCGGCAAGAGCGGCCTCGAAGCCCGCCTGCATCGCCTGGTCGCCGAAGAACGTCCAGTCGGCCCTGGCCGGCACGCCGACCGTCAGCACCGGCGGGCGCGCGGCAAGGGCCTGAATGGCGAAGTCGCGCGAATAGGGATCGGCGTTGTCCTTTGCCGCCGCGATCTCGAACACCCTGTAGGCGTCGTCGACGGTGAGCGCGAACACCGAGACGCAGTCGAGTGTCCGGCAGGCCGGCACGACGCCGGCAGCCGACAGCGCGCCGACGCTCGGCTTCAGCCCGACAATGTTGTTGAGGCCGGCGGGTATGCGCCCCGAGCCAGCGGTGTCGGTGCCGAGCGCGAACGAGACGATGCCGCGTGCCGTCGCCACGGCCGAGCCGCACGAAGAGCCGCCCGGCACCAGTTTTGGATCGATCGCGTTCCTCGGGATCGGATAGGGCGTGCGCACGCCGACGAGGCCGGTGGCGAACTGGTCGAGATTGCTCTTGCCGACGACCAGCGCGCCGGCGGCCTTGAGGCGTGCGACGACGTTGGCGTCTTTTACCGGCAAGGAGGCATATTCCGCACATGCTGCCGTCGTCGGCATGCCGGCGACATCGATGTTGTCCTTGACCGCGAATGGTACGCCCCACAGCGGCTTTGCCAGGGGGTCGAATGGGCCGAGCTTTTCTGCTTCGGCAAGCATCTCCGCCCTGCTCGCCAGATGAATGAAGATGCCCGGATCGTCGGCTGTCGCAAGCCGCGCATGGATCGTATCGATCACCTCGCCGATGCCGACGCCGGCCTGATAGGCGGCGTGCAAGCTCGCTATATCGAAGCGGATGTCGCTCATTTGGCCTCGTCCAGAATGACTACCGGCAGGTTCCACTGGATGAGTACGACGCAGCCGTCTTTTGTCCACACCGAATGCTCGGTTCCGACCGGGTTCAGGATCACGCTGCCCGCGGCATAATCGCCGTTCTCGTCGCTCTGTGTGCCTTCCAGCACGATGATCGTTTCCAGCCCGGCATGGCGATGACGCGGCACGCCGGCGCCCGCCCGGTAGTTCAGGATCGCCACCGACGGTTCCGTCGGTCCGCCCTTGAGCAGCCAATGCACCGTAATGCCATCGCGGAAATGCTCGAACGGCAGGTCGCGCCAGCCCCCCTGAATGAGAGCCCGGTATGCAATGTTAGGCATTGGAAATTCCCTCGAGCACCTGATCGGTCGTTGCGGTCCAGCCGACGATGGCGCCCTGCGCCCTGATCATGGCCAGCGCTGCCGCCTTGAACTCGGGAAAATAGCTCTCCGTCGCATCCTCGGCGAGCAGGCATTCATAGCCGCGGTCGTTGGCCTCGCGCATCGTCGTCTGCACGCAGACCTCCGTCGTCACTCCGGCAAAGACCAGTTGCTGTGCGCCGAGCCGCTTTAGGTCGTCGCCGAAGGTGGTGGCATAGAATGCGCCCTTGCCGGGTTTTTCGATGACGATCTCGCCGGGCAGTGGCGCAAGTTCATCGAGGATCGCCGTTCCCGGCTCGCCGACGATCAGCACGCGACCCATTGGACCGACGTCGCCGATCCGGATCGATGGGTTGCCGCGGTTGCGCTTGGCCGGCGGCAGATCCGAAAGGTCTGCCTTGTGGCACTCCATCGTGTGGATCACCGGCAGGCCGGCGGTGCGGAACCCCTCGATCAGCCTCTTCACCGTCGGCACAATCGCCGTGACCCGGCTGACGTCGTTGCCGAGGCTGGCGCCGAAGCCGCCCGGCTCGGCGAAATCGCGCTGCATGTCGATGACGACCAGCGCCATCGTCTCAGGCTTGAAGGCGAACGGAAACGGCAGCGCCTCGATCTCCGCCATCAATGATGTCCCGCCATGTGCTCGCCGATCGTCTGTACGCTCGCCTGCGCGATCGGCGTCTCGTAGACCAGCGCACCGTCCGACATGACGAAGATGCGGTCTGAAAGTTCAAGCAGCTCGTCGAGGTCTTCCGACATCAGAAGCACCGCGGCGCCGGCATTGCGCGCCTTCATGATACGGGCGCGGATTTCGGCCACGGCGGAGAAGTCGAGGCCGAAACACGGGTTGGAGACGATCAGAAGATCGACTTCGCCGGTCAGCTCGCGCGCCAGCACCGCGCGCTGCACATTGCCGCCCGACAGCGACGAAATCGGCGAAGCTAGGGATGCCGTCTTGACCTTGAACTGTTCGACCAGACGGGCCGCGTAGTCCCTGATCGCGCTCATCCTGATCCAACTGACCGGCTTGCCGGCCTCATCGAGGTCGAAGGTCCGGAAGGCCATGTTTTCCGCGACCGTCATCTTCGGTGCGCAGGCATTGCGCAACGGTTCCTCCGGAATGAAGCGGACATTGAGCGTGCGCGCCTCGCTGCGGCTGGCGCCATAGGGCGAGCCCTTCACCAGAATGTCGCCGGCATTGCGCGCCCGCTGTCCGGCAAGGACTTCGAGAAACTCCTTCTGGCCGTTGCCGGAGATGCCGGCAACGCCGACGATCTCGCCGGACTTAACATCGAGTTCGCGGATGTCGATGGTTTTCAAGCCGGTGCGGTCGGGCGCCTTCAGCGACTTCACCGTCAGCACCTGCCGGGCCCCGGCCGGCACCGGAGCACGACTGTCGAGCGCTGAAATCGGCTGGTCGCCGATCATCATCGCCGCCATCTGCTTGTGGGAGAGTTCGGAGACCTTCCCGGTTCCGGTCAGCCTGCCCTTGCGCAGCACTGTGATGTCGTCGGCAAATGCCGTCACCTCGTGGAATTTATGCGAGATCATCAGCACCGTAAGGTCGCCGCTCCTTGTCATGTCGCGCACCAGCCCAAGCACCTCCTGCGCTTCGCCGGGAGTGAGCACCGAGGTCGGCTCGTCGAGCACCAGGAAACTGCGGCCGAGATAGAGCTGCTTGATGATTTCGAGCTTCTGCTTCTCGCCGGCCGCAAGTTCGGCCACCTTGACGTCGAGCGGCAGCTTGAACGGCATACGCTGCATGAATTGCGCAAGTGCGGCGCGCTCCTTGCGCCAGTCGATGACCCCGGGCACCTTCTCGCGCGAAATAACCAAATTCTCCGCGCCGGTCAGCGACGGGACGAGCGTGAAATGCTGATAGACCATGCCGAGCCCTAGCGCCGAAGCGTCCTTGGGACTGGCGATCGCGACCTCGCGGCCTTCGACCAGCATGTCGCCGGCGGTCGGGTGATAAAAACCCATCATGCATTTGACCAGCGTCGACTTGCCGGCGCCGTTTTCGCCGAGCAGCGCATGGAACGATCCCGCCGGCACCTTTATCGAGACGTCGTCCAGCGCGGTGAAGGCGCCGAAGCGCATGGTCATGCCGATGGTCTCGACGCCGACGGCTTTCTTGCCGATGCTTCCGCTCAAGATCGTGTCCTCACGGCAGCTGCGCGACGAAGGATGCCGAGTTCGACACCGCGCCGAACACGCCGCCCTGCATCTTGATCATCTTGATCGCGGCAAGATGGTTGCCGTAATCGGTCGCGCCGCAGCAATCCTCCAGCATCACGCATTCGAAGCCGCGATCGTTGGCCTCGCGCATCGTCGTGTGGACGCAGACATCGGTGGTGATGCCGGTCAGCACCATGTTTTCGATGCCGCGCTGGTGCAGGATCAGTTCGAGGTCGGTGGCGCAGAACGAGCCCTTGCCCGGCTTGTCGATGATCGGTTCGCCCGCCGCCGGATAGAGGTCGGGGATGATGTCCCAGCCGGGTTCGCCGCGCACCAGGATGCGCCCGCAAGGTCCGGGGTCGCCGATGCCGGCATTGATGCGGCGCGAGCGCCAGCGCTTGTTGGCCGGCAGGTCGGCGAGATCAGGCCGGTGGCCCTCGCGCGTGTGGATGATGGTGTAGCCCTTGGCCCGCATGGCTGCGAGCACCGACTTGATCGGCTCGATCGGCGCCCGCACCAGCGAAAGATCGTAGCCCATATGATCGACATAGCCGCCCGGCCCGCAGAAATCGGTCTGCATGTCGATGATGATCAGCGCCGTATTGTCTCGCCGCAGCTCGCCATTATAGGGCCATGGATAGGGATCGGCATCGATGTAGCGCTGGGTGATCTCGGCTCTGGCGTTCATCGGAAAAACTCCAGTCATTTGGTGATCGACAATTCGCCCGGCGCGCCGGCAAGCGAGCGGCTCGGCGACGAGGTGGCGATCATGATGATGAGCGTGAGGATGTAAGGCGCGGCGTAGAAGAGGTAGTAGCCCTGCGTGACCCCGACCGATTGCAACGCCGGGCCTAGCGCGCCCGCACCGCCGAACAATAGTGCCGCGGCAAAGCAGCCGAGCGGATTCCAGCGCGCGAAGATGACCAGCGCCACCGCCATCAGGCCCTGCCCCGACGAGATGCGTTCGGTCCAGCTGCCGGGATAATAGAGCGACAGATAGGCGCCGCCGATGCCGGCGAGCGCACCGCCGACACCTGTCGCAAGCAGGCGCACGGTGTTGGGATTGAGGCCCATGGCGCGCGCCGCATCGGAGCTGTCGCCGACGACGCGCACGATCAGGCCGGCACGCGTGTTGCGGAACGCCCACCATAGGAACACGGCAAGTGCGGCACCAATCAGGAACAGGATGTTGACGTTGAGCGCCGCCTGCACCTGCGGGATATCCGACCAGCCACCGAAGGCGATGGCCGGCAGGTCTGGTGCCGAGGGCTGGATGAACGGCTTGCCGAAGAAGAAGGCGAGACCGGAGCCGAACAGCATCAGCGCGATGCCGATGGCGATGTCGTTCACCCCGCGGAATTTGCAGATCCAGCCGTGGAACAGCCCGAAGCAAAGACCGGCACCTGCGGCAGCCAGCAGGCCGAGCCATGGCGAGCCGGTCATCACCGCGACGGCATAGGCGGTCATGGCACCGAAGACCAGCGTGCCTTCGAGGCCGAGATTGATGCGGCCGGAGCGCTCGGTGATGGCTTCGCCAAGCGAGACGAAGATGAAGGGCGTCGAAACGCGGATGGCGCCGCCGAGAATGGCGAGCGGCACGCCCCACAGGCCGATCTCGGTCGCGTCCATCAGGAGCCCCTCTTCCACAGATCGGGATTGAAGACCTTGAAGCGGCCGTAAAAGGTTTCGCTAAACAGGATGACGACGAAGAGCATGCCCTGCAGCACCAGCACGGTGGCGTCGGGCAGGTCCATGCGGCGCTGGATCAGCCCGCCGGAAGCGCCGATGCCGCCGAGCAGGAAAGCGACCGGGATGATGGCGAGCGGATTGTGGCGGGCGAGGAAGGCGACGAGGATGCCCGTATAGCCGTAGCCGGCGGCGAGCGAGGCGTTGGCGCTGCCTTGCACCGCGCCGACCTCCAGCATGCCGGCTAGCCCGGCAAAGCCGCCGGCGAGCCCGGTGAAGCCGACGATCAGCGGCCCGACGGCAAGCCCCTGCACCTGGGCCGCCCTGACATTGCCGCCGGCAATGCGGGCGGCAAACCCCCAGCGCGTCTTTTCGATCAGCAGCCAGGACAGGACGCAGGCGACGATACCGAGGACAAGGCCCCAGTGCACGTCCATGCCTGGAATGTTGCCGATGCGGTAGGCATCCGCCAGCGGCTCGGTCGAGGGTTTGTTGAGCGAGGCCGGATCGCGCAGCGGCCCTTCGACCAGATGGTTCATCACCGCGATGGCGATATAGGCCATCAGCAGGCTGGAGATGGTTTCGTTGACGGCGCGGTAGTGGCGGAGTGCGCCGACGGCACCGACCCAGATGCCGCCGGCGACCACGCCCGCCACGCCCATCAGCAGGATGACCAGAAAAGCCGGCGCGCCATTCACTGCCACGCCGATGGCGGCGGCGGCAACGCCGCCCAGCACGATCGCGCCTTCGCCGCCGATGACGACAAGGCCAAGTCGTGCCGGCAGCGCCACGCAGAGCGCTGCCAATAAAAGCGGTGCTGCCCGCGACAGCGAGTTCTGGATCGAGAACCACGAGCCGAAGCCGCCACGCCACATCGTCTCGTAGAGTTGCACCGGCGATTTGCCGACCAGCGCGATAAATACGCTGAACAGCGCCATGCCGACGATCAGCGCCGCGAGCGGTATGACGAAGGCTTCCGCCCGCCGCGCCGCCCATTCGAGCGCCGCCGGATAATTCCTGGCGCCAAACAGCGCCGGTGCGCCCGCAGTGCCGACCGTGTCTGCCATGGCCCCGTCTCCGATCCGGTTCAGGCGGTCGAACCGACGACGCCCTCGACCAGGTAGTCCATGCTTTCGAGTTCGAGCGCGGTCTCGACGAAGGCTTGGCCCTCGGTCGCGACGACGACGCCCTTGTTGCTCTTCAGCGGACCCTTGATGACGGAAAATCCGCCTTTCATCATTTCGGCCAGCGTGCCGTCGAACTGCTTGCGGGCGGCGTCACCGACGGCGGGGCCGAGCGGGCTCATCTTGACGAAGCCGTCGGCCAGGCCGCCGCGCGTGAAATTGGGCAGCGGCGTGCCGGCCACCAGATCGTCGACGAACATCTTGTAGACCTTGGCCCAGTTCCATTCCGCGCCGGTCAGGTATTTTTCCGGCGCCAGCGGGCTCTGGTTGGCATGATAGCCGCAGACGAAGGCGCCACGCCCGGCCGCCGTCTCGACCACCACCTTGGGGCTGTCGACATGACAGGTGATGACGTCGGCACCCTGGTCGACCAGCGCATTGGCGGCCTCCGCCTCCTTGACCGCCAGCGACCACTCGCCGGTGAAGATCACCTGGCAGGTGATGGTCGGGTCGACCGAGCGCGCGCCGAGCAGGAAGGAATTGATGTTGAGCAGCACCTGCGGGATCGGCTTTGCCGCGACGAAGCCGAGCTTCTTGGACTTGCTGGTGTGGCCGGCGACGACGCCGTTAAGATACTGGCCCATGCCGATATAGCCGAAATAGGAACCGGCATTCATCGGATGCTTGTCCTTGTTCCACATGCCGCCGCAATGGCGGAACTGCACGTCGGGAAATTTCGCGCACATGGCGAGCATGTGCGGATCGAAATAGCCGAACGAGGTCGGGAAGATCAGCGACGCACCGTCGAGATTGATCATCGATTCCATCGTCTTCTGGACGTCGACGGTCTCAGGCACGTTCTCCTCTTCGACCACGGAAATGCCTTCAATCCCCTTCAGCGTGGCAGCGCCTTCGGCATGCGCCTGGTTGTAGCCGTAATCGTCCTTTGGCCCGACATAGATGAAGCCGACGGTGGCCGTCGCCGCGAAGGCCCTGCTGATCGGAAACGATGCGGACGCAAGGCCGAGCGCCGCTCCGGCGGCGGAGGTCTTGAGCAGGTCGCGGCGGCTAAGCATGAATTTCTCGGACATTGAATGCTCCCTCTATGGGGCCTTTGGGGCCGGTTAACACCTCAATGAAAGAAGTGTATGCAATCAGCATGCCAGTTTCAGAAATTGGATTTATTCAGCAATATCAATGAGCGTGCCGATGTGGACTGCACAAAGCCGGAGCAATTGCATACACTTTTTGCCTCCAAAGTCGTCAATTTGACATGAAGGCTAAAACATAGGCATACAGAGCTGCGGAGGAATCGAAGCCGGTGAGTGGCTTGCGGCTCTGGCGAAAAGACTGGACGGAGGAGACGTGTCGGGAAAGCGCAATTTGATCAGGTCGGGCACGACCGTCGATCAGATGGTGAGGGCGATCAGCGACCGGATCGTCACCGGTTTCCTGCGTCCCGGCGAAAAACTCGACGAAGCCTCGCTCGCCGCCCGCTTCGACGTCTCACGCACGCCGATCAGGGAAGCGCTAAGCCGGCTCAGTGCCATGGGACTGGTCGAAAGGCGGCCGAACCGCGGCGCCACGGTCGCCGTGGTGACGCAGGAGCACCTCGCCTCGATGTTCGAGAGCATGGCCGAGCTTGAAGCGATCTGCGCGCGCTTCTCGGCCGAGCGCATGACGGCCGGCGAGCGCCGCACGCTGGAGGCCGAACACCAGGCCTCGGCGCGCTTGGTGCAGCTCGGTGCCGAAGAAGAGTATGAGCTTTTCAACACCGAATTCCACACCCGGCTCTATCGCGGCGCCCACAGCAAGCACATTTATGAACTGACCGTCATGACCCGCGGCCGCCTGGCGCCGTTCCGGCGCGCGCAGTTCATGCTGCCCGGCCGGCTGGCCCAGTCATGGCAGGAGCATGACGCCATCGTCACCGCAATCATGCGCGGCGACAGTACGGCCGCCGGAATAGCCGCCAAGGATCATGTCTCGATCGTCAGCGAGGCGAGCGCCGTCTTTGCCATCGGCGATCGCCCCAAAGGCAGGACCGAGCCGTTCCCGACATCGGCTTCCTAACCATCAATCGACCAGCACGGCGACCACGGCAGCGCAGTCGCCGGCCTTGACCAGCCCCGGAAAATGCCGCGCCGCCAACAGACCGGACATTTTGGCCCGGATCTCCTGCGACGCGCCGCCGGTGCGGCCTATGGAATGGATACGTGCCAGCACCTGGTTCTCTGCCACCGGCTCGCCGAGATCGATCATGGTTTCGATCATCCCGTCGTCCTCGGCGAACGAGAAGCAATCGCCGGACGGCATGTCGAGCCAGCGGGTTGGCTGCATCTCGACCGCGCCGGCGACGATGCCGGCATGACGCAGCACGTTGAGCACGCCGCGACGTGCGATCCGCACCGTTTCCGCGCGCGAAGTCCCGCCGCCGCCAAGCTCGGTGGTGATGAACAGCTTGCCCATCTCTTCGGCGGCAGTGTCGAACATGCCGACCGCGTCGATCTCCAGCATTTTCATCGACCAGGGTGCGGAGAAGGCTTCAACCGCAGCGAAACCCTTCGCTTCCAGCACCTTGTCGGGCCGGATGTGGGCGGCGCAGAACGGCACGAAGTCGAGCGTCTTGCCGCCGGAGTGGAAGTCGAGCGCGATGTCTGTACGGGGCAGAAGCTCGCGCTGGAAATAATCGGCGATCTTCTCGGTCACCGTGCCGTCGGGCCGGCCGGGAAAGCTGCGGTTTAGATTGCCCTTGTCGATCGGCGAGGTGCGTGTGCCGGCGCGGAACGCCGGATAGTTCATCGCCGGCACGATGATGATCGTGCCGCTGACTTGCTTCGGGTCGAGCGTACGGGCGAGATCGAAGAGCGCCAGCGGCCCCTCATACTCGTCGCCATGGTTGCCGCCGGTGAGCAGTGCGCTCGGCCCGTTGCCGTTGCGGATGACGCAGATCGGGATCATCACCGATCCCCAGGCTGAATCGTCGCGGCTGTAAGGCAGGCGCAGGAAACCGTGCTGCACGCCGTCGCGCTCGAAATTGACGGTCGGCGTGATCGGCGACGGGCGAAGGCTTGACATCGGGCTCAACTCTTCACCACCAGCTTGCGCGGCACATTGGCCAGGCACTCGACGCCTGTCTCGGTGATCAGGATGGACTCGGTGATTTCCAAGCCCATCGTCTCAAGCCACAGGCCGGTCATGAAATGGAAGGTCATGCCGGGCTTCAACTCGGTGCGGTCGCCTGGGCGCAGGCTCATCGTGCGTTCGCCCCAGTCAGGCGGATAGGAAAGCCCGATCGGGTAGCCGGTGCGGTTGTCCTTGACGATGCCGTATCTCTTCAGCACCGCGAAGAAGGCGTTGGCGATGTCCTCGCATGTGTTGCCGGGCTTTGCGGCGGCAAGTCCCGCCTCCATGCCTTCCAGCGTCGCCTTTTCGGCATCGAGGAATTCCTGCGTCGGTTTGCCGAGGAAAACGGTGCGCGACAGCGGGCAGTGATAGCGGTTGTAGCAGCCGGCGATCTCGAAGAAGGTACCCTCGCCCGATTTCATCGGCCGGTCGTCCCAGGTCAGATGCGGCGCCGATGCGTCGGCGCCCGACGGCAGCAGCGGCACGATCGCCGGATAGTCGCCGCCGACGCCGTCGACGCCGCGCGTGCCGGCATCGTAGATCTCGGCGACCAGATCACATTTGCGCATGCCGACTTCGATCTTGTCGACGATGCGCTGGTGCATCGCTTCGACGATGCGGGCGGCTTTGCGCATGTAGTCGATTTCGGTCGGGCTCTTCACCGCGCGCTGCCAATTGACCAGCGCCGTAGCATCGACGAAGCGGGCATTGGGCAAGTGCTTCTGCAGCGATGCGAAGGCAGCGGCGGAGAACCAGTAATTATCCATCTCGACACCGATGCTGAGCTTCCCCCAGCCGCGATCGGAGAGCACGCCGGACAGAAAATCCATCGGATGGCGCTCGGTCGACTGCACGTAGTTGTCGGCATAGCCGACGATGTTGTCGTGCGCGAGATAGGCGGTGCGCTTGGCGCCGTTGGCGTCCTGGCCGCGCCCGTACCACACCGGCTCGCCCGAGGGCGGCACGATGACGGCCTGGTGCACATAGAACGACCAGCCGTCATAGCCGGTCAGCCAGGCCATGTTGGACGGATCGCTGACGACGAGCAGATCGACGCCCTTGGCCTCCATCGCCTTCCGCGTCTTGGCGAGGCGCTCCGCATATTCGCCGCGCGAGAATTTCAAATTTGGCTGCATTGTTCTTGGTCCTCGTTTGTTGGGCCTTGCGGCCAGCATCAGCTTTCGAAAATCGTACCGGTCTTGGCCGCACGCGCACGGTCGCGGGCGAGCGTGGCGATTGCCGTGTCCTGCACGCCTGTGCCCGTCAGATCGGCAATGGTGATGTCGCTGTCCGAGCGCCGGCCATGCCTTTCGCCGGCGATGATGTGGCCAAGCTCGGTGATTTCGGCATCGGCCGCCATCACGCCCGCCGCGATAGCATGGTGCAGTTCGCCCAGGCGCCGCGTCTGCTTGGCGCTGTCAGCAACGTAGAGATCGGCCATGCGCAGGATCGCCGGCGCGATCTCGTTCTTGTGCTCGGCATCCGAGCCCATGGCAGTGATATGCTGGCCGGCGGAGACGAAGCCGGGCTTGATCAGCGGCTCGGTCGACAGCGTCGTGGTGACGATGATGTCGGCATCGGCCGCAGCCTTTGCCGCGTCGGGCTCGGCGTGAACGGCGATGCCCAGTCTTTCGGACAATGCGTCTGCCGCAGCTTCGGCCTTGGCGGCATCCCTTGCCCAGATGCGGGCTTCCGTAATTGGCCGCACCAGCATCAGCGCCTCGAGCTGCAGTCCGGCCTGAACACCGGCGCCGAAGATCGCGGCGATGGAGGAGTCCGCCCGCGACAGATGTTTGGCGGCGACCGCACCGGTGGCGGCGGTGCGGATGTCGGTGAGATAGCCATTGTCGAGCAGCAGCGCCTCGACCAATCCGGTTTTGGACGACAGCAGCACCATCATGCCGTTGACGCTGGGCAGGCCGAGCTTCGGATTGTCGAAGAAACCTGGGCTGATCTTGATCGCAAAACCGTCGATGCCCGGCACATAGGCGGTCTTGACGTCAACCTCGCCGTGATGCTCTGGAATGTCCAGCCGCAGGATTGGCGGCATCGCCACCGGCAAGGTAGCGAGCGCCCGAAACGCGTTCTCGACGCAGGCGACGGCATCAAGATCGAGCTTCACGATCTTGCGCAATTCAGCTTCGGTGAGGATCGTCATCCGGCTCATGCTGCGCTCTCCGCAATTGCTTCGCCGCAGATGATCTTGCGGTGCAGTGCCATGTCGATGTTGCGGCCGGACAGCACGAGCACCGTCGGGCCGCTCGCCCTGACCTTGCCGGCAAGCACGGCTGCGATGCCGACCGCGCCGGCGCCTTCGACGATCTCGCGCTCCTGTTCATAGACATGGCGGATGCCGGTGGCGATCTCGTCCTCGCTGAGCAGGATCACATCGTCGAGCAGGTCGCGGCACATCGAGAAGGTCAGCCGGTTGTCGAGGCCGATGCCGCCGCCGAGCGAGTCCGCCAGCGTCGGCAGTTCCTCGACCAGCACCGGATGCCCGGCGTCGAGGCTCGCCTTCATCGCCGCACCGCGCGCCATTGAAACGCCCATCACCTTCGTCGCCGGGCTGACGCCCTTGACGGCAGCGGCAACGCCAGCCGCCAGCCCACCGCCAGACAGCGGCACCAGCACAAGGGCGGCATCAGGAACCTGTTCGATGATCTCCAGCCCGAGCGTGCCTTGCCCGGCGACAATGGCAGGATGGTCGAAGGGCGGCAGCATGATCAGCCCGTCTTCCGCGACCAGCCGTTCGACCTCCCGCTGCGCATCGTCCTGGCTTTTGCCGACGATGCGGATCTCGGCGCCGAGCCGACGGATCTCGTCCAGCTTGTTCTGCGGCACCAGCCGCGACATGCAGATCGTCGCGTGGATGCCTTGCAGTTGTGCGGCATAGGCAAGCGCCCGGCCGTGGTTGCCGGTCGAGGCGGCGACGACGCCGCGCGCCTTCTCCTCTTCTGTCAGCGAAGCGATAGCGTTCGAGGCACCGCGCAGCTTGAAGGCGCCGGTGGTCTGCCGATGTTCGAGCTTGAGATAAACAGGAGCGTCCAAGTGCTGGGAAAGACTCCGGGAAGGAACGGTCGGCGTACGCTCGATCTTGTCTGCGATACGCTCGCGCGCGGCGCGGATATCGGGGAGGCTTATCTGGGAAGCGGTCATGGCTCATCAATCAGTTCAACGGCAGCGTCATCAGACGGCCGAATTCAGGGCGCGGCTCGTCGTCGTCGCAAAGCCGCAGGCAATTCCAGGCCGTCGCCTGGTTGCTGGTGACGACGGGGCGGCCGATAGCCTCTTCCATGCCGACAACTGCCGCCGCCGACCGCAGCGCCGTGCAGGACACGAACAGCGCGTCGGCCTGCGAGGCCATCGCATCACGGGCCAGATCGACCAAGGATTTCGGCGCAATCCGCGCCATCTCGCGATCATCCTCGAAGCCGAGGCAAGTGAAGCTGGCGATTTCGAAACCATGCTCGGTGAAATAGGCCACCATCGGTCGGCTGGTCTCGACCGTATAGGGAGTGAGGATGCTGACCGTCCTGGCGCCCAGCGCCTTCAGGCCGCGCACCCCGGCCATCGGCGGCGTGACCACCGGCACGCCGGGCTTGGCGGCCTGCACCGCCGCCTCGATTTCGGCATCGCCGATCACGACGGAGGCCGAGGTGCAGGAATAGCAGATCGCATCGAGCGGCTCGTCGGGCAGGATGAGGGCCGCCCCCGCCGTCAGTGACGGCTGCATCTTGCGCAAATTGTCCGGCGTCGTCGGATTGGCGTAGGGGATGCGCGCGACATAGACGCCGATGCGGTCGCTTGCCACCATGCGGCGAAAATCCGGTTCGCTGGTATGGTCGGTGGCAAGGATGATCAGGCCGACCCGCTTTTCCAGCGGACGCGCATCGAGCGGCGGCCGGACCGAGCGCAGGTGGATATCGGGTGCAGCGCTCATCGTTCGATCCGCCCATAACGGTGTTCCAACCAGCGCAGCAGCACCACCGAGAACAGGCTGATGGCGAGGAAGAAGGCGCCGACCAAGGTGATCGGTTCGATATACCGATAATAGGTGTTGGCGACGCTCTTGGCCTGGTTCATCAGTTCCAGCACGGTGATCGCCGACAGCAGCGGCGTCTCTTTGAACATGGCGATGAAATAATTGGCAAGCGCCGGGATCATCGGCGGGATCGCCTGCGGAATGATGATGTGCGTCCAGGTCTGCGTGGCATTCAGATTGCAGGCCTTGGCCGCTTCCCATTGGCCGCGCGGCACATTGTCGATGCCGGCGCGGTAGACCTCGGCGGTGTAAGTGCCGTAATGCAGTCCGAGACCGATGACGCCCGCCACCAACGGCGGCAACAGGACGCCGAAATCCGGCAGCACGTAGAAGATGAAATAGAGCTGCACCAACAGCGGCGTGCCACGGATGAACTCGGCAATGAAACCGACGGTGCGCGACAGAGCCCGGTTCGGCGAACGGCGCGCCAACGCAATGCCCAACCCGACGACGGCCGCCAGCACCGAGCCGAGCAGCGTCGCTAGGATGGTGATCTTCACCCCCTCGATCAGCGTCGGCAGGATCTGCCGGACAAAATCCCAATCCCATTCCATTAGCAGGCCCGATCAATCATACGCGCACCCCGTCGAGGCCACGAGCCATGCGGCGTTCCAGCGACCGCACGCCCCAGGAGATGAGCAGCGCCAGGACGAAATAGATGACGAGGATGGTGCTGAACGGCACCAGTGTATTGCCGGTCTGCGAGCGCACCACCTGCGCCTGGAAGGTCAGGTCTGCAAGCGAGATCAGCGAAACGACGGCGGTGGCCTTGAGCAGCTCGATGGCGTTGTTGCCGAAGGTCGGCAGCATCACCAGCAATGCCTGCGGCAGGATGATATGGCGCATGGCTTGCCAGCGGCCGAGATTGAGCGCGGTGCAGGCCTCATATTGTTCGCGGCCGATCGACTTGATGGCGCCGCGCACGACTTCCGCCGCATAAGCGCCGACATTGAGGCCCAGCGCCAGCACGCCGGCCTGCAGCGGCGTCAGCGAAATGCCGGCGAAAGGCAGCACGAAATAGGCCCAGAACAGCTGCACGAAGATCGAGGTGCCGCGGAAGAACTCGATATAGGCGGTGGCCAGCGCGCGCAGCACGAAAAACCGCGACAGCCGCCCCAGCCCGGCAAGAAAGGCCATGACCAAGGCCAGCACCGACCCCATCAGCGTCAACTCGATGGTGACGAGTGCTCCTTGCAATATCAGGCCGAAATAGCCGGACCATTGGGTCATTGGGTCGAGAGTTTCCGCGTTGAATGTCCAGCGAGACGTTGGCTTCAGCCTCCTTCTCCCCGTTCACGGGAAAAAGATGCCGGCAGGCAGATGAGGGGCAGAGCCAGCTTGGCAGAACTTTGTGCTGCCCCTCATCCGGCCCTTCGGGCCTCCTTCTCTCCGTGAACGGGGAGAAGGAAGACCCGCCTATTTCGCCGAGCAGAGCTTGTCGCGGCTCGTCGACATTGCCGCCGCCGCCGAGAAGCCGTAAGGCTCGATGATCTTGGCGAACTCGCCGGACTTCTTCAGTTTCGCCAGCTCGACATCATAGGCGTCGCGCAGCGCTTCGTCGCCCTTCTTGAAGGCTGCGCCGTCGCAATAGACCGGCGCACCGACCACCGGCGCGATGACTTCGAGGTTCGGATCATTGGCTTTCTTGACCAGGTCGTTGATCGACAGCACGGGCAGTGAATAAGCATCGATGCGGCCGTCCTGCAGCATCTTCAGGCCGCTCTGGCCGTCCGGCACGACGATGACGCGCTCGCGCGGCACACCTGCGGTTAGCGCCAGCTTTTCCTCGGTGCCGCCACCCGGTGCGCCGATCGTCGCGCTGGTGTCCTTGGCGACGTCCTCGTAGCTCTTGAAGCCTTTCGGGTTGCCCTTCTTCACCAGCATCGCCTCGGCGTCGCACAGCACCGGTTCCGAATAGGCGACCGCAGCGCAACGTTCCGGCTTCATGAACAGGCCGGCGGTGACGACGTCGAAACGGCCGGCCTGCAAGCCGGGGATCATGGCGCCATATTCCGAGATCGAGGCGACGATATCGTTGACGCCAAGACGTTTGAAGATTTCACGGGCAACGTCAGGCGCCGCACCCGAAACCTTGCCGTCGGCAGCGACCGCCGTATAGGGCGGCTCGTTGGCGATGGCGACGCGGGCAAAGCCTTGCGCCTTGAGCTCTTCGAGCTTGCTGTCGTCGGCCGAGCCGGCCGTCGAGGCGGCCAGCACCGCCGCCAGCGCAATACCGGCGACGCCGGCCAAAATGGCAAATTTCTTCATTGTTCCCAACTCCTTGTTTGTCTGTCTTCTTGGCTTGCTTGAGGCGTCGCCGCCTCGCATGGCAGTCAGACCCGATGTCCGGCCGCAATGATCTTCTTCAGGAAACCTTGCGTACGCTCCTGTTTGGGATGGCGGAAAATCTCGTCGGGCTTGCCTTCCTCGACTATTCTGCCGCGATCGAAGAACAGCACCCGGTCGGCGAAGTCATGGGCGAAACCCATCTCGTGGGTGACCAGCAGCATGGTCATGTCGGTCTCGGCGGCGAGCTTGCGCATGACGTTGAGGACCTCGTCGACGAGCTCCGGGTCGAGCGCCGAGGTGACCTCGTCGAACAGCATGATCTTCGGCGACAGCGCCAGCGCCCGGGCAATCGCGACGCGCTGCTTCTGTCCGCCGGAAAGCTGCGCCGGCATCGCTTTGGCCTTGTCGACCATGCCGACCATGTCGAGCAGTTCCATCGCCCGCTTTTCGGCGGCGGCCCGCGGCACGCCTTTGGTCAGCATCGGTGCCAGCGTCACATTGTCGATGACGCATTTGTGCGGAAACAGATTGAACAGTTGGAAGACCATGCCGATCTTCTGGCGCATCTTTGCCAAATGCCGTTCATCGGCCGTCAGCAGCCGGCCGTTACGCTCGATGTGGTACAGCTGTTCGCCATCGACCTGGATGTGGCCGCTGTCGATGCGCTCAAGCGTCATCAGGATACGCAGGATCGTCGTCTTGCCCGAACCCGATGGGCCGATCAGCGCCAGCTTCTCGCCGGGCATGACTTGCATCGAGAGGCCGTCCAGCACCTTGAAGGTGCCGAAGCTTTTCGAAATGCCGTCGATCTTGATGATGGGCGCCGACAATGAATTTCCCGTGCTGGAGAAGCTATGCCTTTAACGATGCGGATCGCAGCAAATCATGTCAATCAAGAAAATAATATCATGACAATATTTCGAATTCCGCACAATTCCCCGCCATTTGTTGCCTAGATGGCAAGCAGGAGATGCTCGGGATCCCCGAGCAGAAGCTTTGTGACAACGCCGAGACCGGCACGCAGTTCCCCCTCCGTGGTCGAGCCCAGCGAAATCCGGACAGCTGGATGCCAAGGCATTTGCGAAATGCGAAACGACGTGCCGGGCGCAATCGCCACGCCCTGCAGGCGCGCCTGGGACACAAAGCTTTCCTCGCCGCGATCCTCGGGCAGCCGCAGCCAGACGTGAAGCCCGTCGCGATGAGCGCGATAATCCACTCCGGCAAGCACCTCGGCGGCGATGTCCAGACGCCGCCGCAAAGCCAGGCGCTGCCATCGAACGAGTTCCATCGCGGTGCCGTCGGTCACCCATTTGCTGGCGATCTCGGCCACCATCGGAGTCGCCATCCAGTTCGAGACCAGGTGGCGGTTGGCAACCGCGGCGACATAACGATCGGGTGCCGCGAGATAGCCGATGCGCAGGCCGGGTACCACGATCTTGGTGAAGGAGGTGACATAGAGCGTGCGCTCGGGGGCAAACGCCGCGAGCGGCGGCGGCCGGTCCTCGACCAGCGGGCCGAGCACGTCGTTCTCAATGATGGCGATGTCGTGCCTGCGCGCAACCGCCGCGATCTGCTCGCGCCGGGCGGCATCCATCAGCGTTGCCGTCGGGTTGATCACCGAGGGCTGCACGAACACGGCGCGGATGTCGGACAGCCGGCAGGCCTCGTCGAGCGCTTCCGGGATCAGCCCATTGTCGTCGATCGGCAGACCCTCGAGATTGAAGCCGAGATAGCGCGCCAGCGGGATCAGCGTGTGATGGCCGATCGCTTCGGTGGCAACGGTCGAACCGGGCGGCGCCACGCTCATCAGCGCTACCGTCATCCCGGCCGTGGCGCCGTTGGTCAGGCTGATGTTCTGCGGCGACGCGTCGAGGCCGCAGAGCCGCAGCCACTCGACACCCACCGCGCGGTGGCGCGGGAACACCATGTTCGGCCTGAACGACAGCGCCGAGCTCGACGGCAGGTTTTCGGCGAGCCAGCCCAGCGCCTGCCTCAGCCGCTCCAGATGCATCGGTTCGCAGACCGGCTTCAGGATGGAGAGGTCGATGACCTCGCCCAGCCGCTCCGGCAGATAGGGCGGCTCCGGCTCGCGGCGCTGCGTCTGCACGAAGCTGCCGCGGCCGACCTCGCCGGAAACCAGCCCGCGGCGGATCAATTCCTCGTAGGCTCGGCTGACCGTCTGCACGGAAAGTTTCAGATCGTCGGCCAGTTGCCGGTGCGTCGGCAGCCGCGCGCCAGTGGCCAGACGCCCGTCATGGATGGCCCGCGCGAACTGGTCGGCGAGCGATTGATATGCCGGCCGCCGGATAAGAGCGGGATCTGGTCGCCAAAATGTCATGACTTATTAGAGATCGAAATCAGTGCAATTGACAATCGAAATAATGCGTCGTCATGGTGTCAGGCACTGGAAGTGGGTGATCATGGCTGCAGCGAAACTCGATCCGATCGATCTCAAGATCCTCGACGCCATCCAGCGCGACGGGCGCATCACCAAGCTGGCGCTGGCCGAGAAAGTCGGCCTGTCGCCGACGCCGTGCTGGATGCGGCTGCGCAAGCTGGAAAAGGCCGGCGTCGTCTCGGGCTACCATGCCAGGATCGCCGTGCGCGCCATCTCGCCGGTCGCTACCGTGCTGATGGAGGTGACGCTGGCCAGCCACCGCCAGGCCGATTTCGACCGTTTCGAGCGCGTCATCCGCGACATCCCCGAGATCGTCGCCTGCTGGTCTGTCGGCGGCGGCGTCGATTACCTGCTGAAGGTGATGGCGCGCGACATCGATGCCTATCAGCGGTTGGTCGACACTCTGCTCGAACGCGAGATCGGCATCGACCGCTATTTCACCTACATCGTCACCAAGACGGTGAAGGAGGAGAGTGTGCTGCCAGTGGCGGATCTGTGGCCGGCATCTTCCTGATGCCGGAGAGATCGTCTGGCTGGGCAGGGCAATAGAGACAATCTCTCTACGTGCAGGCACGCAAACAGCCTCTCTGTTTACGCGGCAGAGATAGTCTTGCGGCATTACCCGAACCGGGAGCCCGATGATGTCCGCACATTTTGCCCGCTCGCAGCGCCATGAAGCACTTGATCGCCTCGCCGACCGACGGCTGCTGCGCGAACTCGCCTATGTCGCTGGCCACTGGACCGCGAGCGAGACCGCGGAGAGTTTCGAGGTGACCGATCCGGCCACCGGATCTACCGTCGCTTTTGTTGCCGCGCTCGATGCCCGGCAGACGACATTGGCGATCGATGCGGCATCGCGCGCCTTTCCTGCTTGGCGCGCATTGCTGCCGCAGGAAAGGTCGAAAATCTTGCGAAAATGGTTCGATCTGATCGTCGCCGCCAAGAATGACCTGGCTCTGCTGATGACGCTCGAACAAGGCAAGCCGCTGAAGGAATCGCTCGGCGAGATCGACTATGCCGCCTCTTTTGTCGAATGGTATGCCGAGGAGGCCAAACGTCTCAACGCCGAAAGCGTCACCAGCCATCTGCCTGATACCGAGATGATGGTGCGGCGCGAGCCGCTTGGCGTCGTCGGCGTCGTCACGCCGTGGAATTTTCCAGCGGCCATGCTGACCCGCAAGGCGGCTGCCGCCCTTGCCGCCGGTTGCACCATCGTCGCGCATCCTTCCTCGGAAACGCCGCTGTCGGCACTGGCGCTGGCCGAGCTTGGCGAACGCGCCGGCCTGCCGGCTGGCGTTTTCAACGTCCTCACCGGCAGGGCTTCGACTATCGTTGGGCGGATGTGCGAAGACCCGCGCGTTCGCGCCATGAGCTTCACCGGCTCGACCGAGATCGGCAGGCTGATCGCCGCGCAGACTGCGCCGACGATGAAGCGTCTGGTGATGGAACTCGGCGGTCATGCGCCGCTGATCGTCTTCGCCGACGCCGATCTCGACAAGGCTGTCGCCATTGCGGTCGACGCCAAATTCGCGACCTCCGGCCAGGACTGCCTCGCCGCCAACCGCATCTATGTCCAGCGTCCGCTCTACGATCGGTTCTGCGCTGCTTTCGCCAAACGCGTCGAGGCATTGCGGACCGGCAATGGCCTGGCTGACGACACCGAAATCGGACCCTTGATGCACGAACGCGCCGTCAAGAAGGTCGAGGAGCAGGTGGCCGATGCGCTCGCCAAAGGCGCGCGCTGCCTGACCGGTGGCAAGCGCCATTCCGCCGGGCCGCTGTTCTACCAGGCGACCCTGCTTGCCGACGTGAGAGACGACGCCCTGATCATGCGCGAGGAAACCTTCGGTCCGGTTGCTGCCGTGACGCCCTTCGACAGCGAAGAGGAAGTCATCGCCCGCGCCAATGCCACCGAATACGGCCTCGTCGCCTATGTCGTCACCGAAAACGGCGGTAGGCAATTGCGCATGGGCCGCGCGCTCGACTATGGCATGGTCGCCATCAACCGCGTCAAGATCACCGGCGCGCCGATCCCTTTCGGCGGCGTCAAGCAGTCCGGCATCGGCCGCGAGGGCTCGCGTCACGGGCTCGAAGCCTTTACCGATCTCAAATATCTCTGCCTCGACGTGGCGTGAGCCGCGCCCGACACTTTCCCTCAGGAGTAGAAAAATGCTCGACCAGTCAAACGAACTCGCCGCCTGGGACCGCGATCACTTCTTCCATCCCTCGACCCATATGGGCACCCACGCGCGTGGCGAGAGCCCGACCCGTGTGATCGCCGGCGGCGAAGGCGTCACCATCTGGGACAACAACGGGCGCAAGAGCATCGATGCCTTCGCCGGACTCTACTGCGTCAATGTCGGTTATGGCCGCCAGAAGATCGCCGACGCCATCGCCGCGCAGGCCAAGAATCTCGCTTATTACCATGCCTATGTCGGGCACGGCACCGAGGCGTCGATCACGCTCTCCAAGATGATCATCGACCGAGCGCCGCAAGGCATGTCGAGGGTCTATTTCGGGCTCTCCGGTTCAGACGCCAATGAAACCAACATCAAGCTGATCTGGTACTACAACAACGTGCTCGGCCGGTCCGAGAAGAAGAAGATCATCTCGCGCTGGCGCGGTTATCACGGCTCCGGCATCATGACCGGATCGCTGACCGGCCTCGACCTGTTCCATAACGCCTTCGACCTGCCGCGTGCGCCGGTCATGCACACCGAGGCGCCCTACTATTTCCGCCGCGCCGACCGCTCGCTGAGTGAAGAGCAGTTTTCGCAATACTGCGCCGACAAGCTCGAGGAGATGATCCTCGCCGAAGGGCCGGAAACGGTCGCCGCCTTCATCGGCGAGCCGATCCTCGGCACCGGCGGCATCGTGCCGCCGCCGGCCGGCTATTGGGAAAAAATCCAGGCGGTGCTGAAGAAATACGACGTGCTGCTGGTCGCCGACGAGGTCGTCACCGGCTTTGGCCGGCTTGGCACCATGTTCGGCTCCGACCACTACGGCATCAAGCCCGACCTGATCACCATCGCCAAGGGCCTGACCTCGGCCTATGCGCCGCTCTCCGGCGTCATCGTCTCCGACAAGGTGTGGCAGGTGCTCGTCCAAGGCTCCGACAAGCTCGGCTCGCTCGGCCATGGCTGGACCTATTCGGCGCATCCGATCTGCGTGGCCGCCGGCGTCGCCAACCTGGAACTGATCGACGAGATGGACCTGGTGCGGAACGCCGGCGAGACCGGCGCCTATTTCCGCGCCGAGCTGACGAAAGCCGTCGGCGGCCACAAAAACGTTGGCGAGGTGCGCGGCGACGGCATGCTGGCGGCAATCGAGTTCGTCGCCGACCGGGACGACCGCGTGTTCTTCGACGCCTCGCAAAAGATCGGACCGCAGGTCGCGACCACCCTTGCGGCAAGCGGCGTCATCGGCCGCGCCATGCCGCAGGGCGACATTCTCGGTTTCGCGCCGCCGCTCTGCCTGACACGGCAAGAGGCCGACATCGTCGTCTCCAAGACGGCCGACGCGGTGAAGAGCGTGTTTGCCAGCATCTGAAGAACCGACATGAATGCCATGACCAAAACCCTCCCCACCACCATGGCCGCCGTGCAGCTGATCGGGCACGGCGGGCCGGAAAAGCTCGTCTACCGCACCGACGTCCAAGTGCCCTCGCCCGCTCCGGGCGAGGTGCTGGTCAAGGTCACCGCTTGCGGCATGAACAACACCGATGTCTGGGTGCGCCAGGGCGCCTATGGCACTGAGGAGGATGCAGCCGCCGTCTCGACATGGCGGCGGCAAGGCAACACACTGACCTTCCCGCGCATCCAGGGCACCGACACGGTCGGCAACATCGTTGCCGTCGGCGACGGCGTGTCGCCGGCCCGCATCGGCGAGCGGGTGATGGTCGATTTCTCCATCTACAATCGCGACGACGATTCACTCGCCGACATCGACTATATGGGCCACGGCCGCGACGGCGGCTATGCCGAGTACCAGACAGTGCCGGCCGAGAACGCCCATGTCGTCAGCACCGATCTGAGCGACGTCGAACTTGCCACTTTCTGCTGCGCCTATCTCACCGGCGAGCAGATGCTGGAACGCGCCGCATTGAAAGCCGGCGAGCGCGTGCTGGTCACCGGCGCCTCGGGCGGCGTCGGCTCAGGCATCGTGCAGCTGGCGCGGGCACGCGGCGCCATTCCCTATGCGGTTGCCGGCAAGGGCAAGGAACAGGCCGTGCGTGACATCGGCGCCGAGGCGGTGATCACCCGCGGCGTTGCCGATCTGCCGGCCGCCGTCAACGAGGCGACCGGCGGCCGGCCGATCGACGTGGTGGCCGACCTCGTCGGCGGCGCGATCTTCAACGACCTGCTGCGCATCCTCAGGCCCGAAGGCCGCTACACGACGGCGGGCGCGATTGCCGGCCCGGTCGTGCAGCTCGATCTGCGCACCATGTATCTGAAACAGCTCCAACTGCATGGCTCGAGCCAGGGCACACGGGCGGATTTCCGCCGCATCGTGCGCTACATCGAGGAGAAGAAGATCCGGCCGCTGGTCGGCGGCGTCTACAAGCTCTCCGATTTCCATCGCGCCCAGGCCGATTTCATCGCCAAGGATTTCGTCGGCAAGCTGGTGGTCGTACCGGATGCCATCGGCCGCTGAATAGCCTGATCAGCTTTGTGGTCGCACCTGCTTGGCGGCGGCCTCGAGCGACCGTTCAAACGCGTCGATCACCTGGTCGACCTGCGGCTCGGTGATGATCAGCGGCGGGCAGAAAGCCAGCGCATCGCCCATATTGCGCGAGATGACGCCGTTCTGCTGCATGAAGCCGTTGACGAGCCCGCCCAGTTCACCGGTCTTCCCCCACGGCGCCTTGTTCGCCTTGTCGCCGACCAGTTCGACCGCCGCGATCAGGCCGATGCCACGCACCTCGCCGACAAGCGGGTGCGAAGCGAGCGTGCGCAGCCGCTTCTGCATATGCGCGCCGACCGCACGCGCATTGCCGACAAGGTCGCGCTCCTCGATCAGCTTCAGGTTCTCGAGCGCGACCGCTGCCGCAACAGGATGGCCGCCGCCGGTGAAGCCGTGGCCGAAGGTGCCGATACGATTGCTTTCGTCGGCAATCGGCTCGAACACCTTGTCGTTGATCAGCAGGGCTGAGATCGGCAGATAGGACGAAGAGATCTGCTTCGACAGCACCATGATGTCGGGCCTGATGCCGAAGGTCTGCGAGCCGAACATCTCACCTGTTCTGCCGAAGCCGCAGATCACCTCGTCGGCGACCAGCAGGATGTCGTATCTCGACAGCACCGCCTGTATCTTCTCCCAGTAGCCGGAAGGCGGAACGATGACGCCGCCGGCGCCCATGATCGGTTCGCCGAAAAAGGCGGCGATGGTTTCCGGTCCTTCGGCGAGGATCAGCGTTTCCAGCTCGTCGGCAAGCCGCGTCGAAAACAGCTCTTCGCTTTCACCCGGCAGCGCCTCGCGCCAATGGTGCGGCGTCGAGGTATGCAGCACATTGGCAATCGGCAGGTCAAAGGAGGTGTGGTTGTTGGGCAGTCCGGTCAGGCTTGCCGAGGCGATGGTGACGCCGTGATAGCCCTTCTTGCGGCTGATGATCTTCTTGCGCGCCGCCTGGCCGAGCGCATTCGACCGGTACCAGATCATCTTCATGGCCGTATCGTTGGCCTCGGAACCGGAATTGGTGAAATACGCCTTGCTCATCGGCACCGGCGCCATCTGCACCAGTCTCTCGGCGAGATCGATCAGCGGCGAATGCGATTTGGAGCCGAAATCGTGATAGTAAGGCAGCTTCGACATTTGCCGTACTGCCGCATCGACCAGCCGCTTCTCCGAAAAACCGACCGCGACGCTCCAGAGCCCCGCCATCGCCTCGATATAGCGGTTGCCGGCAAGGTCCTCGACATAGATGCCGTCGCCCTTCTCGATGACGAGCGGCCCCGACTCCTGATGCTTGCGCGCATTCGTATAGCCATGCATGTGAAAGCTTATGTCGCGGGCTTCGGGTGAATTCGGTCGTGCGTCCATGACGGCTCCTGTGCTGCACGCGGAACAGTCCTGCCCCCGGTCCGGCTCGGCAGGTCCCCGTGCGTTATGCCGTTTGATGCATCTTTCTCGAACGGTATAGTGTCAAGCGCTTTCGACAGGGCCAGCGGATGGGTGGACGCATGCAGAACTTCGGCTTGACCTAACCGTGGACCATGTCGACTGCATTGTCGCCGGCGCCGGTGTTGTAGGCCTGGCGATCGCGCGAGAGATGGCGCAGCGCGGCATCGATACGCTGGTCCTGGAAGCCGAGAACGCTATCGGCACCGGGACAAGTTCGCGCAACTCCGAGGTCATCCATGCCGGCCTCCACTATCCGGTTGGATCGCTGAAAGCCCTGTTCTGCGTGGCCGGCCGGGAAAGACTCTATCGCTATTGCGAGGAGCGGGCGATCCCGCACGCGCGCTGCGGCAAGCTCATCGTTGCCACAAATGCCGAACAGGAGCCGGTGCTCGCCTCAATCCGGGCCAATGCACGCGCTTGCGGCGCCGGCGACCTGGTGCCGTTGCGCGAAGCCGAGGCGCATGCGCTGGAGCCCAGCCTTAGGTGTACGGCAGCGTTGCTGTCGCCGGCCACCGGGATCATCGACAGCCATGCCCTGATGCTCGCCTTGCTGGCTGATGCCGAAGCGCACGGGGCGGCACTTAGTCTCAACACGCGCATCGCCTCCGGCCGCATCGAAGCGGGCCGCGTCGTGCTCGAGACGGTGGACGCTGCAGGCGGCGAGCGCTTCGAAATCACCACTCCGCGTTTCGTCAATGCCGCCGGGCTTGGCGCGGCAGCACTTGCAGGTTCGCTAGAAGGGCTCAATCAGCAATTCGTGCCAAAGCTCCATTATGCCAAGGGCAATTATTTTTCGGTGATCGGCCGGGCACCGTTCTCGCGATTGGTCTATCCGGTGCCCGAACCCGGCGGGCTCGGTGTTCATCTGACGGTCGATCTCGACGGCGTCACCCGCTTCGGGCCGGACGTCGAATGGATCGATCAACTCGACTATCGCGTCGACCCGGCTCGTGGCGAGCGCTTCTACAGCGAGATCCGCAAATACTGGCCGGACCTGGCCGATGACAGCCTGCAGCCCGCTTACAGCGGCATCCGGCCAAAACTGTCCGGTCCCGGTGAGGCCAATGCCGACTTCTTCATCCAGGACGTGGCGGTGCACGGCGTGGATAGCCTGGTCAACCTGTTCGGCATCGAAAGCCCCGGCCTGACCTCCTGCCTGGCGATTGCCGACCATGTCGCGCAGTGCCTCGCGCCGAACTTGTAGCGTGCGGCGCCCGCGCAACGATCTGCACTGTATCAAGGCGCATTGCGTGAACTTTCAGGCGCAAGTCGCCTATGAGGCACATCGCGCACTTGCAGCCCGCTCCGCGCTCTGATTCCCTGCATTCTGGGCTGTCCTGATTCGCACTGCCCGGTTCAAAGTTTTCGCAGTGCGCCCGGAACAAGCTTCCAGCGACCACTCGGCGTATCCAGGGAGAACGGCAATGAACACCGCGACGAGGCCGGTAATCTCGGAGATGAGGCCCAAGATCACCGTCGTCGGGGTCGGCGGCGGCGGCGGCAACGCCGTCAACAACATGATCGCCGAAGGCCTGCAGGGCGCGGAGTTCATCGTCGCCAACACCGATGCCCAGGCCCTTGCCATGTCGAAGGCAACGAGGCTGATCCAGTTGGGCGCTCATATCACCGAAGGTCTCGGCGCCGGGTCCCTGCCCGAGGTCGGCCGTGCCGCGGCCGTGGAATCCATCGACGAGATCATGGATCACCTTGCTGGAACGCATATGTGCTTCGTGACCGCCGGCATGGGAGGCGGAACCGGCACCGGTGCCGCGCCTGTCATAGCGCAGGCAGCACGGGCAGCCGGAATACTGACCGTCGCCGTCGTTACCAAGCCATTTGTCTTCGAAGGCAGGCGCCGCATGTACGCTGCCGACGAGGGCATCGAGCGCCTGCGCGAAAGCGCCGATACCGTCATCGTCATCCCCAACCAGAACCTGTTCAGGATCGCCGACGCCAGAACCACGTTCGCCGACGCCTTCGCCATGGCCGACCGGGTTCTTTATGCGGGTGTCGGCTGCATCACCGATCTGATCGTCAAGGAAGGCCTGATCAATCTCGACTTCGCCGATGTAAAGTCGGTGATGCGCGACATGGGCCGCGCCATGATGGGAACCGGAGAAGCCGCAGGAGAAGGCCGCGCCAAGAAGGCGGCGGAAGCGGCAATCGCCAACCCGCTGCTCGACGAAGCTTCGATGATGGGCGCCAAGGGCGTCCTTGTCTCGATATCGGGCGGCATGGACATGACGCTGTTCGAGGTCGACGAAGCCGCTACCCGCATCCGCGAGGAGGTCGACAACGATGCCGACATCATCGTCGGCGCCATCTTCGACAAGGCACTCGCCGGAAAATTCAGGGTATCGGTCGTAGCGACCGGCTTGCGGCGTGGCCTGGAGATTCCGCTGCTGGCCGAACCGGAAGTTCGCATGAACTGAACGCGTATCGCGTGCAACTCGCTCAGCCGACTGCCAGCCTCGCGTCACCAGGGCCGCGCGCCGTCGATGACTTCCTATCAGCCGACGGTTGCTCGCGAGCTGTATCCGATACTCAGGCCGCCCGAACGCTGCGCGCTCCACGCGCCCAGGCCGGCAGCCAATTGCCATGCGCAACCAGCAAATCATCGACCAGCGACCATATCTGGTCGAGGTCGAGCTCGGCCGCCGTGTGCGGGTCCATCATCGCCGCGTGATAGATGTGCTCGCGATTCTCGGTCATCAGCGCCTGGACCGTCAGCTCCTGGACGTTGATATTGGTGCGGATCAGCGCGGTGAGCTGCACCGGTAGGTCGCCGATGAGGGTGGGTTGAATGCCGGAGGCGTCGACGAGGCATGGCACCTCGGCCGCGCAATTATATGGCAATGACGTGATGCAGCCGTTGTTGCGGACGTTGCCGTAGATCACCGACGGCTCGCCGGTCCAGACCGAGTTCATGATCGAGGACGCATATTCCTTCGACTGCTCCACTTCGATCTTGTCAGCCGAGCGATAGGCTTCCGCTTGCCCCTTCCAGCGTTCGATCTGCTCGATGCAGCGCTTCGGGTATTCGTCGAGCGGGATACCGAATTTCTCGATCAGGTCGTCGCGCCCGTCCTTGATGAAATAGGGCGTGTATTCCGCGAAATGTTCGGAGCTCTCGGTGACGAAGTAACCGAGGCGCTTCAGCATCTCGTAGCGCACTCTGTTCGGGCAGCGCGGATTCCATCCCGGCTTCGGCGCCCGCCCTTCGCTGTAGGCGCGCAGCAGATCCGGGTAGAGGTTGCGATAGGAGCCATCCAGCTGGCGGTGCTCGAACTTCAGGTAGAAGGCCATGTGATTGATGCCGGCCGAGCGGTAGCGAATCTCCTCGTAGGGAATGTCGAGGTCATGCGCCAGTTCCATCGCCGTGCCTTGCACCGAATGGCAGAGGCCCACCTGCTTGATGTCAGGGTATTTCTCAGCGATCGCCCAGGTGTTGATCGCCATCGGGTTGACATATTGCAGCATGATCGCCTGCGGGCAGACTGCAAGCATGTCCTCGCAGATCTTCCAGAGATGCGGCACGGTTCTCAAGCCGCGCATGATGCCGCCGACACCGAGCGTATCGGCGATGGTCTGGCGCAGACCGTATTTCTTCGGAACTTCGAAGTCGGTGACGGTGCAGGGCTCGTAGCCGCCGATCTGGAAGGCGACGACGACGAAATCGGCGCCCGCCAGCGCCTTGCGCTGGTCCGAATAGGTTTCGGCTTTGGCCCTCACGCCGAGCGTCGAGATCAGCTTGCCGACCACGATTGCGCTTTCCTCGAGCCGTTGCGGATTGATGTCCATCAGTGCGATCGTCGCGCCGGATAAGGCCGGACGCTGCAATATGTCGCCGACGATGTTCCTCATGAACACCGTCGAGCCAGCTCCGATGAAAGCGACCTTGGGATTTCTTGCCACAACAACCTCCGGCATAAGCAATCAGGCTACCTCGAAAGCGGCTTTGACCAGCCGTTCGGTGTAAGCGGTTTTGGGATGGGACAGGACTTCGTCGACCGGCCCCTCTTCGACGATCTTGCCGTGCTGCATGACGATGACGCGGTGGCACAGCGCCCGAACGACCTTGAGGTCGTGCGAGATGAAGATGTAGCTCAGGCCCCGTTCGCGCTGCAGCTTGCGCAGCAATTCGATGATCTGCGCCTGGACGGAGAGATCCAGCGCCGATGTCGGCTCGTCGAGTACGATGAATTCCGGTTCGAGCGCGACGGCGCGGGCAATCGCAATACGCTGGCGCTGGCCGCCGGAAAACTCGTGCGGGAAGCGCGACAGGATATCGCCGGGCATGCCGGCGCTGATCAGCGCCTCGCGCACCCGCTCGATCCGATCGTTCCTGGTGGCGCCGATGCGGTTGACGACCAGCCCTTCCTCGATGATCTGGCCGATCGTCATGCGTGGGTTGAGCGACGAGAACGGATCCTGGAAGACGACCTGCATGCGCGACCGCAACGGCCGCATCTGCGAACGTGAACAGCCATGGATCGGCTGGCCATCGAAATAGATCTCGCCGCTGTCCGTGGTGTTGAGCCTGAGCAACGCCTCGCCGAAGGTGGTCTTGCCCGATCCGGATTCGCCGACGAGACCCAGCGTCTCGTGCCGCCGAAGGGTCAGGCTGAGACTGTCGACGGCGACGAGTTCGCGCAGGTCCGGCCTCATGAACGTGCCATGCCGCAGCATGAACGAGACGCGCACATCCTTGGCTTCAAGAATGACGTCGGCGCCTTCCGGCAACGGATTTGCCTGGCCGCGCGGCTCGGAGGCAAGCAGGTGACAGGTGTAGGGATGCTGCGGATTGGCGAACAGCCTCTCCGTCACATTGTGCTCGCGCATCTCCCCATGCTGCATGACGTAGACATAGTCGGAGAACTGCCGCACCACGGTCAGGTCGTGCGTGATCAGGATCACCGCCATGCGCAGTTTCTTCTGCAGGTTTCGGATGAGATTGAGGATCTGCGCCTGAACCGTGACGTCGAGCGCCGTCGTCGGCTCATCGGCGATCAGCACATCGGGATCGTTGGCCAGCGCCATGGCGATCATCACACGCTGGCGCTGGCCGCCGGAAAGCTGGTGCGGGTATTGCTTCAGCCGCGCCTGGGGTTCAGGAATCTGCACCTGCTGCAGCAGTTCGAGCGCTCTTGCTTCGGCCTGCCTGCGGCTCATCTTGCGATGCACCCGTATCGCTTCGACGATCTGGCTGCCGATCGTGTAGATCGGGTTGAGCGAACTCATCGGCTCCTGAAAGATCATCGAGATGCGGTCGCCGCGCAGTTTGCGCCGCGCACGCTCGGAATATTTCAGGATGTTCGCCCCGTTGTATTCGACGGTCGATTTCGGCGACACGACCGCGCGTTTCGACAACAGTCCCATGACGGTGCGCGCCGTCACCGACTTGCCCGATCCCGACTCGCCGACAATGGCGATCGTCTCGCCGCGATAGAGCTGGAAGGAAATGTCCTTGACGGCTTCGATCATGCCGTGTTCGACCTTGAAATCGACGGCGATGTTGCGGGCATCGATGACCGGTTTTTCCGAACGGCCGTCATGGTCGAGCCGGACAGGCGGTGCGAAGGATTTGACGAGCGCGTGTTGCATCATGTCACGCTCAATACGGATCGACCGCATCGCGCAATCCATCGCCAAGCGCGTTGAACGCGAAGACGGTGATAAGCACGAAGCCGACCGGCGAGAGGATCCAGGGATAGGTGCCGATGACCGAATAGGTCGCGGTGTCCTGCAGCATCAGGCCCCAGGAGATCAGCGGCGGTTTTACCGCGAAGCCGAGAAAACCGAGGAAGGATTCGAGCAGGACGACGCTGGGGATCGCCAATGTGACGGCAACGATGACGTGGCTCATCACGTTTGGAAAAATGTGCTGCATGATGATGCGGCCATCTGTGGCGCCGACCGCCATCGCCGCACGGACGTAGTCGATCCGCGCCAGCGCCAGGGTCTTGCCGCGCACCTCGCGCGACATCTGCGCCCAGCCGAGCGCCGACATGACGACGATGACGAAGGCCAGGAAGACATTCGTCGGCGCCGTCACCGGAACAAGCGACGTCAGCGCCAGATAAAGCGGCAATTGCGGAAATGCGAGCACCAGTTCGACAAAGCGCTGGACCCAGACATCGAATGTGCCGCCGAAATAGCCCGACACCATGCCGACTGTCGTACCGATCACGGTGACGATGAAGACCACGGTCAATGCGATCATCAACGAGATGCGCGAACCATAGATCGCACGAGCCAGCACATCGCGGCCGAATTTGTCGGTGCCAAGGAAATGCACCGGCTGGCCGTCGGTCGAGCCGAAGAAGTGCCGGTTCGCGGGAAGCAGGCCGAGCAGTCTGTACTCCGCTCCCTTGACGAAGAAGCCGAGCAGCCGCGGATGGTCGTAGTCCGGCCCGACGACGGGTTGGAAGGTAACCGGGTCGAGGTCTTCCGAATCCGCCAGAGCATAGACGCGTGGCTGGAAGACAAAGTTGCCATCCTTGTCATGGAAGCTCATCATCTGCGGCGGGGCAAAGCCGACATCGGTCACCTTGGGATCCATCGGTGCGAAGAAGTCGGCAAACACCGCCAGCAGCACCAGAAACGCGACCAGGATGAGCCCGGCCATGCCGGTCCAGGACCGTTTCAGGCGGCGCCAGACGAGCGCGATGTAGCTCTCATTGCCGCGCGGCTTGATCTTGGCCGATTCCTCGGCAAGCGGCGGCAGCGAGGGCTCGAAGGCAAGCATCTCAGGACCCTGCATATTGGCGCACACGCGGGTCGAGCATAACGAGCAGCATGTCGGCGATGATGTTGCCAACGATCAGCGTCGCCGACAGCACCATCATGAAGGTCGCCGTGACATAGACGTCGCCAACCGCCATCGAGCCGACGATCGCCGGGCCAACGGTCGGCAGGGCAAAGATGATCGCCGTCTCGATCTCGCCGGTCAGCATATAGGGCAGCACCACGCCCTGATACATGACCAGCGGATGCAGCGCATTGGGCACCGCATGGCGCATGACGACCGCACCGCCGCTGAGGCCCTTGGCGCGAGCGGTCTCGACATATTGCGCATTCAGCGTGTCGAGCAGATTGCCGCGCATCACCCGCATGTTGTAGGCGAGCCCGCCGAAGGTCGCGATGGCGACAACCGGCCAGACATGCCGGACGAGATCGACGAACTTCGCCCAGGACCACGGCGCCCCGCCAAATTGCGGCGAAAGGAAGCTGCCGATCTCGGAGACGTTAAACTGGAAGACCAGCAGATAGACGATGATCAGCGCCATCAGGAAGCGCGGTACCGTCATTCCGAGGAAGGAAATCGCTGACAGCGTACTGTCGATCCAGCTGTACTGCCTGGTCGCCGCCCAGATACCAAAGCCGATGCCCAGCACCGAAGCCAAGAGGTGGCAGACAAGCGCAAGCAGCAGCGTGCGCGGCAGCCGCTCGCCAACCACGTCGGCGACGGGCTTGTTGTAATACAGGCTGTGGCCGAAATCGCCGCGGGTGATGATGCCGCCGATCCAGTTCAGGTATTGGAGCGGAACCGGCTTATCGAGGCCGTGCTCCACGCTGTAAGCCTTCGCCTGAGCATCGGCCTCGGCAAAGGAGGCTCCACCCTGGTTGATGAGCTGCAAGCGGATATAGTCGGCATAGTTACCCGGCGGTGCCTGGATGATCGCGAAGGTAACCACGCTCAAAATGGCGAGAACCGGTATTGCGGATGCTATGCGCATAAGCAGAAATCGCAGCATCGACCGTTTTGCTCCTCGCTCAGATTCTCAGTTATCCCTCACCGCTGGCTTTGTCCCGGCCGCGCCAGCAGCGCGGCCGGGAATTTTCAAGTCAGGGGAGGAAACTCAGTTCGTCGGACCCTTGTCCCCGGGCTTTCCGGGAAGCTGTTCGGGAAACAGCTCATATTTCTGCTGCTTGTCGGCGGCCACCCAGACCCGCTCGCGGACGATCGAGTCCTCGGCCCAGTTGAACATGAAGATTGGCGTTCCCTGCGGGATATTGGAGAAACGTTTGTTGATGATCAGCGCGCCGGGATATTCGGTGAGCCCGACGGTATAGACGTGTTCCGTCGAGATCTTCTGGAACTGCTTCATCAGGCTGGCCCTCTGGTCATTGTCCTGCGCCGAGACAAACTTGTTGACGATATCGACAAGGTCCTTCTCGAAGGGCATCAGATCTACCTGGCCGTTTTCCGGAGCGCGGTGGTTCCAGCTGGTGCGTGGGCCGACCGGCGCCAGTTGCTCGGTGTTCTGCACGACCGAGGTGAGTTCCGTTTCGTTGCGCCTTATCAGCCAGTCGAAGCGACCGGAGTAATTGGCCTGATCGCGCTGGGTACCGTTCAACCCGTTCAGGACAA
Source organism: Mesorhizobium sp. M0195 (assembly GCF_040322115.1). NCBI lineage: Bacteria > Pseudomonadati > Pseudomonadota > Alphaproteobacteria > Hyphomicrobiales > Phyllobacteriaceae > Mesorhizobium > Mesorhizobium sp. M0195. The sequence goes on along the minus strand of NZ_JAMYSV010000011.1, from coordinate 128,385 downwards.
CGCGAATACCTAACTTCTCCATCTGACCGACGACGCCCTCCGCGAGGCTCTTGTCGGTGGTGTAATCGTTGTTGACGAGCATCACGATCTCGACATTCTTGCCGCCGGCGGTGCCGGCAGGAAAATTGACGAAGCCGTCGCCGTCCGTGTCCTTTAGGCCTGCCTTGGCGAGTTCCGCCTTGGCGCCTTCGAGATCGAAGGGGTAGTAGACCGTCGACTTCCGGTCGTAGAAGCTCGTGCCCGAGGAGAAGCCGCCGGGATAGATGGCAGTGAACGGACCCTTGACCAGCGAGTCGCCGAGCGCCTTGCGGTCGAGCGCCATGGTGACGCCCTTGCGGAAATCCTCGTTGCGGTTCAGCTCGCGTATCGCCTGTCCGCGCTCGTCGGGGTTACCCCAGCCATTGGCTGAGAAATTCATGCGCAGATTATAGCCGATCAGCCGCGGACCGAACGCAAGCCGTGCCGGCGCGTCCTTTTGTGCCGCGCGCTTCAGCGAGGCGACGAAGTTCTCCGGCTGCTCCAGATTGGAGAAGTCTCCCGCCCCCGATACCGCCTGAACGTCGCGGTCGGCCCAGGTCGACAATTTGTAGTGCAACTCGTTGAGATACGGCAGCTGGTTGCCCTTCTCGTCGACCTTCCAATAGTACGGATTGCGACGCATGACGATGATGTCATCGGGGCGGTATGCCACCGGCACCCAGGCACCCATCACCGGCATGTTCATATACTCCGGCGGGAAGGCGTTCTTGAACTGCTCGTAGGTGTTCTTCGAATATTTCGGATGCTGCGGCTTGAGGATATGCGACGGGCCCGGACAGAAGGTGCCGTAAGCCATGGCGTAAAGGTATTGTTTCGGAAAGGCGTCCTTGAACGTCCACTCGACGGTGTAGTCGTCGATTTTCTTCAGCGTCGTGCCGACGCCGAAGGTCTCCTGCGTGGCACCGTTCAGCGGCGACACATTAGGGTCGATCACCTCGTCGTCCCAGTAGAACATCACATCGTCGGCGTTGAACGGAACGCCGTCCGACCATTTCGCGCCCTCGACCAGATGCATCGTCAGCGTGTGGCCGTCCTTGGACCAGTCCCAGCTCCTGGCGAGGTTCGGCAGCGGCTCCGTGTCCTTGGCCTCGACCTGGAACAGCGGCGCGGTGCGCGTCAGGCATTCGGAAAGGCCGATGTCGATGCCGCCCCAGCCCTGCGTCTGGCCGGCACCATAGTTCCAGCCCTCCGGCCGGCCGCCGATGACATGACGCATCGTATCACCGTAGACACCGACGCCGTCCGGCATATTGCCGGTCTTGAAGACCAGCGGCTCCTTCGGTAACCGGTCCTTGACCGGCGGCAGCTTGCCTGCCTTGACGTATTTGTCGGTGACCCAATCGGGTTCGTGGTATTCCGGAAGTGCCTTGAACTCCAGGATGGAGTCGCGCGCGACGTACTTGATCTTTCCCTCGGCCGGAAATTGCGCGGGCACCGGCGGCACGGTCGGCTCGGATGCATACGCGTTCAGGGCCGAGGCCAAGACGCTAAGCGCCAGCCCGGCGAGAATGCCAATGTTTCGGAAATTCCTCATCGTCTCTCCTCCCTGTTGTTCAGGAGCGCGTTGACGCCGCTCCATTTCTCCTCGAACGAATGTACTTCCGGGTGCGGTGCCGAAAATTCCTCCCGAAAGCTTGCCGCGATCCGTCCTGGCGAAATTCAGACGGCCTGCTTGAGAGCCGTTTTTTCCGCACGTAGTTCCTCGATCGAACGGACGTCGCGCCGTGCCGCTCCGGCCCATTCACGGGTCTTGATCCTGGATTTGGAAAGCCGCTCCTTCGCGGCCGGCACCGCATCGGCATATTGAGGCAGCCAGCGGGCCTGGGCGACGACCATTTCGTCCACCATCTGCCAAACCTCTTCCGGCGTCGAAACCGCGCCGACCAGCGGATCGTGCAGGACGGCGAGCTTCAGCAGGTCGATATCGCCTGAGATCGCCGCATGAACCGACATGCGCTGGACGTTGATCGAGGAAGTGCAAGTGGCGGCGCAGGCCTCCGGCAGCGTGATGCCTGCAGCCATGTTGATGCCGAAGCGATCGACGAAGCCGGGCGACTCGATGATGGCGTCCTGCGGCAGGTTGGTGACGATGCCGTTGTTCTTGACGTTGAAATGGCCGCGATAAACGCGGTTCGTCTCCAGCGCCTCGAGAATGTGGCTGGCATGCTCGTTGGAGCGCTTGGCGGGGTCTATCGGCCTGGCGGCGGATTCCAGAAATTGCGGGAACTCCGTTTCGAACCAGTTGCGTGTTTCGGTCGAATAACGAAGGTAGCCGCCGGTCTCGCCGTGGATCCAGTCGGACATGTCTATCCAGCGGGTGATTTCGTCCGGCCGCTTGCGATACCAGGGCAGGTATTCGGAAAGATGGCCGTTGCTTTCGGTCGAATAGACGCCGAAGCGCTTCAGGACATCGATGCGCAGCTTTTCCTGCTGCGAATAGACCGGATGCGCCTCGAAGGCGGCAACCAGTTCGTCCTTACCGATCTTGCGGCCGTTGAGACGCAGGTCGATGAACCAGGTCTGATGATTGATGCCGGAGCAGATGTAGTCGAGCTCGGTGCGCGACTTGGCGCCGAGCACTTCGGCGATCTGGTCCGCGCCATGCTGGACGCCGTGGCAAAGGCCGACGGTATCGACCTTGCCATATTCGATCGCCGCCCAGGTGTTCATGGCCATCGGATTGGCGTAGTTTAGGAATTTCGCCCCAGGCTCGGCGACTTCGAGGATATCCTTGCAGAAATCGAGGATTACCGGAATGTTGCGCTGGCCATAGAGGATGCCGCCGGCGCAGATCGTGTCGCCGACGCACTGGTCGATGCCATACTTCAAGGGAATGCGGATGTCGTCCGCATAGGCTTCGAGACCGCCGACGCGAACGCAGCTGATAATGTAGCGGGCACCCTCGAGGGCGGCACGGCGGTCGGTCGTTGCCGTAACCTTGGTCGGCAGCCTGTTGAATTCGACGACCCTGTCGAGGATCGACTTGATCATCTGGAGGTTGCGTTCGCTGAGATCGGTCAGTGCGAATTCGACATCCCTGAATTCAGGAACGCACAAAATGTCGGTGAAGAGCTTCTTGGTGAACCCGACGCTTCCCGCACCGATAATCACGATCTTGAAACTCATCAGCCTCACCTCGACCTGATCGAACGCTAGGGCAAAGGCGGCGAAAAGAGGCCTGGCCCGCCTGCCACATTATGCAGGCTGGAATCCGGCACTTCCTCCCATCCGCTCGTTGACCGCGGTTTCTTTTGCTTTTCTCGAGGGATTATGCGCCTAATTCGGCACGCGACCAGAGAAGGATTATGCTTTTAGGGGTAATTTTGTGCTGCGGAACTTGATCGACATCGGGCCGGCGGGCAGGACGGTATCGCTGCCGCGCGGGCGCCAGCGCCTACACACCATGCCGACAAGCACCGGCTATGAAGTGCGCGAGAACGAGGTCTACGACTGGGATGGGCGCAAGCGCGGCCAGACGCCGTTTACCGTGCTCCAGCATACGATCAGCGGCACCGGCCGATTGCGCTACGAGAACCGGAACTACCGTCTGCAAAAGGGCGATACGTTGCTGGTTCTCGTGCCGCACAACCACCGTTACTGGCTGGCCAAGGGCGAACGCTGGGAGTTCTTCTGGATATCGATGAACGGCGAGGAGGCACTGCGCATCCACAAGTCGATCCTTGCCGCCGTCGGTCCGGTGCTGCGGCTGCAGCCCTCGACGATCGATCATCTCGCGGATTGCAGCGTACGCCTGATCACGGGCGCGGTCTCGCCGGGAGCCGCCTCGGCCGTCGCCTATGAAGCCGCCATGGCGCTCTACGACGATGTCTTCGGCTCGCATGCCGTCACCGACGACAAGAGCGCCATGCAGCCGGTCATCGACCACGTCAGGGCCAATCTCGACAGGCCGCTCCGCGTTGCCGATCTCGCCGAGATCAGCGGCCTGAGCCGCGCGCATTTCTCGCGCTGCTTCGCCGAGAGCGAGGGACTTCCGCCCGCCGAATTCGTGCTGCAGCAGCGACTGCAGCGCGCGGCGAAGTTGCTGACCAAGGCCGATTTCCTGCCGGTCAAGGAGGTCGCCATCATGTGCGGCTTCGAGGATGCCAATTATTTTTCCAAGGTCTTCCGCCGCCTCTACGGCATCAACCCGACGCAATTCCGCACCAACGGAATGTATGCCAGCCTGGGAACCGCCCGATAGATTGGCCCCGCTTGGCACCAGGTGAGGGAACGCTTTTGCTTCCCCTCGGTTTAGGACAAGAGAGCCCGCTCGCCGCGGCCGCACTCCGCTCTGGCGGAGATCAGGCCACAGATGTCAGGGGAGTGATCGATGAACAACCCCGATCCGAATAACCCGAATCCACTGCCGGACAATCCCAATCCGGAGCCGGCCCGGCCGCCTGCCCCGCCGGAGACTCCGCCGGGAGAACCTCCAGGCGTACCCCCGCCCTCGCCGGATCCAATTCCGACGCCGGACCAGGAGCCACTTGGAGTTCCTCCTGGCACGCCTTCCGAAATTCCTTCGGAGCCGACCTTTCCCGGGCCGACCGCCTGAAGGCGGTCGGAGTGGAGGATGGCAAGGGTGATTTGGCGGAGCGCTCGAAACGGGTCTTGCCATGGAACGTTTTGCGCTGGCGCTCATTCACCCTTCCATCACGCAATTCGGCGGCGGGCCCTGCAACCAACGGAGGTTAAAATGAAAGTTGGCAACTGCATGACAAAGGACGTCGAGATCGCCAGTCCGCAGCAAACCCTGCGCGATGCGGCAGAAATGATGGGTCGCCTCGACGCCGGCGCGATGCCGGTGGGCGAGAACGATCGGCTTGTCGGCATGGTAACCGATCGCGACATCGCAATCCGCGGCGTCGCCCAAGGCAAGACACCTGACGCCAAGGTACGGGAAGTGATGAGCACCGAGGTCAGGTATTGCTTCGAAGACGAAGACGCGGAGGATGTTCTGCGCAACATGGCTGACCTGAAAGTGCGCCGCTTGCCAGTGCTAAACCGTGACAAGCGCCTGGTCGGCATCGTTTCGCTGGGCGACCTCGCCACCAACAGCGAGACCGCGACAGCAGGTGAAGCGCTGAGCGGCATCTCGCAACCCGGCGGCGAGCATTCGCAAACGATACACTGACGGCGCGCCACCGGCCGGCCTTTGCCACGACCGAACCGCCGGCTTGATAGACGCCGGCCTGCCGGCGAAACAGTTCAGAGGCGAATTGGACTCAACCCGACGAGGAGCAAGCCATGATTACTATGAAGGCCGTCCGTATCCACGATTTTGGTGGACCGGAGGTTCTTTCGCTGGACGCGGTTCCGTTGGCTCAGCCCCATGACGACGAGGTCACGCTCAAGGTCTACGCGGCAAGCGTCAATCCCGTCGACTACAAGGTTCGCAAGGGCTCTTCGGGCGCGGATCTGCCCGTCACGCTCGGCCGCGACGTGTCCGGCGTGGTGGAACTGTGCGGCACGCGGGCCCATACGCTGAAGAAGGGCGATCCGCTATATGCCATGCTGGGCAACGACCGCGGCGGCAACGCCGAATATGTCGTCGTCAAGGCAACGGAGGCGGCGGCGAAGCCGCAACGCTTAAGCCACGCCGAAGCCGCCGCGGTGCCACTTGCGGGCCTTACCGCGTGGCAAGGCCTTTTCGATCACGGCGGCCTCAAATCCGGGCAGCGGGTCCTTATCCATGGCGGCGCCGGCGGCGTCGGTCACCTGGCGGTGCAGTTCGCAAAGGCCGCGGGCGCGTTTGTCGCGACGACCGTGTCCGCGCAGGATTTCGATTTCGTCCGCGCGCTTGGCGCCGACCAGGCGGTCGACTACAAGAACCAGCGCTTCGAGGAGGTTGTCGAGGACGTCGACCTCGTCTTCGACTTGGTAGCGGGTGAAACACAGGACCGCTCGTGGGACGTGCTCAAGCCCGACGGGACGCTCGTCTCAACGCTTTCCGAACCGTCGGCGGAGAAGGCCCGCCTGCATCGGGCTCGCGGCGTTTCCTATTTTACCAAGCCTAACGCGGCGCAGCTTGCCGAGATCAGCCGCCTCATCGACGCCGGGAAGGTCAGGCCATTCGTGCAGGCAATCTATCCTCTTGAGGAAGTCGCCAGGGCAGAGGAACAGCTCGAGAAGCAGCACACGCGCGGCAAGATTGTGCTTCAGGTAGCTGCCTGAGCACTCGCCGAACAACAGGCCGCAGGCCAGTTTGCGGAGCGCTCGGACACAGGCCGTTTTCTGCTGTCCAGAAGCCCGGCGGCCGAGAGTTTGACACAGGACGGCCCGCCGGGCCTGGCCGGCTTAGGTAGATGCCGGCTGAAGCAGCATGCGCCGGGTTTGCCGGGATGCGCAAATCAAACAAATCAAGGAGATGCAACGGATTGTGAGGCACGTCGCGACGACACCGTCGCACGGCCGCCGTCAGTGAACTGCGAAGCGAAGGGCACAGCGTTTACCGACAGGCGGGCTAGGTTCCTACCGGCCGCAAGCCGCAAAAAACCGCTTCAAACTGTCGGAAACCGGCGATAGGTTCGAACCATGTCTCAACCCGCCAATCCGATCTCCATTGCCCGTCGCGATCAGATGTTTCCAGCGCTGGCTGAGGCGGACCTGGACCGCATCGGCCGTTTCGGCGAAGCCGTGTCCTATGCCGCAGGCGAACAGATCGTTAAAGCCGGCGAGCTGGCGCCCGGTCTGATCGTGGTCCTGTCCGGCAAGGTGGATATCATCCAGGGGGGCAGCTTCGGCCGGCGCGAAACAATCGTCACGCACGGTGCAGGCAATTTCGTTGGCGAGTTGGCGCAGCTTTCAGCCCGGCCCTCACTGGTGGATGTGGAGGCGATCGAGCCGGTCGAGGCGCTCGTCATTCCCTCACAAAGGCTGAGGGACCTGATGGTGCAGGAAGCAAACCTCGGCGAGCGCATCATGCGGGCGCTGATCCTGCGCCGTATCGGCCTGCTCGAGAGCGGCACAGCCGGCCCGATCATTGTCGGACCGGTCGACAGCGGCGACGTATTGCGGCTGCAAGGTTTTCTGGCTCGCAGCGGTCAGCCGCATCGCGTTCTCGATTCGGCTGCCGATCCCTGCGCCAGGACCCTGATCGAACGCTTCCATGTCGATATCCACCATTTGCCGATCGTGCTTTGTCCAAACGGCAAGCTGCTGCTCAACCCCGGAGAGAACGAGCTTGCCCGCTGCATCGGCCTGGTGAGGCCGATCGACGCCGGCAAGCTGTACGACGTGGCCATTGTCGGCGCCGGACCGGCCGGCCTCGCTGCGGCCGTCTACGCGGCTTCCGAAGGGTTGTCGACGATCGTGCTCGATTGCCGTGCCTTCGGCGGACAGGCGGGTGCCTCCTCGCGCATCGAGAACTACCTCGGTTTTCCGACCGGCATTTCGGGAATGGCGCTGATGGCGCGCGCTTACAACCAGGCGCAGAAATTCGGCGTCGAGATGGTGATACCGGACGAGGCGAAGCTGCTGGGCAGCTCAAGCGACACGTCCGGTGCCCACTACACGCTCGCCGTCGGCGGCGGGGAGACCGTGCGGGCACGGTCAGTGGTGATCGCCAGCGGAGCGCGCTATCGCCGCCTCGACATGGCAAACCTGGCGCAATTCGAGGGAACCTCTGTGCATTACTGGGCTTCGCCGATCGAAGCGCGGCTTTGCGCCGGGCAAGAGGTAGCCCTGGTCGGCGCCGGCAATTCGGCTGGACAGGCTGCTGTCTATTTGGCGGCGCATGTGAAGAAGGTATGGCTGCTGGCGCGCGGCAGCAGCCTGGATGCGAGCATGTCGCGCTATCTGGTGGAGCGCGTCAGCGCACAGCCGAACATCGAAGTGCTGGCTGAGACGCAGATCACGGCGCTGGAAGGCGCCGACGGCAATCTTGGCAAAGTGCGCTGGCGCAACCGCGACACCGAGACAACACGTCCGATCCGCCACCTCTTCCTGTTCATCGGCGCCGATCCGAACACCGACTGGCTGGCGCAATGCGGCGTGGCGTTGGACACGAAGGGCTTCGTTCGCACCGGGCCTGACATTGGCCAGGAACGTGGTGCACTGGAGACGAACCGCGGCGGCGTGTTCGCCATCGGCGACGTGCGCTCCGGCTCGATCAAGCGCGTCGCCGCTGCCGTCGGCGAAGGCGCCCAGGTGGTAGCGGCGCTGCATGCATATCTCGCGCGAAACGGCAGCCTAGCCGTGGCGCCACAACTGGTCAGGAGCGTATGATGGCAGACGAATGCAGGCACGCCGGGGACATTCGCGACGTGACGCCGAGCGCGCTCGGCTGCGAGGAATGCCTGAAGAGCGGTTCGCAGTGGGTGCATCTGCGGCTCTGCCGCACATGCGGTCACGTTGGCTGCTGCGACGACTCGCCCAACCGTCATGCCACCAAGCATTTTCGGGCAACCGGCCATCCTGTCATCGAAGGCTACGATCCGCCGGAAGGCTGGGGATGGTGCTACATCGACGAAATCTTCCTCGACCTCGGCGACCGCGCCACGCCGCAAAACGGACCGATACCGCGCTTCATTTGAGCTTTTTTTGCCAGCGGGCCGCTAGAGCAATTCCAGAAAAAGTGTGAACGGTTTTCGTCCGCAATTGCGTCAAAAAAGATGGAGCTGTTCGGCGTTTCCGTGAAACGATGGACCGTTCTAAAGCATGTCGCGCAAAACTGTGCAGCGGTTTTGCGATAACGACATGCATACAACGAGAATCTAACGCGCGTCGCATGAGGCCGATCGAACGCGACGCGCTTTAGTCCAAGGCTGCTTCGGCTTGAGTGGGGGTATCGCGTCCCTTTGGTAGTGCCGATGAACGCTCGCGCATTTGCCTGACGGTCTGGAGGACACGATCGGCAAGAGATGCAAGCGCACCCTGTGCCGTGCGCGTCCCGATGACGGATTCCAGTGTAACCGCCTGCGTTGAGAATTTGTGTTTGAACGACTCTGCGCCACAGAGGAAATCGACCATGCTCAAGCCGTGATCGATCGACCACTGCACGTAATCCATCAATAGGATCACACCCGGCGACGCCCGGCCGAAATCCGGATCGAATGTCGTCACGAAGGCCATCATCACGTCGTGCTGGACGAAGTTGATCGACACCGCGACCATCACGCCATTGCATTCGAGGACGAAGATATGCAGCACGCCGGCGCGCGCCAACGCATCGACGAGCGCGGCGAGTACCGGCACGCCCTCTTCGAACAGGTCTGACTCACGCATGCGCTCGGTCAGCCATTTCCGCTTCAAGGCCGCGAGGCGCTCCAGTACCGGTTGCAGCGGCTCGTCGGGGGCAAGCAGGCGAAATCTCACCTCTCCGGTTTCTTCCAGCGCTTTGATGCCGCGCCGATAGTTCTGGCGCGTCTTTTTCGACTGGTCCGCGAACCATGCCGCTCCGCTTTCCCATTGTCCGGCAACGCGATAGCTGACTTCCGTTCGGTGAAAGTGACGAAGCCTGATGCCGCCGAAAGCTCCCGGCGTGAAAATTTTGCGGGCCGCCGCATCCGGCGAGAGACGACTGATCAAGGCAAGATCGAAGCCACCTGCATCGCAGAGTTGCGTCCATAGCTCCTGCAGCGCCGATAACGAGCATTCCGGAGCAACGAGAATATCCCCATAGTCGGTATAGCTGCCGGCCGCCCATTCGAGAAACCGCAGCCCCCTGCGCCTGCCGATCGCCAGCGGAACGACAGCAACGAGTTTCTCGCCCTTCCAGACCAGGCCGATCCGCAACGCGCGCTGGTCACGGCGTTGTACGGTACTCCACCATGCCGAAATCCAGGCATGGCTTTGAAAGATCAGCCCGTCGGTACGATGCCAAAGGTCCATCCAAGCGGCTTCGACCGCAGCCAGACGATCCGCCGAACGGACGATTTCCAGGCGCTCCGCGCCTAGGACGTCGATGGAAACAACAGTGTTCATGAAGGAGAACTGTCCTGTGGCTGCGCGACTACATTGGGCCGCCTGTGAAACAGTCGCATGACATGCCTTGCCATCTTCTTGAGCGGCAGGATGTAGAGCCCAAAGAGCGACTGATAATCGCGCACATCGCGATCGATCAGGCCAAATTTCAGGTCTTCATCCGGTTCCGGGACAAATTGCGTTCCGAACAGACGATCCCAGAACGAAAAAAGCAGGCCGAAATTCTTGTCATAATGACGAGGGTCGATGCTGTGATGCACCTGGTGCCAGTGCGGACACAGGATGATGTTGTTCAACGGGCCGAACGAGATCTTGAGATGCGTATGACGAACAAAGTCCATCATCAGGATGTTACGGATGACGTAGACGTTGATGCCGAAGATAGCGACCTCTACCGGATCGAGTGCGATCAGGCTCCAGATACCGAAGCAGATGCCCGGAATGACGCCATCCCACATGCGGTTCATCAGATCGTCCAGCGGATGAACCCGGTCCTTGGTGATCCCCACCATCACTTCGGCCGAATGATGTACCTTGTGCAATTCCCACAGGAACGGGAAACGGTGCTGGGCGACGTGGTAGAGGTAGTATGAGATATCATAGGCGACCAGCATGGTTGCGGTGAAGATGACGATCGTCACTGGTCCCGCCGGGCCGCCGAGAAGCGGCGCGTGGATGTTAAGGAGCCAGCCAATTGCCTCGCGTGTGCCATAGCCCACCGCGACGACGAAGGTGACGCCGGCGGGAATAAGCAGGAAAGGCATCATCGCCCGTTTCGTGATCCAGAACAGGGCGTCAGCTCGCGCCGACGGGTGCAGGATGACTTCCTGGGGGAAGGCGAAGTCGAAAAAATCCCTGAGGGACTTATGTTCGGCAGTTCGCCAGTAGGCGATCACCGCGCTGCCCAGTGCGGTGAGGAGAAGCAGGCCGAGCGTGGTCAGATTGACGTTCGAAAGCTTTTCCACAATCGCTCTGGCAAATTCGGAAAACATCGTTGCAGCGGCTCCTGGTCGTAAGAAGGCAGTCTGGGGTCGTACGAAGGCGATCTGGCGAATAGCAAAGCACAAAATTCCCGGCAAACCCGCTACGCCGCCTGCAACCAGTGGCTGTTGCGGACGCAGCGGGCAAAGCAGGCTGGATGGTGCGAGACTAGCAGATCAACGGTAACGAAACCGCTAAATGTCCAAACGTAATTAATGTCGAATACGGCTGGAACTCGCCCCGCAACTCTACGTTGGCGCTTTTTTTTGCCGTTGTGGCGGGTGAATTGGGGCAAGATGGATATGGATTCCGGCTTCACCCACTTCACCGTGCCAGGCGAGGCGTTCGGCTTGCTGCCTGGTGCCAAAGCGCAGTGAAACCCAACCGCCCTGCCCAGGCATGTCACCGCCAGCGCCGACGTCGAGCGCAGCGTCAGGAAAGCGGATGGCCAACAGCGCCTCGTCGCCGCGCAATACCGTGACCGTATCTTCGTGCCGGTCGGCATGGAGGCCGGCGGCCAGTTGGAAGACGATCTCGGACTGACGCCCGCCGCCGAGCAGTTGGTCGGTGATGAGGATGCCATCGGCCTGGCGCGCCAAAGTGCGCTGATGCACGACGCCGAAGCGGCTTCTATAGCCATCATGCCGGGCGCTCAGCCTCCAGTGCGGTCCCGGCTCGCTCTCCACCAGCGCTGCGACTGCCTTGTGCGACCAGTTGAAATTTCCAGCGATGGTACTTTGGCTCTTGCCCTCGATGTTCAGCGTGTTGTGCGCCGGTGTGGAGCGGAACCAGTCGCGCCATGCGCCTCCCGAGCCGTAGAGCCAGGTGCCTGGATCGACCAGCACCGGCTCACCGTCGATGCACAGGGTGAGCGACAGCGCGTCGGCATGGCCGTGCGCCGCTATCGAGAGATATCCGAGCGGTCCATGGTCGAACGTCAGTTCGACATTGCGGCCATTCATTGCTCCGCGCCAGACTGAGAGCCCGCCTTGCGGGAATGTCTGCAAGCCCTGCACCGCGGGCGCCGGACCCGACGGCGCACCAAAGAAAAGCGAACGAAAGTCGTCGGGCTCCGGCGCGTTGCCCGGCGTCCCCAGTAAGCCTTGGATGGCGGACGCGACGGATCGGATATAGTTCGGCTCATCCCCCAGCTTCAGCACGTGGCCCTCATCGTCGTCGCCGAAGCGGGCGGCTTTCTGTGGCAGCCAGCCGACGAAATTAGCGAAGGCGCCCAGACGCGCTTCGACAGCCGAGGGAAACGGCGTTCCCGCCTGGCGTGCCGCGGCGGCGCAGAGCAAGATGAGTTCGGCGCTGAAGGCTGCATAGGTCGGTGTTTGCTCGGCACCTGCGCCATCGGCAAGTATCTGCTTGTGCGTCTCATTCAGGAGGGCGCCGCGGGCGATTTCGGATCCGGCCCCGAGCGCCAGGCCGACCAGATATTCGCCGGCCAACTCTGCGACCAGATGGTTGTTGGCGGAGGAATATCGCGACGGAAACCGCGGCAGCCAATAGGCGCTTGCCGCTAGTATCTCACCAGCTTTCCGCAGCGTCGCTGGGTCAAGCTGGTCGCCGACGAGGTCCAGGGTGACGATCAGACTGATGGCCCGCAGCGCTACTTCGATGCCGGACGCCCAGCCGATGCCTCGGAACGGTGGATTGGCGGAGTGCCAACTACCGATTGCCGCCTCGATGGCACTCCGGGATCGATCGTCCTCGCCGAGGAGCAGGTGTGCAGCCAGTGGCGGCAATTGCTGCAGCCGGTTGATCTCCCAGACATATTTTATATCGCCAAGGTCGCCGCCGTGGCGAAAATCGATGTCGAAAGTATGAGCCTCGGGGCCAGGCCAAAGCCTGCCGGTCACTGGATCAAGACGCCAAAGCTCGGCAGGAAACAACAGTTCGGGCTCACGCTTTGGCCATGTCCGCCCGAGTGCAGAAAACCGGCCCTGAAGCATCTCTTGCGCGGCCGCCGCTATGGCTTGCCGTTGGGCGTCGGTCGCTGCCAGCGCAGCATGGCGAAATCCGGGCAGCACTGGGTGCAACCGCGGCGATGGATAGCGCTCCCACCCATCATCGCGGCGGCGCGACGCGATCCTTCGACGTTGCTCGCCCAGCCGGTGCAGCACCTCGGCCGGTCCCATGCTGCGCAATCGGTTGATGTACCAGCCGATTCTCATGCACGCCCCGTCAACGTTTCGGTCGTTGTATACCATGCCGTCGAAAAGCTGCGCGCCGGCAATCTTCTTTCCCGTTCGTTGCGGTTAATATCTCCGGCGACCATACGGAGAGAGCGATGCGAAAAGCGGCGTGTGTTGTTGCCTGGGTGCTCGCCTTGCTTGTGGCTGCCGACGCAGCGCCCATCGCTCTCAAGCGCGGCGTTGGCGTGCATCAGTGGCTCAACTGGTCGCCGGTGGAAAAAGACGGAACCTACGTTTGGCCGCCCTATCGCCGCGAAAAGGAGTGGCTTGCGGAAAGCAGGCCGCTCACCGACTGGCCGTCCGGGGAGGTGTTCGCCCACATCCGATCGATGGGCTTCGACTTCGTCCGGCTGAGCGTCGATCCCGGCCCGCTGCTTGCCAGCGAGGGCGCCAAGCGGCAACAGGCGCTGGACATACTTGCCGCCGCCGTCGAGCGGATCACGTCGACCGGCCTCAAGGTGGTTTTCGACCTGCATGGCGTCACTCAGGTTCCCGACTACAGCATGGAGATGATCTATGGCGGCGCCGACAGCGAGGGCGTTGCCCGCTATCGTCAAATGGTTGTGGCGGTCGCCGCCATGCTGGTCAAGATAGGCACCGACAAAGTCGCCCTCGAACCTTACAACGAGCCCGCATACTACCCTTGCGATGCGAGCGGCAGCGATGACTGGCAGCGGATCATGGCAGGGACCGTCCACGACATTCGAGCGGTCAGCAGTGAACTTACCATCGTTGCAACCGGCGCCTGCGGCGGCAGCATTGCCGGATTGGTCAACCTCAGCCCCGGCTTTGATGACCCAAACCTCTATTACAGCTTCCATATGTATGAGCCGCACAGCTTCACCCACCAGCGGCCCGATGACACAATCAGCTTTGCTTCGGGACTTCCCTGGCCGGCCGACAGCAGTACACCCGAAGTGGTGACCCAAACCCTTAGAGCGCGGATGGAGGCTGCCGGCTTGAGCAGGGTCGAGCAGGTCATGAACATGGCCACCGCGCGCCAAGCAATCGCGAGGTATTTCGAGCAGAACTGGGGCCAGAGCCAACTGGAGGCGAGCTTTCGCCAGGCTGTCGACTGGGCTGAAGGCCATGGCATCCCCAGTCGGCGGCTCTTCATGGGCGAATTCGGCGCTATCCTCATGTCCGCGGACGGCCGCATGGGCGCCTTTGAGGCCGACCGTTCGCGCTATCTTAAGGCAGTGCGCGGAGAGGCCGAACGCTTTGCGATCCCATGGTCTGTCTGGGAGTTCTCCAATCCCTATGGGATGAGCCTCATGCTGCCCGATGGCCCCCCGGTACCCGACCCGGAGATGCTGCAGGCATTGGGCCTGCCATAGGTGCCGTCACTCGCCCTCACCAGCGAACAACCGGTGGCAACCCCTGACCGCCAGGCTCCATCGAGGATGGCCCGTGGCAGCTTTCTCCCGGTCGGGTTGTGTCGGCACGAAGTGTTTAACACATTTGTTGTACTGAAGTGAGGAATGCGCGCGCCTAGGGGGAACAATGTGTGGAATTGCCGGATGGATCGGTCGAAGGGCTAAAAATCCACAAGAGCGGGCCGCCAGAATGTCAAACGCATTGCGGCATCGCGGTCCCGATGCCGAAGGCACCGAGATATTGGACCTGAATACCGGCGAGCAACAATTGGCATTGGTCCATCGCCGCCTGGCGATCATTGACTTGGCGCCTGAGTCAAATCAGCCGATGCAGATTGAGGACGGCCGTCTCAAAATAATTTTCAACGGAGAGATATATAACTACATCGAGTTGCGCCAGGAACTGATCGGCCTTGGCCATCAATTTCGAACGCGCTCCGATACCGAGGTGCTGCTCCGAGCCTACGATCAGTGGCGCTTGTCAATGTTCGACCGGCTGAGCGGCATGTTCGCCTTTGCACTCTGGGATGCTCAGAGGCAGGAATTGATCCTCGCCCGGGATCCCTTCGGGGAAAAGCCGCTTTACCTCATGCAAAGCGAAAAATTGCTGCTGTTTGCCTCGGAGATCAACGCATTGCTGTCATCGCAGCAAGATGCTCAGGAACTCGATCTGGATGCCGTGCACGAGTATCTGAACTGGCGTTATGTGCCCGGACCGCGCACGCTTTTCAAACAGATCCGCAAGCTCAATCCCGGAAGCTATGCTGTCTGGTCGCAAGGGGTAGTCAAGGAAACGCGCTACTATACGCCTCCGGACCAGGCGGCCCTGACCGAGCGGATCGACGGAAAAACCGCCAAGCGGCGATTTCTGGAACTGCTCGACCATTCCGTCGAGATCAGGATGCGCAGCGATGCACCTTTTGGGGCCTTTCTCTCCGGAGGGCTCGACTCCTCGGCTATCGTCGCGCTGATGGCCAGGCACAGCGCCACGCCCATTCGCACATTTTCTGTCGGGTTCGACGACGCAGCCTATAGCGAATTTGCATTCGCCCGGCGCGTTGCCGATCATTTCAAGACCGATCATTGCGAACTTGTAATCCAGCCAGGCGATCTGATGGATCACCTGCCGGCGATGGTTCGCCAACGCGGGGCACCTGTTTCGCAAAGCAGCGATATTCCAATTTACCTGATGTCGGAGCGAGCCTCGCAAGACGTCAAGATGGTGCTCACCGGCGAAGGAGCCGACGAGATTCTCGGCGGCTATCCCAAGCATCGCGCGGAATCACTGGCCGGGATCTACCAGTCGCTTGTCCCAGCCTCGCTGCACGATAACGTCCTTTCCCCTGTGGTACGCGCGATGCCGGGCGCGTCGGCCAAGGTCGATACGTTTGCCCGCACCGCGGGCGAAAGGGACTTTGCCGCCCGGATGGTCTCCTGGTTTGGAGCCGTTTCCGCGCAGCAGCGCGCTTGCCTGATCGGTGCGTCCGCAAGTCGCCGTCATGAGCACAACGACTTTCCGTTCTCGTCAAGCGCTGCGGCCTCCCATCTTCGCCGCGTGCTGTTTTTCGATCAGACGTCATGGCTGCCTGACAATCTCCTGGAACGAGGCGACCACATGATGATGGCCGGTTCAATCGAAGGAAGAATGCCGTTCCTCGATCGCGACCTGGTTTCGTTCGTCAGCAAGTTGCCCGATCGCTACAGGCTGGGTTGGTTGCACAGCAAGCAGATCCTGCGCGACAGCATGGCTAACATCCTTCCGGAGGAAATTCTCAGCCGCCGCAAGGTCGGGTTCAAGGTACCGGTCGCCGAATGGTTTCGCGGATCGATGAGGAACTACGTGCATGACCATCTTTGCTCGCCTCACTCCGTCATTCGCAGCTATCTGAGTCCGAAACAGCTTGATCAAATCGTCTCGGAACACACCACGCGTGCCGCCGACCACGAAAAGCTGATATGGGCGCTGTTGAATTTGGAGATATTCCACCGCGAATTCAGGCTCGAAGGGCCGCCGCGATCGTCGGCCTCAGCGCTTGACCGGTTGACGGCTTGACGCGGCCGACCGCCAGACATCGCAGATTGCGCCGACAAACGGGGCGAGCTCAAGCCGTTCCCGATGCACGGCCATGGCACCGGCACCAAGCCTTGCCCTCAGTGCCGGGTCCTCCACGAGGCAGCTCAACGCGTCGGTCAACGCTGTAACATCGCCTGGCGGCACCAGCAGCCCGGATTGCCCGTCGGTGATTATGTCTTCGACCGCGCCAACCGGGGTCGCCACCACCGCCAAACCGGCTGCCATGCCTTCAATCACCGACATCGGCAGATTTTCGGCGAAGGAGGGAAGAACCAGAATATCGGCCGAAGAAATCAGCGATGCGACATCGTCCGGTCCCACCCAACCCGGAAAGGCGATCCGGTCTGCAATCCCCAGCGCGGCTGACTTTGTCCGTGCCGCCTCGACTTCGCCATCGCCGGCAATCGTGGCGCGCCAATTCTTGACAGGGCTCATGCGGTGCAGTGCCTCCAGCAATTGCGGTACGCCCTTGCGGTCGCCGATGCGGCCCAGGAACAGGATATGCACATGGTCGCCGCCGCCGACATGCGCCAGCGAGGGGACTTCGGTCGCATTGGGCACGATCACGATATTGCCGGCTGCGCCCGGCGCCCGGCTGGCGACGAAATCGCGCCAAAGCCTGCCCAAAACGATCACCCGATCGGCGTGCTCGAACAGAGCTTTGATACGGCGGCTTATGACACCGCGGTCGGCTTTCCAGAATGTCTGATACTGCGCCCCGTGCAAATGCAGGACATAGGGTATCGACAGCAGCCGTGCGCAGGCGGCGATCACCATCTTGCGGTAGGTGCTGCCGGAAACTGAGATGTTGATGTGAATGACATCGGCACGTCCAGCCACACGCGCTTTAAGCATCCGTAGGCAAAAGCCGAGCATATAGAAGATCGAAAGTCCGACATGCCCCGGGCCACGGCTGGCAAGGAAGCACACATCGATGTCGGCGATTTCTTGCCGTTCGAACTCCTGCTTCAGCGCCCCCATGATGCGGTCGATGCCGCCCTGCCCCGAAACGCCCGACGGCGTCGCGACCAGGACATGTATTTTTCGATCGGATATGAGGCGCTGCAACATGATGGTACCCTAAATAACACAGACCGGGTAACTGCAAAGCAAACGTTCCCAATAAGGTTTACGGCAAATCTTTTAGTTCAAACTGAATCTGTTCACCCTTCGCCGTCATCGCGCTGGATTTTCCGCCAGTCGGCGGCTAGTCGAAGGTGAGTTTTCCAGGGACACGCCCTTGCTGCTCCGTTCCACGCTCATTTATGCTCCGGCGATCCTGCTGACGCGAATTTCGGCGCTGCTCCTGCTGGTCGTCGTGACGCGTTTGATCGACCAGACCGAGTATGGCCTGCTCACCCTGGTGGTGACCGTCGGTGAAATGACCGACATTGCCGTCACCAACTGGCTGCGCATCGCCTTGCTCAGGCTTGGCGGCAAGGGCGAGGTCAGCGGCGGCAGCCTGATGCTGGCGGGGCAGGTGTTGCTTGCGACCACGGCCCTGGCGCTGGTCATATCGATAGGCGCGTCGGCGGTGATCGTGCCTGAACGCTGGGTCGAGTTCGCGATCGCGGTCTGCGGCTATCTGGTCGCCGGATCCATCAGCCGCTTCGCCTTGACGGTGCTGCAGATGCAGCAGCGCCATTCGGTCTATTCAATGCTAGAAGCCCTGCGTGCGTTGCTGCAACTCGCGTTACCGATCGGCGCTATCCTTGTCTTTCAGGACAGCTTTCTGACGGTGTCGCTCGGTTCGAGCCTCGGCGCCTTGATTGCCGGCATCGTGGCGGGGATCATGGCATCCCGACGCGTTGTTACCGGTCCGCCGCGTTTCACCCACAGAGACTTCTTTGCGCTCGGTGTGCCGCTGATCATCATGGCGCTGGTTGGGTTTGGGCTCAACAGCGCGGAGCGTCTGTTCCTCAAGTTCTATTACGATGCCAGCGCCGTGGCGATCTTCGCCGCAGCCTATGCGTTAGCCCGCCAACCGATCGATATGGTCGCCAACGCCATCAACATGGGCGCCTTTCCCGAGGTGGTCAGCCGCTTCGACGAGGACGGGCCCGCGGCATCGGGTCGGTTGCTGTCGCAGTTGATGGCCTTGATGATGCGGCTTTGCCTGCCTATTGCAGCGATGCTGGTCGCGCTCAGCGGCGATATCACTGAGCTCATGCTGCCCTCGCAATATCACGGCCGCTTCGGCCTGCTGTTTCCAATCATTGCCTTCAGCGTGCTGTGCGCCAACCTCACCAGCTTCGTCTATGGCGTGGTGGTGCACGCGCACAAGCGGCCGTGGCTGCTGATCATCGCCAACCTCTTCGGCTCGGTGGCAACAATCGCATTGTCCCTGCTGTTGATCCCCCCGATGGCCGAGATCGGTGCGGCTTTGGCGCTTGCGGGCGGCTCGGTAGTGGGCTCCATAACCTGCATTGTCATCAGCGAGCGGCTCACGCCGGTGCCGGTGCCGTGGCGCGACATCGGTGTTTCGGTAATCATCTCGCTCAGCACGGGGGTGGCCGCCAAGCTTGCCAGCATGGTGGCCGGCGACGTGCCGGCGATCTTCTCGCTTGTCGCCGGCGGCACCGCCGGCGCTGCGGTCTTCTTCGGGCTGACCTCGTTGTTCCATCCTGTAGCAGCGACGCAATTCGTCGCCCAGCTGCGGGCGCGGCTGCGGATCGCGTAAGGGGAAGTCCAGGGCCGACGCCTGTTTTGTGAGGGAACGCGAATCTATAAACCGGCGTTTCGGCGCCAGCGACGCTCCCAGAACTCCCGGCAGAGCAGCCCGGCATAGGCAGTGTTGGTATCGTAGTAGCGGCGCCACAAGCGTCGCGGCTCCTGGACGACGCGGAACAGCCACTCCAGGCCGGCCGCTTGTATCAGCCTCGGCGCACGGGCAACCTTGCCGCCATAGACGTCGAAACTGCCGCCCACGCCCATCACGAAGCTTGGGGCGAGTTCATCGCGGTAGCGTTTGAGAAAACGTTCCTTGCGCGGTGTCGGCATGGCCACCAACAGGCAGTCGGCATCCGAGGCGTTGATCGCCGCGACGATCCCAGCCTCGTCCTCCGGCTTGAAATAGCCGTTGCGCGTTCCCGCTATGCTGAGGCTCGGATGGTCATTGGCAAGTCTCGCTACGACCGCATCGAGAACGTGCTGTTCGGCCCCCACCAGATACGGCCTGAATCCACGCATCGCGCAGAGGCTCAGCAGATTGATCATGATGTCGACGCCCGCCACCCGCTCGGGCAACGCGACGCCGCACAAACGGGCGCCCCAAAGCACGCCGATGCCATCGACATTGACGACGTCCGCCCCGGCCACGTCGTCGCGCAGTTCGGCATTCTGGCGCATGGTCACCAGCTTGGCGACGTTCACCACCACATGATGCAGCGGCCGCCGCAGGGTCATCGCCTCTTCGGCGATGGCCAGCGTCTCTGCCATGGTCAGCGCATGGATAGGTGCACCAAGGAACTCCCGGCGCCGTGATGCCAACAGGGAATGCTGCGCCCAAGCCGGGGCGTGCGCGTTCATGCGGCCTGCTCCCTTGCAAGCGGCACTTGTGCGATCTCTGGTTTCTTGCCTTCGATGCGGGCGTCCGGCTTGCGCGCCTTGCGCCACGTCCACAGGCCCCTCGTATCGACGAGCTTCTTGTCCTTGAGCGCTTCGGGGTCGACCAGATTGAATTGCCGATGGTCGACCAGGAGGACGACGATATCGGATTTGTCGATGGCCGATAGAGCATCGGTGAACACGATGCCCCTGCCCTCCAGCTCGTGCGGCAGCGCATTTGTGTTGGGTTCAGCCGCAATGATCTTCACATTGGGGATATCGGACAGAAGCTTCACCACTTCGACGGCCGGGCTCTCGCGCAAATCGTCGATGTTGGCTTTGAAGCTGAGGCCAAGACAGGCGATCGTCTGCTTGCGGGAGGGATCGAGCAAGGCCTCGATATCCCTGACCACCGACATGGGCCGCTCGGAATTGATCCGGCGTGCCGAAGCCATCAGCCGCGTGCTGTTGGGTGCGGCATCGATGATAAAATATGGATCGACCGCAATGCAGTGACCGCCAACGCCCGGGCTCGGCTGGAGGATGTTCACGCGAGGGTGCCGATTGGCGAGATCGATCACTTCCCATACATTGAGAGACAGATCCTGACACACTGCTGCAAGCTCGTTGGCAAAGGCGATGTTGACGTCGCGGAACGCGTTCTCCGTCAGTTTCACCAGCTCAGCACTTTCGGCCGTTGTCATGAACAGGTCGCCAGTGACGAAGGTCGCATAGAGTGCCGCGGTCCGTTCCGACGATTTGCGTGACAATCCACCGATCGAGCGATCATTGTTGATCAGCTCGGTCAGCACCTTTCCCGGCAGCACGCGCTCGGGCGAATAGGCGACCAGCACATCGGCATCTTCGCCATGCTGGACAGGAAATTTGAGATCGGGCCGCGATTCGGCAAGCAGCCCGGTCATGATCCGCGTGGTTCCGACCGGCGATGTCGACTCCAATACCACAAGGTCTCCCCGCTTCAGCACTGGGGCGATGCTTCGTGCCGCCGCGAGCACGTAGGTCACGTCCGGCTTATGGTCGTGGGTCATCGGGGTCGGCACGGCGATGATATAGGCGTCCGCCGGCTGCGGCGTGCTGTAGGCCATGAGCTTGCCGTTCGCCACGACCTTCTGGATCAGACCGTCAAGGTCCGGCTCGACGATGTGGATTTCGCCGCGGTTGACCTTCTCGACCACCGCTCCGTTGACATCGACGCCAATGACGTTGAGCCCGCGGCTGGCGAAAATGGCGCAGGTCGGCAGGCCGATATAGCCCATGCCGATTACGGAAACGGTTTTGATTTCAGCCATGATGCAGCAGTTCCTCAACAATCCGGTTACTGGCCCGGCCATCGCCATATGGGTTGTGTCGTTCCGCCATGCCGCGATAGGCAGCCTGATCGTCGAGCAGGCGATTGGCGTTGAACAGGATTTTCTCGACATCGGTGCCGACAAGACGGGCGGTGCCGGCCACGATCCCCTCGGGTCGCTCGGTATTTTCGCGCATTACCAGCACCGGCTTGCCGAGTGAAGGCGCTTCTTCCTGCACGCCACCGCTATCGGTAAGCACCAGATAGCTCTGCTTCTGCAGGTACAGGAACGGCAGATAGTCCTGCGGCTCGACCAGGTGGATGTTCGGCACGCCTTCCAGCTCTGCGTTGACCACTGAGCGCACATTGGGGTTTGGATGGACAGGGTAGACGATCTGCACGTCTCCGCGCGCCGCCAATCCCTTCAACGCCGTACAGATGCGCTGGATGCCGCCGTCGAAATTCTCGCGGCGATGGCCGGTGACGAGGATCATCTTCTTGGAAGGGTCGAGGAAAGGGAAGCGGGCAGCGAGCTTCGCGTTCATCAGCCTGTCGGCATCGATCGCGCTTGAAAAATGCAACAGTGTATCGATCACCGTGTTACCGGTCACAAAGATGGTGCTTTCGGCTTTTCCTTCGGCGATGAGGTTGTCGCGCGCCTGAACGGTCGGCGCAAAATGCCAGGTGGCGATGTCGCCGGCAATCTTGCGGTTCAGTTCTTCAGGAAACGGCGAGTTGACGTTGTGGCTGCGCAATCCTGCTTCGACATGAGCGACCGGGATACGCTTGTAGAAGGCAGCCAGAGCCGCGGCCATCGCCGTGGTGGTGTCGCCCTGCACCATGACGATATCGGGCTTGGCCTTGTCCAGCACCTCGGCCATGCCAAGGAGCACGCGCGAGGTCACGTCGAACAGCGACTGGCCGGGTTGCATGATGTTGAGATCGTGATGCACAGGCAGGCCGGTCAGCTCGACAACCTGGTCGACCATTTCGCGATGCTGGGCGGTTATGCATATTTCGGTGATGAAGCCTGGATGAGCAAGGGCGGCGCGCGCCACTGGAAAGCATTTGAGTGCCTCCGGCCTCGTGCCGAACACGATCAGCAGTTTCTGCCTCGATGGCAGTTTTGGACGTGAAAGGACGTTCATCGCTGATCCTGGTCGCCTGCAGCCTTCGGGACATGCCGACTATTGCCCGCACGAGCTATAATAGCGTCGAGAAGCGCCTTCGTGATCTCAATTCTTAATATATGATTAACAACCAAGGCCGCGTTCTCCCGGCTTAACTCTTGTGAAAGGTTGGGCTGACAAGTAGTCTACGGTAGTAGTCTTGAAAAAGAATATATTGGATTGACTAATATTTTAATCATCGGCCACGCCGACGCATCCCGGCGCTGGGAAAATGAGCTTCTGGCGCGGTTGAGTGCGGCTGGACATGCGGTTTCGAGTAGCCGCGCGCCGACGCCTGAACCCAATGCGCGCGGAATGGATGATGTGCTGGCGCTCGAGGGCCGGCGCTTCGGCCCCTCATTGGCAAGCCGTTCCGAGCCGTTGCGATCCGGCGATACCGGCCCAGTCGATCTTGTAGTCGATCTTACCGCTATCGCCGCCCGACGGGGCACGCCTGTCCTGACGCTCGAATTTTGCGGCCACAGCAGCTTTGCCGCGGGCATGACCGAGATGCTGGCGAGCGGGCGGTTGCCCGAACTCACCGCGCGCCTCGACGGCGTTGCCGTCGCCAGGGCGCGGCCGATGATCAGCGATCGGCTATGGCTCTCCCGGACCAGCAACGACCTGCTCGCCGGCGCCATCTCCCTGATCGCCCAATGTGTCGCCCGCTTTTCCGCGGGCAAACTTGCGCCGATTATTGAGAGCCCGGCGCCGCCCCTGCAGAAAGGCGGATTTATCAGGCACTATCTGCCCTTTTTCGGCAGGGGAATGGTCGACCGCGCGGTGCAAAAACTGCGACGTGGTCGGCGCCCCTTCTATTGGCAGGTTGCTTACCGGCTGATCGACGGTCCAGGCGTCGCCGAGACCGGACGACTCGACGGTAAGCCGTTCACCGTGCTTGCCGATGACGGGCAGCGCTTCTACGCCGATCCGTTCGTTCTCGAGCGCGACGGCCGCCATTTTCTGTTTGTCGAGGAATTTCCCTATGCCACGGGCCGCGGCGTGATTTCGGTAGCCGAACTCGGCACCGACGGCACTTTCGGCGTGCCGAAGGTGGTGCTGGAGGAAGCACACCACCTGTCATATCCGCAGGTGTTCGCTCGCTCCGGCGAGATTTTCATGATCCCGGAAAGCGCTACGGCGCGCGAACTGGTGCTCTACCGTGCCGTGCAGTTTCCGGATCGCTGGGTACGCGATACGGTGCTGATGACGAACAGGGATTTCAACGACGCCACGCTGCTCGAATCCGACGGCCGCTTCTGGCTGTTGGGGACTGAGCGGTTCGGTCACGGTAGCGCGTCTGACACGATGGCGGTCTATTCCGCCCCGGCGCTGCGTGGGCCGTGGGCTGCGCACGCGCTCAATCCCGTCGCGGTCGACCACTCCGCCACTCGGCCGGGCGGCGCCTTTATCCGCCAGGAGGGCTCGCTGCTGCTGCCGGTGCAAAACGGCTCAAGAGCCTATGGTGGCGGCCTGGGGTTAATGCGACTGGATCGGCTTGATGATTTCGATATCCGTTTCGAACTGCCCCGCCCAATCGATCCGGGGCCGGCATGGGCCCGCGCGGGCATTCACACGCTCAACCGCGCGGGACGTGTCGAGGTCGTGGACAGCGCTGGCTGACCGGATCTGAGGTCGGGGCTTAACGAGATCCAGCCGGGTTTGGGTGGGACGCAGCGGCCGAAGGAATGCTTTCGAACTGGCCCCGATAGGGCTGCTTTCTGAAGGCAAGCAGCAACACCACCATAATCGCAATCTCCGGCGACTTTGAAGAGAGTGCGTTGTTCGACAGCGCGGCAAGCAAGAAGGTCATGGTGCCTATCCAGGCAGGCAGCGGCGCCCCGCGCAGCAGCCGAAAAATGAACCAGAATATCAACACTGTAAAGAGCACGGCTATGGGCAGACCGAAGAGCATGACGATGACCACCGGCGCGCTCTCGATGAACGGGAGATGCAGCTTCTCGTTGACGATCTTCAGGAGTTCGTCGCCGTTCATGCCGAACAGGATGTCTTTCCAGCTGACAAGTCCGAACACCTGGTAGATCGTCACCCGGGCCATAAAGTTTTGGTCGAAGATGGTGTTGCTGAACCGGTTCAGCAGACCGCCCGCAAACAGCATCGCTACGAGCATCGCGCCACCCGTCACGGTGAACATCAGCACGACAAATTTGGCCTGCCGCTCATACTTGAGCGACAGGCCCGGCCAAGGCACGAACAGCAGTAGAATGAGGATTTCTCCGGCAGCGAGCAGCAGTGCGGCGCGAGCGCCCGATGCAGCACAACCGACGACCAATACGAAGATCGCCACCACCCGCACCCATATGCGCCAGCGCGTCAGCGGTACGAATCCGATGACCGTGGCGCAGAGCGCACCCAGTGACAGCGGGTGGGCTGCCAGGCCGATCGGCCTGAACTGCAGTTCGTTGATACCGTACGGCAGAAATCGATGTTGAGTCACGGCCTCGATCGTGCCGATCACGGCGCTGAGGATGGCCATTCCAAGCACGACGTCGCCCAGCGCCCGCCGCGACTCCGCGTTTAATGCCAGCATCAACAGGCCTGCGGCGCCGGCCACCAGATAGGTATCGATGATGAACCCGGAGGAGCCCGCGCGGCCGGTAGCGAACAGATAAGGCACCAGCGCGAACATCAGCACCGAATAGCGGACCAACGCTTTGAATATTCCAATTTCGTCGCCCTGCAGCAGAAACGGTCGGCTGAAAAGAACGACAGCAAGCAGCAGGAAGATCGCATAGGTGCCGAAATGCAGCTTCTCGTAGAACGAGCCTCCCTGGGCCGTATAGTCGACGACCATGTTCATCACCTGCGGTGATACCGTAAAGCGAAGCAGGAACGCGAACGCCGCGCACAGGAAAAACAGCAGCGACAGCGCATTTTGACGGCGCGCCTGGGTGGACAACAATCGTTCCGATGCGGCAGCGGGATAGCTCATGGTCCCATCCAGATGAAGATGTTCAAACGGCATGCCGGCCAACGAGATCCATTCAAGGGGCCGCCGAAGGGAGGCGGCATGTGTGTGCCGGCGAAATATGCGCCGGGCCATGCGTTTGCCACAACCGTTAAATTCGATGCCCGTACGTTTGCACGGTCTCCCTATTTGTTCCCCGTGACAGCGTAAGGAAGCGATGTGTTTCTGATCGTTCTTCTGCCGTTCAGAGCGAGAAGAATCGGCTTCTCGATCATCTGGTGGATCGCCAGACTGGCTATGCAGGCCGTCACGATGCTGACCACGGAGACCAGCAACACCGTCGCCGGATGTTCGTAGCCGATGGTGCGCCTGGCCAAATAGGCCACGGCGCCGATCACGAAGATATGCGACAGGTAAAGCGCGTAGGAGGCGTCGCCGAGCTCTTCGAGCAGGCTCCAGTGCTTCAGTTTCGGTTCCAGTATGAGGCCAAGATGAAGCAGGCTGGCTGCCCACATTACCTGCCCTACGAAGCTGATCTGGCTCATCAGCGGCGTGCCGTCATCGACGAATGCAAGCACCACACCTGCAGCGGCCATGAGGCCGAGTAGCCAGGCATGGCGTGTGCCGGAAACAAGGCCGCCATCCAGATAGCGCCGGCCTATCCACATGCCGATGACGAACGCCACCGGAGAAGCGTTCAGATAGAACTGGATAACAGGGTTGGTGGGAGCCATCACCAGCCCGGCCAGCCACATCGCAATGAAAAAGACCGTCAGCACAATTACGCGCGCGGTCACTGACAGGAACGCGAGCGCCGCAAATGCGATATAGAAATAGACCTCATAATTGAGCGTCCAGCCGAGTGCCAGAATTGGGCTGACGCCATCTCGTTCGGGCGCTTCGTGGACAACGAAGAAGAGCGACTGGAGATAGTGGGGCCACGTAAACACAGTCGTCTGGAAGAGACTTGGTGCAAGAGCGGCCAGAAGTGCGGCGACGCTTGTGAAAAGCCAGTAGAGGGGGACAATCCGGATCGCCCGGCGTTTCAGGAAGGTTGGAGCAGAGAAAACACCATTTCCTGTAATATAGACCATTATGAACCCGCTAACGACGAAAAACAGAACAACGCCAAGGCGCCCCGCGGTCACGATAATCGGATTGTCGATGCCGATCTGGTAAGAAAAAGCGTGCGCGAACAGAACCAGCAAGGCCGCGCAGGCGCGAAGATACTGGATCGAATGGAATTTGTTCACGTTCCCCTCCTGCAATTGCAGGCGACTGATGCCATCCTGCAGGTCGCGGTCAGTGCTTCAGTTGTCATCCAAAAGGCGTTGCGATGCTTTCAATACAAGCGCGCCGTTAAGTGCGCGTTACCGATTTCATGAAAATCACGCACCCGGTTCGGGCGCCAGTCCGGCGATGGCAAGGATTCGCACCAGATTCTGGGCAACGGATCCCTTCAACGTCCACCGGACGAATGGGTATGAACGGCAAATGGGCCAACTTGGAAAATAAGATGTTAACGATGTTTCTGTAGAGCAGGCCAAGCGTAATGATTTAACAAGGGTTGTCACCATGCCTGCCGGTTCCGGCACCCCCCCTATCTCCGCGACGGCTTCCAACAACAGTGCATTCGAGCGTATTGCCAATGCACGGCGCAGGGCATTGCTGCAACAGCATGGCCCAGTCGCGGCGCTAAGCTCCGCACCGGTGACGCCGCAACCTCCGGAGCCTGTCGCCACGGTGACCCTGGACAAGATCGGCGATTTCCTCGAGCTCGATTTTCGACGCCTGTTCGTCTGGCTGCGGGCCGGCCTCGCCCTGGCGTTCATGCTGGCGGTAATCGGCGGCATTGTCGGCGGCGCCTATGCATTGCTGAGCAAGCAGCGTTACACCGTCACGACGGAGGTCCTCATCAACCCTTCCAATTTGCAGGTTGTGGAAAACGACCTCTACTCGCAACCGGGCCAGGTCGATAGCCAGTTGCTCAGCACGCGCAGCAAGCAGCGCATCCTGACCTCGGGCAACGTGCTATCCCGTGTGGTGGACGAACTGAATCTGACTCACGATCCCGAGTTTTTCGATCCGGACCGGAGCATATCCTCGTCTGGCGCTGTGGCGAAGCCCGACCCGAGGCTCATCGCCTTGAAGAATCTGGCGGACCGGGTAGACGCCATCGCGGACCCGACATCGTTCGTCACAACCCTCTCTGTATCTGCGGAAACCACCGCCAAGGCGATCCTGATCTCGCAGGCCATAGTCAAAAACTTCCAGGAAGAACTGGCCAAGGCCGAAGCTGCCGGCGCCAGCCGTGCCGCGGCAGCCCTTGACAGCCGGCTTGGCCAACTCAAGAGCGACGTGCAGGCTGCCGAAGAGAAGGTCGAGAGCTATAGGCGCAGCCACAATCTGTCCTCCAGCAATGGCCAGCTTGTCAGTTCGCAGACGCTGACGCAACTCAATGGCGAAATCGTCGATGCGCAATCGCGCGTCATCGCCGCGCAGGCAAGCTACGACGCCCTGGTTGCCTCCGGCATCAATGGGGCCAATCCCGACCCCACGGTTTCGGAAGCGCTCGCAGCGCTGCGCGACAGGTCAAACAGCCTGCGGCAGCAGATCGATTCACAGTCGATGACCTTCGGTCCTCGCCACCCGACGATTGTCAGGCTCAGGACGGAACTCGAGACCGTCAACTCGCAACTCCGGGCCGAGTTCACCCGCACCGTCGGCACGGCAAAGGCCAGCCTGGACAAGGCCAGGGCCTCGTTGGCTTCTCTCAACGCCAGGATGAACGATCTGAAGAGCAATGTTTTCACCGACAGCGAGTCCGAAGTCGCCCTGCGTGAACTTGAACGCGATGCCGCCTCGAAGAGAGCCGTCTATGAGAGCTTCCTGTCGCGTGCACGCCAAATCAGCGAGCGCGAGCAGATCGACACGACAAACGTACAGGTGATTTCGACCGCGGTGCCCCCGCCCGCGCGCTCATGGCCCCCGCGCACTGCCCTGGTAGCAGGCGCAGGAGCGTTCGCAGGCTTTGCCCTGGGCATGCTGCTGGCCATCGGCATGGGCATCATCCGCGACATGCGTCGGCCGCCGAACCGATCAGGCCTTGCCGCCAGCCGAGCCTGAAGCAAGGCATGGTGAAGCGCATCGTTTTCCACATCGCCAGCCTGAGGGGCGGCGGCGCCGAACGTGTCTTCGTCCTGATGGCAAATGAACTGGCGTCGCGTGGCCACGAGGTCACGCTTTTTACCTGGAACGCGGAAGGCCCTAACGCCGCGCTGCGTTCCGCTGCCGTGCATCTGGTCGACTTCGGCCTTCTCTTGCGCGGCGAGGGTTACGCCAAGTCGGCGACGCTGAAAGGCATCGTGCGAAGCGCAAATTTGTTCCGCCGCCTTGATCCTGATGCGGTCTATAGTGCCCCGGAATTCGCCAATCTGGTGATGGCGCTGTCACTCATGTTGGCCAGAAGCCGGGCAAAATTCTTTCCAAGTTTCCACGCCGCCGCCTCGCTGCCTGCCAGCGGCCTCGGCGCGAGACTGGCGATCGGGCTTTCCGCGCTGGTTGGCGCGCGTGCAACCAAAGCCATCGCCGTTTCGGCGGGTGTCGGCCGTGACATCATCGCCCGCGGCTTCCCCAAATCCAAGGTCGTCGTCATCAACAACCCGCTGCCGCCGGCTGAAGCACCGCAGGGGACTTCCTATGCCTGGCAGGCAGCGTTGGCGGCGATGGGCGATGGCTCGGTCATCGCCACCGCCGGACGCCTGGTGCCGGTCAAGGACCACCGGACTTTGCTGCGGGCCTTCGCTGCCCTGCGCGCCGGCCGCCCTGCCCGGCTTGTCATCTTCGGCGAAGGTCCGCTGGCTGCCGAATTGCACGCCTATGCCGAAGAGACCGGCATCGGCGCGCACGTGCTCTTTGCCGGCTACGTCAACGACCCCGCAGCTTGCTATGGCGCAGCCGATCTGTTCGTCCTTACATCCACGAGCGAAGGCTTTGGCAACGTGTTGGTCGAGGCCATGGCTGCAGGTGTCCCCGTAATTTCTACCGATGCTCCGCATGGCCCGCGCGAAATACTCGGTGACGGCCGCTTCGGCACCTTGGTACCGGTCGGTGATGCCGCAGCCCTGGCAAAGGCGATGGCCGAAATGCTGGATCACCCCATCCCTGCTGCCGTGCTGAGAAACAGGGCGCTGGATTTCACAGTCGACAAGATCGGCGATCGCTACGAAGCGTTGCTCTAGTTGTCGCGCACGGCCAGCAGATCGCTGTTGGATGCGATCGACGCGGTCGGGTTTTGATTGCCGTAATCTCTTCACAAGCTGAAGCGCAACGATTCATGGTGAGGCGTCCCGTCGTTCCTTGAGTTGCTGGGCGAGGAAGTCCTTGACGGAATCGAGAACCGCGTCCCGTTCATGAGATACGCCTGGCAGCAAATCGAAACGCACGCGCGCACCCGCCTCCTCGAACGATCGACACAATGCCCTGAGGCGTTCCGGCCGTGTTCGCCCGGCATCGTTGGCGCCTGGCATCCAATGGGTGCTGCCTTGGACATGAGTGATTTCCCAAGTCTCCAGGTCAGCGTCGCCGATGATCATCTGGAAAGGCACTTTTGCCAGCGCTGCGGCATCGAAGGTGATGCCGAACTTCTCCGGCAGATCGCGAATGCCCACCCACCAGTCATGCGTCGGATCGAGTAAGGTCACCGAGCCTGGCGCGCCGATTGAGGCCGCCCAGAGCCTGTCGGGATGCAGGATAGCAAAACGATGCGTGAAATGCCCGCCGCCGGAAAATCCGAACATGGCAAAGCGGCTCCAATCCTGACTGTATTTGGCGCTGACCTCCTCAATCATGGCGAGCAGCACCTGATCGTAGCGTATGTTGCCCTCGAGCATATATTTGTACCCACTGCGGGCATCGTCCCCGAGAACGCCGATCGGAAACAGCGGACACAACACGGCGCAGCCGTTCCAGCGTCCGAACTCGGAAAACGCGTCGCGGAATCCAAGAAAAGAGGTGCGGCCGGTGCCATGGACAGCAACCATCAGGTCGACTTTGGCCCCTTCTCCAACCGCGGGAGGCACATACAGGCAATAGTGAAAGCGCGGGTCTGATTTGGAAGCAAAGATGGCGGTCGCGCCAAGGTCATAGGTAACGCGACCGCGATCTGCGACAGACCCCCTGGCAACGCTTGTCAAACCGATAACTCCTTAATAAGCCCGGCGTTCACGGCAATCTTATACCGGTCGGCCGACCTCGTGAACTGGATGCGCCTCCAGGCAGCCGCGAGGAGGACCTCGTCGTGCACCGGAAGCAGGGCGCCGGCGGGACGATCGGAGGCAAAAAGAATGCCTCCGCCAAGGCCTCGAGAAGCCGCCATTAACTTTTCGTTAACCATGCCGGGCTAGCCTTAACCAATCAGTAAGGACTCGCCTCTGTGACCTGCGTCGCTCCCATCCAAAACAAGTCCATACGCTTTCGAGCGCGCTCGTTTGTAGCCTTCACCCTCACCCCTGAGGCCCCGCTACGGGAATGGCTGCAAAGCCTCGATCACTGGACCGAAAACTCTCCCGGCTTCTTTGCCGGCCGTCCGGTCGTGCTCGATCTGAATATGCTCAAGCCCGAGGTGGGCGAGATGCGGGATCTGGTCTCACAGCTCGCGGAGCGCGGGATTCGCATCTACGCGATCGAGGCCGATGGCAATGTTGCTCTTGATGCCGATCTGCCGCCGCTCCTCGTTGGCACCAAGGAGGCCACCCCTGACACGCTTTACGCGCAGCCGAACCCGAAGGCAGCCGCTGAGGCCAAGACGGAAGAGCCGCAGGCGCCGAACTCATTGATGATCAAGGCACCGATCCGCTCCGGCCAGTCGATCTTTCACCCCGATGGCGATGTGGTCATTGTCGGATCCGTCAGTTCCGGATCCGAGATCATCGCCGGAGGATCGATCCACGTCTACGGCACGTTGCGTGGACGTGCGTTCGCCGGCGCCACGGGAAATCCCGCAGCTCGCATCTTTTGCCGGAAAAATGAAGCCGAACTGCTGGCGGTAGACGGCTGGTACCGCACCGCCGAGGAGATGGACGCCTCCTCGCGAGGAAGGCCGGTACAGGCCTTTCTCGAGGACGGCGCACTTTGCGTCGCACCGCTCAACTAACAACATTGGAGGCACAAATATGGGCAAGGTAGTGGTTGTCACATCCGGCAAAGGGGGTGTCGGCAAGACGACCTCGACGGCCGCTCTCGGCGCCGCGGTCGCCAAAACCGGCAAGCGGGTGGCCCTCGTCGACTTCGATGTCGGCCTGCGCAACCTCGATCTGATCATGGGCGCCGAGCGGCGCGTTGTTTTCGATATCGTCAACGTCATTCAGGGAACCGCCAAGCTCTCGCAGGCGCTGATCCGTGACAAGCGGCTCGAAACGCTGTTCCTGCTGCCGGCCTCGCAAACGCGCGACAAGGATGCTCTCACCGAGGAAGGCGTCGCCGATGTCATCGACAAGCTGCGATCGGTTTTCGACTACGTCTTCTGCGACAGCCCGGCCGGCATAGAGCGGGGCGCGCAACTTGCCATGCGCTTTGCCGACGAGGCGGTAATCGTTACCAACCCGGAAGTGAGTTCGGTCCGCGATTCCGATCGCATCATCGGCCTGCTCGACTCCAGGACGATGAAAGCCGAGCAAGGTGAATCGATTGCCAAACACGTCCTCGTCACGCGCTACGACGCTGCCCGCGCTGCCCGCGGCGAGATGCTCAGCATTGATGACGTTCTCGAGATCCTGTCCACGCCTCTGCTGGGAATAATTCCCGAGAGCCAGGACGTGCTGCGCGCATCCAATGTGGGCGCGCCGGTTACGCTCAGCGAAAACACCAACCCCGCCGCACGCGCCTATATCGACGCGGCAAGAAGACTCGAGGGCGAGGACCTGCCGGTCATTCTGCCTTTCGAACGGAGGGGCCTCCTCGACCGGCTGTTGGGAAGGAGGGCAGCATGAACCTGCTCGATATCTTCAAGCGCCGCGGCAGCGCGCCCGTGGCGCGCGAGCGCTTGCAACTGCTGTTGGCCTACGAGCGTCGAAGCCGCAACCAGCCCGATCTCGTCTCCGTGTTGCGGGAGGAGATCATGGCGGTGATCGCCCGGCATGTTCAGGTCGACCAGGATTTCCTGCAGGTAAGCATGGATCACGGCGAAACGACGTCGAGATTGGAGATCGACATCCAGATCCCCAACAAAGTCGCAATGCCCATGGCCGCGGCGTTCTAACGAAACTCTCCGGTCAGGGCTTGCGTCGGCTGCTGCCGAAATTGCGGCGCCGTGGTTGGTGTGCTTGAGCCGGTCGCCACCGGCAAGTTCTCGCAATTCGAGGACAATAACCACTCCTCACCAAAACCCCGCGGCCGTTTCCAGCCGCGGGGTGCCTTGGGAGGGCCTTTCGAAACCCGTGGTCAAATGTTGGCGAGCAATTCGTTGACGCGGCTTTCCATGTCGGCAAGGGCGGTGTCGACGTCCTTCTGGCCACTGATTGCTGCACTCATCTCTTCGCCGATAATGTCCTGGATCGCAAACTGACGCTGTACGGCGGACGGCAGCGGCTTGCCGAGATCAGCGACCGCAGAGATCGCGTTGCGATGCGGCAGTGCCTTGAAGGCGTCCGAGGTGATGACGGCCTTGTAGGCCGGCAAGTGGCCGGTGCGCGACCATTCGAAGTCGTTGTCGGCGAAGAATTTCAGGAATTTACCGATAGCCGCGATCTGTTCAGGCGTGCGGTCTTTCTGCGAAACGGCCCAGGTATGGCCGTCGGCATATTGCGCATGGGCGCCGCCAAACAGCTGCGGATACGGATAGACCGCATATCCGCCCTTGTTGAGCGCCGTCCCCTTGGTCTCGGACTGGGCGTTGTAATCGCCGACCACCCACGTACCGTTGAGATGGACACCACCCTCGCCGGCAAGGAAGGCGTTGATCGAGCCGCCATAGTCGAGATCCTTGGTGGTGTAGCCCTTCTCGAAGATCGCCTTGTACATCTCGACGACCTTCTTGGCTTCCGGCGTATTCAATTTCACATGCTTCGGATCGGCAAAGAAATCGGAATCCTGCTGGAAAAGATAGGTGTAGAGGTTGCGTGTGTAGAGTGCAGTCTCATTGGCCAGGTTCTGGACGAAATAAGGCTTGCCCGTCTTCTGCTTGAACTGTTCGGCCTGGGCGAGCAGTTCCTCGGGCGACTTTGGAAAAATCGGCGTGCCGTCTGCATTGACGAGGCCGGCTTGTTTGAAAAGATCCATGTTGACGTGATAGAGCATCGTCCAGCTGTCGATCGGCAGACCATAGATCTTGCCGTCTTTGGTGGCGCCATTGCGTGCCGCGTCGGTGAAGGCGTCGGGTGTCACGCCGACCGACTTCAAGAGATCGTCGAGCGGCATCAACAGCCCCTTCGACTGATAATCCGACAGTACGGATTCATGGATCGTGACGATGTCCGGAGCGTCGCCTGAAGCGAACTGGGCGGTCAGCTGATCATAGCCGGGCCATTCCACGGTGGTGACGTTGACGTGGACATCGGGATTGTCGGCGTTGAACTTGTTGATCAGCGAGGTGATGATGCCGCATTCGCCAACGGCCTTGGTGGCATCGGTGTTGGTGCCGAAATCAGCATCGCAGGCGCCGAAAAAGCGCTGCACGCTCAGTTCCGTGGCCGCGAAGCTTGGAGCTGCGAGCAGCATTGCGCCCGCAGAGACTGCGGCAAACAGTATTTTCTTCAGTTTCATATCAGTTCCTCCTACTGAGTTTCCGCCGCTCCACCCTGGATTGGCTTTCGTGCTTCAATCGCTGCGCATTCCCCCGGCCGTCAGGCTATCTTCGTTATCTCACCGCAGCGCCGGAGACCGCCGTGACGATGTATTTCTGGAAGAACAGGTAGACGATCAGGATCGGGGCACCGGCGAACACCGCCTGCGCCATCAGGAAGCCGATGCCTTCGGACTGGGCGAAATTGGTCTGGGTCGAGGCCATGCCGACCGTCAGCGTGAACATGTCCTTCCTCGTCGCCGAAATCAGCGGCCAGAAGTAGTCGTTCCACGCGCCGAGAAAGGTGAAGATGCCGAGCGTCGCCTGCGCAGGCAGCGTGAGCGGCAGAAGCACCTTCCAGAAAATCCTGAGCCGGCTGGCGTTATCGAGCATGGCGGCTTCGTCCAGCTCCTTCGGGATGGCCTTGAAATACTGGGTCATCAGGAAGACGCCGAACGGAGCCGAAAGGCCCGGCAGAATGAGCCCTTGATAGGTGTTGTGGAACTTCAGCATGCTGAAGATCTGGTGGCGGGCGACAAGCACCGCCTGTTCCGGAACCGCCAGGCCGAACAGCACGATCACGAACAGCACATCTCGGCCGGGGAAATTCAGCCGCGCAAAGCCGTAGCCGGCGAGCGACGACAGGATCAACGTGCCGAGCGTCAACCCGCCCGAGACGATGATGCTGTTGCGCACCCAGATGAACACCGACGAGGTGCCGACGGTGTTGATGTAGTTCTTCAGCGTATAGGGCGCGTGAAACACCGAGTTCGGATCGGCCATCAGCTCCGTATTGTCCTTGAGCGACAGGCCGATGACCCACAGAACCGGCGCGATCATGACGATCGAAAGCAGGATGACCAGGGCCAATAACAAATGGTCGCCAAATGCCCGGCCTTTGATGGAAGCTGTGGCGCTCATGCCTGGTCTCCCCTGCTGC
The DNA here is from genome assembly GCF_040322115.1 of Mesorhizobium sp. M0195. Lineage (NCBI taxonomy): Bacteria > Pseudomonadati > Pseudomonadota > Alphaproteobacteria > Hyphomicrobiales > Phyllobacteriaceae > Mesorhizobium > Mesorhizobium sp. M0195. Next base: position 93,121 of record NZ_JAMYSV010000011.1, on the reverse strand, counting down.
GTGTCACCAGGTACTGGGCCATGGCCGCGACCAGGATGAGGATGAACAGGATTTCCGATGCCGCGGCACCCAGGCCGAGATCCCAGCGACGGAATGCGGTATCGTAGATGTAGAGCACGATCGGCTTGGTCAGGTTGTTCGGACCGCCGCGCGTCATCAGCCAGGCCTGACCGAACAGCTGGAATTGCAGCACGATCTGGATGATGATCACCAGGATGAAGGTCCGCTTGATCGACGGCAGCGTGATCGAGCGTAGCGTCTGCCAGCGATTGGCATTGTCCAGCGCTGCCGCCTCGTAAATATCCTGTGGAATCTGCTGGAGCGCCGAGAGAAAGAGCATCATCGGCAGGCCGATGCACCACCAGATGGTGGCAATGGCGATGCCGATCATCGCAAGGCTGGGATCGGAAATGAAGGCCGGTGCGGTTGCGCCGAACCATCCGTAGATCGTCGACAACAGGCCGACATTCGGAATGAAGACGATGCGCCAGATCAGCGTGACGATGGTGACCGACAGCACCGACGAGGAAAAGAACAGCGTCCGCAAAACCGCGGCAGTGCGCGTGCGGCGGTTGAGGCAAAGCGCCAGGAAAAGGCCGATCAGCGCCAGCGTCGGCACGGTCAGAAGCACGAAGTAGAAGGTGTTCCAGATCGATTGCAAGAAGACCTTGTCGTGATACAGCCTGGCGTAATTGCCGAGACCGACAAAATTTCCGGACGAAAACGTGTCGGCCTTGTGGAAACTCAGCCACATCCCCCAGAGCAGCGGGAAGAGCAGCAGCGTGGTGAAGAAGAACAAGAATGGCGCAACGAAAATGAAGTTTCGCCATTGCGGCGCATAGATGTCGGCGGTAGCGGCTCTGACGCCGACAGCAAGCGTCGCGGTCGGGGACATCGCCAGCCGGTCAACCATCTCAGGCCTCCCTCGCGTGCCAGGCGCGGCCGGTCTCGTTGAACAGATGCGATTTCTGGCCGTCGAAGGCGAGCCCGATTCTGTCGCCTACGGCGACGCGGCTGTTGCCGGCATCGGAGCCGACGATCTGCTGGCCATCGCCCAGCCGCGCGTAGATCAGGGTGCGTTCGCCGAGCCGCTCGAGCACATCGACGACGCCGTCGGCATTGCCCTGTCCGGCGGCAACGATGCGCACGTCTTCCGAACGGATGCCGAAAGTGTAGTTGCCGTCGGTCAATTGGCTGGAGGCGATCTCGGTCTGCACCGAGATGCCGTCCGCAAATCTGGCCGTGGCGTTCTTGCCCGATCTGTCGAGTATCGCATCGACGAAGTTCATCGCCGGCGCACCGACGAAACCCGCGACGAATTTGGTCGCCGGGCGTTCGTAGATCTCCATAGGGGTACCGATCTGGTCGATCTTGCGATTGTTCATGACGACAATGCGGTCGGCCAGCGTCATTGCCTCGACCTGGTCGTGGGTGACGAAGATCATCGTCGATTGCAGCCGCTGGTGAAGCTGGGCAAGCTCGATGCGGGTTCGGGTGCGCAGCGCCGCATCGAGATTGGAGAGCGGCTCGTCGAACAGGAAGGCCTTCGGCTCCTTGACGATCGCACGGCCGATCGCAACGCGCTGCCGCTGACCGCCGGAGAGCTGGCCCGGCTTGCGATCGAGCAGATGCGGCATTTCGAGGATGCGGGCGGCTTCGTTGATGCGCGCCTCGATGACTTTGCCTGGTACGCCGATATTCGCAAGGCCGAAGGCCATATTGTCGCGCACCGTCATATGCGGATAAAGCGCATAGGACTGGAACACCATCGCAATGCCGCGCTTGCCCGGCGGCAGATGATCGATGCGCTCGTTGTTGATTGCAATCTCGCCGCTATCGACAGCTTCAAGACCGGCGATCATCCGAAGAAGCGTCGATTTTCCGCAGCCGGACGGCCCCAGGAACACGATGAACTCGCGTGCCCTTATGGAGAGCGACAGATGATCCAGCACCGTCATGGCACCGAACTGCTTGCTCACGTTCCTGATCTCGATATCGGCCGTCACGTCGACGCTCCTCCTCAGCGTTTGCGCTTTCTCGATGATCCGCCCGAACTCAGAGCCTCAGGCGTATGAACTGGTAGGAATACGCCGGCAGCGACAGGTTTAGTTTGCCGCCGGCGACTGCGGCGCCCTCACCCTTCCTGGGGCTGACATTGCCAGGGTTTTCGGCCGAATTGACGGCTTTCAGATCGGCGTGTGCCATCACCTGGTGATCGACGATCTCCGCCGCGCCGAAGCCGGAGAGGTCGACCACTGTTTCGATTGCCTCGCTCGAATGGCGGTTGACGGCGAAGAAGGTGACGTGGCCGGTTTGCCTGTCGTGCACGCCGGCAACATCGACATAGGCGACGTCGCCCGCAACGCTGGATCTGTAGGTCGGGCTTTCCACCTTGAGATCCAGCGCATTGCCGCGGCCATAGTTGGAAGCAAACAGATAGGGATAAAAAATCGTCTGCCGCCATGCCGGACCATTCGGAACGGTCATGATCGGCGCGATGACATTGACCAGTTGTGCCAGGCAGGCGATCTTGACGACGTCGGAACGGCGGATGAAGGTGTTGAGGATCAGGCCGACCTGCAGCACATCCTCGAAATTATAGATGTCTTCGAGCAACGGCGGGGCGAACGGCCAACCGTCGCTGCCGCCGAGTATCTTCTTGTCCTGCTCCTTGGAATGGTACCAGACGTTCCATTCGTCGAACGAGATGTAAACCTGCTTGTGGGAGCGCTTCTTGGCCTTGATATAGTCGATGACGCCGGCGACCGAGACAATGTAAGCGTCGAGCTTTTCGCTCATGGCGAGATAGTTCGGAGCGTCGTTGGCTTCGTTGTCGAAATACATGTGCAGCGAGATGTAGTCGACCTCGTTGTAGGTATGGTCGAGAACCGTCGCTTCCCATTCAGGGTAGGTGGGCATCTTGGCGTTCGAAGAGCCGCAGACCACCAGTTCGAGTGACTTGGAGAAGGCGCGCATGGCCTTGGCCGTCTCATGCGCCAGGCGGCCATACTCGTCCGCGGTCTTGTGGCCGATCTGCCAGGGGCCATCCATTTCATTGCCGAGGCACCAGAGCTTGACGTCGAAGGGCTCCTTGCGGCCGTTGGCGATGCGCTTGTCGCTCCATTTGCTGCCGCCGGGATGGTTAGCGTACTCCAGCAGGTTGCGGGCTTCGTCGAGGCCGCGCGAGCCGAGATTGACGGCAAGCATCATCTCGGTGTTGGCGCAGGTGCACCAATCGGCAAATTCATGCAGGCCGACTTCGTTGCTTTCCGACGTGTGCCAGGCGAGGTCGAGCCGCACCGGGCGCTCTTCCTTGGGGCCAATGCCGTCTTCCCAATTGTAGGCCGAGACGAAATTGCCGCCGGGATAGCGCACAATCGGAACATTGAGTTCCCTGACGAGATCGATGACGTCCTGACGCATGCCGTTGACATCCGCTGTCGGATGGCCGGGCTCATAGATGCCGGTGTAAACTGCCCGCCCGAGATGCTCGATGAAGGATCCGTAGAGCCTCGGATCGATTTCCGAGACAACATAATGCGGATGAGCCGTAACGGCTGCCTTCATGCATTCCTCCCATCGATATCAAAAATGATGATTTAAATCATCTTGCCCGATATCAAAGCGGGATTGACAGCCCTTCGTCAAGCCAAAATACCCAAATGTAGGACAATTAGACGAACGCTTTGGCACGGCAGAAAGCCAGCTAGTTGAAATTGCTAAGTTATCTTCAGAACCCGGTTTCATGATATCAACCAGTTTTGATCCTGAGCAGGATGTCCTGATCGTAATTTCCAAAGCCCTTGCCGAAAATGTTGATCCCGCCGGGGCGCTCGGCATCGTCCTTGACGCCGATACGGACGCGGATTGAATGATGGCTCTTCAGATCGAGTGCGGCGAGGCCGGTTTCGGAAATCCTGAGACCGTCGACATAGGTGCCGTCATTGGCAATTCGCCAGTTCTTCAGCTTTCCGTATTGCGAGCCCTTGAGCTTCCACCAGGAGGGCGTGAAGACGCCGCGCTTGTCGCCGAAATCCCCCGGTGACGTCCAGGTGCCGACATCGACACCATTGATCGTCAGCGTGATGTCCGAGGGCCAATCGGCGCTGGTGCCCGGCACTTCCGAAGACAGCTCTATCGCCACTTCGAGTCCGGTGATCTCGGCATTGGCAAGCTTGGCATTGTTGGGGAACTGGTATTCGACATAACCGCGCATGAACCACAGCAAACCGGCTTTCATGCGATCCGGATCAAGGAAAGTGTTGGGAACATCGAGCAAGCCGATGATGCCGTCCGGCGAACAAAGGCCGCAGGGCGCGGTAACCTCGAAGCCGGTGTAAAGCCCGATCGGCATCGACACTTCTATCGCATCGTTCTTGACCGCACGGTATTCGCTCTTGAACACGACAAGCACTTCTTCGGCCGTCGGATAACAGATTTTCTGACTGCCTTTCTTCGCTTTCAGGTTCTCGGTTCGGATCAGCCCCGCATCCTCCAGCACCTGGATGTTGGTCGAGACGGTCGACTGCGGCAGCGACAGCACGGCGGCGATTTCGTTGATATTCATCGGCCCCTTCTCATGCAGCAGTTTCAGCATCGAGATCCGCGCCGAGGAGGCAAGCCCCTTGAGCACGGCAATGCCTTCCTCAGGTTCAATCACCAGAAAATTGCGACTCATGAAATTGCCCGGCCCATGCGAAATCCATACCCGAAATTTACCCTGTATATCGAGATAGCTGATTTAATCAATGCGCAGGCGGAACGCCGGGCAATTTGTTGAATCCGGCAGCGCGAGGGTCGCGCGGTGGCCCTGCACAGAGTTTATGCTGGAGTCACATGCAGAGTGGACACCTGAACGCCGATCGCCCAATCTAGTCCCGAGCCGAGCCCCGGTGATGGCGGCTTGCACATAAATTGGTGTGGACGGGTCGTGACCAAAGGGTGGAAATTATACGATCAGCGACTGGCCTGGGTCCTCGTCGCGCCTGTGCTTATACTGCTTACCCTGCTTCTGCTGCTGCCGATCGCGATGATGACGGTCTACACGTTTTTCACCTTCGTCACCGCCGGAGTTGAGTCGGCGGTGCTGACCTTCGATAACTGGAAGGAATTCCTCACCGACAGCTACTATCACGGCTTTCTTTGGAAGACCGTTCGCGTCGGCGCCATCACCGCGGTGATCTGCGCGATCCTTGGCTATTTCCCCGCCTATTTCATCTGGGCCACGACCTTCAGGCACAAATGGCTGCTGTTGCTGCTGCTCATCGTGCCGTTCTGGATCAGCTTCACCATCCGGACGTTCTCTTGGATCCACATCCTCGGCGAACAGGGGCTGATCAACGTCGCGCTCATCAGGCTGGGCGTCATCGACGAGCCGTTGCCGATGCTCTACACCGAGGGCGCCGTCATCATGGGGCTGCTGCATTTTCTGCTGCCCTACATGATCCTGAACGTCTATGTCAGCCTGGAAAGCATCGACCGCACGCTGATCGCCGCCGCCCGCTCGATGGGCTGTACCAGCGCGCAGGCGTTCCGCGAAGTGACCCTGCCGCTATCGATGCCGGGGCTGGGCGCCGGGCTGCTGCTCTGCTTCGTGCTGGCGGCCGGTTCCTATGTGACGCCGCAGCTGCTCGGCGGCAGCCGCGATGCGCTGTTCGGCAACCTGATCTACGATACCATTATGGGGCAGCTCAATTGGCCGATGGGCGCCACGCTTTCCATCGTCCTGTTCGTCCTGCTCGGCGCGGCCGCGGCCGCCTACAGCCGCTATATGGGCCTGTCGCAGATCATGAAGGGCCTCAGCGCATGAGAGCGGATCATCCCGATCGCGAAGGCAGATGGGCGTGGCGGCTGACCGGCGCGATCACGGTGTGCGTCTACATCTTCATGTTTGCGCCGATCCTCGCCACGGTAGTGCTTTCCTTCAACGCCTCGATGTTCGGCGGCTTTCCCCTCACCGGCTTCAGCCTGAGATGGTATGAGAAGCTCCTCACAAACGAGCCGGTTCTCGACGCCTTCCGGACATCGATGTGGATTGCCCTGGTAACGGCGACGGTGACGACGCTGCTCGGCATCATGGCGGCATTGGCGCTGGTGCGCTTCGAGTTTCGTGGCAAGCAGGCGATCAACACGCTTGTCATTCTTCCCGCGCTGGTCCCCGAAACGATACTCGGCGTCGGCCTCCTGGTCATGATCAAAGCCGTCGACCAGCCGCGCAGCATGACGCTGCTGGTGCTCGGCCACATTCTGCTCACGCTCCCCTACGTGGTGCTGATCGTCCAGGCGCGCATGGTCGGCATAAAGCGGTCCTATGAGGAGGCGGCGCTGTCGCTCGGGGCGCCGCGTGTGTCGACATTCCGCGAGATTACGCTGCCGCTGCTCATTCCCGCAGTGCTTGCCAGCGTCCTGCTCGCTTTCACCATTTCGTTCGACAACACTTCGGCCAGCCTGTTCTGGCGGCCGGCGGGCGTCGAGACCATGCCGACGCAAATCCTTTCGATGCTGAAGATCTCGATCAGCCCCGAGGTGAACGCGCTCGGAACCGTCATGATCCTTTTGACGGTCGGCATTCCCTTGGCTGGCGGGCTCATCCTGCAAAGCCTCACCTGGTTCAAGGCAGGCAAGTGAAAATGAAAATGGGAGAACGGAAATGAAAGTGACAACCACCAAACGATTGGAACGGCTCAACGAACGATATGCCGATGGCGACATCAGCCGGCGATCATTCCTGACGCTGACGGCCGCCGCTGCCGCCGCCACCGGACTTTCCATGCCCTGGATGGGACGGGCGCTAGCCGCGGTTTCGGAAGTGCGCTTCGACGGATGGGGCGGCGTGGTGCAGGAAGCGATCGATAAGTACGCGTTCCAGCCCTACACCGCCAAGTCCAAGGTCAAGGTCGTCCAGGGCACCTTCGGCGACGAGAACGAGATCATCACCAAGATCAAGACGTCGAAGCCGGGCGACTTCCAGATCGTCCATTCTTCCGGCGTCAACTACTACATCAAATACGTCAATGGCGGTTTCAATTCGGAGATCAACGAGGCGAACATCCCGAACATGGCGAATGTGCTGACCGCCATGATCGAGCCGTTCCGCAAGATCACGCCGAAGCTGTCGGCTGTGCCCTATGATTACGGCACCACCGGCATCGCCTACAACAACAAGGTCATCTCACCTGAGGAAGCAAAGGAAAAGGGCGCCAACCTGCTTACCGACAAGAAATATGCCGGCAAGATCGGCGGCTACGCCGATATGACGACGCGCGTCTGGTATGCGGCGCTGCAGACGAAACAGGATCCCAACAACATCCAGGACATGGATGCCATCTGGGCCAAGGTTCGCGAGACCCGCGACCTGGCCAAGAAGTTCTGGAGTTCCGGCGCGGAACTGATGGACCTCCTGTCCCGAAACGAGATCGTCGTCACCGACGCCTGGTCAGGACGTGTCGCCGCCCTGCAGCAGCAGGGCCAGCCGATCGGCTATCTCGACCCTGCCGGCTCATACGCATGGATGGAGGATATGCTGGTGCTCAAGGGTTCGCCGATGGCCGAATGCGAGGAACTGATCAACTTCATGCTGGATCCGGCAACGTCGATCGCCGTCGCCGAGGGCCAGAACTATCCGCCATCGCTTGACCCGACCAAGGTGAAGCTGACCGACAAGATCGCGGCACTTCCGGCCTTCGACCCGACCGGATCGATGAAGTCGCTGACCTTCGCCGATCCGCTCTACTGGGCGAAGAACGAGGACGCCTGGACCAAGCAATGGGACAGGGTGTCGAAAGGTGCATGACGACAACAGCCACGACCAGCAGCCCCGGCCGGCTTCGGCCGGGGCCGCTGGCGACCCGCTTGCCCAAGGCGAGAGGCAACCGACAGGAAAGCCTGCGGTCGAGTTCCGCGACATCGATATTTTTTACGGCAAGTTCGCCGCTGTGCGCGATTTTTCACTGGCGATCCGCAAAGGTAGTTTCGTCACCTTGCTCGGGCCGTCCGGCTGCGGCAAGACGACAATCCTGCGATCGATCGCGGGCCTGGTCGACATCTCCAGCGGCCAGATCTCGATCGGCGGAAAGCGGGTCGACGATATCCCGATCTACAAGCGCAACATTGGTCTGGTGTTCCAGAACTACGCGCTCTTTCCGCACAAGAACGTCTTCGACAACGTCGCATTCGGCCTGAAATATCGAAACGTGCCGAAACCGGAAATCGTGCGCCGGGTCAAGAAGGCGCTGGATATGGTGCGGCTGCCCGGCAGTGAGACAAAGCTGCCATCACAGCTCTCTGGCGGCCAGCAGCAACGCATCGCACTGGCCCGCGCCATCGTCTTCGAGCCGGAAGTGCTGCTGCTGGACGAGCCCTTGTCGGCACTCGACGCCAACATGCGCGAGGACATGCGCGTCGAGATCAAGAAAATCCAGAGGGGGACGGGCATCACCACTATCTTCGTGACGCACGACCAGGAAGAAGCTTTGTCGATGTCCGACTACATCGTCGTCATGAATGCCGGCCTGATCGAGCAGATCGGCTCCCCCGCGCAGGTCTATGACCAGCCGGCCACCGCATTCGTTGCCAATTTCCTTGGCAAGGCCAACATGCTGCCCGGCAGCGTGACTGTGATGGACGGCAAGATGGCGACGATCGCGCTGGCCAGCGGCCATGTCGTAAAGGCGGCCGCGCCGAAGGCGCTCGCGACCGGCAGCGCGGTCACCGTCGTCGTTCGCCCGCAGAAGCTTACCGTCGGTACCGTCGGTGCTGCCAACAGGCTGGCGGGACGGATAGTCTCGACCTCCTATCTGGGCGGCAATGCGGTCTACGAGATCGACATCGGCGCCGGCACGCTGGTGCGCGCCAACACGCTGATCGACGGCCAGCCGCTGCGTGAAGGCGAAATGGTCGATGTCTGCTTCGATCCTCTGGGCTGCGTGCTTCTCGACGCGCAAGGCTTACGCATCGCGTAGCGAGGCAGAACTGAGCCGTTCAGTCTTTCGCGTCACCCTTTGGCCCGAGAAACCGCGCATAGACCTCACCGACAATACCGCGCCGGAAAACCAGCACGCAGACCATGAAGGTCAGGCCGGTGGCGATGGTCACCGGAAAACTCGAGGTGGCGAGCGTGTTTTCCAGGCCGACGACCAGACTGGCCCCGATGATCGGCCCGACCATGGTGCCGATGCCGCCGAGGAGCGTCATCAGGATCACCTCGCCCGACATCTGCCAGGTGACGTCGGTGAGCGTGGCAAACTGAAAAACGATCGCCTTGAGCGCGCCGGCCAGCCCGGCCAATGTCGCCGACATGACGAAAGCCGCCAGCTTGTAGTTAGCGACGGAATAGCCCAGCGAAATGGCCCGGCTCTCGTTTTCCCGGATGGAACGCAGGATCATGCCGAAAGGCGAGTTGATGATGCGCCAGATGGCGAACACGCCGATGAGGAAGACTGCCAGCACGAAATAATAGATGTTGATCGAGACGTTCAGGTCGAGCAATCCAAGCAGCCTACCACGCGGCACGCCCTGGATGCCGTCCTCACCTCCGGTGAACGGTGCCTGCACGCAGAAGAAGAAGAACATCTGCGACAGCGCCAGCGTGATCATGGCGAAATAGATGCCTTGCCGGCGGATGGCAAAGAAGCCCATCACAAGGCCGAGCAGCGCGGCACCCAGGACGCCGAGCAGGATGCCCGCTTCCGGCGGCCAGCCCCAGACCTTGACCGCGTATGCGGTGAAATAGGCCGCCCCGCCGAAGAACGTCGCATGGCCGAAGGACAACAGGCCGGTGTAGCCGAGCAGAAGGTTGAACGCGCAGGCAAACAGCGCAAAGCACAGCATCTTCATCAGGAAGATCGGATAGACGAAGAAAGGCGCCGCCAGCAGCGCCAGGATGCCGAGCCCGACCAGCGCCCATTCAAGCCGTGCGGAATTCTTGGCACGCGTCTCGCGAAGTGTCAGTTCGGCCATCTCAGGCATCCCTTCCGAACAGGCCGGCTGGCCGGACCAGAAGCACGATGGCCATGATGACGAAGACCACCAGATTGGAGGCTTCGGGATAGAAAACCTTGGTCAAGCCCTCGGCGAGGCCAAGCATGTAACCGGTGACGATCGCCCCGAGGATCGATCCCATGCCGCCGACCACGACAACGGCAAAAACGACGATGATGAGGTCAGATCCCATCAGCGGGCTCACCTGATAGATCGGCGCGGCGAGAACCCCCGCAAGCCCGGCAAGAGCGGCGCCGAGGCCGTAGGTGAGGGTCAGCAGCAACGGCACGTTGACGCCGAAAGCCTGCACCAGGCCGGGGTTCTCCGTTGCCGCGCGCAGATAGGAGCCCAGCCTGGTCTTCTCGATCAGCGCCCAAGTGCCGAAACAGACGATCATCGAGGCGACCACCACCCAGCCGCGATAATTGGGCAGGAACATGAAGCCGAGATTGGTGCCGCCGGAGAGCAGCGGCGGCACGGAATAAGGACTTCCCGATACGCCATAGTAGTAACGGAATACCCCTTCGAGCACGAGCGCGAGGCCAAAGGTGAAAAGCAGCCCGTAGAGCGGGTCGATGTCGTAAAGCCTCGACAGCGCCAGGCGCTCGACCACGACGCCGAAGCCGCCGACGATCAGCGGCGACAGGATCAAAGCCGGCCAGTAGCCGATGCCGAACCGGGTGAGAAGCAGATAGCCGATGAAGGCGCCGAGCATATAGAGCGCGCCGTGAGCGAAATTGATGACGCGCAACAGGCCGAATATGACGGCGAGGCCCAGGCTCAACATTGCGTAGAACGAGCCGTTGATGAGGCCGACCAGCAATTGGCCGAGGAATGCCTGAACGGGTATTCCGAAGATCATCGTCATGGCGCCATCATACACCCAGCACTTCATGCAGCAGCGTCATGCGATCCGGCAGTTCGCCGACCGGAAAGGCCGCCACGACCTTGCCGTGCTCCATCAGGTAGAAACGGTCGGTGACGCGGCTGGCAAAGCGGAAATTCTGCTCGACCAGCAGGATCGTCATACCGCGCTTTTTCATCGTCGCCAGCAGATCGCCGATGCGCTGCACGATGACCGGAGCCAGGCCCTCGGTCGGCTCATCGAGAAGCAGCATTTTCACGCCGGTTCTGAGCATGCGCGCAATCGCCAGCATCTGCTGCTCGCCGCCCGAGAGCCTGGTGCCGGGGCTGTTACGGCGCTCCTTCAGATTGGGGAAAAGATCGAATATTTCCTCCACGCTCATGCCGCCTTCGGCGACGATCGGGGGCAGCACCAGATTCTCGTCCACGGTCAGCGTCGCGAAGATGCCGCGTTCCTCCGGCACCAGGCCGATGCCTTGCTGCGCAGTCCGGTGCAATGGCAGGCGCATCAGATCCTTGCCGTCGAAAAAAATCTGGCCGGTCCGCTGGCGGATTAGCCCGATGATGGCGCGCAATGTCGTGGTCTTGCCGACGCCGTTGCGGCCCAGCAACGTCACAGTTTCACCTGGAAAGACCTCCAGATCGACGCCGTGCAGCGCATGGCTCTCGCCATACCAGGCGTTGAGGTCGCGGACTGCAAGAAGCGGCGCGGCGTCAGTCATCGGCGGTGCCCATATAGGCGACCCTCACCCGCTCGTCGCGGCTGACCGTGGGGTAGTCGCCGGCGGCAAGGATTTCGCCGCGCTGCATGACGGTTATCCAGTCGCAAAGATCGGCCACCACTGTCAGATTGTGCTCGACCATCAGCACGGCGCGATCCCTGGCAACCGAGCGGATGATGTCGGAAACCGTACGCACGTCCTCATGCCCCATGCCGGCCATCGGCTCGTCGAGCAGCAGCACTTTCGGCTCGAGCGCCAGCGTCGTGGCGATCTCGAGCACACGTTTCCTGCCATAGGAGAGATCGGCGGCGGGCCTGTTCTTGGCATCGTCGAGACCGACAGACCGCAAAAGCTCCTCGGCGCGCGGCGTCAATCTATCGAGCGCCGATAGCGAGCGCCAGAACTGAACGCTGAGCCCGCCCGGTCGCTGCAATGCAACGCGCACATTGTCGAGCACGCTGAGATGCGGAAACACTGCCGATATCTGGAACGAGCGCACCAGGCCCATCCGCGCGACTTTGGCCGGCGAGGTGCGGGTGATGTCGTGGCCGAGCAGTTCGATCCTGCCGCTGGTCGGCGGCAGGAACTTGGTGAGCAGGTTGAACACGGTGGTCTTGCCGGCGCCGTTGGGTCCGATCAGCGCGTGGATATTGCCGTGGTAGACGTCGAGATCGACATTCCTGACAGCAACGAAGCCGGCGAAGTCGCGCCGCAAACCGCGGGCGGAAAGCACTACCTGCGGCCGATCCGGTTCAGGCGGCGCCATCGGTCCGCCAATCACTCGCCGGCCGTGGGACAGCCGCTCTCTTTGGCGCTCAGGAACGCCTCGTTACCGGGGATCGTGGCGAGGGGTTTGTAATAGTCCCACTCCTTGGTGCTCTCACTCGGCGACTTGACCTGATAAAGATACATGTCGTGAACCATGTTGCCGTCGGGCTGCACTTTGCCGTTCGCCGTAAAGACGTCGTTCACCGGCATCGAATGCAATTCCTTGGCGACCGCCTCGGTTCCATCGGTGCCGGCTTTGTCGATCGCCTTCAAATACTGTGTCACGGCTGAATAGGTGGCGGCCTGGATCATATTCGGCATGCGGTTGGTGCGCTTGAAGAACCGCTGGGCGAACTCGCGGCTCTTGTCGTCGCGATCCCAGTAGAAGCCTTCGGTCAGCACCACGCCTTGCGCCGCCTCGAGACCGAGCCCATGCACCTCGGCCAGCGTGAAGAGAAGCGCTGCAAGGCGCTGACCGCCCTGCACGATACCGAATTCGGCCGCTTGCTTGATCGAGTTGGAGGTGTCGAGGCCGGCATTCGCCAGGCCGATGACCTTGGCGCCCGACGATTGCGCCTGCAGCAGGAAGGATGAATAGTCGGTCGAGCCGAGCGGGTAACGCACCTCGCCAACCACCTTCCCGCCATGGCTCTCGACGAACTTTGCGGTCTGCTCCTTGAGCGAATATCCGAATGCATAATCGACGGTGACGAAGAACCAGCTGTCGCCGCCTTGCTGGACGAGAGCGCCACCGGTCCCCACTGCCTGCGAATGCGTGTCGTAGGCCCAGTGGAAGCCATAGGGCGAGCACTGTTTACCAGTTAGCTCGGTGGTCGCGGCGCCGGTGACGATATCAATTTTCTTCTTTTCCTTGGAAATCCCCTGGACGGCGAGTGCCACCGAGGAGGTGGTGAGTTCCATGATGGAATCGACCTGTTCGGTGTCATACCACTGCCGCGCAATGTTGGAGGCGATGTCCGGCTTGTTCTGGTGGTCGGCGCTGACGATCTCGACCGGCGCACCTTGCACCTTGCCGCCGAAATCCTCGACCGCCATCTTGGCGGCCTCGACCGACCACTTGCCGCCGAAATCGGCATAGACGCCCGACTGGTCGTTGAGAATGCCGATCTTGACCTTGCCATCGGAAATCTCGGCGGCTGCAGCAGGCATCGCAGTCGCTGCAAGAAGCGCGGCCGAGACCAGGTACGATAGCTTCATTGGTGACTTCCTCCCTTATGGTCGACAACCGAGCAACATGTCGGCGGCTGCCTGCTGCGGCACGAAGAGCGGCCTCCCATATTCCATCCTCTCCAGCGCAAAATCACGCAGCGCTGTACGGCCACCGTCCTTCAAATCGTAACATCGCTCGGCAACGCGAGAACAGTTACTTTAGTATTAGGCATCCGCGATACCCGGCCGCCGAAGCGCAACATAGCGCCGGATCGTGCGGCGTCCAGATCGGCCTTTATTCTCGCCGAAGCAACAATTACGGCTGACGGTCCGGATATCGTTGAACGAGAATTCCCCTCGTCAACCGTCGGCTGGATGATGGCAGGCGACCAGGCGGCCCTCGCCGATGCTTTGGAGAAGCGGGCGCTCGCTGCGGCAGATCGGGGTGGCAGCTGGGCAACGGGTGTGGAACCGGCACCCCGAGGGGTGGGTTCATCGGGCTGGGCAGGTCACCCTTGAGCACCAGCCGGCCACGCCGCGCCCGGTCGATGCCGGGTATCGGCACGGCGGAACGCAGCACCGCGGTGTAATGGTCTCCCGGATATTCGCGGCAATCGAGGAAGATCCGACCGTCTATCACACCATAAATGGTCCCAATGAGTTCCACGTCATCGGCACGATGCGGGACTGGACCATCGTCGACCGCCTGCATCGGATCGAGGCGCCGACCTGGTTTTCCGCGGCTTCTACAACGAAGCGACCGAGGCCTGCGTCCAGCCCTTTCTGGATCTTATCCCCTACGTCGAAGGCCTGGTCTTCCCGAATTCCAGCCACATGCCGCATGTCGAGGAAAAGCACGACGGCCTCGCCGCCGTCGGGCGCTTCCTGGCCAAATACGATTGACGTTGCAGCACCAGGCCTTCTGCTCCAACGGATCGTCGACACGGCGCAGTGGTCATGAAGGCCGGCATGGCCGGAATCAGCCTGCCTTCACCTGTACTGGCTTCCCGTCGCTGAAAAATCTGACGGATACGGAGTGGGAGGGACCCCCGGCGCCGGTGGGTATGGAAACCATCGCCTCCAAGTTTCGCAAAACACGTTGCAACCGAATTGATTAGCCGTCGTTAAAGTGCGGGTGATCTAGCGGGGCATGGGGAGCTTTCATGCAGACGTATCTCGTCGAGCGTATGGACGGCGACGATGTTATATCGGTGCGCGTTGTCAACGCGCCGAGTCCGTTCAGAGCCGCAGCTATGATGACGGGCGGGCGTATTACCTTCCGAACGTGGGAAAAGGATTGGATTCGTGTGACCGACGAAAATCGGGGACAGATCTATGCATATTGTTTCGTCTCCGGCAGCTATTCCGACACCGAAGCATCGCCTGTATCGCCCGGGAGAACCACAGAATAGGCAATATGCCTGCGTAGCGGCAATTCCGTCTTCAACCCGCCTTGGTCTTCGATCCCGCCTTGGCATGTGTCCAACAGGTGTTGCCAACTTGGCACAAACGCCAGTGCTCGCCGTGTCATGCGCACCACGGCAGCCAGCGAGCTCGGCATGATTGGCTCGGCCCGCGGCTTGCGAAACAGGCGAAGGGCATCATCAGAATGATCGATGAAAAGATCGGGGCGGGGGGCGATAAGTGACCCTAATCTTAGCGTAGGCAACTCATGTCTTCGGCATATTTGGGATCAGAAGTCGCGGATCAGGATCTAGCGGTGGATTGTCAGACAACGACCTCCGATAATTGGTCAAGTGTCCCACAATACCCACTGGATCAGGGTGGTCCCATACTGCGCCCATTTCAAAGATTGGGCGCCGATTTTGCCAACATTGCGGCCTTCGAGCACCTGAGAAATATCGTCCGCCAGTACCCCGACAAGCTTGCAATCAGCGACGGCGCCAATCGTCTGACCTATTCCCAGCTTCTCCGGTCAGTCGAGACGCTGTCCTACCAGATCGCGGCGGCCGTCCCAGATGGACAGGCGATAGGGATTCTTCAGGCCAACTCAGCCTGGTATCCCATCGCCATGCTGGCCAGCATGGCGGCTGGGCGCCCTTCGGTGCCGCTCAACGCACGAGATCCTGGCTCGCGGATTCTTGAAATCGTGGCCGGGGCGCGACTCTCAGCTATTCTGGGCGAGGGCAATGTCCGACCCGAACGTTTGCCTCACCGGGTCAGTTGGATCGATGTGTCGACCAGTGCGGCCTCGCAGGGTGGGCAAGTGCCTCAGTCTTATTCCGCCTCGGTCGATGCGCCCGCCATCGTGCTTTATACATCAGGAAGCACGGGCCGGCCCAAAGGCATCGTTAACAGCCAGCGCAGCTTGCTGTGCCGGGTCCAGCAATATGTCGATGCATGCCACATCAACTCGGATGATGTTTTCCTGCCATTGACCGGACCCGCCACAATCGCCGGGTGCCGGGAGATTCTTGCGGCTCTTCTCACCGGCGCCACCTTGCATCTGGTCGAAGTCGAAGCGGTCGGCTTGCGCGCCGTGCAACGTCTGGTGCGATCCGCGGGCGTGACAATCACCTATCTGGTGCCGGCACTGCTTCGCGCGCTTATGGCAGACGGACCTGCGGAAGCATTTCATTCACTCAGAGTCGCCCGGATCGGTGGCGAGAAGGTGCCGTGGAGCGACATCGCCCTGCTGCGCAAGGCCGTCTCCGATACGTGCCTCATCCAGATCGGTTACTCGTCAACCGAGACCACGGGCTCGCAATGGTTCCTGCCGCGAGACTGGCCGGAGCATGGAGATTCGGTTCCAGTTGGCTGGCTACTGCCTGGCATCACCTTTGCAATTGTCGACAAAACGGGCCGCCGCGTTCAACCAGGCCGCAGCGGAGAGCTTCTGATCAGGAGCCCCTATGTCTTGCTTGGCCATTGGGAGGACGGGGCTGTTGTGCCGACAACATCAGACCCGGACGATCCAAGCCTTCGGATTTTCGCGACGGGTGACCTCGTTAGACTTGATGACCAAGGCCTACTGCACATCGTCGGTCGCAAGGGGCGCCAGGTAAAGATCAATGGTCGACGCGTCGAGCCAGCCGAGCTCGAACGGGTGCTGCGTTGCGCACCCTCTGTTGCGGATGCTGTGGCAATCGTGGCTGCGGCGAATGAGCTTGTCGCCTTTGTTGTTCCTCGGCGCTCGGCCGAAGCGGCCTTTTCAGACGAGCTTCGCCAGCTTGTCAGGTCCAATCTGCCGCCGCCGCTGCGTCCCCTGCGGTTGCACACGATCGCCGAGATGCCGCGTCTGCCGAGCGGCAAAGTCGACATCACGACACTTGCAGACATGGATCTTTCAGCCAGAGAGACGGCAGCGATCGAGCGTCCGCTCGAGCCGCGAGGCAAGCTGACGGCGCAGCAGGTCGTCCAGCGGGCATGGACCAGCATTCTTAATACGCGGGTGGCGGCAGGGCGCTGGGACGACGCCGGAGGAGATTCACTGAAGCTGCTGCACTGCGTCATGGAAATCGAAAGCGCTATCGGGCAGGAACTCGGTCTTGAGGCCTTCACCGTCGG
The DNA here is from genome assembly GCF_040322115.1 of Mesorhizobium sp. M0195. Lineage (NCBI taxonomy): Bacteria > Pseudomonadati > Pseudomonadota > Alphaproteobacteria > Hyphomicrobiales > Phyllobacteriaceae > Mesorhizobium > Mesorhizobium sp. M0195. The sequence continues at coordinate 76,091 of NZ_JAMYSV010000011.1, read as the reverse complement.
GATGAGCCTGGACGAAATGGTCAAGGCGGTCGTATCTGCACAGGCAGGCGACCAAAGCGCGCGCGCCGAGAAGCACGATCCTCCCATTCTTTTTCTGTTCCCGGGGTCGGTCGGCTATGGCCCGAGCCTTGCTGCCTTTGCAGCAGCGATGGGCAAGGTCACCCGCGTTGCCCCGATCAGGTATCCGGCCCTGGCTCTGATACTGCGCGGGCAAAACAGCCTCGCCGACATGGCCGATGCCGCCGTCGAGCAGATCCGCCGCACTCAACCTTCGGGTAACATACGACTTCTTGGCCATTCGCTCGGCGGCGCTGTTGCTTTCGAAGTGGCGGCGCGGCTGCTGGCCGCGGGGCGAACCATAAAGTTTGTCGGCATACTCGACACCAGCCTCGTCGGCGAGCGAAGCGCCTACTTGGAGACGTTTACGCGCACATTTAATCGAATCCGGACCAACCGCGTATCCGCTTACCGGATGGCTTGCCGCGCCCTCGCGAAAGTCGCCGTGAAAATGGGGCGAGAGGCGCAACTGGTCCGGTTTCTCGATCGCTACGCTCAGGGACAATTCAATGCGACGAGCTTTAGAACCAAACTGGAACTGCAGGAGGTTTTGCGGGCACGGGCCTTCTTCCAATGGCTGACAGAGCCGAAGCCGGCGCTGCCGATCACCGGCACCCTGTTTCGCTGTGCTCGACCCGGAATGACTCTGGCCATCGGCTGGGATCGCGTTTTCGCCCATCTGGACGTGATTCCGATCGTCGGCACCCATATCGACCTGGTCATAGAGCCTCACCTCGCCACCAACCGTCCCCTTATCGAGAAAGCGGTGGCGCAAACCTATTCGCCAACCGAGTCTCGCAAACTGGAGTACAAGCCATCGACCTGATCTCAACATTCGGCAAGGACGCGCTGGTGCTCGAGGCTGGCGCGGAAGTCGATCGTATCGTCCAGATCTTGCGCCAGCAGGTCTTTGGCACGCTGCGACGTCGAGGGGTGGTTGTCGGCCTCTCAGGCGGCATCGACAGCTCAGTCGTCGCGGCGTTGTGTGCTCGCGCCTTTGGAAAAGACAAGGTCCTCGGGATATTCATGCCGGAGCGCCATTCCTCCGGCGACTCGCTAAGGCTCGGCCGCACCGTCGCCGCGCAGCTTGCTATCGATACGGTCCTGGAGGATATAACGCCGGCCCTGGAAGCGATCGGCGCCTATAGACGGCAGATCGAAGCAATCAAGACTGTCGTTCCCGAATATGGGGACGGCTGGAAATGCAAGCTGGTGCTCGCCTCGGTTCTCGAGAGCAACGGTCTCAACATCACGCGCCTCACGGTTCAGGACCCCGAGGGCAGGACCGACACGGTGCGTCTGCCGTCGGCAGCCTATCTGCAGATCGTCGCGGCAACCAATTACAAGCAGCGCCTGCGGAAGATGACCGAATACTACCATGCCGACCGCCTCAACTACGCGGTAGCGGGCACGCCGAACCGCCTGGAGTACGACCAGGGCTTCTTCGTCAAGCAAGGCGACGGAATTGCCGACCTGATGCCAATCGTCCACCTCTACAAGACCCAGGTCTATCAATTGGCGGAATATCTTGGGGTGGAGGAAGAGGTCCGGCGAAGACCGCCCACCACGGACACCTTCTCGATGCCGCAGAGTCAGGAGGAGTTCTACTTCGCGCTGCCTTATTATTTGATGGATCTGTGCCTCTACGGCTTGAACCACGGGATAGCCAGCGAAGAGATCGCTGAGGCAACCGGCCTCACCGAGGCGCAGGTCCAGAAGGTTTTCAAGGATATCGACAGCAAGCGGCGCGCCGCACGTTATCTTCACGCGCGGCCGTTGGTGTCCTCTTCAATGGGCGAGGGCTAGGCGATGTGCGGCATCGCCGGAATTGTGTCGCTGAGCGCCGCAGCGGCGTCCCCTTCCCGGGATGCGCTGATACGTATGGCGGGCGCGCTGGCGCATCGCGGCCCGGACGAGCGCGGCCTTTACCGGGACAGACGTGCAGGATTGGCGCATGCCCGCCTGTCCGTCATCGATCTCGCAAGCGGCCAGCAGCCACTCGCCGGCGCGGACGACACAATGTGGATCGTCTTCAACGGCGAAATCTTCAATTACGTCGAGCTGCGACAAGACCTGGCCGCGCTCGGTTATCGCTTCCGCACACGCAGCGACACCGAGGTCATCGTCCATGCCTATCATGCCTGGGGCGAGGCCGCCTTCGAGCGAATGAATGGGCAGTGGGCAGTCGCCATCTGGGACTCCGTGGCTGGTCGTCTCGTCTTGTCGCGGGATCGGTTCGGCATCTGCCCGCTGCACTTTTGCGAGCATGGCGGACGGCTTTACTTCGCCAGCGAGGTGAAGGCCATTTTCGCGGCCGATGCGGACATACCCCGCGCGTTCGATCCAGCCGGCATCGATCAGACTTTTACTCTTTGGACTGTCGCGCCGCCACAAGGCGTGTTTGGAGGAGTAAGCGAACTCACGCCTGGGCATGTCCGCATTTATGACCGCGGCGTCGTTCGCGAGCGGGCTTTTTGGAAGCCTGCCTATCCAGAGGTTGACGGGCCTGGCGATGATGAATTCAGCGGCTCGCTTGATGACGCGGTGGAGGAAGTGCGCAGCGCCTTGGAGACCGCGACGGCGCTCAGGATAGTACGCGCCGACGTGCCGGTTGGCTGCTATTTGTCCGGCGGGCTCGACAGCTCACTGGTCGCCACGCTGGGGAGACGCTTCGCGGGCGAGCGCTTCCAGACTTTCTCGCTGCGTTTTGCCGACGCCGAATATGATGAGACGCATTTCCAGCGCCTGGTTGCCGGCGTGGCCGGCAGCGACCATCATGAGGTGGTTGTTTCGCGCAGCGATATCGCTGGCATCTTCCCTGAGGTTATCTACCATGCCGAGCGGCCAATCCTAAGAACCGCGCCGGCGCCGCTGTTCCTGCTCTCGAGACTGGTGCGCCAGCATGGCATCAAGGTCGTGCTGACCGGCGAAGGGGCCGACGAAATGTTCGCCGGCTACGATTTGTTCCGCGAAGGCAAGGTCCGCCGCTTCTGGGGACGCCAGCCCGCCTCGAAGCGACGCTCCCGTTTGCTGGAGCGCCTCTATCCCTATCTCAGCCGCTCGCCGGTACAGCAGCAAGCTATGGCACGCCAGTTCTTCGGGCGCGACATCCACGCCTGTGGTGCGCCTGGTTTTGCGCATGGCACGCGCTGGCGTACCACAAGCGCCATCAAGCGGCTGTTTTCGCCAGACATGCGCGCCCAAACGGAGCGCCATAACGCCGTGTCCGAGCTGCTTGCCCGCCTGCCGTCGGAGTTTTCGCGATGGGGCTCTCTTGCGCAGGACCAGTATATCGAGATCCAGACGCTGATGTCGGGCTACCTGCTGTCCTCACAAGGGGACAGGATGCTCATGGCTCATTCCGTCGAGGGGCGCTTCCCGTTCCTCGACCATGAACTCGTGAGGCTCGCGAATTCGCTTCCGGCCGCCTACAAGCTGCGCGTGCTCGACGAAAAGCATGTGCTGAAACGTGTAGCGCAACCGATCGTGCCGTCGGAAATCGTCACCCGCAAGAAACAGCCTTACCGGGCCCCCAACGCGCTTTGCTTCGTCGCAGATGGCGCTCCGGTCTACATTCGCGAAGCACTTTCGGAGGCGGCGCTGCGCGAAGCGAACGTCTTCGATCCCAAATCGGTTACCCGGCTCCTGAGCAAGTGCCAAGCCAGCGCCGGCGGCGGCGACCTGTCCAACTCCGACAATATGGCGCTGGTCGGAGTGCTGTCGACGCAGCTTCTCCATCGGCAATTTATCGCGAGCCGTCCAAGTGGGGCTCGCACGCTCAAGCTCAGCATCGATATCGACCGCGAGCATCGTGAAGAGGTGCTCGCATGATGCATGGCGCCGTACCCCTCCTGCACGACTATCTCACCAACTCTGCCAGCCGGCTCGGCGCCAAGGTGGCCCTGGTGTGCGGCAATCAACGTGTCACCTATGGCGATCTCGACATGCGCTCGAACGCCATAGCGCACCATTTGACCGAGGCTGGAATTGCGCGTGGCGATCGAGTGGTGATCTTCGCCGACAACACTGTCGAGGCCGTCGTCGCTTTCTGGGCGGTGCTCAAGGCCAACGCCGTGGTGTGCATCGTCAATCCGCTCACCAAAAGCGACAAGCTCGATTATTTGCTCAACGATTGCCGCCCGACGGCACTGATCACCGACAAACACCTGCACTCGATTTTCAGGGATCCGGCGCGGAATTGCCCATCGTTGCGCCGCATGATCGTCTCCGGGCCGATCGAACGCAACGACCTGCAAGAACTTCCGCATGCTGTGCGCTGGGATACTGCGGTCGCGGCAGCCCGCAGCACGCCGCCCGCGCGCCGCTGCATCGACATCGATCTCGCTGCGATCATTTATACGTCCGGCTCGACGGGCGAGCCCAAGGGCGTGATGCTGACGCATCGAAACATGATCGCCGCATGCGCCTCGATTTCCTCGTACCTGGCGCTTGCCGAAGACGAGGTGATCCTCAATGTCCTGCCGCTCGCCTTCGACTACGGTCTTTACCAGATGATCATGGCGTTCGGCGCGGGCGCCCGGCTGGTGCTTGAGCGCTCGTTCGCCTTCCCGGCGCAGATCCTTGGGCTGATCAAGCAAGAAAGGGTGACGGGCTTTCCCGGCGTACCGACCATCTTTGCCGCACTCGGGGAGCTCAAGTCTCTGAGGGATCAGGATTTTTCGAGCATTCGCTATGTCACCAACACTGCGGCCGCCCTGCCGCTCAAGCACATTCTCCTGCTGCAGGAGCTGTTTTCTGGCGCCCGTATCTATTCGATGTACGGCCTTACCGAATGCAAGCGCTGCACCTACCTGCCGCCGGACGATCTGGAGCGAAAGCCGTTGAGCGTCGGCATCGCCATCCCCAACACGGAAATGTGGATTGTCGACGAGCATGACAGGCGGGTCGGACCCGGCGTCGTTGGTCAGCTCGTCATCCGCGGAGCGACGGTGATGAAGGGCTATTGGGGCAAGCCGGAGGCGACAGCCAGAAAGCTCAAACCCGGACCGCTGCCGGGTGAGCAGGTCCTGTACACCGGCGACTACTGCCGGATGGACGCCGAGGGCTATCTCTACTTTGTCGGTCGCGGCGACGAGATCATAAAATCGCGCGGAGAGAAGATAGCGCCGAAGGAGGTGGAAAACGCGTTGATGAACATTGCCGGCGTACGGGAAGCCGCGGTCATCGGCGTTCCGGACGAGATGCTCGGGCAAGCAGTGAAGGCGTTTGTCGTGATGGAGCAGGGAAGCATGCTCGGCGAAAAGCAGTTGCAGAAAGAGTGCCAGAGACGGCTGGAAAACTTCATGGTTCCGAAGTCCATCGTCATCGTACCCAGTCTGCCGATGACCGACACGGGCAAACTCAAAAAAACGGCCCTGTCATGAGTCGGCACCAAAGCGAAGTTGATCAGCATTCATCTTTTGTACCGGAGGCGAAATCAATGTTATCTACCAAGGATAGAACCGATACCTTCAGTGAACAAATTCGCGCTTTCCTGGCCTCGAATTTCTATATAGCCGATCCGGACAGTCTGGAGAGCGACACCTCGCTTCTCGACCAGGGCATCGTGGACTCGACGGGGGTGCTCGAGGTTATCGGCTTCATCGAGGAGACCTTCGGCATCACGGTCGAAGACAGCGAGCTGCTGCCCGAGAACCTCGATTCCATCCAGGGAATTGCGCGATACGTCATGCGCAAGAGAAACTGATTGCCGAAAGCCCGCAGCTCTGTTTCAAATCCCCGGCTGTTTTAAGCCGCGACAGCGCGTCTGAAGCCTGCCGCGACTGTGGCGCTTATGCCTGCGCCTTTGTATGTGCCACAACCACCCGGCCCTCGCCGGCTGGATTGGTGACTGCCCGGATACTCTCATAGACCTTGGAACGCTCGAGCAAACTCATGACCTGCCGGTCCTGGCCAAGGCCGACCTCGAAAAGCAGGATGCCTCCGCGCCGCAAATAACGCGGCGCCTCCTTCAGCACCCGCATGTGGATGCTCAGGCCGTAGGGGCCGGCTGCGAATGCTTCACGCGGCTCGAGTTCGACCAGATGCGAACGGTCGCCCTCGAGCCGTTTTTCCGAAATGTAGGGCGGGTTGCAAACGACCACATCGATCGTCCCGTCAAGCTCCAGGCCGGAGAAGGCGCTGAACAAGTCGCCCTGAAGCACTGTTACCCGCTCCTCCATATCAAGATGGATGACGTTGCGGCGCGCGACCTGCACGCATCCGTCGGTAAGATCGCTTGCCCACACGCGCGCGGTGGGGGCGTGGTGCGCGATGGCGCATGCCAGATTGCCCGCCCCACAGCACATGTCGACAACGCGAGGTACCGGCAAGTTCAGTTGGCTCAGAACATCGAGAGCGGCGTTGCCGAGCAGTTCCGTTTCCGGTCGAGGAACAAGCGCACCGGGCGAGACGAGCAGCTGCAGTCCCATGAAGGTGCTGCGGCCCCTGCCATAGGCATCGGCGACATTGATCTCTTCGCTCACGACACTCACCTCCCGTTTTATCCGGCGTTGGTGGCCGACAATGGCGCACCGATAAAGTGTATCTTAAAACCGCTTAACTCTCGATCGACAAAATCAAAACCCAATCCCGCCTCAGACGCTTTGAAGCCCTGATGCTACAAAGATGACCATAAGCTTCTGCGCCGTGTCATGATTAGGAATATCTCCTTACTCGAGCCGGTTATCCCCAGGCTGGCGAGCCAGTTGCCGAATTCTCAGCCTGGCGTCACGATTTTGCTACATTTTAATCAAAGAAGGCACATATGTAAGCAATTCGTAATGTTCCAGCAGCGGGGCGGAGCTGCTGCTTCCCGGAAGGTTAAAGTTTGTCCCTCATCGAAAGAATCGACGAGATTGCGCGGCAATTTCGCGTCAACGAGCGCGCATCATGAAGTCGACCAAAGAGCGCTCGCTCGATCTACGCTCCGCAATGTTTGGCTGTGTGCACGGCCTCGTCGGCGTAGGCGTTTTCTCCGCATTGATAAATATCCTCGCCTTGACCGGCTCCGTCTACATGCTCCAGGTCTACGACCGCGTGCTGCCTTCGCAGAGCGTGCCGACTCTTATCGGATTTACCGTCGGGATGCTGGGACTTTACGCGGCCTATGGGCTCCTCGATTTCGTGAGGCTTCGCCTGTTGGTCCGCATCGGCAGCCGCCTGCATAAAAATCTGCAGCAAAAGGCGTTTGCAGCCTCGCTTTCCCTGCCCCTGGTCGCCGGGCCGGATGCGAACCGGATACACCCGCTTCGTGATCTGGACCAGCTACGTGGCTTTCTTTCCGGGCTGGGGCCGACGGTCTTATTCGATGCTCCCTGGATACCATTTTATATGGTGGTCATCTATCTGCTGCACCCCGCCCTTGGCGTGCTGGCAACGCTCGGTGCATGCGCCGTTGTTTTTTTGACGGTGGTTGCCGAGATCATCGGCCGCAAACCTGCGGCTCGTGCATCTGAAACACTCGTCGCGCAGCGGCTGCTGGCCGATTCCGGCCGCCGCAATGCAGAGGTCGTTCAGGCGATGGGCCTGTCTGCTCCGCTTAGCCGGCGCTGGAACGAGGTCAGTCATCTTTATCTGAAGAACCAGGAACGGCTTTCGGACGTCGTCGGCGCAGCGAGCTCACTGTCGAAGACGCTGCGAATGGCCTTGCAATCATGTGTGCTGGGGCTTGGTGCCTACCTTGTGATCGGGGGCGAGGCCTCGCCCGGCGTGATCATTGCATCGTCCATTTTGCTGGGCCGCTCACTAGCGCCGGTCGATGTGGCCATCGCAAACTGGAGAGGGTTTCTGGCAACCCGCAAGAGCTATTCCGAGCTGGCGGCAGCGCTGGATGCCTTTGTTAGCCAGCAAGAGACAATGGAACTGCCGCGCCCAAAGGCGGAGCTTGCGGTCGAAGATTTGACTGTCGCGCCACCAAGCCTGCAGAAGCCAACCATCTTCAATGTAAGCTTCCGCTTGGCAAGAGGCGCAGGGTTGGCGGTCGTCGGCCCGAGCGGCTCCGGCAAGACCACGCTCGTGCGCGCTTTGGTCGGGGCGTGGAAGCCGCTTCGTGGCACGGTAAGATTGGACGGCGCCTCGCTCGATCAGTGGAACTCAGAACTGCTCGGCATTCATATTGGCTACCTGCCACAGGACGTTGAGCTGTTCGACGGGACGATCGCCGATAACATTTCGAGGTTCGGTGGCAAAAGCGACGCAAAAGGCGTGCTGGCAGCTGCCAAGGCTGCGGGCGTGGACAAGATGATCATGCGTCTTCCGCAGGGTTTTCAAACACGCATCGGAGAAGGCGGCGCGGCCCTTTCGGCTGGGCAGAGGCAGCTCGTCGGGCTTGCCAGGGCACTTTACGGCGATCCCTTCCTCGTCGTTCTTGACGAACCAAATTCCAATCTGGACGCAGACGGCGATGCTGCTTTGGCCGGCGCAATCCTGGCTGTGCGTCAGCGCGGCGGTATCGTGATCGTCGTTGCGCATCGCCCCTCCGCTCTCGTCAACATCGATCAGGTACTCGTCCTGTCGAACGGGATGCTCCATTCGTTCGGCTCGCGCGAAGACGTTCTGGCAAATGTGGTCCGGCCCTTCCCGCGTCCGGACAAGCCAAACATTGTCGTTCCGCTGCAGCACGGTGCAAGCGGGCATGCGTGAGGTATTGCTTAGTGTCTAACGTGACCATGTCGTCATATGCTGCGGTTGGCGGCGAAGGCCAGCCGACCGGGGCGAAGCCGGAGTCGGATGGCATTCGAGCCAATCTACCCTGGGGTAATCTGGTCCGGAGCCTGGCAACAAATTGTCGTTCCGCCGCGCAAAGGTGCGGCCGAGCATATGCGAGGTATCGCTCCACTGTTACCGTGTCGTCATACGTCGCCGCCGGCGGTGAGAGCCGTTCGTTGGAGACGAAGCCAGATCCGGATGGCATCCGGGCCAATCTGCTCCTGGGCCTGGCAACCAGCTTGCTGTTGGTCTTTGGCGGAGGGCTCTGGTTGGGATTGACCAAGATTGCCGGCGCGGTGATTGCGCCTGCGACTGTGGTGGTCGAAAGCAACATAAAAAAAGTGCAGCATCAAACCGGCGGCACCATCGGCGGAATCTTCGCGCAGGACGGCGATCATGTGAAGGCCGGCGACGTGTTGGTCAGGCTGGACAACACCTTGACCCGAGCAAACCTGCAGATAATCACCGAGGACCTCAATCGCGCCACCATTCGTCTGGCCCGACTGGAGGCCGAGCGCCAGGGTCTGCCGGAAATGCAGATCCCGCCCGACCTTCGCGCTCAAATGGGTGATCCGCAAGTGGCGGCACTTGTCAGTGGCGAGCGTGCCTTGTTTGAAAGCCGTGCTGCGGCGCTGGCTGGCCAGAAAGCCCAATTGCAAAGCCGCTCGAAGCAGCTGGAACGTCAGATCGATGGCCTCAAATCGCAGCAGTCTGCGACCGACGAGTCTCTGGATCTGCTGACCAAGAACCTTGCAGATGTCGAATCTCTCTATGCAAAGAAGTTGGTGTCCAAGGAGAGGTTGAGCAATGTCAGCCTGGAGAAGACCCGGACTCGCGGCGAATCGGGACGCCTTGTCGCGGCGATAGCGGAGGTACAGGCTCACATCAGTGAAACGGACCTGCAGGTGCTTCAGCTCGACGAACAAATGCGGAGCGACGTGACCAACGAACTTCGCGAAACGGAAGCCAAGCAGACCGAACTCAGTGAGCGCAAGGTGGTGGCCGAAGACGAACTCGGCAGGACAGACATTCGTGCCCCGCAGTCGGGCACGGTACAAGAATCCTCGGTCCACACCGTCGGAGGCGTAATTGGCGCCGGAGAGGTGCTCATGATGATTGTGCCCGATTCCGACAACCTTGTTGTCGACGCTTCCATTCCTCCGTCGCGTATCGATGAGATTCATCCCGGACAGCAGGTATCGATCCGCTTTCCGGCGTTCGACGCCGGCACCACACCTGCTTGCGAAGGCTCGGTCAAGCGCGTCTCAGCGGATCTGATCAAGGATCAGCAACGCCAGCTTTCCTATTTTTCGGCTCGCATCGACGTCGAGAATGAAGCGACCTGCCTGACTGGAGAGAAAATACTCAAACCTGGCATGCCCGCCGAAGTCCACATAAGAACCGACGAGCGCAGTGTCTGGTCCTACTTGATGAAGCCTCTTACCGACCAGTTCTCCAGGGCCTTCAGGCAGTAAGGGGGCTGCCACACTCTCAACCGGCAGCCCGGCCGGTTCATCGGGTCGCCGCATTTTCGAGAGCGCTGCTGAACCTGACCTCGATCGTGTCTCCCGGCATGACCTCGGTGTCTTCTTGGGCAAGCTGTTTCCGCCATTCTTCGCCGAGCTTGCGAATGATCGTAACCTCGGCCTGGATCCTTTCGCCGGCAACCGGCAACGGCAGGGCGGCCGCTCCCGTGGGCTGCAACTTCTGGCTGGCGGCGCGAAGTCTTGCGCTAACATCGGCAAGGCGCACGTTGGTATCCTTCAGCTCGGTCAGCAGACCGATCCTTCTTTGGTTGTCATTGCGTTCGCGCTGTCTGGCAAAATCGTCCTGCTGACGTCGTGCTCTCATAAGTTCAACCGAGGTTTCGAGTGCCCGGCTGGAAGAGAGCACCAAAGCGCGCCGGACGTCGGCGAGCCGGGTATTGGTTAGATTTCCCGACTCAAACGCTTTCCTTACGCGCGCCAGTTCGTCTTCGTCCGCCTTCACCCCATCCGCTTCGGCCCGCTCGCGCTCGAGCAAGGTCTCGGTTTGCGCTGCAGCATCCTTGCCACTTTTGTCGAGAAAGCTCTGCTCTTTCTGGAAATTGTCCAACGAGAGCTTCAGCCCTTCTGCTTCGGCCTGCGCGATCGCCGACGCAAAACCTGCCGACAAGGGCGACCCTTGTGGTGGCTGCATGTCGAAAGTCGACTTACCCTGAAGTTCGGCGCGGAGACGGGCGCTGTGAAAATAGTCTCTCGTGTATTCCCCCCAAAGCGACTCATAATCGCGCCGCAGATCCACCGGATCGGGGCCAACCTGGTTTGCCCGGGACCGCAAAAGGCTGAAGCCACCTGACACGGCAATCGCCTGCCGCACGGTCATCAGCGGGCGATAGGCCTGCTGTCCGGGAGTGAGCACGTCGCCAGTCACATAGATCGGCCTGTACTCTGCAACCACGGCGGTCACGTCTGTCGGCTTGATGACGATCATTTGCTCCCGCCCGTCAGGCAGCCGCTGGTGGAATATCTTGGTTGGCAAGATCGTCTGCATGCGTGTCTGCAGTTCGGCCGGAGTCAGGCCGCCAACCGAAACCATCCCGACTTCGGGAAGCGCGATCGTGCCGTCCATCTGGACCACCGCACGTTGCGTTCGCTCAGAGATGGAGGCAATTCCTATCTCGACGGTATCGCCGGCGGAAAGTCGATAAGGAACCCGTGCTTCCGCCGCAGCGGCCGTTTCCATCGCGGCTAGCATGCCGAGCACGACAAGAAGGATTCGATTAACGAGGACCATTGGCGGCAATCTCCTTCTGGTTCGACCGCGACTCTTCCGGCCAATCGAGACGGGTGATGAATTCGTAGACTGGCCCGCCAGGCACGCCCCAGTTGCTCGACCAGATCACCTGTGAGCCGTCGGGGGACGGCGAGGCATGGGTTTCGCTCCAATAGTCGGACGAGACGTTGTGGGTTTGCGTAACTCGTCGAACCTCACCGCTGCCGTCGAGGCGCAGCGCGATCACCTCTCGCGCATATGGCGCCCAGTCGCGATTGGCAGATATCTCATCGGGATTGCCGCCATAGCTCACGAACACCCAGCCGCTCCTGTCCAGTGCCCGCGCGGACGCATGCTCCGCTTCGCCAAATTTCATAAGCGAGGTGACCTTCCCGTCGATCAGTCTCCTTTTGATGACGTGATATTTGTCAGGGTCGGATTTGCTGATGCCCACGAAAACTTCGCTACCGTCGTCATCGACCGTCATATCGCCATGGCCGGGCCGATGATGGTCCGTCCACCTCTGCCGCAACGTCCCGTCGACGGAGAAAATAGCTCGCTGTTCTGTGTCTTCGTTCACGTTCTGAAAGCACAGGATGTTCGCTCCCAGCGGGGAGATCGAGCAGGCGCTGACCGTTCCGGCAAGCTGGGCAAGATCGATGTCAGGAAATTTCCGGCGCTGCTTGAGATCATAGGCAAAGGCAACCATCGCACCATCCCCACGGATCGCGCGCACTGCTATGCGATCGCCGTCGCGGCTAGGATTGCCTTTGGACGGACCGAACTGAAGATCATGGTAATTCGGCGACACGAACAGCACGTCTTCGCGATTGGTCCGTGGCGCCCAGGTCGAAATTTTCCGGTCCTGAACGCAAATCATCAGATCGGGATTTTGCGGATGCCATTCGCATTCAGCCGATCGAGCGCGACGGAAAAGCGGGACATAGGTGTGCCCGTCGAAAAAGCACATGCCATTGCAGCCGTTGGTGATGACGAGGAGGCTCTGGTCTGAATTCCATGCCTGGGAGCTGGAATAACGGTGGCTGCAAAATTTCTTCTCGCATACGACGCCATTGCCAAGAGCGCCAGGCTTGGTGATGCGCATGAAAACTGTCCCGAAGGCTGGATCCGTCGCGGGTTGAAGATAATCGGGCAGATCCATCATCACTGGCGCGACAAACTGTGTCGGCGCGCTGTCTTGCCGGCCGCTGGCCGTGGACAAATCCAACGACAAGGCAGCCGCAATCAACAGCGGAGCCAACCCACGCGGGCGAAAGGTCATGTCATGTAGCCCATTTCGTGTCGCACCCGGCCTTCGCTGAGGCGCCCTTGCCACCATCCGATGGTCCGCTCCAAGCCTTCGCGCAGGCTGGTCTGGGCGCGCCATCCAGTCTTGCTTTCGAGGAGCGAAGAATCGGCCAGCAAGGCACGCACCTCGGAATTCTGCGGCCGCAGCCGGCGCTCGTCGCGGTGAATTGGTTTCTTGCAGCCACTCAACTCGATCACCAGATCCAATATGTCCGAGATCGTCACAGCGCGCTGGCTTCCGGCGTTGTAGGCATGGCCAAATTCGAGCTCGGCCGAACCTGCGGTCAAAAACGCCGCCGCGGTGTCTTCCACGAAAGTAAGGTCGCGGATCGGGCTTGTGTCTCCCACCATGATCGCAGGGCATTTTTTATCGAGAGCCTGACGTATGATGGTCGGTACGATGGCCCGCTCACTTTGGCGTGGGCCGTACGTATTGAAGGGCCGCATGATAACCACGGGAATGTCGAACGATCTGGCGTAGGACTCCGCCATCATGTCCGCACCGATCTTGGATGCCGAATACGGTGACTGTCCCTGCAATGGGTGGGACTCGCTGATAGGCATTGTCAGCGCGGTGCCATAAACCTCGCTTGTCGAGGTGTGCACCACACGCTCAGTCTCCCATTGGCGCGCCGCTTCGAGGACGTTGACCGTGCCCAGGATGTTGGTTTCCACATAGGACTGGGCGGCGGCATACGAATACGGGATAGCGATCAGTGCGGCGAGATGAAACACGACCGCCTGGCCGCGCACGATCCGATTAACGAACGCGCTGTCGCGAACATCGCCGCGGATGAGGTTCAACTGGCTTCGTATAGTGTCCGGTAAATCGTCCAGCCAGCCGTGGCTGTCGAAGGAATTGTAGAGAGCCACCGCGGTGACGTCGGCACCGCTACGGACGAGCGCCTCGGTGAGATGCGAACCGATGAACCCATCGGCACCCGTAACCAGAACTTTCCTGCCCTTGTATGCCATGACCCAAGCGTTCCCCCTATGACGTGAGGCACTGACTTTGCAAATCCACGAGAGCGCCGATGTCCCACCTGCTCTCAAGTTCCGATCGGCGGCGGCGAAACGACGCCAAGCACCGCCAGCAGGCCGCGCACCATCCAGACGACATCGGAGACGATCGTGCGTTGCGGATAATAGGAAAGGTCAAGCCTGGCTTTGGCCGGAAACAAGACCTCGCGGTAGAACAGTAACGGGTCCACGGATCGCGGATAAAAATGCGCTTCATTCCGGAAGAGAACCTGGGCTGGACCAAGCAAGCCTGGCTTGTATTGTAAAATACCCTCGAAGCCCCCGCGAAAACAATCGGCGAAGACAAGGCTCTCCGGGCGCGGCCCGACGATTGCCATCTCGCCCCTGAAGACGTTCCAAAGCTGCGGCAGCTCGTCGAACTTGGTGACGGCGAGGAACCGTCCTACCGGCGTCATGCGGCTGTCATCGGCCATGGTCAGCGCCAAGCCACCGGGATCGCATTTTACGCTGAACTTGCGGAACTTGTACATGCGGAATGGGCGAGCACCGGCCCCGACGCGGGTCTGCGTAAAGAAGATGGGCCGACCGCCTTCCAGCAGCAGCGCCACGGCAATCAGCAACATCAGCGGAGCAAAGACGATCGCCGCGGCCGCAGCAATGACGAGATCAATTGCTCGTCTCACAGTCCCATGGGCGGCACTTGAGACGTTAGGCCGGTGAATGGCTAGGTCCAGGGCATTCATGCGGCTGTTCCTGTCTGAGCGCAACCGCTAACCGCTGCGGCAAGAGCGACAACCACCGTTTCGACCAAAGGTGCCGTGACCTGCGGATGCAGCGGTACCGTCAGCTCGCGCTGCGCGAAATCTTCGGTGCGCGGCAAATGAGTATCGGGGATAAGCTCACGATAGAGCGTCATCTGGTGCACCGGCGGGTAGTGGATAGTGGTTTGTATCCCTTGCGCGCGCAGTGCGTCGATGACGTCTTGCCTGTCGGCGTAACGTGGCAAAAGGATAGGCATGATGTGGTAGGCCGACGTCCGCGGCTCGTGGAACGGGATGGTCACGGCCGGACAATGCTTGGCTATGAGACGGCGATACAGCATGACCAGGATACGCCTGATCTCATTCCACTCCTGCAAATTTTGCAGCTGGACGAGTCCGATCGCAGCCCGCAATTCATCCATGCGATAGTTGAATCCGAGCATGGTGACATCATACTGAGGGGTGCGGCTGTTCAGCCTTTGACGTGTCCCGGTGGTCATCCCATGTCCACGCGCCTGGCGGATTGTCTCGAGCAGACCGGCATCCCTGGCGATCACAGCCCCGCCTTCCGCCGTGGTCATGTTCTTGTTGCCGTAGAAGCTGAAGGCGGCCGCGGCACCAAATGTCCCCACCTCCTTCAAGCCCGGTGCATGCGCCGCGTCCTCGACGATATGCAGCCCCCGGGCACGGGCGAACCTCTGCCATTGTTCCCGATCGGCGAGATAGCCGGCGAAATGGACGAGAATGATTGCCTTGGTGCGGGTCGTGCATTTCGCTTCGGCTTCCACGATCGACATCAGCGGCACGTCGGCTGACTCGATGTCGACGAAGACCGGCGTCGCACCGACATAGAGGACCGCATTTGCGGTCGCCACGAAAGTCAAGGATGGCACCAGCACCTCGTCGCCCGGTCCGATGCCAAGAGCGTGCAAAATGAGATGAAGCGCTGCCGTACAAGAACCGACCGCGACGCAATCCTCCGCACCATGGACGTCGGCAAAAGCTTGTTCGAAGGCTCGTACCTGCTCCCCCATCGTCAGCCAGCCGCTGTCGATGACCTTGGTCAAAGCAGTCTTTTCCGGCACACCCAGGATCGGGGCACTGACCAAGAGCATCACAACCTCCTAGACTGATAATTGTGGGAACCGAGCTCGTGACTTCATCATGCAGCCGTCGCGGTGACCTCGATCGAGGCCGACTGGTCTTCCCAGGAAATGGTCTGTGCGTTCTGGAAGTCGTCGACGCGCCCGATATCGAGCCAGAGACCCTCATGCTTGTAAACGTGCACGGTTGTGCCGTTCTGCATCATCTGCAGCATCAGGTCGTCGAATCCAAAGGGTATGCCGGATGGGATAAACTGCAGAACGTCCGGGTTCATGCAGTAAATTCCCATGCTGACCAGATGCGAGAGGGTCGGCTTCTCGCGAAAGACCTGCACGGTATTGTCGACTTCGTCGATGACGCCGAAATCCATCTTGATCAGACGACAGGCTGTTGCGATCGTCACCGGATCGGTGTGCTTACGGTGCGCTGCTACAAATCGACTGAGGCTTAGATCCGTAAGGACGTCGCCATTGAGAACGATAAACGGCTCCGTCAGTTCATCCCTGATCAAAGACAGTGGCCCGATGGTGCCAAGCGGCTCCATCTCCTGCGTATATCGAATCTTCAGGTTCCACTGCGAGCCATCTCCACACACGGTGCGGATCAAGTGGCCGAGATACCCGGTTGTAATATAGACTTCCTGAATACCGTTGCGTCGCAACCATTTCAGAAGCATCTCGAGAACCGGCCGTGCGCCGATCGGCATGAGCGGCTTCGGCAAGACCGATGTGAAGGGGCGGAGGCGTGTTCCCATTCCTCCACATTGAATCACCGCTTTCATCCTGGTCCTCCCTTGTTCATTCGGCCTGAACGCTATCGTCACGGGCCGGCTATCCTGCCTTGGTCAGCACCCGGGAAACACGTTCTTTGCCCCTCCGAAGAACCGGTGAGATTTCCCGTAGAAGACCGGTGAGATTTCCCCGCCGATCCCTGATCCGGACATTGCATCTGGATGGTATGTGGCCGTCGGGGTGGATGTCGTCGTGCATTCGAATGGTAACAATTCGGCCGTTTTGCTGTTCTATATCTTTGGATCTATGGCAGTGCTGAACGACCAGCCGGTCTGTCAGCTTTCCAAAAGGTCAGAACGTATGTTCGACGACGTTCGGCGGGTTCGCTCACAAGGGGCAAAAAAAAGAGGAGCGTTTCCCGTTATTTAAGATTATATTAGAAATTCGGCGTTTGTGGTGTTGGGGGTGCCGCGGCGTCGGCTGGATGAATCGACGAGTGAATGGCTACGACTTCAGGCCCATTACCGTTCAATCCATTCAGATACGCGTTGGGGTAGTTCAATGTATCGAATCGTCATCGCCGACGATCACGGCTTGTATCGTCGCGGCTTGCGATTGGCACTGACCGCAGGCATTCCAGGTGTAGAGATATTTGAAGCGTCTTGTTTCGACGCGGTGCTCAGTTTGCTGGCGGAGCAATCGTTCGTGGATCTCGCGATCCTGGATCTGAATATGCCAGGCCTGTTCAATCAAGAAGTGCTCGGCGGGATCCTGTCCGCCTATCCGGATACGCGATTTGCGATCGTTTCCGGTAACGATTCACGCTCGGAAATACTCACGGCTCTGTCGATCGGGCTTCACGGTTACATCGTAAAGTCGCAGACGGACGAAGAGGTTGTTTTGGCCGTCAATGAAATCCTCTCCGGGCGCATCTATGTTCCCGCACTTCTGTCACGCTCGGGTGCAACGCAAGCAACCCACGCGCATACCCACTCCGAGAAGGGCCCACAGCGACGTACCGCTGGCGTCAACCTTGGCAGGCTGACCTCGAGGCAAAAGGAAGTCCTCAAGCTGATGGCGGAAGGCTATTCAAACAAGGAAATTGCGCGCGATCTGGAAATCGCGGAGGCGACCACGAAAATCCACGCTGCTGCGGTTCTGCGTGAATTGGGGGTACGCAATCGGACCGAGGCTGCCGTTATGCTGAAGACTTGGCTTTCGAGACATGCCAGCTAGAGCGCCGCGCGTCCTTTTGGACGTGCAACGGCATCCCATGACTCCTCACGCATATTACTGCATATCCCAAAGCCACGGCGCAGCTTTGGGCCAACGACATTCTTGGAAAGAACACTGCCCATCTCAAAGGCCGCTCAGCGCCACCCGCCTTTAGATATCTGCTTCCGATTGTAGCACTGCACTACAATCCGATTTCCTTGCGCGACAGCCGCAGCGAATACCGCAACCCTTGGTCCGATATTTCCAGCCTGGGAGAGTGACCGACAAGCGGCGCTCCATCCACTCCGATTATCATGGAACCGAACCCATGACGGACTACACTTGAGGTCCGCCGCCGCCCCGATTCCACCCACTCGAACACGACATCGCTGCCTGTGTCTTCAGCTGCGAACGTCCAGCTTACGTCGATCCGGCCTTTTGAATCGCCAAGCGCTCCGTATTTCATGGAATTGGTGGCAAGCTCGTGAACGATCATTGCAAAACTCTCGGCGGCGCCTCCCGATATCGCCACGGACGGACCGCTGACCGATATGGCGCGTGTCCCCATATAAGGGTGCAACTCTTGCGCAACGAGATCGTTTATCGCCCCCGATACGCTGCCGTTGCGTGAAAGAAGCAAATGGGTTGCCTCGAGCGCGCGTATCCGATCGATCAGCATTTCCTTGTATTTGGCGACGTTGTTTCCGGGAACATCGACCATCTTCACGAGCGCCGTGATCACCGCGAAAACATTGCCGAATCTATGACGCTGTTCGAGCATGATGCGCTCCCGCTTCTTTGCCGCGGCACGCAGCAGCGTGGTTTGTCGTCTCTCGCTCAGGTCGGCAGCCACTCCAAGCCGCTGTCCACCATCATCATGTCTTTCCTCCCTTCCGCGCAGCGCAACCCAGCGGATATGTCCGTCCGGTCGGCGGACACGTATCTCAACATCGTAATTCGTGACCGATGGTGCGGCCTTTCTCGATGCCGCCAGCTTTGGCCAGTCCGCCGGATGGACGACAGCTGACAGTTCCTCCAAACTGCGGCTATTGGCCTGGGCCAGGCCGAGAATGTCCCAGAACGTGTCCGAGCCCGTGACTGTCCCGTCTTTAAGGTCGATGCGCCACGTGCCCAAGCGTCCAGCAGACAGAGCGAGGTCCAGCCATTCCTTCTGAGCCCGAAGCGCTTCGTGAACAGCGCGTCGTTCCGAAATATCGTCGACCACCACGAAGATGCTCTCCGAGAGTCCCCCCTTGGGCACGGACGAAGAAAGCGTTAGCCGAGCCCAGAATGCCATACCGTCCTTTCTTAACAGACGGACCTCGGAAACGAACGAAGAGATGTCATTGCCCAGCCTTGCCAACAATTGCGCCAAGGTATGCCGGTCGTTCGGATGGGCGAGCGTATCGAGCCGCAATTGGGCAAGCTCCTCCTCCTTGTACCCGGTCATCTCGCAAAGGCGTTTGTTGGACTGAAGCAACTCACCTTTCTCGTTGGTGTTCGCGAATCCCAGGGCAGCACGTTCGAAGGCCCAACGATAGCGGCTTTCTGTCGCTTCGACGGCAGCTAGCCTGGCCTCCGCGACTTCCAGCAACTCACGCAAGTCCTGCCGAAGGCGATGGAACGTCATGGCAATTACCCCGCCCGAAACCAGAAGCAGGATTGCGCGTGCCCAATCTCCATTTGAAATGTGATCGTGTCCTCGCGCCCACAGGCCGACAGTCACCATCAGAATGGTCGCAGCAAGCGCTGCCACGCGGTCTTCGAGATAGGCGATAATAATAATAGCCGGAATAAATTCCAGAAAACTGGCGCCTTGCCCAATATAGGCTGACGATTTGATTTCAAATATCAGTGTGGCAGCTAACACCGATGCAGAGGCAATATGAGTTAGCAATCTGCCCGACGGGTTCGAATTCGACCTGCGCGACTGCGAGCTCATGGACACAGACTACAACCTTCTGACTAGCCCGTCGAGACTAGAGCAAAAAACGTACAGCTTAGTACCACTGCCGGATTGCCATACCGCTATCATAGCGCGCATTTTATCGGACGCAGCGGGGCCTAAGAGCTGCCTTAGAACTGTCGGATCATATTAAGTTTTTCAAGGTGGCGATGAACATATTATCCGTCAGCGCATAGAAGACTAGAATCCAGCGACACATAGAAGACTACATGAATCCCGAATACTTATTTCGGGCGTGTGAAACTTTGGGTTAGGGGTAGAAAATGAATCTGATCGATAGACAGGTCAATGCTTCTTCGAGCAATCGGTACATTGCTACGAGGACCAGGTATGATTTTGAAGCGCGGAATACGCGGCCCTCTTCTGGTCACCTTGCCGATCGCGCATCGGATCTATTGGACGCAAGGTTCGGCGAACAAAAAGGCCGCAGTCTGGAATCCATAACCGGCGTGCTTGATCGCATTGGCTGTGGCTATCTCGTGCTGAATCGCGAGAGAAAGGTGGTCGAGTGGAACGCAGCCGCCCAAACCACGCTTGAGCGCCAGGGGGAAGCGGCCGACACGGCGAGCGGGCTTACGACCGCCCTAAGGCGGCTGATCGCAAATGTTCCGGGTCAATTCCTGCCGGGCTCACTATCCTGGGTGGTGATCCGCAGCAGAGGCGACCGTCCGGTGATTCTGAACGAGAACGGCGTTATCGCTCCCGACGGAACGAGCATTGTGGCGTTGCTGGATCGGGATAACAGATCTGGGCCAAATCCTCGCACGTTGCAAAGAATGTTTGGCCTGACGAGCGCAGAAACGCACCTCGCCTTGCGCCTGGCTCAGGGCGACGCTCCTTTGGAGATCGCTCGCAGCTGGCGCCTCAGCCGCACCACGATCCGTTCCCAGCTTGCCTCGCTGTTCGCCAAGACCGAAACAAAACGCCAGGCGGAACTGGTGGCCCTTCTTGGCCGCATTTCGGTCCTGCCGTAGAGGCAGGCCACTGGATACCATCGCCGGACGTCGGCATCCGCCCGGGGATTCAGACGGCGCAAGTTGGAGTGTCATGACTTGGCAGGTCGTGCACCGCATGACGGAAGCCGCAATCCCGGACCGGCCATTCGGTACTGTCGAACGGATTCGAAAGGCGACAAGTTGGACAACGATCTAGGCAGCGAGTCTGTTCTTGCCGCAGCGGAGAAGGTGGAAATCGCTCGATCGCGTTCGGACCGCGCGGTGAAGAGACTGGCACGGACCGGACCGATCGTCGTCACCGGCGCGGCAGGCTTCATTGGTTTTCACGTCGCTTTGCGGCTTTTGCGTCTGGGTGTCGAAGTCATCGGCGTCGACAATTTCTCCCCCTACTACGATCCACGACTCAAGGAAGCGCGATTTGCGCGCCTCTGTACCGAGTCGGGCTTCACTCCGATGCGAATTGATCTGGCGGATGCGGCGCGTGTCCAGTTGCTGTTTTCAGAAGTTCGACCTTCAAACGTTGTGCATCTCGCGGCTCAGGCCGGCGTGCGACATTCACTAGTTGACCCGCATGCCTATCTGCAATCGAACATAATAGCCTTTCTCAACGTTCTTGAGGGCTGTCGGCACTTCGGCGTTAGTCACCTCGTCTATGCCTCTTCGAGCTCCGTCTACGGCTCAAATCGAACCATACCGTTTTCCGAGCATCACGGCGCCGATCATCCTGTCAGTCTGTACGCCGCAACCAAGCGTTCAAACGAATTCATGGCGCACTCATACAGTCACTTGTTCGGCTTACCTATGACTGGACTGCGCTTCTTCACCGTTTATGGCCCCTGGGGCAGGCCCGATATGGCGGTCTATATGTTCACGCGTGCGATTATCGAGGGGAATCCAATCGAAGTAGCCAATGCCGGCCGCGTGTGGCGAGACTTCACCTATATCGACGATATCGCTGAGGGCGTGGTTCGAGCACTGGCTGCACCGCCGCGGCCCGATCCGCATTGGGACCCCTTCACCGCCGATCCTGCTACAAGTTCCGCGCCGCATCGCGTCTACAACATCGGCAACGACTGGCCCGAGGAGATCAACCGGCTCATTTCGATCATCGAGACCGCCCTTGGCTGCCGGGCGCTTCGCGTGGATGTGCCGTTGCCGCCTGGCGACGTTTTAGAGACACGCGCCGACGTCAGCGATCTTCGCAAGGCCGTCGGCTTCGCCCCGACGACGCGGCTTGAGGACGGAGTGCAACGCTTTGTCGAATGGTACCGGGACTTTCATGGAAGGGATGCCGCGACCAGCATACGGCAACAAACGTTGGTGCATGTAGAGGCCACCGTGTGATCCGCGCCTTGTCGGAGCGACGGATCCACGCGTCTGTTATCCTGTCGGGCTGCTGGTCTGGTCAAAAGATCAGCTGATGCCGCACAGCGTCACGACGACATTTTCCGGTCATCGATGCCCCGCGCGATCCTCGCGCAAATCAGCTTATCGCGGGCAGTTCCAATGAGCGATCTCGATTCGGAGACTGAACTTGTACTTGGCACGGAGCACAAAGAATTCGCCGCATCCGCGTTCTGCCGAACAATGTCATTCAGATGGATGATGGTGACGTTCAGGCCCCATCGTAAGCTCTATTCGACCGCATTTTTGCCTCCTCGGAATCGCGAGCTCATGTCCCAAAGCTACTTTCTGAGATCCAGGACGGTTCCTACGGTCGAGAAAATAATCACCCGTGTTCCTCCAAGCCCGATCGGCGGTATTCTTCGCGCGGCAGGAGGCGTTTCGGCCATGGCGATTGCCGGCCAGCTGACCCTGGTCGCCGCCATTCCCGTTTTGGCCCGGCTCTATTCCCCGGCAGATTTCGGGATCTTCACGATTTACCTGTCGATCGTAAACATCCTCGGTGCGATCGCAGCATTGCGTTTCGAGGCCTCGCTTTATGGGGTCAAGGACAGTGCGCAGGCATACGTGACCGTTAAGCTCATTCTCCTGGCTGTCATGGTGACGAGTGTCTTGGCCTTTGCGGCAGGACTGCTGTGGGCGAGCATCGCTCCAGCGCGAGTTGGCCACCTCGCCTGGCTCGTTCCACTTGGGATGGGGGGTGCCGGCCTCGTCGAAGCAATGAACTGCTGGAGTCTGCGCGTAGGCCTGCTACGCGACTTCGCCCTCGGCCGCCTGATTTTGCCGGTGACCATGGCCCTGCTGCAACTAACTTTTGGGCTCGCCCATTTCGGAGGCGACGCGATGGTGCATGCTCATATCCTGAGCCAATTCATCTTCATCGGAATCCTCGGCTCTCGGATTCTGAGCAGGAAGGACATAGGCGGCATCGCCCGAGCGCCGTGGCGGACCGTCTTTGTAGTCGCCAGGCGAGAATACAAGTTTCCATTGTTTGACATTCCGTCGGCCCTAGCGAGTTTTGCCATCATCAATCTTCCCGCAATACTCGTTGGTTCGCTGTTTGGCGCCGCTTTTGCCGGCTACCTGGGAGTTGCGTCACGGCTGGTGACTGCACCCGTCACGCTGATCGCCAACCCGCTTAGCAATGTTTTTGTATCTGAGGCGAACAAAACCAGCAGTCGCGCCCATTTGCTCGGCACCGCGCACGGCCTCTTGATGCTTTCAGCCGGCCTCACCGCATTGCCAATATTAGCGCTTGGCCTGGCCGCGCCATATATCGTCGTTCCCCTCTTGGGCGCGCCCTGGGTTCCCGCCGCAGACATTATGACCGCGCTGGCGTTCATGGGTGCCACGCAGGCGTTGTCGACACCGCTTCAAGATGTCCCGGCTCTCCTGCGGCGGCAAGAGGTACGACTTCTCGTCGACGGCGCGCGGACGGCGCTTGTATTTGGCCCGCTGCTCGCCGGTGCTGAGGCAGGTTGGGAACCACTCAAAGTCATTTATCTGATGGCGGCCGGCGGCGCCGTCGGGTTTGCACTGAAAACGGCGGCTTCTCTGTATCTTCTCCGCCACTACGTCGAACCATCGGGAGCCGCCATACCAAAGCAGAGTCATCATCTCGAGGGAAAAACACCATGAAGCACTCGCAGCTTGATCAGCTTCCAACGACCGATGTGGTTGACCAACATCATCGCGCTGATGCTTCGCGACTGCGCCCTTTCATTTCAGTTGCCATCCCGACCTTTCGCCGACCGGACACGATCCGCCGGGCGATGGATAGCATTCTGAGTCAAGATTTCGCCAGTTGGGAGCTGGTCGTCAGCGACGACGAGGGCCGAGAGGGAGCGACCTGGGCAATCGTGGCCGAGTATGCACGGACCGAGCCTCGCATCCGAATTGTCGAGAACGGTCGGGGCCGGGGTCAGGTCGAGAATACCAACAACGCCATGCTCGCTTGCGTCGGAAAATGGATCAAGCTGCTCCATGACGATGACTGGCTCGCCCCAGGCGCACTCAAGACCTTTGCCGAGGTTTCCACCAAGCATCCCTCGGCTGCATTCATGACCTGTGCCGCGAATATAATTGAAGACGATCGGATGAAATTCCGATTGCCACCGCAAGGGCGACAACGGATCTCCGTCTACTCGAGCCAGCAATGCCTAACGGACCTCTATCTGGTCCGTACGACGCGGAGCCTCGGGATCATCCCGTCGACGCTGTTGATCAACCGCGACGTCATTCACGCGGGTTGCCTGATGCGCGCGCACAATTCTATCCCGGCCGGAGTCGACCAGCTGTTCTTTGTTGACCTGGCATGCCACGGAGACATGGTCGCGATAAATGACGGCTTGATTTTCTACGACGCGACCAATCACCCGAGCATCACTACAACTAAGAATTTTGACGAAGTTGATCAAGTAACTCTTGCTGTCAAAGAGCTTAACTGGAATCTAATTCAGGATCGTAAACACCTCCCTCGCCCCGAAACTTTGTTACGGGCGCTGCGGGTTGCTCGTATTCCCTGCAGATTCCACCAGCAGTCATGGCGAGCGACGATCCAAGATGCCATGCAAATTCTTCGCCCATCAGTCATGAAAATTGCGAGCCAGCACATTCTTACTTACGCGTTCGCCATCCGCCCGAGACTGGGCCGGTTGCGTAGCCAGAGGCGAATTTAGCGTGGCGGCATCATTGAGGCCTGCGTTGGCCGGCTGGCACGCATTCTACACCGTCGAAGGCGGCTTTCCTTCGTCCAGGCTTCAGGGATAGCGAGATGACCATTTGTCCGGCGTGTGGCAGTGTATCAACCGCAAAATTGTTCGAAGTGACAGCAGACGAGGCCTCTCGACATTTCATCAATCCGCGTCAGGACCCCGATCGCTCCCGAAAGTTAACAAGCCACCTGTCGGATCTCTGGGGCCGTAACACTTGCGACATTCGCAAATGCGCAGATTGTGGATTCGGTTTCGCAGATCCGTTCGTCGCCGGCGGCTTTGAGTTTTATAACTTAGCCTGGGCGTACCCTTCTTATCCAACTATGAAATGGGAATATGCAAGAACAATCGAAGAGCTCGCGGGCCTGAATACTGGCGGAAAGACTGCTCTCGAAGTGGGATCGGGGTTTGGGTATTTTCTCGACCGCATCAAGAATAAATTCTTCCATACTTCGGATATTTCTGCCGTCGACTACAACGAAACGGCGCGATCAGTACTGGCGTCAAAAGGCTTCAAGACATTTGCAAATGACTTTCGAGATGGCAGCTTCAACCCCATGAAAGAGGCGTTCGATTTTATTTTCATGTTTCAGGTCTTCGAGCATATGGACCAAGTGGATGAGGTTTTTGCTCGCTTAAAATATCTTCTGAAGGCGCAAGGATCTGTTTTCATTGCCGTGCCAAATGAAAACAGAACGTACTATATGGAGTCTCACGGTTCGCTCGTAGACATGCCACCAAACCACATTGGCCGATGGACGAAAGGAGCCTTCGATGCCATATGTCGGCGGCACGGCTTGCAATTGAGCAAATGCGAGCGCGAGCCGTTCAATCTCGCCAAATTCCTGAAGCAAGACATCGTCCACAGCTTTTTGCGTAAGGGACAAAAACCAGGTAGTGTGAGTGAGTTCGTGCGGGCCTTGCCGCGAAGCAAAGCGCAACGAATGGCGCAAGGTTTGACCGCCCTTGCGATTTCACCGTCACGCTTGCCGGCATGGGCATACGCCATCAGGAACGCATCTACGATGGGCGGGAGCGCACTCTGGGCGAAAATCGACAAAGTCTCGTCACCTGCGCCACGGATTCATCGCCAAGCCAAGCAGTAATGAGCGGTGCCACGCCGCTTGCAGCGGGAAGGTGATTTTGACACCACCAGGCTGCTGGACCTGCCAAGCAGACGAAGGATGGCATCAGGGGCGTCGCCTCAGGCGTGGCTCCCGAAATTCATGAATGCCCGTCCGGCGGCTCCTGGCCAGTAGGTTCCGTTGTGACACCTCGGCCCCACGCTCCGGACGGATCTCTCCGCAGCAACCCCGGCTACGGGCGAATGGCCCGCGCCGGCAGCCGATCGGCGCGGCGCCTAAAACGGGGATTTTCAACGGGCGGTGGTGGGAAGTAGGCAACAGCAAAAGCCGAACTCGTCATGCTCCCTCCAGCAAGAGATCAGCGCTGTCCCCGAACCGGTAACCCGCGTGCTTCCTGAGATTAACCTTCGTGAGAACGCTTGCGACGGGAACCGAAGCTGGCGTATCGCCCGCAAGCAAGTCTAGGACGCCTCGCGCGATGCTGCGTCGCGTTTTCGCCCAGCGAATGGCGAAAAGAACCACGTCACCCCAGCCTGTCAGGAGTCTGGCCTCTGGTCCCTCAAGCCCCAGCGGCCCATTTATGATGACCACCCGATAGACCGAGTGCAGTTCATCTTTGAAAGGGGAGCCATCGACACTGGACAGCAAGGGCAGCAGATCCTCCGACGGTGCGAGCGCCATGAAATCGATTCCGATTGCCGACATTCCAGCTATCGCATCGCGCAGCGCACAACGGTCATTGATATAGTCTCCGAAAAAATTGTGCGGCTTACGTGCGCTGAATTCCTTCACAAACTCGCCTGTAAGGCGGCGGTCCGTGCGGTCCAGATCAATAAAGAGTACTCGCCCTCCAAGTCTTGTGGCCGCCAAGGCCATGCTCCATGCGAGCTCGGTCTTGCCATCATCCTCACTGCAGGATGTTATCAAGATTATGTTCGAGCAATCCCTCGCCCGCCGGGGCGCTGCAGCGACAAGCAGGGCCGTCACGGCGCGGCTGTATCTTGACTCCTGCTGACCTGAAACCAGCTGCTGCAGTCGCCTCGCGTGCGTTGTGGCAGCCTGGGGTATTAGCCCGAGGCACGGAACTTTGAGCGCTGCTTCAGCTTCGGCCTCCCCGTGCAAGGTGCTATCGAAGCGTTGGCGGACAAGTATGAAGATCCCCCCAATCAGGCCAAACACAACCATGCCGGGCGGAATAAGAAATATTGGCGAAAGAGTCGTTGGATTGGTAGGAGGCCACGCCGCTGAGAGAAGCCTGACCCCGGGGGATGGACTTGCAATACGCCGCATCAAGTCTTGTTGCCGGGTCAAAAGGTCGTTGTAGCGCTGCGTCAAGATGCCGACCTGGGGCTCGAGAGCGCGCAATCCGGAAAGCCGGCCGGCTGTATCGGCCACAACCGCATCCAGGACGTCCTTACGCTTTTGCAGCACCGCTATTTGGGAGCGATAGATGTTCGTCTCGGCAGCGACGCGGGCGATTTCTTGTTCGATCTCACGATCGATCGCATTTGTGACATCCTCATCTGTTGTGCCGTTGGCCTGGCGTGCCAAGAGATCGGCCAGCACGGGTGATCCGATGGTTTCGGCTACCGCGGCAACCGACGCGCCCCCCTTTCGCAAGTCCTGAATGTGTTGAAGTCGAGATTCCGATGCGGAGAGATCGGCTTTCGACAAGGAGATTTGCTGGGTGAGTTCGACTATCTCCTTGGCGGCATTATCCGCTGCACCTTGGTCGATCGCGCCATGGCTCAGCCGATACCTCTCAAGACGATCGGTCGCTTCTGCGAGACTGTTCTGTGTAGCTGGAAGTCCGGCAACTATCGATTCAAGTTCCAGTCTGTCCGATGCTTGGCTTTTCCTTGCCAGATCGCCAATATACACTTGGACGAACGTATTGGCGATCAAAGCAGCTCGCGCCGGATCGTGATCGGTGAAGCCGACACTGATGACCCTCGATCGCAACTCCTGGCCGATCCTTATACCCTTACGCAGTATCTTGAGTTCAGCCGCATCTGGCTCCGCCGGAGTGCTTCGCGGCCAAATTTCGGCTAGCAGATCGGCTGTACCCGAGCGCAACTTCGGCGGCTCGACGCCCGCAGGGTGAGCAGCAGAATTTTCGGTAACAGCATCAGCCTTTCTAGTATTGTTGAGAGCGTCCGTTTTGCGCAGCGCTGCCACCACGCTTCGCAGATGGCCTTGCGACGAGAGCATGGTGATGTGGTCGTCAATGCTGGAATCCAGCACATCTTGAGTAGAGACCGAGCCGCCGGCAGGGGCCGCTCTACTAGGTGCGTCGACGATTACCTGTGCAGTGGCTTCATACAGGGCAGGCCGTGCAAGACCCGCAAGCGCGGCTAATACACCGCCAGTGATGACCATGGCCAGCAGGAACCATTTTTTTCTTGAGAGGGTAATGAGGAGCTGATGGAATGGGGTTTGCGTGTCCATCTGTTCGCGTAAGGGCCGTTTCATGCGCGGAGCGATTTCGCGCGCAGGCACGTGCATTTCGTTAACGTGCGGAAGGTGGATGCGGCTAACTATGGACCCTTCCATCTTAATCTCCTGTAAGTTCGGGCACGCGAGAACCCGTTGCTGTGGGCGATGGGCGCCTTGCCTCGTTGTGCCAGGCCTGGAACATCAAAGCGGGCCACAATTCACGAGAATGGTCGTGCCTGCCGTCAACGTGATCGCGCCAGCACGCATCCACCTCTGCAAGGTCGAAAATCCCGTCTCCGGACAAACGCATATCGGCGACAAGGTCGTTTGCCCAACTCAGCAGCGGGCCTCTCAGCCAGACGGCTATAGGAACATCAAAACCTTGCTTCGGCCGCTCGATCAGCCGCTGCGGAACGTATCGGCGCAACAACTGACGAAGGATCCACTTGCCTTTGCCATTACGAACTTTCGTATTCGTCGGCAGGCGCCAGGCAAATTCGACAACCCGATGATCGAGCAGCGGGCATCGCCCCTCGAGGCTGTTGGCCATGCTGGCGCGGTCCAGCTTCACCAATATATCGCCGGGGAGGTATCCAGCCATATCGTCATACAACAGACGGGACAGCAGCCCATCAAGCCGGTGCTCGACGTGAATTGATGAGGGTGGCTGGTGGAGGCTCAGGTTCTCGTTCGATGATCCCGTAAGTCGCCGATACAACTCGTCCTCGTTGGCTGCAGCAAGCAGCTGAGCTAGGCGATTCAGCCGATCCCCCCGAAGCGCATGCCGTGCACCCTCCGAAAGCGGCAGCTTGCCGACGAGATCGTGGCGGGCTGCACGGGCCAATAACCTAGTGCCTGCCGCGAGCGCCCGACGCAGTGCTGACGGCAGAATATGCTGTCGTCGCAGGCGGGCCGCCATGAAGTGGCGTGCGTAGCCGGCGAAGCATTCATCGCCACCGTCGCCCGACAGAGCCACCGTAACGTGCCGGCGGGCGAGCCGCGCCACCAGCAGAGTTGGTATCTGCGATTCGTCAGCGAATGGCTCGTCCCAGATCTGCGGCAGTTCTGGAATGACGTCGCGCGCTACGGCAGCCGAAAGGTGGAGTTCGGTATGGTCGGTCCCCAGATGGCGCGCGACTTCCGCAGCGTGGGGAGCCTCATCGAACCCGCCCTCTCCGAAAGCGATGGTGAACGTGCGCACAGGCTTTTCCGATTGAGCCTGCATAAGGGCCACAACCGTCGAGCTATCTATTCCGCCCGACAGGAAGGCCCCGAGCGGGACGTCAGCGATCATGCGCTCCCGAACGGCAAGTCGAAGCAGGCCGTCCAGTTCATTGGTGAGTTCCTCGTCGCTGCCGGCGACCTGTTCCGCCCGCCCTTCCGTGGCGGCTTCGGCCAGCGACCACCAGCGTCGAATGCGATGCGACAGAGAGGCGACACTGCGTTCCCCGGAGAACTCAGCGGCCGTTACCGACAGGACCGAACCCGGCGGCAGCTTGAACACGCCTCGCCAAATGCAGCTGTCATCCGGTACCCATCCCTTCGAAAGCATTGCCGCGGCCGCATCGATATCGAGCTCCTGGCAAAACCCTGGAAAACGGTTGATCGCCTTCAACTCGGAAGCAAAAACAAGTGCATCGCGTGTTGAGGCGATATAAAGCGGCTTTTTACCCATTCGGTCGCGGGCGAGATGGAGCGTCCTTGTCCTAAGGTCCCACAATCCTAAAGCGAACATGCCGGCGAAACGGGTGAGTGCTTTTTCGAGGCCCCAACTCTCAATTGCGGCGAGCATGACTTCGGTATCGCTGGCGCTCCGAAAATGATGGCCTGTACTCTCCAGCTCACGGCGCAAATCACGGAAATTGTATATTTCGCCGTTGAATGTAATGACATATCGGCCGCTTTCAGAATGCATCGGCTGACGGCCAGCCTCCGACAGGTCAACTATGGCCAGCCGCCTGTGACCGAAGGCGACCCCCGATTCACAGTTTACCCAGAATGCCTCGCCATCCGGCCCGCGGTGACGAAGTGCGGCCGTCATCTGCTCTATTGCCCTGAGCGGCCTCGTGTCGGCTGAATCGGAGGCAAGAAGAATTCCGGCAATACCACACATACCATTACCCCGGATTGTTGGAGATTGCAGAAACTGCTTTCGGCGTACCGGCGACAAGGCAGATGGTTAGCGCAAACCATACGATCGGGTGGCGGATGATCAGGTGCGGCATCCCGAAGATGATAATTGACACCACGAGCGCTAACAGCGCGTCGAGCTTCGCACGCCACACCGATATGATGGCGGCGCCGACTATCCAGACCAGCGCCAGAACTGCAATGAGACCACCTTGAGTGTACAGGTCGAGGATCGTGTTGTGAGCCTCGAAGGGCCGTTCCAGAAATTGCGAGTCGAACACTGATGGGCGCTCGAGATGCGGACCTGGACCAAGGCCCAGCGACCCGGATTCGGCGCCCTTCTCCAACGCTTCGTTCCAGAGATGCACGCGGAGTGCGACGGTTTCGGCAGTGGCCTCGCCGCCTTTGTCCTTGGTTAGGCCCTTGGCGAAATTTTCGAGGACGCTCGCCTCAGTTACGGCGTAAGGGGTTATCGCGATCGCCAACGGAAGGATACCGACAAGCAACAGGAGGACGGCTTGCCGTGAAAAGCTGACCCTGTTGCCACCGGTCTTGAGCCATGTCCTGATCCGCAGCCCGAGGAACGTCAGGCAGGTCAGGATGCTGGTGTACAAATAGGTATCGCTCTTTGTCAGCCTCCCGACATAGAAGGTCAGGAACAAGCTGGCGATCCCAAGAAACCTGCCCCATCGATTGCTGGTGGTGGTCGCAAGATGCAAGGCTAGCGGGCCAAAGATTGCGCAGTAGAGCGCGAGCTGGTTTGGATTATGCGACCAGCCACGAAAGCGGTCCCAGTACCAGGGATCGACGCCAGCTTGGGGGATCCAGCCCCAGCCCTGTCCCAGCTGAATGGCAAGCGCGATATTCGCGATGCCCACAACCCACCAGCCAGTACGACGCAGCCGGCGATCAGCGTCGGGTTCTGCAGCGGCAAGGCAGGTGATACTGACCAACAGCAGGTAGGCCATCGTATCGTGCATCAGGCCCGTCAGATATAGAATTGTGGTCAGATAGCCGACGACGGTGCCGATCCCGAGAGCAAGCGCCATGATCGTCCAGAAGCTCACAAGGCGTGTCAGCGCCGGCCTTGTCTCCAGGTGGCCCCCCGCGAGTACGCGCCCAATCGACAGCATGATCCAAAGTACGATGAACAGTTCGCCAACCCCTAAGGGCGACCCTGGAATGTCGAGTTGCACCGCATAGGTCGTTGCGAGACCGCAGGCCAGGATCGCGTCCCGGATCATCGGCGCCCGTCCAATCTGCTTCTCGCAGCACCCTCTCCAAACAAGGTCGGAGACGCCGGTCGGGCGAGATCGCTGTGGGGTTTGGCGCCAAGGATATTTTTGTACAGATCGCAATATTGGGCCACCACCCGCGGCAGCGCGAACTGCTCCCGGACAAGTTCGACGGAACGACCGCCCATGACTTTTCCGCGACTGCGGTCGGAAAGGATGTCAAGTATTCGAGATGCAAGACCATCGGCGTCGTGCGGTTGGACAAGATAGCCGTTCCATCCATCCTCGACCACTTCATTGCAGCCGGGCATGTTCGAGGCAACGATGGGCAAACCCGCCAGCCCTGCCTCGAGCAGGACGCGCGGGATTCCTTCTCGATATTGTGTGGGGAAGGCGAACACGTCGGCCATGCCAAGAAGGGCTGGAACATCGCGTCGTGGGCCAAGCGCGATAACATGAGGAGCGTGTCGATCGATTTCCGATTTGTCGACTGCAAATGGACCTTCGGACTCCCAAGGGCCGACAAGCACGAAACGAGCATTAGGTCTTTTGGAAAGGACGCGGGGCACTGCTTGAAGCAGTATCGGGATGCCCTTCTGGCGGGTCAGCCGGCCCACAAAAATCACGATCTCCGCTGACTGGAGCCCGAGTTCCTTGCGCATTTTCGTTGCCGGCGGAGCAAGATGCCTCGCCATGGCGAACGCATCGACGTCGATGCCAGAACTGCGGATCACTTTTCCGCTGCCGGGTTCAATTAATCGAAAGCGCTTGAAGAAGGCCTCATCGTCCCGGTTCTGAAACACCGTCGCTGCCGTCCAGAAGGAAGCAAGCCACTGCAGTCCGCAAAAGATTGGACGCAGGGCCAGAGCCCGCGGTTCGAGCGAGGAGAATGTCCAGCCCAGGCCGTTGATCGTGCGTACGACCGGGACTGTTCCGCGCAGCGAAAGGGGTGCGAGCAGGTTAGGCTTGGTGTCGAAACTTTGGACAATGTCAGGCCGGAGTTCCGCAACCAGTTTCCGAATCGCTCTTACGGCGGTCCACTCGCCACCGCCGCTGGCAAATCGGTCGAAACCGTAGCGGCGATGCGGAATGCCATGCCGCAAAAACGCAGCCTCATCGCCGGTCGAAACCGCAGTGACCCGGAAGCCGCTTTCGCGCAGCGACATTAGGAACGGAATTCTCAGGGCGTGATCTTCGCCTCCCACACAAACGAGATGCGGATTCATCCCGAAGCTCCCGTCCGTGCGCCGTGTTTCGGTCGCATGAAGTAACTACCTTTCGCATCTGCTTTCATGGTTTTGCTTCGTTACTTCTGTGCGCGTGAAAGGGTACGGTAGGAGGAGGCTTGCCTACTGTCCTCGTCTGTTTGAATGAGGTAAACCGCATTGGGATCACGGCCTTACGCACAGCGCGAAGCACCTCGACGGCATCTTGTGGATACGCCGATGAATTGTGCCTCGAACTCTGGCGAGTTCTGCCAAGCCGGACTCGTCACTGATAAGCCAACCGAAGAAAGCCCTTCCGACAGTCGTGCGCTGTACGGCTGCTCTACGCTGGGATTCCTAAGCTCCCTGTCCGGTCCGCGTGTTACCAGGCATGATGATCAGCCCTCTCACCCACAACCCCTGACGCGACTTGCCTTCATGCGACCAGCGGGCAAGCCGATTCGACCCCTCCGATGTCGGAAACTGATCTGCCGACCGATATCCCGCGACGCGCGGGCAGACGCTTACGAATTGTCCACAACTAATTGGTTGCGGCAACGAGACTACGAAGGGCCTTGTCCCTTAGATTAAATGTTCTTCTGATATGTAAATTTGCAGGTTAACAGCTAAATTAACAATTCAATTCCGCAACATGCAGGCTAAATTTTTAGACAATTAAACTATCTATTTCCAATTAATTGGATTGATCTGCATAGCCGTGCGAGCTTAACGTGGTTATATTCTTGATATTTATTTAATACATCTATTGGGATTTCTCTCTCCGTGCAGCATTCCTATTGGCGATCAACCATTCTATCAGCGCCTGCAGGTATGTGATTTGGCGCTAATATACACCCTCTAGTAGGCAATCCCCGGGGCGCTATCGAATGAGACAAAGGAATATTGGATGGCAACTCTGCACTACGCCTCGGGTGGTTCCGCCACCGAAATCGCAACCGCCGGCTTCAATCTGGCTGACGTTCAGTATGTTTCGCTGGTCAACGCATTGCCGGATGGCATGAAGGGTCTGGTGTACCTCAATGAGCACGAGGGCGTAACCTCATCCTTCATCGAGAAAATGACCCCCTTCCTCGGCAATCCGAATGTGTTTGGGTTCTATCTTGTTGACGAGCCCGATCCCACCGGCAGGTGGGGCACCTACGCAACCGCTGAGAACCTGAAGGCGGAATCCGACTGGATCCATGAGCATTTTCCAGGCGCCAAGACCTTCATCACCATGATGAACATGGGGTCCCCGACCAATCCGGATTTTACGAACACCTACAATCCGGCCAACACGCATATCGACTATTTCGGAATAGACCCCTATCCGGTGCGCACGGGAACGGACACGGTCGATTATGACATGATCGATCGAGCCGTGGCTGCAGCGGTGAAATCGGGCATCCCGGTTAGCAACATCGTTCCGGTCTATCAGGCCTTTGGCGGCGGTAACTGGGAGACTTCCGATGGCGGAAGACAGGTCATGCCCACCTCCGAACAGATGCAAATCATGATCGATCATTGGGCCGCACTGGTGCCGTCACCTGCCTTCGACTACACCTACAAATGGGGAACGCAGAACGGCGACACCGCACTTGAAAGCTCCCCGGAACTGCAAGCCGTTTTCCGGGAGCACAACCTCGCTACCACCGGGACCGAACCGCCTCCCGTCGAGACAAGCGACACCTTGTATGGCACCAGCGGCGACGATGTGTTTCACGGAGCCGGCGGCCACACGATGATCGGCTATGGCGGCAATGATACCTATTATGTCGACGATGTCCGCGATAAGGAGATTGAGGCTGCGGGCGGCGGTACCGACAAAGCATTCGCCTCCGTAAGTCATGCGCTTGCGGCCGGATCGGAAATCGAACTTCTCGCCACCAACAGCCCGTCCGGCACCACGGCGATCAACCTGACCGGCAATGCGTTCGCCCAGACTATCCAGGGCAATGCCGGCGCCAATGTCATCAACGGCGGGGGTGGGGCCGATACTATGACCGGCTATGGCGGCAACGACACCTATTATGTCGACAATGCTGGTGACAAGGTTCGCGAGGCGGTCGGCGGTGGTATCGACAAGGTGCTCGCCTCAGCAAGCTTTGCGCTTGTGCACTCGGCAGCCTCGCAGGTCGAACTTCTTGCTACCACGAATCCCTCCGGCACGGCAGCAATCGATCTCGTTGGCAACGAGTTCGCCCAGACGATCCAAGGCAATGCCGGTGCTAATTACATCAACGGTATGGGTGGCGCCGACACGCTGACAGGCTATGGCGGCAATGACACTTACGTCGTCGACAATGCTGGCGACAGGGTGATTGAAGCGGCCGGCGGCGGCGGCGACAGGGTATTTTCCACGGTGAGCTATGCTCTTTCGGCCGGCTCCCAAGTTGAGCTTCTTGCCACCACAAATCCTTCCGGCACGGGAGCAATCAATCTCACTGGCAACGAGTTTAACCAAGCCATCCAGGGCAACGCCGGCGCGAACATCATCAACGGCGCACGAGGTGCCGACATCTTGACCGGTAACGGAGGCAATGATGCCTTCGTGTTCAACAGCGCTCTTGGAGCCGGTAATATCGACAGGATCACCGACTTCAACAAGCTCCAGGACAAGATCCAGCTCGACGACGCGGTTTTTGCCGGGCTTAAGCTGGGAGGCCTTTCATCCGATGCTTTCTTTGCGGGTGCGGCCGCACATGATAGCTCCGATCATATCATCTACAACAACTCAACCGGAGCACTCTCTTTCGACAGCGACGGGATCGGTGGCGCAGCTCAAATACAGTTCGCCACGCTCTCTCCAGGTCTGTCGCTTGCAGCAGGTTCGTTTCTTGTGATCTGAACGACCCGGAACGGCGGACCTTCTGCTCGAGCCGGTCCGCCGCTCCGTCTTTGTTCAAGCACCGGATTTTTCCAAAGCGGGTGCCCAACCTTCGTCACCAGCGGGTTCGCTAGCAGGGTATCATTGAGGGGTGGCTTGAATCTGCCCGCCACCGAGTTTACTCGGCGCGGTTCGCGGCCGCTTCCGTGTCTTAAACGGACTTAGTGCATCTCAGTGAAAGAGAAGCTCATCGCACCGTGCATGACGACGAAGCAAAACGGCTTCGCGAGTAATCCGGTGTGCACTTTCTCGTCTCTTTACTCTTATTCGATTCTTGTCGGCAACGCACGGTCAGATCCCATCTGAGCCCGGTATCGAGTATCAGATCCCTGGGCCGCTATCAGATCCGCTGCGCAATAGCGGCCATGGCTTCACAAACCGCCCCTTCGCAGATCACGATCGATAAATCGGGACTGCCAATTACTTGAGCGCGAGAGCAGGAACCAGGCACCGCGAACCCGGCAGTCATTCCGCAGTTGTCGCTCGCTTGTAAACGTGGGCCGAACCGCTTTGATGTCGCTTAAGTCTTCCTCATGGGCGAGTGCGGCAGGCGCTCCAACTGGGAACCGCCCCTATTCTCACCTTGAGCGGCTTCCTACATTGACTTGATCTCGATCACGGAGATCTGCCGCCCGCTGAGCGCGCAGATGCCTACGAATTGTCCACAACTAATTGCTTGCGGCAGTGAGACCGCGGAGCGGCTTGGCTCTTGTGGCTAACGTCTGTCTGATTTTCATCTCGTAAGGTAAATTGATAAATCAAAAACAAAAAAGAATGTAATTTGCCGTAATTTAAACGTCCTAAGTTGCGAAGCTACAGCTATTTCAAAATAAAGTCGCGATTCAGCCGGGATTGTGACCTAAGAAAAGCGATAAGTTTCTTGTGTACAACCCGTTTTTATGAAAATAAGCCACAATGCATGCAGCATTCCTACAAACGCTCAATGATTTTATCAACGGGTGTCTTTATGTGATTTGGCGCTAATATACACCCTCTAGTAGGTAGGCCTCGGGCGCTATCGAACGAGAAAAAGGATTACTGGATGGCAACTCTGCACTACACCTCGGGTGGCTCCGCCACCGAAATCGCAAACGCTGGCTTCAATCTGGCTGACGTTCAATATGTTAGCCAGGTCAACGCATTGCCGGATGGCATGAAGGGCCTGGTGTATCTGAATGAGCACGAGGGCGTAACCTCATCCTTCATCGAGAAAATGACCCCCTTCCTCGGCAATCCGAACGTGTTCGGATTCTATCTTGTTGACGAGCCCGATCCCACCGGCAGGTGGGGCACCTACGCAACCGCTGAGAACCTGAAGGCGGAATCCGACTGGATCCATGAGCATTTTCCGGGCGCCAAGACCTTCATCACCATGATGAATATGGGATCCCCGACCAATCCGGATTTTACGAACACCTACAATCCGGCCAACACGCATATCGACTATTTCGGAATAGACCCCTATCCGGTGCGCACGGGAACGGACACGGTCGATTACGACATGATCGATCGAGCCGTGGCTGCAGCGGTGAAGTCGGGCATCCCGGCTAACAACATCGTTCCGGTATATCAGGCCTTTGGCGGCGGTAACTGGGAGACTTCCGATGGCGGAAGACATGTCATGCCCACCCCCGAACAGATGCAAACCATGATCGATCATTGGGCCGCATTGGTTCCGACGCCCGGCTTCGACTACACCTACAAATGGGGAACGCAGAACGGCGACACCGCGCTTGAAAGCTCCTCCGAATTGCAAGCCGTTTTCCGGGAGCACAACCTCGCTACCACCGGGGCCGAACCTTCCGACACCAGCGACGGCAGCGCTGCCGCGACACCCCCTTCCGATGCCGCCGCCAGCGATAGCAGTTCGACTGTGACTGCCCCATCCCATGACGCCACCGGCGACAACACTTCGACTGCGACTGCCCCTTCCCATGACGCCACCGGCGATATCAGTTCGACTGCTACGGCCCCTTCCGACGCCACCGCCAGCGATAGCAGTTCGACTGCGACTGCCCCTTCCCATGACGCCACCGGCGATATCAGTTCGACTGCCACGGCCCCTTCCCATGACGCCACCGGCGATAGCAGTTCGACTGCCACGGCCCCTTCCGACGCCACCGCCAGCGATAGCAGTTCGACTGCCACGGCCCCTTCCCATGACGCCACCGGCGATAGCAGTTCGACTGTAACTGCCGCTTCCGACGACGCCACCGGCAATACCAGTTCGACTGCCGCGGCCTCTTCCGAAGCCGCGACGGGCGATAGCAGTTCCACTGCAACTGTGCCTTCCGCTGCCACCGCTGCCGATAATAGCTCTACTGTGGCCGCCTCCGACTCCAACACCAGCCATGGCACTTCTACTGCGACTGCTACCGCCGTCGCCCCTTCCGACGCCAGCACTAGCGATAGTAATTCTGCTGGAGCTGCGACTTCCCACCGCACGGCCAGTCACGGAAAGGCCACCAGTGATGCCTCCCATGCAAGTGCAAGCACCGAAAAAATGGCGGGCCATAGCGGCAACGACACCTCCCATGTCGACACTGGCGGCAACAAGATGGACGATTTGGGCAGCGGCGTTGACCGGGTGCTGGCTGTGTTGAGCCATGCTCTTTCTGCCGGCTCGGAGTTTCTCGCCACCAACAATCACTCCGACAGAACGGCAACCAACCTGACCGGCCATGGGTTCGCCCAGACCGTCCAGAGCGGTGAAAATGTCGGGGCCCAGGCAAAGAACGGCGCCGCCGCCGAGATCATGTCGGGTCACGGAGGCAACGATGCCTTCGACTTCAGCAAGCTTCAGGACAAGCTCCACCTCGATCAAGCCGCTCTTACCGAGCTTAAGTCGAGCGGGCTTTCATTGCATGCGTCCCCTGCTGGTACGACCACCGATGATGGTTCCCATCACATCATCTTTGACAGCTCAACCGGGTCGCTCTCTCTCGACAGCGACGCGGCGGGCGGCGCAGCTCAAGCGCAGCTCGCCACCCATCTCCCGTTGCAGCATCACTCTTTGATCTGAAAACCAGAGCGGCGGACCTTCAACTCGAGCGTGTCCGCCGCTCCGTCCTTGTTCAATTGCGCCACGGAAGCTTGATCAAGGAAGATACGATATCGGCTGACATCAGACAGATCGGAGTTGGCCGGCATATCGCCAATGCGAATTTCGGCGCCGCCACACCCTAAGCGGTCTCGGCAATTTTCAGCACGGCGTCGATCTCGGCCATCACCGCTACCGGCAGCGGCCCTTTCTCCAGCGCACCGAGATTGTCTTCGACCTGCTCGGGCCGCGTGAACCCGGGAACCGGCAGGGCGATTGCCGACTTGGCGAGTATCCAGCCGAGTGCGCCTTGCGCAAGCGTGCGTCCGCCCGAGGTGAGCAGGTCGCGGATTGCCGAGAGCCTTGACAGATGGTGCGGGTTGGCGGCGCCATCCCTGAAAAATACCATCCATTCGGCATTGCCGCCGCGCACATCGTTGGTGGGCAGCCGCATGGCCGGCGTATATTTGCCGGTGAGCAGCCCCATTGCCAGCGGCAGCCGGCTGAACGAGACGAGGTTCTCGCGCGCCGCAACGGCCATCAGCCCGTTCGCCGGGGTAAACACATTGAAGTCGTTCTCTACGGCGACGAAGCCCTCGCGCGGCGCGTAGGCGGCAAGCCGTTCGCGGTGATCGGTGCTCCAGCCGAAGCCGCTGATCTTGCCCTCCTGGCGCAACAGGCCGAGCGTATCGAACACCTCGCCGGCGCGCTCGATCGGATACTCGTTGATATGTAGCAGCACGACGTCGATACAATCGCGCTGCAGGCGCTGCCGCGAATTGTCGATCGATGTCCGGATCGCTGCGGCAGAGGCATCCTCGGGAGCAATCTTGCGCGTTTCGGGATCGCCGAAATAGCCGACCTTGGTGACGATGACGGCTTCGTCCTTACCCTTCAACGCTCGCCCGAGGATCAGTTCGGCATTGCCGGCGCCATAGGCGGCCGCCGTGTCGAACACCCGCGCGCCGATCTCATAGGCCATCGCCAGCGCGGCTTGCGACCTGATGTCGTCGACCTCGCCATAGGTTGTCGCCGTGTCACGCCAACGCGCGGGGCCACCCGCCGCCCAGGTGCCGATGCCAATGCGCGGTACCGAGCGGCCATCCCAAAGCTCAATCATCTGCATGCCCGGTTCCTCAACGACGCACGCTGGCGTGACGGGCATGCTCGCGGATCTCTTCGCGAGAAATGCCAGCATCCACAAGTGTGCTGTCTGGGGCCCGCCTCAAGCTCGCAAGCGTCTGGCGATAGGCAAGCCAGCGGGTGAAACGGTGTCGAAGTTCATCCAACATGATCGTCTCCTTTGGCGTGGAGAATGCCCGCGCGCTTGGGTTGGTCGAAAGCGCAAAGCATCGGCGCGAAGCGCATGCGCGATCGAAAAGATTGCGGTGGCTTCTTAGCCAGCCGAGGCGCTTGTCACTGTCCCGCCAAGCAAGATTGTCCAACGCGCCCAACGCCTGCATACTTGCGCATGATGCCCGCTTCGCGCTACAGCCACGGTCGCAAGGAGTTTTTCATTTCTGCAAAATGGATATCGGCTGGGACGATCTGAGGTTGTTTCTCGACGTTGCGCGGCTGGGTGGCTTGAGCGCAGCGACGGGAACCACGCGCCTCAGCGCAGCCACCCTTGGACGACGCGTCACCGCGCTGGAAAAGCAGATCGGCGAACCTCTGTTCGTGCGCCAGCAGACCGGCTACCGGCTGACCCCGGTCGGCGAAGAACTGCTGCGGCGCGCCGAAGACGTCGAGGCAGCAATGCAGTCGCTGACCCGCTGGCGCGAGGGAAACCTGCCCGACCGCATTGTCCGCGTCTCGGCCGGGCCATGGACGTCGGCCTTCGTTTCCGCCCATATCGGCGAGATCTGGACGGTCGATGACGGCATAAGGGTGGAGCTTGTCACCACGACCGAGCGGGTCGACATCGGCCACCGTGCCGCCGACATCGGCATCCGCAGCGAGCGTCCGACCGAGCAGTGGCTGGCCGGCCGTCAGAGCGGCAAAGTCGCTCACGCCATTTATTCCGGACGTCACCTGATCAACGGCATCGCCGCTGGATTGTTCGTCGGCGTCACCGGCGAAGGCGCAAACGTTGCATCGGCGCGCTGGCTGCAAGCCCATCACGGCGACCGCATCGCCGTACGCGGCAACAACACCCATGCGGTGCGTGAACTGGTGGCCGCCGGCGCCGGCCTTTCGGTCTTTCCGTGCTTCGTCGCTGACAGCGATCCGCGGCTGGTTCGCGTCGCTCAGCCTATCCCCGAGCTCGAAACCGACCAATGGATCGTCACCCATCACGAGGAACGTCACTCGCCGCCGGTACGAAAAGTCGCCGAGCGGATTGCCGCCTTGATGCGGGCGCACCAGCCGCTGTTTCGCGGCGAGACGCCGATCCGGTAAGCCTCAGGCGTCGATCGGCCGCCAGTGGATCAAGAATCAGATATTTTGTGGGCCGGACGATGTGCCCGCCGTTGAGGACTCCGGAGTGAGGCGCGCTGCTCGTCGAGATCCTTGCCCTGGGCGAAAAGAGCGGTACCAATCAGTACCGGGCCGCCTATCCGGTCACTCGTCCTCCTGCCGGCTCATAGCCGTATGCTTCGCCCTTACGCACCACGCGGCCGATGCCCGGCCAGCCAAGGTGCGCGCCTGCGATCCACGTCCTCGCCTTGGCCGCGTCACTGACAACCTTTAGGCGGGTTGCGCGCGCCGTCGGCTGATCGTCGTCATAGCCCCAACTGAACGCGGGATTGCCGAACTGCAAGGCTGGCACATGAACGACGTCCCCGAAGAATAGGAAACGGTCCTCGTCGGTGTCGAACGCGTAGCCGGTATGACTGGCAGCATGACCCGGCAGGGCGACCGCCCTCAATCGCTCACCCACCTGGTCGCCATTCTGGACAGGCTTCAGCAGGGGCCGGAACTGCGCAAGGTGCGCGTAAGCGAAAAAGCTCCCAACAGCCGCCTCGGGAATTACGATCGCCGTCAAGTTTGGAAAGAGCACTCGGCCGTCGGGGGTCAAAAGTCCGTGCACATGATCCTCAGCAGTTCGCCTTCACGTATTCTTCCTGAAGTTTGAATCGAAGCAGTATATGATTTCGGAAGCAGCTCTGCATTTCCACAAACGACCCAAACCCGAGACGCGATGCAAGTCGGGACACGGTCGCGGGAGATACATGGCATCGGCGCGCGATTGCGGCGGCATTTTCGAAAGCCACGTAATCCGGCTCCGCAAATATCACCCGGGCGACAGCCTCCGACTTCTCCGGAAGTGTCAGTTCCCTTTTGGCAATCAGCGCTTTGAGCTCGTCAAGCGATGGCGCTCGGCGGTTGTCAACTGATACGCGCTGTCGACCGCATGTCCGTGAGGGATAAGATGAGCCCACAGACATAGTTCTCAACCTTTAACTATCTTCATGAAGATATCGAACTCGGCATCCACAATCGGAACCGTGTGCTCGTAACCGGGATATCTGCCTGAATCGACGTCTGCCTTGTAGTCCTTAAAGGCAGCGACGCGCTCGTCCTGAATCTTCTCCAGCTCAGGGCCAAGGTTTCGATAAACTTTTCCGTGTCGCGGCTGATGGTTCTTGCCGTAACCGCAAACGTCTTCTGTGAAGAGGTACTGCGCATCGGCATATTTGCCAGCGCCCATGCCTAGCATGACAAGCGAGGAGTTTTCGGTGAGGAATTTCGCGACGCGATCTGGGACGACTTCCAGCTCCGCGCCGAAGACTCCTATTTGCTCCAGCTTTTGGGTGTGCCGCCAAATGCGCACTGCTTCGTCCGCGGTCTTGCCGACTGCGCGCCAACCCGTCCAGGTGATATAAGACGGCACTAGGCCGATATGGCCA
Organism: Mesorhizobium sp. M0195; assembly: GCF_040322115.1. Classification (NCBI taxonomy): domain Bacteria; kingdom Pseudomonadati; phylum Pseudomonadota; class Alphaproteobacteria; order Hyphomicrobiales; family Phyllobacteriaceae; genus Mesorhizobium; species Mesorhizobium sp. M0195. The sequence continues at coordinate 33,565 of NZ_JAMYSV010000011.1, read as the reverse complement.
ACGACAGGAATGTAGTTGTCGCATAACGTCTTCTGGATGTCGTATGACGCCGCACAATAAAAGGCGTCGCCGCCTGTGCCGGCAAAGTGGAACGCTGCACGCAGATAGTCCTCCGCTGTTGCGAGCGGGCGGCCCGCGAAACTCCCATAGCTGCCATATGGCAAACCGACTTGTACGAAACAATCGCCGGCTGCTTGGCGCATTTCCGGATCGAAATATCGACCTTCGATGGAGAGCATATGGATGCCGGCAGCGGCTGCGGCAGCCGCCTCATCCGGCGTGCTGACGAAGAGCATGGAGATTTTCTGTCCGCTCTTCTTCATCTTGCGGATGTCCTCGACATGAGGACGGTTGTGATACATGCCCATAATCAGCCTCCGCAGGGGATCAGGCCGTCAAACAGCGCCTTGGCGATGAATGGCCAATTCATTTCGGGGCGCCAAGTAATCGGGCGGTCGCGCCAGAGCATCTCGGCGCAGGCTGCAAGCTGGAACGGCTGGTCCATATGGCTCAGATCTCGATCATGACGCGGCCATTTTCGACCTTCGTCTTGTACGTCTTGAGATTCTCGCAAGCGGGCGGGGTCTCTACGTCGCCGGTCGTGAAGTCGAAGACGGATGCGTGTTTAGGGCACTCCACTGTATTCCCCATGACGAGGCCGTCAGCGAGATGAATACTCTCGTGCGTGCAAAGCCCGTCGGTGCAGAAATATTCGTCCCCGTCATTTCGAAAGATCGCAAAGGTGCGACCGCCATGATCGAAGCGCCTGGCTTCCTCGGCTTCGATGTCGGCGGCACAGGCGTCGATCCAAGGCATGGAATCTTCCTTCAGATGGCTTGCGGTTTGTAATCGGCAGGGGCGGACGGCATGACCCCCTGCAGCAGCGCCACGGACTTTTCGAGTCCCTCCAGAGAGTTCAGGAGGACGTCTTCATGCTCGATGGAAAGCCAGCCGTCATAGCCGGCCATCTTGAGGCGATAGCAGAATTGCCGCCACCACTCCTCCCCGTGGCCGAAGCCAAGCGTGATGTAGCTCCATGACCGGGCCGGAAGATCCATCAGGCTGCCATTCTCGAGCAGAGATGTCGTCGCCTGCACCGGTGCGTTGAGCATCGTGTCCTTGGCATGAACGTGATAAACGGCCTCGCCGAGCGCCTGGGCGGCCACAAGCGGATCGGCACCCATCCAGAACAGGTGGGAAGGGTCCAGATTGGTGCCGATGATCGGTCCGACCGCCTGCCGTAGTTTCAAAAGCGAGGGTACGTTGTAGACGCACTGGTTGCCATGGAGCTCCAGCGCAATGCGCTCGACGCCGTTCGCGTTCGCAAGCGCGACGATCTCGGTCCAGAACGGGATCAATTTCTCTTCCCACTGGTATTTCAGGATGGTCTGCGTTTCCGGAGGCCAGGACGAGACGATCCAGTTAGGTATCGTGTCGGTAGCATTGCCGGCCGGGAGCCCGCTCATGGTGCAGACGGTACGGATGCCAAGTTCGCCAGCGACACGGATTGTGTCTCTCAGCCCTTCGCCCTGGGCCGGGTCGGTTGGGTGGAGCGGATTGCCATTTGCGTTGAGGCAGATGATCTCAAGCCCACGCTCCTCGAATGCTCCAACGAAACGTTTCTGGCCTTCTTTGTTGCCCAGCATGGACGAAAGCCGAAAATGCGGTGCCGTGGACCAGCCACAGGTGTTTACCTCGACGCCGGAGACACCCATGCGCTTCGCATGATCCAGCATCGTTTCGAAGGGCAGGTTGCTGAGGCTGTCTGAAACGAAACCCAGCTTCACGCGTAAAACTCCGGCTTTGCGATCATTTGAACAGGTACGCGGCGGCCCTCATGCAGCGCCTTCACGCCCGCCTCGGCAACGATGGCGGCGCAATAACCGTCCCAGCAATTCGCTGCGGTTGCGGGGAACTCACCAGTCATGACGAAGCGTAGGAAGTCGCGGTTCTGCCGACGGTAGGCATCGGCATAGCGGGTCCGCCAGTCGGAGTCGTAGCTCGTGCTCTGTGTAAGCGCAGAATCGATGCGAGTGTAGGCGACGTTGTTCATCGCAACGGTGCCCCGCTCGCCGATCAGCTCGGCACGGACATCGTAACCATAGGCGGCATTGTTGTTGATCTCGATGTTGACGAGTTGGCCATCGACCGTCTCCAGCACCATGAAGACAGGCGCGACCCGGGCATCTGAGCGCTTCGGCTGGAAGGCCGAAATCGACGCATATTCCGTCGAGAGCACATAGCGCACGACATCGAACTCGTGTGGAGCCGAATTGGTGATAGCCATTGCGCCGGTGAAATCTGCAGCCGGCGTTTCGACATTCCGGTGAAAATTGTGCATCATCAGGGGCCGGCCAAGGCGGCCGTCTGCGAGCGCCCGCTTAATCTCTTCGTAGGAGCGATCGTAGCGCCGCATGAAACCAAGCTGGACGAATTTCGCGCCCGACTTCTGTTCTGCCTCCATCACCGCGATACAGTTAGCGGACGCTTGGGAGAGGGGCTTTTCGCACAACACACGCTTGCCGGCGGCAATACAAGCTTTCGACAGCGGCGCATGCGTGGCATCGGGACTCGCCACGATGATTGCGTCCACGTCCTTCCGCGCGGCAACGCCTTCTGGATCGGTGGAGATGTCGAGCGCACCAAAGGTGTCGGCAACAGTGCGGGCACGCGCCTCATCCATGTCGCACACCAGCTGAAGGCTTGCTCCGGGAAGGTCTTCCGCCACTATCCTGGCGTGGTCGGCGCCCATGACACCGGCACCGATCACCGCAATCCGTATTGTCATATTTCTTCTGCTTTGTTCGACGTGAAGAGGCTGGTGGCGCCAAGGGTCATCAGGGCCGGTCGAAGGCAGAGGTTTCCCGAGGAAAACGATCGGGCCGCCCGCCCATCCAGCTCGAGAGGCGGCGCATTTTCATTGTGATCATGCATGCAATTCATGTTCGATTTCCGCCTCGAGGTCAGCCATGGTTTCACCGCCGGCCATCAGATCGGTGATCTCCTCGCGGGTTTTCTCGCGCTTCCGGAAATCGGCGGCGATCGCACCGCGAATGAGGACGGCGAAATGGTCTCCCACCGCCATCGCGTGCATCACCTGGTGGGTGATGAAGACGACCGCGAGACCGCGCCGCTTGGCTTCATTGACGATGCGCAGCACGTGAGCTGCCTGCTTGACGCCGAGCGCTGCTGTCGGCTCATCGAGGATCAGAACGCGAGCGCCGAAATGCACGGCGCGGGCAATGGCCAAAGACTGGCGTTCCCCGCCTGACAGGCCACCAACAAGCCGGTCACCGTCGTCGATACGCGTGATGCCGAAATCCCGCACCGCTTTCACCGCGATCTCGTTGGCGCGCTTGCGGTCGTAGATCTTGAACGGACCCCAACCCTTTGTCGGCTCCAACCCAACGAAGAAGGAGCGGCCGATGCTCATTAAGGGGAACGTTCCGCCGAACTGGTGCACGGTGGCAATGCCCCGCTCCTGCGCAGCGCTCGGACGGTCGAAGCTGACCGCCTTTCCGTCCATCAGTATCTCGCCGCTGGTCGGCTTGTGGACGCCTGCCAACACCTTGATGAGAGTGGACTTTCCTGCGCCGTTGTCGCCGAGGAGACACAAGACCTCACCCCGGCGAATTTGCAGCGAGATGTTATGCAACACGTCGATCGGGCCGAAAGACTTGTTGACATTTTTCAGTTCGAGAATGGCAGGTTTTTCGCTCATAATTATCGCATCTTTCGTTCTTCCAAGCAGTCGCTGATCGCAACTGCAGCCGCATCGCTCAGTGCTGTATGGGTGCCCTCGGCACGCTTTGTTTTGAACCTCGCCGGTAAGACAGAGCCAGTTCCCGGAATGCCTGATTCATCAGCACCGCCGTCAAAAGCATCACGCCGATGATCAGGTTCGACCAGTTCCGGTCGATCTGGGTGAAGTAGATGCCCTGGCTGACAATGGCGAACGTGATGGTACCGACGAAGATGCCGATGACCGAGCCGAACCCTCCCGTGAGCAGCACGCCGCCGACCACCACGGACACGATCGCGTTGAAGATGAAGTTCATTCCGCCGGAAACCTGGGCCGAGTTGAACAGGATCGCCTGGCACATGCCAACGAATGTGGCGCTGACGGCGGACAGCACGAACAGTGCGATGGTCATGCGGCTTGTCGGAATGCCTGCATTGCGGGCGCTGACGCGATCGCCGCCCATTGCAAACAGCCAGTTGCCAAAGCGGGTCTTGTGCAGCACGAAGCCAATGATGACAGCGAACACCACCCACCAGACGATGATGACCTGGTGGCTTCCACCGATAAGCTGTCCGAACAGGAATTTGGCCCATTCGGGCGCGGTGACGGCAACGCTAGCGTTGCCAGTTAGCAACACGGACCCACTGAGCACCAAGCCCTGCATCGCAACCAGGGTGGCGAGCGTAATGATCAACGAAGGCACCGAGGTGCGGATCGTCAGCAAACCATTGACAAGGCCGACCGCCACACCGACCGCCAGGGCGCCGGCCATGCCCACCGCGATGGGCAGGTCATAGTAGCCGCTAAGGATGGCGGTGGTCATAGAGCCCGCGGGAATCAATGCGCCGATGGAGATGTCGAGTTCACCCGAGATCATCAGCAGACCGACCGGAATGGCGACAATGCCGAGATTGGCGGCGAAGTTCACCCAACTCGCCGCCCCAAGGAGTGTGCCCAGGTCCACGCCACCGAAAAATACGAAGAACAGCACCACCCCGATCAGGCTGAGGATCGAGCCTGCTTCCGGGCGGCGCAACAAGGATTTGATTGCCTCAGTCATGGCGGTCCCTCAAGCCTTCTTCGATGAGTAGCTGAGCGCCAGCTGCCGAAAGGTGTCGTTGGTGAGTACGGCGATCAGGAGAAGCGCGCCGATGATGACGCTTCCCATGTTGGGATCGATACTCGTGAAGTAGATGCCCTGGTTTACGATAGAGAAGGTGATCGTGCCGAACACGATACCTACGACAGAGCCAAATCCGCCGGTAAGCAGAACGCCTCCGATGACTACGCACATGATCGAATTGAAGATGAAGGACTGCCCAGCCAGAACCTGAGCGCTCTGGTAGACCATCACCTGGCTGACTCCGACGAACGCGGCGGAAAACCCCGAAAGCATGAATAGACCGATGGTAAGCCGCTTGGTGGGGATGCCCGCGTTGCGCGCGCTCTCCTTGTCGCCCCCGAGTGCATAGATCCAGTTGCCCACGGGCGAGATGTGGAGGAGCCAGAGAAGGGCGGCGATGTAGACGAGCCACCAGAGAATCGTCACTTGGAACATGCCCCCGAGATATTGGCCGAGAAGCATCTTCGTGAGTTCGTCGGGTACCAGCGAGACACCGGTGCTGCCGGCGATCATCACAGTAAGGCCCAGCGTCAGGCCCATTGTGCCGAACATCGTTCCTATTGTGATTATCAGGGACGGGATCGCGGTTCGCGTGACGAACACGCCGTTGATTAAGCCGATGGCGAGACCGAGCCCAAGGGCGGCCGTGATGCCGAGCCAATCAGGCAGGCCATAGTAGCCGGATATGATCGCGGCCGTTAGAGAGGCCGCGGGAATCACGGCGCCGACCGAAATGTCCAGCTCACCAGCGATCATCAGCAGCCCTATCGGCAGAGCGATGATGCCGATCTCGGAGGCGATGCTCAGCCAACTGGCCGTACCGGCTGCTGACAAAAAGCCACTGCCTCCGAATATGGCGAAGAACAAAAAGACTGCGACCATGCCCAGGAACGAGCCCGTCTCGGGCCGCCGTGCCAGACGACCTGGGGCCAGTCCAGAACGGCCGCGATTTGCCATCGGCGTTGGGGTGGATGTCACGGGATGTGCCGTCATGGGTAATCCGCGAGTTATCGAGCGCCAAAAATTGCGGTCGCTATGGAAGTAGAATGCACTGGCCGCCCGCCGCACACGGCGGGCGGCCGTAAGGACACCTAGCGCGCGCCGGCCTTCACGCCCGCAATGGTCAGCTCGACAGTGTTCTTGTCGATGATACCAGGACCGGTGAGGATCTCGCGCGTCGGCACAGTCAGCCCGTAGTTTACCTTGCCATTCAAGATTGAGACGGCGAGATAGCCTTGCCAGTAGCCCTGCTGGTCGATCGCGCAGGCCTGTTTTCCATCCTTGATGTTGTTCAGGATGGTCTCGTCAAAGTTGATGCCGCAGAGTTGAACCTGCCCGGCCTTGCCGGCCTGGGTAATACCGTTCATGGCCGAATTGGCGTCGACATTGCCGATGGTGAACACCGCGGTCACGGCTTGATGCTGCAGCAGATAGGCCTTCACCGCCTGCGCCACTGCTGTTGCCGAGCCGAAGGAGGTAGCTGGCAACGGCAACACATCGGCCTCGCCGCCGCCATTCTTCATCCCTTCCCTAAAGCCACCACAGTAGGCCTCGATATTGGCCGCACCCGGCAGTGTGTTGATGCAGACGCCTTTCTTGTTGCCGGCCTTAGCGAGATACTCGCCGCCGGCGACGCCACCTTTGTAATCGTCTGAGCCGACATAGTTCATAGCGCCGAGGCGATCAGCCGCCTGCAAACCGCCGGCATTGTAGATAACAAGCGGAATGCCAGCGTCCACAACCGCCTTGAACGCCGGATCCATGGCTTCCGGCACCCAGTCCGGACCGACAATGGCGTCGGCCTTCTGGTCGATGGCTTGGCGGATCAGTTCGGCCGCGTCCACACCCAGATTGTCGTAGTTCTGCGGCCCGAGCCAGGTGACTTTACCACCTTGAGCTTCGACCACCTTACCGGCGTCTTCGGCACCACGCTTGACGATTGACCAGAATGGATCGTCCGGCTTGCCGCCGATAACGAAGATGTCGGCGGCGAGCGTGCTGCTGGTGCTGTACGCAGCCAGCACTGCTGTGGACACAAGTATCTTGAAAAGCTTCATAGTCTTCCTCCCGGTTTACCCGCCCCGCGGGTTTGAAAAAAACATGGCTGATCCGCCCCCTCCTCTGGGCACACGAAACAGCGGCGGTTGATTACTCTGCCGGCATGTCAGAGGCCCTGCCGTCGGAGGCTTCCTGCTTGGCGCGGAGCTTTTCCTTCTTCTTGCGGAAGCGCGCCTTCATAGCCTGGTCAGCTTCTTTGCTACCGTCGTGCCAAGTGCCGAAAAGCTTATCGAGAGGGACCAGACCGTCACCGCCGTAGTTCACCTCGAAATACTTGTGGTGCAGGTAGTGGACGTAGGAATGGCTATCGAGCTTGACCTTGTCGGTGAGTTCGAAGGTTTCAAACCCAAGATGGCCATTCACCGCGCCGAAGCCGGCCCCATGCAGCGTGAAGTACGCGCAGACCGGGTTGGATGGGATCAGCAGGTGCAGCCAGGCCTCGGCATGGTAGAGGAACCCCTCGACCGGATGCATGGACAGCGACGACCACGGACTGGGGTTGATCGAGTTGTGGTGAACCGAATGAACCCATTTGTAGAGGGGCGGCCAGTGGATCGCGCGGTGCAGGAAGAAGAAGTACACTTCGTGCACAGCCGGAGCGATGATGACGAGGAACGACAGGTACAGCCAATGCGTCGTCCACGGCAGCCAGACGGCCCAGCTGTTCGCGTATGCCCATAGCATCACGATTTCGACCACGGTCCACAGCGGTATGGTGATGAAAAACGACCGGCTGAAATTGTCGATATTCTGGCTCTGAAACCAGAAGACGTCGGACGGCGCGTCGGAGGGGAATTTCGGATTATACTTGAAGCGCGTCTCTTGCTTGCGCTGGATGTAATAGCGCAGCTCAAAGAATCCGTAGAAGAGAAAAATGCCCCCCGCGTTCAGCCCGTAAAGCCAAAGGTAGTTGAGCAGCGAAAAGCTTGCCAGGCTGTCCCAGCTCGGGATGAGCAAGTTGACCCAGATGATTGCCGTGGCCATGTGGAACGCGTTCCAAGGCCAAAGAAACTCGGGATCCAGGCTAGTACCTTTTTGGCGTTGAACGGGCGATGCCAGATCGGCACCGGCTCGGCGCGGCGGTGCGGGACCCAGTTTCCGCGTTTGTCGCGCATTCCATACTGAAGGTCATCCATCTTAACAGCCTCCCGACCGACCATCCAATCGGCCTTGAACCAGTTCGGGCTCTAGTGCGGAGGCGATTCATATCGGAGGCTTGATATCATCGGAATACAAAAATAGTATGGAGATCGCATTCGTATCATTTAGTGGCAATCATGATGATACAGCATTGGGAGGATTAATGAGGCGGCCTACGATTCGCGACCTCGCTCAAGCCGCCGGCGTATCCGTAGCGACCGTGAACAGAATCCTCAGCGGCACTGTCTCGGTTCGCCCAAAGACTGTTCAACGCGTACAAAGAGCAGCCGAAGAAATCGGCTTCTATGGGATCGGAGCGATCGACGACCGTGCCAAGAAAATATCGCCGCATCATCGATTGGGTTTCCTGTTGCAGCAATCGACCCGTGAACTCTACCAACTGTTCGGGAAGAAAATCATCGCAGCCTGTCGCGATCGTCGCGATGAGGTGGTCGAGGCCATCGTCGAGTTTGTGGATCTACTGACGCCGGAGACTATCTCTAGCCGCCTTATCGCGCTCGGCAACACCTGCGACGCAGTCGCGGTGATCGCACCAGATCACCCTATCATAGGACAGGCCATCCGTTCACTGAAGGAAATTGGGAAGCCCGTTGTTGCTTACATTACCGACCAATCCGCGCCGGAAAGAGCGGCCTACGTGGGCACAGACAACTGGAAGCTGGGGCGTACGGCGGCATTCTTGATTGCGCAAACCACCCAAGGTCCGGGTCGCATTGCGGTTTTCATAGGAAATCACCGATATCAATGCCAAGACGTTTCAGATGCCAGCTTCCGTTCGTATTTGCGCGAACACGCTCCGCGGCTCACAGTGGAAGAAAGTCGCCCTACTCATGAGGAATCGAGCGAGGCTTACCGTATGGTGGCCGAACTCCTGAAGACGACTGATGATCTCGTAGGAATTCTGATCGTGGGCGGCGGAATAACTGGAGTGCTCCGTGCGCTTCGAGAGATCCCTGCCGAAAGGCGGGCGGGCATCAAGCTGGTTTGCCGTGACATTGGCCCCGATACGCGAAAAGGCTTGTCCGAGGGAATGATCACTGCAGCTCTTTGTCATCCACTCGAGGCGACCTCGGCTCTCCTTGTGCAGACGATGATTGACGTGATTGGACCGCAAGCACCGGTCGCGACCCTTCAGCGGTCTATACCTTTTGAAATAGTCACGCCGGAAAACATCTGACGCTTTTATCTCGGCGATGATTCAAGCGGTGCTTTGCGGATCGGGCTAGTCCGGCCAAGGCTGCCGATCGCTGGTTCCGAACCTCGTCGAGACTGCATGAACAATTTAAAGGCACCATTCATTATTGGTAGGACGGTCACTGTCGCGCACTGTTGGAGGACGTCCTCGAACTATTGATTTTATTGGCTTTTTCGTGGGCCTAAATCAGAGAGTTTCCCGTATTGTCTCGTATCGTTCCGCCCCCACCGGACGCTTTGAAATTGGCCACACCAAATGCCTGCTTCGCATCATCCACGAAGAGCTGCGCGCCATCTCCGGCGCCGAGCAATCCCGGCTGCAGCGCTTTGAACAACCAACGCTGTGGCCATCGATACAGCCCTTTGCGTGAGCCCTTCAGGAGTTGGCCAACCGCCAGCCGTCGGTGGTTCCTGGCCGACCTCAATGAATTGTACTCCTTTCGTATAAATCAGAAATCTTCGCGCATCGTTCCGTATGGTTCCGCGACCCCGGCGCCACTATTCCGCAGGTGCCGTCTGGCTTGGTTTCCCGAAAATACGCTTTTAGGAAAGTCCTGGAGCCGGATGACCGATCTTGCGACGCAGTTCCGAACCGATCCCTCGATGACGGGCTACCGGACATGGCCCGTCAAAGGTCTGTCGCTTACCAAGGAGCATCGGGACGGCAGCGACCGGTCTTGACCGGTCGGCGAGGATGACGAGCGTCCTTGTCGGCGAAAGATCCGCCCGCCTTTTCACGCCCTTAGCCACGTGATTGGATACGACGTATCTGTATATCAATTTCGTTGCTAGGGTCCTTCATGAACGAGCAAGATCGACGTTTTACGCGCGAGCGCATGACAATCCTCGGCGATGTCAAAGCGGCATCCTTTCTTCCATGGATCGAGCGTCATGCCGCCAAGCTCGGCCTCGCGCCGGCAATATTCGTTGCCGGTGCCGACCGGATCGAACTCGACGTTGCCGGTCCCGCGGAACTGGTCGATATGATGGAGATGGGGTGCTCTCTTGGACCAATCGATGTCTGGGTCGAGGCCATTCGTCGGACGCCGATAGAGAACGAATCAGGCTAGGTTGGGACCAGGGCCTCTGCCTCTTTTTTGGGCATTGTTGCCAGTGCGAAAATATTGTGCAAACGTGATCGGGCTGATCGTCATGTCTTGACCGCGAATCTGCATTTGGGAAGATGGGTCGATGTCTTTCGAAGGTTGATGCATGCTGCCCTATCCGTCCGGCCCATGGATGCCAGTTGCCCTCTCCGCGGACTTGCCAGCGGGAACCGTAATGCCGGCGCAAACCCCGGTCGGACCGATTGCCCTTTGGCGAAGCCGGTCCGGCCGCGCGGCGGCCTTCGCGGACAGATGCCCTCATCGCGGCATGCGCCTTTCCCGTGGTTTCGTGCGCGGTGAGGCCCTGTCCTGCATCTATCACGGTTGGAGCTATGCCCAGGCCGGAAACTGCTTGCGCATTCCGGCCCATCCGGGCCTGACGCCGCCGGAAACGATTGGTGTCGCAACACAGCCCGTCGAGGACAGCGGCGGAATCATATGGATTTCCGTAGGCGAACCCACCGCTCGGCCGCCGCGGTTCGACGGCCTGGCCCCTCTTCGCTCCATGATAGTAGAGGCGGGCATTGCCGCGCTGGAGGCGGCCGCCGGTACGAAGGCCGACGGAGGCCTGCTCGACTACGCGCAAAATGCCCAGACCCTACGGCTGCTGCTCACCCCCCAGGGGAAAGCGCGGACGCTGATGCATGTTCTGGTCGACGAAGGCACTGGTCCGGCCAAGCGTATCGCTGCGTCGAGGGCAGCCGAGACGCTACGGCGGACGGCCGAGGATATTCTGCGCAGTGGCGTCGCCCAATGACCCGCAACGCGATGATCGACCAATGGTATCCGGTCGGCCTTGCCGGCCGGCTTGACACGCATGAGCGCCAGACGGCGCTCATGGGCGAGCCGATCGGGGTGAGGCTCGGCGCAGACGGAAACGCGAAGGTTACGGGCAGCAACGGACGTGCCCTGCCGGTCTGCATCCGCTACGGCCATGTCTGGTCGTCGCTCGGCGACCCGCAAAAGGCGCTCTTTGCCATCCCCGAGGCTGATCAGCCCGGCCGCCGGCTCGTCGATGTCGGGGTTGTGCGCGTGCGCTGCTCGCCGCTGCGCGCGGTGGAGAACTTCCTGGACATTGCGCATTTCCCCTTCGTGCATACGGACATATTGGGGGCCGAACCGCACACGGAAGTCCCGAACTACAAGGTCGAGATACGGGAGGACGAAGACGAGGTTTGGGCGACCCAGGTGAAGTTCTACCAGCCGCAGGCCGCCAAGTCGGCGGAAGGCGGCATAACCACCGAATACATGTATCGCGTGCCTGCGCCGACCTGCTCGATCCTCTACAAGACCTGCCCGCCGCGCCCGGGTGAATGGGACGTCATCACGCTTTTCGTGCAGCCGCTTGCCGAAGACCTGTGCGACGTCTGGCCGTGGATGGCGTTGTTCGACGACGAAACATCGATGGCAGACCTGATCCATTTCCAGCAGACGATCTTCCTTCAGGACCGGTCGATTCTCGAAAACCAGATCCCGAGACTGCTGCCGCTCGATCCGGGCATGGAGATCCCCACAAGGGCGGACCTGACATCAGTTGCCTACCGGCGCTGGCTGAAACGCCACGGCTACACCTACGGCGCGCAACTGGTGGCGCAATGAAGCTCTACGACTACGTGCTGTCCCCGAGTTGCTACAAGGCGCGCCTGATGGCGGCGCTGACCCGGGTGAAGCTTGACATCCGCCCCGTCGACTTCCATCCCGGCGCCGAGCATCGCGGTCCCGAACTTATGGCGCTCAATCCGGCGGGTTCGATCCCGATCCTGGAGGATGGCGACCTCGTCCTGACCGAATCCTCGGCCATGCTGGTCTATCTCGCCGCGAAGGCCGCACCGCAATGGCTGGGCAACGATACTGCTTTGCAGGCGGCACGCGTCCAGCAATGGCTTTCCTTCTCGCATCGGCTGACCGGCAGCCTGGGGGCGGCGCGCTTGCACGAGATGCTGCTGCGTCCGGGCGATATCGCCACCCTGCATGGGCAGGGGATAGCGGCCCTGCGGGAGCTGGAAGCCGGCCTCGTCGAACAGCATATCCGCGGCCAGCGCTTCCTCGCGTCGGACCGGCCGACGATCGCGGACGTCGCCTGCTTTCCCTATGTGGCGCTGGCGCCGGACGGCGGCGTTTCGCTCGACCCCTATCCCGCGATCCGGCTCTGGTCGCGGGCGATCCGCAGTCTCGAGGGCTTCATTGAGATGCCCGGCATCCACCGGCTGCACGAACTGAAGCCCGAGCCCGTCCTCGAAGCCGGCGAGGCGTGACTTGGCGGGCCACTTGCTGAAGAACTGCGCAGCGGTCATCGTGGACGAGGGCAACGGTCCGGACATCCGGCGCAATGTCGATGTCTTGACCGACGGCCCGGCGATACGGGCCATCGGCGAAGGCCTCGACAAGGGAGAGTTGCCCGTCGGGACCGTCACGCAGGACGCCGCCGGCTGGTTCGTCTATCCCGGCCTCGTCAACACCCATCATCACTTCTTTCAATGCTTCGTGCGCAACCGCGCCGATCTGGACTGGACGAAGTTGTCGGTCATCGAATGGCTCGACCGCATCTATCCCATTTTCTCGCGGCTGACCGAGGAATGCTTCTACCACGCTTCGGTCACGGCGATGGCCGAGCTGATAAAGCACGGTTGCACGACCGCATTCGACCATCAGTATTGCTTTCCGTGGAAGGCCGGCAAGCGGCTGGTCGACCGGCAGTTCGAAGCAGCCGAACTCCTCGGTATGCGCTTCCATGCCGGACGCGGCGGCAACACGCTACCGAAATCGAAAGGCTCGACCATCCCCGATGCCATGCTGGAGACGACGGACGAGTTCATCGCCGATTGCGCCCGGCTGATCGACGCCTATCATGATGCCGGTCCTTTCAGCATGCGCCAGGTGGCCGTCGCGCCCTGCCAGCCAGTCAACTGCTATCGCGAGACCTTCGTGGAATCGGTGGCGCTAGCGCGTGATCGCGGGGTGCGTATGCATACCCATGTCGGCGAGGGCGAAAGCCCGGTCATCGAGGACCGTCACGGCATGCGGACGGTGGATTACTGCGCGGAGATCGGCTTCTGCGGGCCGGATGCCTTCTATGCCCATTGCTGGGAGCTAACCCACGACGAGCTGCGCAAGATGGCCTCAAGCGGCACCGGCGTTTCGCATTGCCCTGAGCCGGTCTATCTCGTCGGCGCCGAAATCACCGATATCCCGGCGATGTCGGCCTTCGGCCTCAGCATAGGACTAGGTTGCGACGGTGCAGCCTCGAACGACAATTCCAACCTGATGCACTGCATCCATTCCGCCTACATGCTGCAATGTCTGTCGGCATCGACACGCGACCATCCCGTTCCGCCGCCGGCCGATTTTCTCGGTTATGCGACGACCGGGGGCGCGGCGCTGCTCGGGCGCGGCGACATCGGCAGGCTGACGCCTGGCATGGCTGCCGACCTTTTCGCCATCGACACGCGGCGCATGGACTATGTCGGCACGCGGCACGATCCGCTGAGCCTGCTCGCCAAGGTGGGCATCGGGATGCCGACCGACATGACCATGATCAACGGCCGCATCGTCTGGGCCAAGGGCGAGTTCCCGGGGCTCGACGAGGCACAGCTGTTCGCTGAAGCCGAGGCGGCGCTCGCGACCGTGGAATTCTAGAAACCGAAAACAAGGGGAACCTACATGCTGACAAATCTTACCCGCAGAACATTGATGAAGGGCGCGGCCGCCTCCGGGCTCGTCGCAGCGGTGGGTGGCCGCGCGCTTGCTGCCGACGAACCTCTGGGCATCGTGCTCGTGGTCCCGTCGCCGGTCGGCGATGTCGGCTGGGGCCGTGCGCTCGCCGACGGGCTCGAGCCGGTGAAGGCAGCCTACGGCGACAAGGTGAAGGTCACCATCATCGAGAATATACAGGAAGGACCGGATGCCGACCGCATCATGAACAAGGTGGTCGCCGACGGGAACAAGTTCCTGATCGCCGGCTCCTTCGGCTACCAGAACGGTGCCCTGCAGATCGCGCGCCGTAACCCCGACGTCACCGTGCTGCATGCTTCCGGTTTCCAGGTAGCGCCGAACTTCTCGCCCTTCGCGGCCCAATATTTCCAGGGTACCTACCTGATGGGCATGGCGGCCGCCGCGCTGTCAAAGACCGGCAAGCTCGGCTCGGTCTCCGCCTTCGCCATTCCCGAACTGATCACCTCCATCAATGCCTTCACGCTGGGCGCGCAAGCAGTGAAACCCGATGTCGAGGTTTCGGTCGTATGGGTGAACTCCTGGTTCGATCCGGCCAAGGAGCAGGAAGCCGCCAAGGCGCTGCTGGCGCAGAAATGCGACGTAATCTTCTCCAACGCGCAGGACACGCCCTCCGTCGTGTCGGCCTGCGAGGAGGCCGGCGTCCCTGCCTTCAACCTCAATTCGTCGATGAAGAAATATGCGCCTAAAGCCTATCTAGGCTGCGTGGCGACCGATTGGTCACCCTTCTTCAAAGCCTCGGTCGACGCCCACCTCGCCGGTAAGTTCAAGGGCGTCAACGCTTTCCTAGGTGTCGGCGACAAGGTTGTAGAGGTCGTTGACTGGAACCCGGGTATCCCGGCCGACATGATGAACAGGATCAAAGAGGTTGAAGCCAAGATCGCCGGCGGCAGCTTCTCGCCCTTTGCCGGTCCGTTCGCCAAGGCCGACGGCAGCGAGGGAGTCCCCGCCGGCAAAACGATGACCGATGCCGAGATCGTCGCAATGGACTGGCACGTCAAGGGTGTCACCACGCCGCTGCCCAAGTAACCATGACCACCCCGCTCCTGTCGCTGCGCGGCATCTCCAAGAGCTACGGCCAAATCCATGCCAATAGAGACATCGATCTGGATGTGGCTCCGTGCTCGATCCATGCGATCCTCGGGGAAAACGGAGCGGGCAAGTCGACGCTGATGAAGCTGATCTATGGCGTCGAGCAGCCGGACGCCGGAATGGCGACCTGGAAAGGGGAACCCCTGGCCCTCGCTTCCCCGGCGGATGCGAGGCGCAAGGGGATCGGCATGGTCTTCCAGCATTTCTCCTTGTTCGAGACGCTGACGGTGGTGGAGAACATCCGGCTGGTCGTGCCCAGGGGCAAATCGGATCTTGCGGATCGCATCCGCATGCTCGGCCGCGAGTTCGGACTCGAAGTCGATCCGCTCGCCCATGTGCACGCGCTCTCTGTCGGAGAGCGGCAGCGGGTGGAAATCATCCGCTGCCTGATGACCGAACCCCAACTCCTGATCCTCGATGAACCGACCTCCGTCCTGCCCCCGCAATCGGTGGACAAGCTATTCGAGACATTACGGCGGCTGCGCGACCGCGGCGTCTCCATCCTGTTCATCTCGCACAAGCTGGAGGAGATCCGCGCGGTCTGCGACCGCGCGACCATCCTGCGCGGCGGGCGCATCACCGGCCGCGTGGACCCGCGCGACCACGACGCGCACGACCTTGCCCGGATGATGATCGGCCGCGACATGCCGCAGCCCATGCCGGCGCTTGCGCATTCCGGCGGCGAAAAGCGCCTCGAAATCGTCGGCCTCGACCATCGGCCGGACGATCCCTTCGCGGTGGCGCTTTCCGACGTCAGCCTGACGGTCCGGGCCGGCGAGATCCTCGGGATCGCGGGCATATCGGGCAACGGGCAGAGTGAACTCGCAGCGTTGATTTCAGGCGAAACGGTGCTGCCGCGCGAACAGTCCGACCGTATCTATATGATGGGAAAGGATGTCGGCGCGCTCGACGCGGCCGCCCGCCGCCGACTGGGCTTCGCCTTCGTTCCCGAGGAACGGCTTGGCCGCGGCGCGGTGCCGGAAATGTCGCTCGTCCTCAACAGCCTTCTGACCGCCCATCCGTTCGGCCTGTTGAAACGCGGCCTCGTCGACACGAACCAGGTGAAGGCTTTCACCGAGGACTGCATCCGGCAATACGACGTGCGCACGCCCGGTTCGGAAGCGGAGGCCGGCGCGCTTTCGGGCGGCAATCTGCAAAAGTTCATCGTCGGTCGAGAGATCATGCTGTCCCCGCAATTGCTGTTCGTGGCGCAACCCACCTGGGGCGTCGACATCGGCGCCGCGTCCGCCATCCGCCGGCGCCTCATTGCCCTGCGCAACGAAGGCATGGGTATCCTCGTCATCTCAGAGGAACTGGAGGAGCTGTTCGAACTCTGCGATTCGATCCAGGTGATCCATCAAGGCCGGCTGAGCCCGCCGCTGGTGACGCGCGACACGAGACCCGGGGAGATCGGCCGCTACATGATCGGCGCGCATTCGACGGCTAAAAAGGTCCCTGCATGAGCGCTCTGTCCGCGCCGCTCCTTCCCGTTCTGGTTCGCCGGGAGCATGCCTCGCTTCCCGTCAAACTGATCGCCCCGCCCGTCGCGCTCGCCTTGGCGACGCTTCTCAATCTCGGGCTCTACCTCCTTATGGGCCGCGATCCGGTAGCCGTTTTCCACGCGATGCTTCTGGAGCCCTTCCTGTCTTGGACCTCTTTCTCGGAAGTCCTGCTTAAGACCGCGCCGCTACTGCTGATCGCGCAGGGGCTCGCGATCGGCTTTCGCGCAAAGGTCTTCAACATCGGCGCCGAGGGCCAGTTCATCCTCGGCGCGATTTTCGCATCGGCCATTCCCATCTGGTTCCCAGAGGCAACGGGCCAATGGATCTGGCCCTCCATGCTTGTCATCGGTGCGCTGGGCGGCGCTCTGTGGGCGTCGCTCACGGCCTTCTGGCGCGTGAAGCTCAATGCAAACGAGATTCTGGTATCGCTCATGCTGGCGCTCGTTGCCGCGCAACTGCTCAACTACCTGCTTCTCGGCCCCTGGAAGGACCCAAACGGCTTCAACTTCCCGCAGTCGGTGATGTTCCAGTCCGACGCGATGGTGCCGATCCTGATCCCCGGCACCCGCGTCAACGTCTCGCTGCTTATCGCCTGCGCGTTCTCCCTTGCGGCCTGGATCTTCATGCAGAGGAGTTTCGCCGGCTTCAAGCTGCAGGTCGGCGGCCTCGCGCCACGCGCGGCCGGATACGCCGGCTTCAACGAAGGACGGGCGATCTGGCTTTCCCTGCTCATCGGCGGTTTCGCGGCAGGCCTCGCCGGAGCGGCCGAGGTGGCCGGGCCGCTCGGCCAGCTGCAGCGCTCCATCTCGACCGGCTACGGCTATGCCGCCATCATCGTGGCCTATCTCGGTGGCCTTCACCCGGTCGGCATCACCTTTTCCGCGTTGCTCATGGCGGCCCTCTATATCGGCGGCGATAACGCCATGGTCTCGGCAAATCTGCCGGTCGCTGCGGTCAGGGTTTTCCAGGGCAGCCTGCTGCTCGCATATCTCGTCGCCATTGCCTTCGTCCGCTACCGGCTCGAATGGCGCCATGCCGCCCACGGAAGCACGTCATGAACGCCGTCGAGTTCATCATCGCCGGGATGTTGGCGGCGGCTACGCCGTTTCTCCTGGCGGCGCTCGGCGAACTGGTGGCCGAGCGGGCCGGCGTCCTCAATCTCGGGGTGGAGGGACTGATGGCCCTCGGCGCCGTCATCGCCTTCATTATCGTCTATCAAGGCGGCGGGCATCTCCTCGGTTTCCTCGCCGCGGGCCTCGCCAGCGCGGCTCTTTCCCTGGTCTTTGCCGTCATCGCGCTGGGATTTCGCGCAAACCAGGTTGCGGTAGGCCTTGCCATAGGCATCCTCGGCCAAGGCCTCTCGGCGCTGTTCGGCAAGAGCTATGAGAGCCTCACGGTTAAGGGGCTTCCGAAGCTTTCATTGCCCGGGCTTTCGGATATCCCGGTGATCGGCGGCTTGTTCGCCCAAGACGTTGTCGTGTGGCTTTCGCTTGCCGCGACCGTCGCCATCTGGGCGATGTTCGCCTACACCAAAACAGGCCTCGTCGTCCGCGCCGTCGGCGAGAACCCCAAGGCGGCCCGTGCGCTCGGCTATCCGGTGATCGCCGTGCGCTTCGCCGCGGTCGCCTTCGGCGGCGCGTTGGCAGGTTTCGCCGGTGCCTACGCATCCGTGGTCTACACTCCGCTCTGGGCCGATGGCATGATCGCAGGGCGCGGCTGGATTGCGATTGCGCTCGTCGTCTTCGGCACTTGGCTTGCCAGCCGTATCTTCCTCGGTGCGTGCCTCTTCGGCGCCGTGTCCCTCGCAAGCCTCGCGGCCCAGGCGACAGGGCTGGACGTTTCCTCGCAACTTCTATCGAGCTTGCCTTATCTCGTGACCGTGATCGTGCTCGGCATCATCTCTTCGAACCGCCGTCTGCTCAAGCTCAACGGCGTGGCTTCGCTGGGAGAACCTTTCGAACGATAGTGTCGCTTGGTACGGCCCATCAAGGATCCCGTGAAGAATGGTGGATTGCGCCCGCGCTCTCAAGCCATCCAGCGCGCCTACTCGGCCGCTCTCGTGGCGTGCGGCCGGCAACCAGCGCACCCTCACAGAATGTCAGCCCCGACTCGAAGCATTCAGGCGTGAGCTAAAAGCGATAACGCACTCCGACAGTATTCGCGTTGGAACCCTCTCCCATGTTTCCAAACGTGCCTCCGGCGCCGGATCTGTGATGGAGTTGATAGACAAGCTCGACGTTGGGAGCTTGCCTTAGTCTGAAAGAAAGCTCCGCGCCGATAAAACCAAGGAAGGATGCATCGCCATCGTAATGGATTTCGCGGGCGTGCTCGATCTCGGTGACGCCTGTAACGGCACTGACACCGGCCGTCAGCGCTGGCGCAATCGCCAGATCGCCGATGACAAGGCCCTGGTGGCGAAGCCGCATCCCGGCCCAAAGCTCTCCGGATGTATCGTCGTCCTCGCCAAACCTTATGGCAGCCCCAGTCACACCGCCAAGGACAAAACCGGCGCCAACATCGGCGAAATCACGGCCGTAAGCAGCTCCAATCATGTAATTGTTCGTATAGTCGGCTCCGAAGACGTTGATAGTATCCCCGAAGGACCCGGTCACAAAGACGCCCCCAAAAACATAGACGTCGTTCTTCGTCGGTTGACCGGCAGCGAAAGGATCTTCGGTTGCAAAATAGATGAAGGGAGAACTGTTGTCGGCGAGGGCGGAAGTGAAGGAACCGGTCAGAATCAGCGCAGCCAAAGCCGCTTGCACCCCGCGCATGCACAAGCTTCGAATCAATTCTCAGTTGATCATCATTCCTCCGGTGTTTCCCGTGAAGAAGCAAGTTCCCTGCTCCAGAAATTGGAGGGCTCTACCCCGTTGCTTGACCAAGGTTTTTCGGGACGCTGACCTTCGGCTATATGGGGCAGCCCAACATCCCCCGCGCGCTGGCGATCTGCCGCAAGAAGGCTGGAAGTTCGACATCACGAGATCCTTCTTCCTGTCGCGGCGCTCGCTCAAGACATCGCCCAATTCCGGCATGCCAGTCTGGCAGGACAAGCTGTTCACCGGGCTGGCGCGCACGGCGGCTGATGCGACTGAATATTGCAAGATTCCGACCGGACGTGTGGTCGAGATCGTAATCCAGGTGGCTGTCTAAGCTTCTGCATATACAGTAGGCGCTGGTCCGACTTGGCACCTGCCCATCCGTCAACCCAACGTGAGCCCACAGGCGCATTGGCTCGCGTCGACATCATATGGATTTATCCAACCCATGCGAGCATACTGCCTGAATGCGTTCCTTTAGCGAGGAACAAGCTGATGCGCGTCGGTACGAGAGGCGTTCCGATCGAATACTACACGCTAAGGATTGCCGAGCCGGCAGGCTCGCAATCTGGTGCTGGAGGCGACCCCAAAGCAGAACACCGCAACGAGATAGCCGACGAGACTGAAGCGCAGATCACGAACGGCCAGGCCGGCAATGATGGCCAGTTGCGCAACACCAATGTACCGTAGGATGAGTGTGAGCGAGTCCGTGAGTGCCATCGGATATCAGGCCGACCCCCGGTCGACTATCTGCGGGAAGGTTGGCGCGAACCTTTGGCGGCCTCCTGCATCGCGATGGCAACAATTGCGCCAGAGACAAACGTCAATGCGGCAATCGATGTTATCGCCCACGAGAGCCCGAAGCGATCGGCGATGAGACCTGCTGAGAGCGCGCCGATCGCGTAGCCGAGATCGCGCCAGAACCGATAGACGCTGAGCGAGCGGGCGCGCCAGCTGGGATGCGAGGCGTCGGAAACGGCAGCGATCAGACTTGGATAGACCATTGCCGTTCCAAGGCCGAGCAGAAGACTGCCGATGAGCCACCATTCGAACCGGCCCGTGGCGGCGGTAAGAAACAGACCGCCGGCCTGGGTCCACATCCCGGCGACGATCAGGCCCTTGCGGCCCCAGCGATCGCTCAAGGGGCCGGTGACGACCTGCAGGATTCCCCATGTTGCAGGATAGACCGCCTTCAGGATGCCGATGCGCTCGATGCCAAGTCCGAAGGACACGAAGAACAATGGGAAAATACCCCAGCTCATGCCGTCGTTGAGGTTGTTGACGAGGCCGGCTTGCGAAGCCGCGAACAGATTGCGATTCCGGAACGAGGTCAGCGCAAACACCTCCCGGAAACTGATCGGCACGGATTGCATTGCGTGAGCGGATGTTTCCAACCGGAGGTGGTCGCGCGTGTCACGGATTAGCAGCACCGACAATACGGTGCCGACGATGGCGTAGCCGATCCCGAGATAGATGGGCACCGGGCGCAGGCCGCATCGCGAAGCGAGATAGCCCGTGAGGAATGCCGTTACGCCGACGGCGAGATAGCCGGCAAATTCATTGAGGCCGACTGCAAGGCCACGTGATTTCGGACCGACGAGATCGACCTTCATGACCACAGTCATCGACCAGGCCAGTCCCTGATTGATGCCGAGCAGTGCATTGGCCGCAATCACCCATCCCCAGCTCGGAGCCCAGATGATCATGAACGGAACCGGCAAGCCGACAAGCCAGCCGAGGACGAGAACGCGCTTGCGTCCCCAGCTATCGGCGAGTTGGCCGGAGACGAGATTGGCAAGCGCCTTGACCACGCCGAAGCTCACGATGAAGGAGACGACAAGTGTCGTTGACGTGATGCCGAACTCTTCCGATCCGATGAGCGGCACGACCGTTCGCTCGATCCCGACCATGCCGCCGACAAAAGCATTCACCAGCATCAGGAGAGCAAACTGCCGCCAGTTTTCCCTAAGCCCAAGTCTGACAGTCGAGCCTGCTGACCGCGAAACGCCCATCGGTCAGGCCGCGGCGACCAACCCGGCATTGGTGGCTCGGTTGCGCGCCGCATCCGGCGGCGGGGGTGGTGTGTCGGCGACCATCGTGGCGACGAAGGTGCCCTCGTCCTCAATGCGGAATGCTTTGTTGAAGCGCCTCTCGAAGCCAATCGTCGATGTCGGCTTGCCGCTGAGCGAGCGCCCGCAGACCGAGCCGGAATATGCGCCGGGCAGCACCTCGACGTGATCCGGCAGTTGCTTGAAACGGCGCACGCTGGAAAACAGCGTCCGCGCCCCGGCCTCGGCGTCGGTTGCCAGTTCGGTTCGCCCGAGATCGCCAACCATCAGCGTGTGGCCTGTCAGCGCGAACCACGGCTCGCTCGCGCGTGTCCGATCGGTGACCAAAAGCGAAATGTGCTCCGGCGTATGCCCGGGCGTGTGCATGACGGCCATCGTCATATTGCCGAGCTCGAGCACGTCACCGTCCTTGGCGCGCAGAAACGGGAATCCGGCCTCCGCGCCTTCGAAGAGCAGGTATTCCGCGCCGGACGCTGCAGCGAGCGCCCGCCCGACGGAAATGTGGTCGGCATGGATGTGCGTGTCGACCACATAGAGGATGCGCATGCCCGTCGCCTCGGCGACCCTAAGGTAAGGCGCAATGTCACCGACCGGATCGACCACCGCAGCGGCCGATTTTCCACCACATCCGAACAGGTAGGATGCGGCGACGGGATCGGAATGGAGGAATTGACGGAGGATCATGGCTTGCGCTCCCTACCTCGCCTGCGGTAATATTCAATTATTCTGCTGAATGTTTCACCGAGGAACAGTCGTGTCAAGCGTTGGACCAAAACAGGCGATTTTCGCCAGCCTTGCCGAGGTGGCTCAGGCGCTCGGGCATGCGCACCGGCTGGAATTGCTGGAGCACCTCGCACAGGGTGAACGCAGCGTCGAAGGACTAGCGGCTCGGGCCGGCCTCAACTTTGCCAACGCCTCGCGCCACCTTCAAATCCTTCGACGCGCGCGACTTGTCGAGGCCGAGCGGCATGGCAAGCATATGCTCTATCGCCTTTCAGGAGATGTTCTGGTGGTTGAATTAATGAAGGCTCTGGGGCGCGTGGGCGAGCGGAACGTCGCCGAGGTCAACCGCGTCATGACCGACTATTTCCAGGCTCGCGACGCCTTGGAGGCTGTGTCGCGTGAAGAGCTTGTCTCAAGGTTGCGTGATGGCCTTGTCACGGTTCTCGATGTCCGGTCGGAGGACGAATTCGCGCTCGGACATCTACCGGGGGCGCTCAACATCCCGTTCGCTGAACTTGAAAACCGGCTGGCGGAACTTCCCGCGAACCGCGAGGTCATTGCCTATTGCCGCGGCCGTTATTGCGTTCTCTCGTTCGAGGCTGTCGCGGCACTGCGGGCGCGAGGGTATGTCGCTCACCGGCTCGAGGACGGGTATCCCGATTGGAAGGCCGCAGGCCTTCCAATTGAGGCAGCGGCCTGAGTGGTCCCGCAGCCAAAAGTTTTCGATCGAACAACATGACGCCACCAGTTCCGCGATCACCGCTGCTTGAGCTGAAGGACTATTCGGCCGAGTCCGTGTTTCAGGTTGAAACATGCTTCGCGAGGCGCGGCGGCAAAAAGGCCTGTCGCCGGAACGCATGCCTTCTGTGTGTGTCCTTGATCCGGACGGCGACATAGTGCGCCGGTTGCGCAAAGAAGGCCGCGCCCGCCCATCGTCGGGCTGGGCCTGCTATCATACCGTCCTTCACGAGTTCGAACTGGATGGCCAGACGCTTGGCATCATTTGGCTGTGCGGTCGGCTCCTCGTTCGCCGTGCCGGTCGCCGAGCAGCTTTTCGCGTCGGGGTGCCGCCTGCTGATCAGCATCACCTCGGCCGGCCAGATCACGGTGCTTGGACCACCGCCCTATTTCGTGCTGATCGACCGGGCCCTTCGCGATGAAGGAACTAGCCATCATTCGTTCCGCACGCTGAATTCACCGAAGCCAATCCGGAGCTTATCGCGTAAGTCTTGATGTCGCAGCATCGGGGACTTGCAAAAGCTGCATTTTGCGGCCAGCGTAGGCGGATGATGGCCCGGCTGTCGCCAAAGCATCTCCTCGTCATGCTAATAGCGGTCTTCCTGACCGCCGGGTTCAGCCTGTCTGCCGCTCAGGCCAGCGTCATGTCGGCCAAGATGGCGGACGCTATGGCGATGTCCACCGGTGCCAGCACAGGCACTTTGGCCGGTGCTTCCATGAACGGCGACTGCAGGGCGTGCCTCAAAGACATCGGCGACAGTGGCAACCCGATGCATTGTCCGCCGACCTGCATCGCACCGGTGCTGGCGGTGCTGCCGCAAGACCTCGCGGTGACGGCAGTTCTCCACGTGCAGCAGCCATCGACGCAAGCTGCCCCGTTCCTGCAGGGACGAAGTTCCCTACCCGACCCATACCCTCCCCGACTCAGCGCTTGACGCCGTTTCAGCCGTGACGCGGCTGATTCCCGGCGCCTGATCGCCTGTGTTGCGCATCGTTGCGCGCGCGGGCGCATACAGCATTCCAGTTCGATGCCGAGTGGCTCGCCATCGATCGAGATCGCAAAGGGCTAGCAGGGTGAAATACGATTTCAGTCATTCGATATCGCGCCGCGGGTTTTTTGCGGCGGCGGCGGGCGCTGCCGTGTCCTGCTCGCTGCGTCCTGCACGCGCCTCGACCGAGGACGAGCGCCGGATCAAGGTCGGCCCGGGCCAGGCGCTGCTCAATGGCGCCGACGGTCCGTCTACCGCAGTCTGGACCTATAGCGGCACCACCCCCGGCCCAACATTGCGCCTGCGGCAGGGCCAGCCGGTCCGCATCACTGTCGAGAACGGACTAGACGAAGACACGGCCGTCCATTGGCATGGCATCCGTTTGCCGAACGCCATGGACGGCGTGCCGGACCTGACCCAGAGGCCGATCGGACCGGGCGAGAACTTCGTCTATGAGTTCACGCCGCCAGATGCCGGCACCTTCTGGTACCATTCGCATGCCGACAGCCTGGTACAGATCGGCCGTGGACTCGCCGGCCCGCTGATCGTTGAGGAACGGGAGCCCGTCGCCGCCGACCGCGATCTCCTCTGGCTGCTGCAGGACTGGCGGCTCACCAGTGACGGCCAGATCGCCGGCGGCTTCGGCAGCATGATGGATGCGTCGATGTCGGGCCGCGTCGGCAATGCCGTCACCATCAACGGCGCGGCGCCGGCCGACCTGAGCGTGACGGCAGGTGAGCGCGTCAGACTGCGGCTCGCCAATGCCTGCCTTGCCCGCATGGTGGCGCTGCGCTTCGAGGGTCACCGTCCGGTGATCGTCGCGGTCGACGGCCAGCCCTGCGACCCGCATGAACCGGAAGACGGCCGCCTGGTGCTGGCGCCGGCCATGCGCATCGACATTATGCTCGACATGCAGGGTGGTCCCGGCAGCAGGCACGCCGTGGTCGATGACTTCTATGACGGCCTCGTCTACACGCTGACAACGCTTGCCTATGACAAGGCGCCGCCGCTGCGCCACCATCTTCTCGATGCTCCGCGTCGCCTGCCCGCCAATCCGCTGCCGGCCCCCGACCTGGCCAAGGCTGAACGGCATGAGATCGTCCTGCAAGGCGGCATGATGGGCGGCGGCAAGCTGGCCGGCGTCGGCGGCATGATGGGCATGGCGATGCCCGGCATGAACGGCGCCGCCGCCTGGGCAATCAACGGCATGTCGATGACCGGCGATGGCGATGCCGGCATGGCGCCGCAGTTTACGCTCAAACGCGGCGTGACTTGCCACCTCACTGTGCGCAACGAAACCGCCTGGTGGCACCCCATGCACGTTCACGGCTTCAGCCTGTCGGTGCTTTCGCGCAACGGCTTGCCGGTACCGCACCGCCAATGGCAGGACACGGTGCTGCTCGCCCCCAAGGACACGATCGAATGCGCCTTCGTTGCCGACAATCCCGGTGACTGGATGCTGCACTGCCATGTCGCCGATCACCAGATGGCCGGCCTGATGACAGTGTTCCGCGTGACCTGAAAGTTTTATCCAACCAAGGAGAACTGCAATGAAACTGACCTACCGCCTTGCCGCACTGTCCCTGCTGATCGCAACGCCGCTGCCCGCCTTCGCCGCAACGATCAACGCCGTCATGTACAAGAACCCGCAATGCAGCTGCTGTGAATCCTACGCCAACTATCTTGAGCACAATGGCTTCAAGGTCGATATCAAGCCGGTCAACAATCTCTCTCAAATCAGCAGCGATGCCGGCGTGCCGGCGGACCTTGAGGGCTGCCATACACTGATGGTCGACGGCTATGTCGTCGACGGCCTTGTGCCAGTCGAAATCGTCGAGAAGCTGTTGACCGAGCGGCCAGCCATTAGCGGCATCACGCTGGCCGGCATGCCGGCAGGCGCGCCCGGCATGGGCGGCGAGAAGTCCGAGACCTGGACGATCTACGCCTTCACCAAGGACGGCAAGGGGCCGACCGTCTATGCGACCGAGTGAGCGCACCGTGATCAAGTGCAAATGGGCTATCTTCCTTGTCTGCTCCCTGCTGGCGTTTCCGCCGCCCTCCGTGGCAGCGGGGGCACCTGAGAACTTCACACTGCTCGATACGCCCGCCGCCGTGCCGGAAATCAGCTTCGAGGACGGCACCGGCAAGCCGAAAACGCTCGCCGATTTCTCCGGTAAGGTGGTTCTGCTCAACATCTGGGCGACATGGTGCGCGCCCTGCCGCAAGGAAATGCCGACGCTTGACCGGCTGCAGGCCAAGCTCGGCGGACCGGATTTCGAGGTCGTCGCGCTGTCGATGGACCGGAAGGGTCCCGACGCCGTGAAGAAATTCTTCGCCGAGACCGGCGTTACACACCTTGCGCTGAACATCGATACCTCGGCCAAAGTCATGTTCACGCTCGGCGCGGTGGGCCTGCCGATGACCGTGCTTATCAACCGCGACGGCAAGGAGATCGGCCGGCTGATCGGGCCGGCTGAATGGGATTCTCCCAACATGGTCGATTTCATCCGCAGCCGTATTGCCGCTAGCCCGAAAGGAAAAGGCTGATGCTTGCCAGAAACCGGGAGCCGACCGTTCGGGACGTTTCATCCGCCTGGAACGAATGGATGCGTCTGTTGTGCGGCCTGATCGTCTTCACCGCGGTGATCGCCGGCTTCACGCATGGAGCGCGGGCGCATTCAATGGACGAAGTCGACGCCATGCTGCAGAACGACGAGAAATATTTCCAGCAGATCGACAGGCCAACGCCCGATTTCACGCTGCGCACCGCCGACGGTCGCATCGTGCGGCCGGCCGACCTCATCGGCAAGGTCGTCGTCCTCCATTTCATCTACACATTGTGCCCGGACGTCTGCCCGCTGCATGCCGAGAAGATCGCCGAGATCCAGAAGATGGTGAATAGCACGCCGATGAAGGATCAGGTCACCTTCGTGACGATCACCACCGATCCCACAAAGGACAAGCCCGATGTGCTCAATGCCTATGGACCGGCGCATGGGCTCGACCCTGTCAACTGGCTGTTCCTGACCACTGCCCCGGGCCAGCCGGAGGATATGACCCGCAATCTGGCGGAAGCCTTCGGTCACAAATTCAGCCTGACCAATGATGGCTACCAGATGCACGGGATCGTCACGCATGTGATCGACAAGGAGGGTCGCTGGCGGGCGAATTTCCACGGCCTGAACTTCGCGCCCGTCAATCTCGTCACCTTCGTCAACGCGCTCACCAACAATGTCGAGCGCACGCACCACGAACGGGACGAAGGCTGGCTGGCAAAATTGAAGAGCCTCTTTTGACGGAGAGGCACCGACATTCTCGACGACAAGAAAGGGAGACGCGCATGTTCACCAAGCCAAGAGATGCAGCCAGGTATTGCAGCGGCATCGCCCGCGCCCTGCTCTTTGCCGGCCTGACAGGATGGTTCCTGCTCAATCCGGGCTTTCAAGCCATACAGGCGAATGCTGCAGGCGAAATGTCCCAGGATCAGTTCGACCAGCGGATACACGACTATATCCTGGCGCATCCGGAGGTTCTCGTGCAGGCGCTGAAAAGCCTGGACCAGCGCCAGCGTGAAGCAGATGCAGCCCAGGCCAGGCAGGTGCTCAAGGCGCGCGCGGACGACATCTTCCGTGACAAGCAAAGTCCAGTCGGCGGCAACGCCGAGGGCAACGTTACCCTGGTCGAGTT
Organism: Mesorhizobium sp. M0195; assembly: GCF_040322115.1. Classification (NCBI taxonomy): domain Bacteria; kingdom Pseudomonadati; phylum Pseudomonadota; class Alphaproteobacteria; order Hyphomicrobiales; family Phyllobacteriaceae; genus Mesorhizobium; species Mesorhizobium sp. M0195. The sequence continues at coordinate 5,833 of NZ_JAMYSV010000011.1, read as the reverse complement.
CTTCGACTATAATTGCCCCTATTGCAGGCAGATGGCGCCGGTCATGGAACAGGCTGCGGCCGACGATCCGCAACTCAGGATCGTCTACAAGGAATTCCCCATCCTCGGCCCAGATTCGGTGTTCGCGGCCAAGGCGGCGCTCGCCGCCGACAAGCAGGGCAAATACACAGCGTTTCACAAGTCGCTCTATGGGTCCAAGACAAGGGTGACCGAGGCGGCCGTCCTCAAGATCGCCGCCGAGGCCGGGCTGGACGTCGAGCGCATGAAGGGCGATATGCGGCAGCCGGACATCCAGGCGCTGATCGACCGCAACATGGAACTGGCCCAGGCGCTGAGAATAACGGGAACGCCGGGATTTATCGCCGGCGACCAGATTTTTCCCGGCGCCACCGATCTTGCGACGCTGAAGAAGCTCATCGAGCAGGCGAGGAGCGGCAAATGACAAGGACCCCAAATCGACGCACGGTCATTCTCGGCGTCTTCGGCGCCGCCACGGCTGCAGGCTTTCTCGGACCGGATTTGGCAATCGCTGCCGACGATCCCGAATTGACCAAACGTTTCAAAGATCTCAGCGAGAGCGGCAACAGCACCTGCTCGGCCAAGTTTACCGAGTCGATCGCGACCATGCCCGCGATGGCGCGCATCAAGGGCTCGTGCTGCAGCCCGATGGAACTGAAACGCTCGCGAGCAGGTAAATGGGCTTACCCAATATCGCGCCATCCCGATGATCCCCAGCGACCCGTACGACATACCGGCGGCGACCGCGCAGCAGATGCTGCCTTACTACGATCTGAAGCTCACCGGGGACGAGCAGAAGGCCTACGATTACGCGATGGCCAATTCCGAGGAGAAGGGCCCCTGCTGCTGCCCGTGCTGGCGCTGGAGAGTGTATGGCGGACTGGCGAAATACCTGATCCACGAACACGGATTTGACGGCAGGCAAATTGTGAACGTATGGGACCTGTCCGACGGCTGCGGCGGGGGAATGTAGAGCTGCCGGAGTATGCATCTTTCCCCGTTCTGTAACCGGAATCACCGTTGTCTTGGCGGAGGTTGCCGGCGACTTAACTTAGCTTGCACTCGCCAATCGTGGGCGGCGAACTCAGCCTTCGCGCTAGAGGATCATTTCCATGATGGATGGGTCAGGGGGCATGTGGTTGATGAGTGGGATGGGCCTCATCTGGATCCTGGTGTTGGTCGCCCTCGTGCTCGCGATCGCAGCGCTCGTCAAATATCTACAACGCTGACCGATTGAAGCGCCGAGACGTTGGCCGCCGCGGCGGGCTTCGGCCGAGATCAGCAACGACATGCGGATCAGGGGCTTGCCGTCACGACCCACGTCGACGACCCTGCCACGAGTCGGCAAGGCCGGCGCTCAGTTCGCACGACCCGCCAGACTGCAATGCCTTCGAGTCCCGGGCTCCATGTCGCGTGACTTTTCGGGGCGACGCTTAGTTCTGGCGGCTATCGCATGCCTCGGTCACGCTGATCGGACCTTGTCCGTCGTCGCGCGAACATAGTTCAGGTTCTTGGTTCCGACGGCGCCGACCTTGAATCCGCTCTCGGTCAACAACGAGGCGATCCCATTCATGTCCACGTGACCATGTCGATGAAGTCTCGGCAATCTGGACTTGCGTACCGGCCTGCCGAAATCGATAAGCAACAGCCGGCCAGTGGGCTTCAAGACGCGTGCTGCCTCGCGGACGAAGGCCGATCGAACGGGCTTCGACAGATGATGCAGCATCAGCGTGCCGATCACAATGTCGAACTGCGCGTCCTTGAAGGGAAGCTTCTGCGCCGTCCCGTTGACGAAAGTCAGATCGAGGCCAGACCTTTTGGCCTTGGCGCGCGCCCTCTCGATCATTTCAGCCGAAGCATCGACGCCCGTGACGCCTCCATCAGAACCCACTAGCCGCTTCGCGGCAATCGCAAGGGTTCCCGTCCCGCAGGCGACATCAAGCACCGCTTCGCCGGGCCGGAGCTTCGCCAAGCGAAGCATGTGCTCGCGAAACCGCCCCTCGCGGCCGAGGGTCAGAACGCGCGCAAGCCAGTCATAGCCCGCCGCCCGGTGCAGGACGATGCCGATCCCCCTGTCGCTCGCGCCGTGCGTGCCTTTTCCGCCGAGGCCTATGCGAGAAAGGAAGCCCCAGAGCAATACGATCGCGATTGCCGCTAGGATAAGGCCGTGGAACGCCGCCACCCAGGCGCCGGCGCCGATGTAGCCCATGCCAAAATTGCCCAGAAAGAGGAAGCCGGCGACGAGCGACAGTTTGGCAAGCAGGGCCATCGCGATCACGCCCTTGCGCGAATGCCGTCCGTTGCCGGCGCGGTGACCAGATAAGTGCATGTCGGCGACCTTCCGTTGCGGCCTGTCCAATATACGATTTGAGCTTCTGGACTTGGCGTATCATACTGGACACAATGTCCAGCATGAGATTCCGGACACCAGACCTTTGAATGTCCAGAAGCAGGCGCCGAACGTGGCGATGACCATAAAAAATCGACCGAACGAGCGACTCAAACACCATCGATCGCCGCGTCGCGCGGACGCGCGCGCTGCTGCAGGATGCGCTTATTGCCCTGATCCCGGAGCACGCATATGCGGCCATCACGGTCGACGACATTTGTCAGAGAGCAAATGTCGGCAGGTCGACCTTCTATACCCACTACGCAGACAAGGATGCTCTACGCAGCGCGACCATCGAGGCGCATCTGGGGTCGCTAAGCCGTGGGCGCATGTCGGCAAGTCAGGAGATTGGTGCTCGCCTGTTTGCGTTTAGCCTTCCCATGTTCGAACACGCACTTGCGTTCCGGTCGCTTCACCACGCGCTGCTTGCGAGCAGCGGCGACACGATCCATGACGAATTGCGCGAGCGTATCCGGCGCGCCGTCCGAGCAGAACTTGTCGGAAAGCGGGTCGGTGGAGGTGGAGTGCCCGTCGAATTCGCCGTCCAGTTCATCGCCGGCGCATTTCTTGCGGTCCTCACCTGGTGGGTCGCCACCGACACGAACCTTTCACCGGCGCAAGCGGATGATCTGTTCCAGGGAATGGCGGGAAACGGTGTCGGCGCCTGGGATATATCAGGCTCCGATTCGTAAAACGGGATTGGCCTTGGCGGCGGCAGACGTGGCGCCTGATAGCGGTCGCCAGGAGGACTTATCGGGCTGGACTTGCCGAAGTGCCGATGGCGAGAAAGCTCCACTCCAGCGGCTCGCGCCAGAGACGATCCGCGTGAAGGTCGGCGAGACCCTGAAAGTGCGTTTCATCGGCACCAACAACGGCTTCATCCCACGCCATGCACATCCATGGCGGGCTCTTCGAGGTGGTCACCCGCGACGGAGAGACGATTTTCCCTTCGGCCCGCTTCCTTGCCGACACCGTTAATGTCGGGTCGAGCCGTCGTCGGCGCTACCCTGCCATCCATGGCATCGCCACCGCGCCGCTCGCCACCGCGATGCCGAGTGCGAGCAACGCGATCCCCACCGTCGCCTCGAAGCGGCGGCCGCGCGGCAACAGCTTCTCGACGAAGACGACCAGCGTCAAAAGCAGCATCCAGGCGAGGCTCATGACACCGGCCGCGACCAGAACGGCAAACAACGCCCAGCAGCAGCCGAGGCAGTACAGGCCGTGCCGCAGCCCCATGCGAAGGGCGCCGATCCGCCCGTCGCGCCAGTGCTCGGCAATGAAGGCCAGTGGCGAGCGGCAGTGCCCGAGGCAGATGTGCTTGGCCGCCGTGAACTGGTAGAGCCCAGCCGCTGCGAGCGTGGCGCCGAGCGCGAGCTGCGCCCAACGCGAACGCTGAGGCGGATCGAAGCTCATCGCGATATCGCTGCCGAGCTGGACCAGCGCATACACTAGAAAGCCGGCTCCAGCCCAGACGAGGATATAGCCGGCGACGAAGATCCAGGTCGGAACTGCAACGCGGCGTTCGCGCCTTGACTGTGCCGACGCGAACATGAAGATCATCGGCGCAGCAGCAGGCAGCATCATCGCCGCCATCATCACGGTCCATACCGCGAGAAACACGGCGGCGTTGCCGATCGACCAAGGCTCGGCGGCGATGCCGCCCATCGCCATGCCGGCCATACCCTCCACGCCTCCCATCCGGCCGCGCACGGCAATGCCCATCGGCATGTTCATGCTGAGGGTTTGGTAGAGCGTCACCGCCCAGGCTGCCGCCGTCAGCAGCGCGAGGGAAGCAAGCAGGCCGAGTGGCACGCCGCCCAGCCTTCTGACAAGCGGCGGCAAGGAGAACCGGCCGATGGCGCGTGGGTCTGCCACCGCCTTAGCTCGGGCCGGTCCACTCGAACGGTATGTGCTTGCTCGAGCGGGCAGTGCCCGTCCAGTCGAGGCCGAAGCCCTTGGTGCTGACCTCGACGGAACGGCCCCAGGTGGCAACCTGGCCGGGACCGACCTCGGAGCCCGGTGGGTTGATCGTCTGCACGCGTTTGCCGGGTGGGGTAGTCGGCCCCGAAAGCGCTTCCGCACGCCCGACGACGCGGCCAGGGATCTCGACCCGCCAGGTGGCGAGGTCGCCCGCCACCTCGAAGGCGATCGGCACAAACTCCATGCCGCGCATTTCGCCAATGTTGGCGGCAAAGCCCGCCGGCCAGCCGCCGGCCTGCCCGCCGAAGATGGTCTGCAGCGCCTCGCGCTGCTTCTCGTTGGCCTTCTCATCAAGGTACATGCCCATGACGGCCTTTGCCTCGCCGGCCCAGAGATTGCCTTCGAACTCTCCGAGCGCCACCAGCGTCAGGCCGTCGAGCTTCACGTCACCGTATTGGCCCTCACGCACGTGCCAGGCGAGCACGCCCTGGCAGTGATTGCCGGTCGGCCGCTGTGCAAATTCGCAAGGACAAGGGATGTCGCAGCTGCAGATGTCGAACCAGTCGCCTGCGAGCCGCCATCGAGGAACTGCGTTCATGGCTCTTACTCCCGAGAACTGATGGGGCAAGATTACTCCATCGGCGCTCGCGGCGCCACGTCTTACCTAGGCGGGGTAATGGGCCGCTAAGCGGGCGGCTCACTTTGCTACGGCGCTTGGGTGGCGCGCTCCGCTCGCGGCCTGCTTGGCGGTCCGTTACCCCATCTAGTCAGCGAAGCCATCGAAGGCGCGGTGACACGCACGCTTTGCCGTTTCGTAGATCACGCCTCGCCGATTGCTTCGGCCATTCGTCGAGAAAATCGAAAGCATCCTCAAGACAGGCGATCTCTTGAATGAGACCTTCCGCGGCTCTCACGAACACGGGACTCTCAAATGCTCTCTCGCTCATCGAAACCTCCAATCTTTGAACGATTTCAGGTGGTTGAGGATGGTCGCCCCAGCAATCGGCAGCGACCTGCGGGAAATATGTGAAGGCCGATTTTCGACGTCAAGACCGCATGAAGCCAGTGCGCTATCCGACAAAAGTCCTCGGTTACGACGGACACGGTGAGTGCTACTCAGGCGACGGCCCGCTCGGTCCAGCCGGTGGGTTGAACGAACGTCACTCGCTTGGTCTATGGCACACGCTCACCCTCTGCGCAGAACGCGGACCAGATCGGCCTCTTCTCCTGTCCTATTTTCACGCCGCAGCCGCCCTTTTGCCGCACTGGGCAGTCCGACCCGTGGAGAAGTGGATCCGGATCAAGCCGTGCAAGACAGACAAAAGCAAGGTGCGCAGCCAGCCGGTGGTCGTCGAATTGCCGTTGCTGCCGGAGCTCGCGGCCGAGCTTTCGTGCGCACTGGCGGGCAATGGCAGCAGGTGTGAGCGGCCCGAGACATAGGTGACGATTTGTACCGGACACATAGGTAACACTTTTCGGTTTTTGCCGGGAGGTGTTGATGCCGTG